>NC_014002.1:1341616-2012424 GCF_000025865.1 Methanohalophilus mahii DSM 5219
TTGTTTTGTTGTCATACTTTATAATGAACTCCTCAATGATTATCTATACCAGATAGTTGAGCCAAAATTAGACGAATTTGAAGAAATCTTCCTGACAGAGATTAAAGATCGTCTGCGTGATGTTTTACTTGTGGAAAATATTGACAGGCTGGCGGATAAAGAAAAGATACTGGAAGATAAAATACTGATTATCCTTAAGGATTATGCTATTAAATTTACCCCCTTAATGTTGGGAAAAATAATTTATTATGTGAAACGGGACTTTGTCAGACTGGGAAAAATTGATCCACTGATGTATGACGATGGGATAGAAGATATATCGGGTAACGGACACGATAAACCTGTTTTTCTCTACCACAAAAAATACACCAATATTTCCACCAATATTTATTTTGATGAGGATGAACTCAATTCTTTTATAATCCAACTTGCTCAGAAAAGTGGTAAACATATATCTGTAGCCGAGCCAATGATAGATGCTACAATGCCCGATGGATCCCGTATCCAGATGACTCTGGGTACAACTGTAACCACTCACGGCAGTACCTTCACAATTCGTAAATTCAGTGAAACTCCTATTACACCAATTGACCTGCTTGAATGGGGTACTTTCTCTTCGGCAGGAATGGCATATCTGTGGTTGTGTATTGAAAATAATAAGAGTCTAATATATGCAGGAGGCACAGCTTCAGGTAAGACTTCGTCATTGAATGCAGTCTCCCTATTCATTCCTGAAAAAGCAAAAATCATTTCCCTTGAGGATACAAGGGAACTTAAGTTGCCACATATTAATTGGATACCGGGAGTCACTAGGGATTCATTTACAGCAGATGATAGGGGAGCCGTTGATATGTACGACCTGCTGAGGGCGGCTTTGAGACAGAGACCCGAGTACCTGCTGGTAGGTGAGGTCAGGGGCAAAGAAGCACTGACTTTGTTTCAGGCAATGTCTACAGGCCACACCACATTTTCCACGATGCATGCTGATTCTGTGTCATCGGCAATTCACAGGCTGGAGAATCCTCCTATAAGTGTGCCCAGGAATATGATCCAGGCCCTTGACATAATGAGTATTCAGGCACAGACATTTTCAGCAGGTAAACGTGTCAGAAGAAACCTGAAACTTGTGGAGATCACCGATATAGATCCAAATACCCGCAATATTCGAACCAACGATATATTTACGTGGGATTCATCTACTGATTCCTTCAGACATACAGGTAAATCCAAAGCATTGAACGATATAAAGCTACAAAGGGGCTGGAAAGAAGCAGATATAAAACGAGAACTTCAAACCCGGCAAGATATACTTGAATATATGTTGGATAATGGTATCCGGGATTTCAAAGAGATTGCTACCATCATTAAAGAGTACCAGGCAACACCTGAAAAGACCCTTGCCAGATTTGGAATGGATAAATGAAAAATGGTGGGATAAACTTGGATGGATCACAAACTGAAGAAAATGACGCCACAGTTGAACCTGATGCAACCGGGGAATCTACGGATTCTGTCAATAAAGCATCCCACCTACCTCAAACCAATAAGATATCGTTCAAACAAAAAATAACAAACTCTTCCAGACATCTGAAAACACGTTTAAAGTTAAATGGAACAAACAATTCAGAAAAAGATTATGGTCATATTCTTTTTGAACTTGCTAAAAATATTCCTTTTGCCCTGCTTGGAGAGAAGATAAAGGAAAAAGGAGACAGGTATTCAAACCTCCAGCTCCAGCTCAAACAGGCACGAATTCCTGTATCCTATGAGATGTATGTATCAGCAGGTATATTTTATTCTGTTGTTGCAGGGATTTTCGGGGCTTTGCTGGGATTTTTATTTGCTTATCTTATTTTCACTATCATAGGATTGCCCGATCAGCTCACCGGCATTCAGGTCAATTCATCTTTTGCATGGTTGCTGGCCTACAGGGATATTATAATAGGCTTTTTTATTGTTATTTTCCTGACACTTATGCTGGGGGGGATAACTTATGTCCTTTTCATGTTTTATCCTGCATTCCAGGCTGGTGAGAGGAAAAACAATATCGATCAACAGCTCCCCTATGCAGTAACTTTCATGTATGCATTAACAAGGGGCGGGATGAATATCCTGGATGTATTCAAATCCCTTGCAAAAGCAGAAGATACCTATGGTGAAGTGGCTGTCGAAGTCGATACCATTGTGAAGGATATGGAATATTTCGGACATGACATCAGAACCGCATTGGCAAATATATCCAGCACTACCCCTTCAGACAGGTTTCAGGATTTGATATACAATCTTGTTACAATTATAGATAGTGGAGGGGATATTGCAAAATATTTCCAGGATAAATCTGACCAGTATTTGCAAAAAAGTATGGTAGACCAGAAAGGTTTCCTGGAAACACTGGCATTGCTTTCTGAATCATATGTAACCGCGTTTGTGGCCGGCCCACTGTTTATAATAATAATGGGAGTGATGATGATAATAATGGGCTCCGGGTCAAAATCAATGGTATATGCAATCATATATGCTGTACTCCCTATCGGTTCCCTCATGTTTGTTGTTATGATCAGTATAATAACACCTGGCGAGCTCGGGGAACCAAAACTACTCAAAACCACTGATACATACGATCATGGAATTCCCGAAGTGCCTCTACACCTTCAGCCGGTTTATGATGAAAACGGGGAAGTTGTAGATGAAACTGAGGACAAAGTAAAAAAACGCGGATATTTTGAAAGTTTCATAAAATCAAAAAAGGGCCTTCAATATAAGAAATATATAAGGAATCCCTTAAAGCCAATGCTTGAAAAACCCGAATATACACTGATTATAACAGGCCCGATTGGCGCATGTATAATAATAATTCCTCTCCTGCTCAATATGAATGATGGCGGATTACCTTCCGGGATAATTGATTTTATTGATGATTATCTTGTATTTGGATTCTTTGCAACCGTTGTCCCTCTGACAATATTCTATGAAAAGAAAAATAGGCGCAAGAAGAAGCTGGAACAAAATATTCC
The DNA here is from genome assembly GCF_000025865.1 of Methanohalophilus mahii DSM 5219. Classification (NCBI taxonomy): domain Archaea; kingdom Methanobacteriati; phylum Methanobacteriota; class Methanomicrobia; order Methanosarcinales; family Methanosarcinaceae; genus Methanohalophilus; species Methanohalophilus mahii. The sequence continues at coordinate 1,344,631 of NC_014002.1, forward strand.
TGACCTGTTGAAAAAACTGGCCAGTACTAATGAGACCGGAATGACCTTGCAGGATTCAATAAAGCTTATGTCAAGAAAGGAGACTGATACGCTCAGCAAGGAAATAAAAAAGGTATGGAGGGATATTTCCTGGGGAGTAAACATAAATGACAGTCTTGTCAGATTTGCAAACCGTCTGAGGACGCAGGTTGTGGCAAGGTCATTTACCCTTATTACCAAAGCCAATGAGTCCAGTGGGGATATAGGGCAGGTCTTACTCGTGGCATCCCGTGATGCATCATCAGAACAGGATATGAAACGGGAGCGTTCAATGAGCATGATGATTTATATAGTAATTATCTACATCGCTTTTCTTGTTTTTGTAGGTGTGATCTATGTAATATCCACCACATTCCTGACAGAAATGGCAGATGCAGGTGCAAAAATGGCTGCTTCGGGAACACAGGGAAGTTTCCTTTCAAGTTTTAACTTGGACGAGTATACGAGATTGTTCAAACATGCCTGTCTGATACAGGGTCTGAGTTCCGGCCTGATGGCAGGAGCAATGGGTGAAGGAAAAGTCCTTGCTGGATTGAAACATTCAATAGTGATGATGACAATTGCATATGTTATCTTTACTGTATTTATCTGAAGATGAGGACAACTATGAAAATTGCAGGAATCGATGAAGCTGGCAAAGGACCGGTAATTGGACCAATGTGTGTCGCCGGTGTTATTATGGATGAATCAAAGATAAATGCCCTGAAGAACCTGGGTGTGGCTGACTCAAAAAAACTGTCTCCTAAAAGAAGGGAAAACCTTGCCCGCCAGATACGTAAATATGCCGACGGGATCTTTATTCAGGAAATAGAAGCCTGCCAGATAGATGAATTACGCAACATAATGAGCATGAATGATATCATGATAAGAGGGTTTTCAAGTGTCCTCGAAAACCTGAAACCCGATCTTGCATATGTAGATGCTGCGGATGTAAATGCAGAAAGGTTCGGCAAGAAACTTCTTGCAGCTTTTGAAAAGAAACATGAACGAGAAAAAAAACCCGAGATCATTTCAGAGCATGGTGCCGATGACATATACCCGATAGTATCTGCGGCATCCATTATTGCAAAAGTCAGAAGAGATGAGCTTATCGGAAATATCAAAACAGCTATCAATGAAGATTTTGGAAGCGGTTATCCATCTGACCCGAAAACTAAAAAATTCCTTCAGGAGTGGATGGATAAAAATGGTAATTTACCCGATTTTGTCAGGCATTCCTGGAAAACCGCTGCAAAACTAAAAGGAAGCAGATGATTATTTCCGGCCGGATTCAACCATCGACTTAAACATCAAAAGACCATCATCCGAACCTATAATTGTCTCCGATGCTCTTTCGGGATGTGGCATCATACCCAAAACATTACCCTCTCTATTTGTGATTCCTGCAATGTTATTAAGTGAACCATTTGGGTTGACATCTTTGGAGGGGTTGCCTTTTTCATCTACATACCTGAATACGACCTGATTATTATCCTCCAGCTGTTGCAGGGATGCGTCATCATGGTAGTATCTGCCATCCTTATGGGCAATAGGGATGCGGATTACCTGGCCCTTTTCATACATTGAAGTAAAGGGTGTATTCGTATTTTCCACCCTCAGGTACGACCATTCACATTTGAACTTGGGATAGCTGTTTGTTGTGAGGGCTCCATCCAGCAAACCTGATTCAGTAAGTATCTGGAAACCGTTGCATATCCCCATCACAGGCTTGCCATCGTTGGCCAGTTTTTTCACAGCTTCCATAATAGGTGTTCTTGAAGCAATAGCACCTGATCTCAGATAGTCACCATATGAGAAACCACCCGGGATTATAGCAGCTTCATAGCCATCAAGTTTTCCCTCTTTATACCAGACAAGTTCGGCTTTGATTCCAAGTACATCCTGCAAGATATGCAGGACATCATTATCACAATTACTTCCACCGAACTGTATGATGGCAACAGTCATTCTATTTCCCTCAGGTCAATCGAGTAATCGTGAATTATAGGATTTGCAATTAGTTTCTGGCACATTTGGTCAACAAGGTCACGGGCATTTTCTTCTGATTCTGCATTAATTTCAATGACATACCTTTTGGTGCTTTTAACGCTCTCTGTATTATAACCTAGGTGTCCCAGAGCACGTTTGATAGTGGTTCCTTCAGGATCCAGCATACCGGCCTTTAGATTGATAGTGACTTCTGCCTCATATAGCATATTAATCCTCAGCTGTGATTGTAAAATAATCCAACCCTAGACATAAATGATTTGTTATATAATCTCTTCTATAGGCGCTGTTTTGCCCCCATAACCCGCTGTATAAAAGTAATATGAGTCAGGATTGCAATAAGTACAAGTGCCTGCAGGAGGAAACCTGAAAGTGCGCCGATGATAAGAATTATAATTCTTTCTGATCTTTCTGCCACCCCTATGTCAAGTTTGGATACACCTGCTGCTTCGGCACGTGCACGTGTGTAACTGACAAGATATGAGCCGATCATTGCGAAGACACACCAGAGCCACCCTTCTATAAAAAATCCAGTCCCTTGAATTGTATTGTTTACAAAACCATAAATCAAGCCTGTAAAAACAATAGCATCTGCATAACGATCACATACCGAATCAAGTACCCCTCCAAAAGCCGATGTTGTACCACTGGCACGTGCAACAGCCCCGTCTAAAACGTCAAGTACACCCCCCAGAATTAAAAAAAGGGCACCCAATAAAAGATCGCCTTTTGCAAATTCAAAAGCTGCCAGAAAACTTACAATAAGCCCAAGATATGTGATGGTGTCGGGAGAAAAGGGGATTCTGGATGCAAATGGCAATACAGAATGACGTATGGAGTTTTTTAAATTACCAAGTATTTCCATCCCTCTTCATAAATTGGTAGCATAAGCGTAGATATATTGGGATTTCACATATATAAAATTAAACACAAATAATGGGTACTTAGTAATTGGATGTTTGTTTGTTTTGCTGATTAAGCAGTGATATAGCTTTTTTCAGATAATTTTTTGCTTCTTCACATTCCGGATCAAGATTTAATACATGAGAAAAACACCGTGTTGCTTCATCATATGCCCCTTTTAAGAAATTTGATACACCCCGACAGTTCCACAGAATGGTTTTCTTTTCAGCAGAATCCGTTTCCCTGATATTTATCTGTTCATAACACATAAGGGCTTCTTCATATTTTTCCATAGTACAGAACATCATGCCTTTATTCAGCCATGCATTATCATAATTGGGATCGATTTGCGTGGACCTTTCAAAACATTCAATCGCTTTTTCTGGCTATTTCAACTAGGAATAAACTATACCTCTATTATACCAGATGTCAGGATTATTCCCATCAAGTTCAAGAGCATGATCAAAACAACGAATCGCTTCCTGGTATTCTGTCAGATCACTGTGGGCAATACCTTTATTCGTCCATACAAGGGCAATCGCTTCGTTATCCCATATAAGAGAATCTTTTTCCACTTCGAGAACGCGTGAGTAGCAGCGAATCTTGTCTTCAGGATATTCGGCGTGAAAACCAAGCTGAAACCATTTTTCTGCCGCCATTCCTTCCATTTATAGTATGCTCCTGACCACGCCAGATATAAAGTATAAGTACAAATATAAGGTAATTAGAAGTATAAAATACTTATTATCTATTACATATAATCATCCAAAAGGGACAGCAAAGAAGTTCAATTTTGTAGAATATACAAGCATAACCGTTGTTGAATCATATATCCAATGAGTCTTTAATCATACTTTTCTGAAATACTGACGTGATGTAACTGGCAGATTTATATTGTGCAGCTTTCTTATTTGAATTACAAACAGATAGAAAAGTATAAATTTTTTGGCTCCATTATATAGAGCAAAAATAGAATTATGAATAGACTTCCAATCACTGATTCAACTTTATGGGGGAGAAGAATCAGGATAACAAAAAAATATTCATAAACGGGGGTATTAAATGGATTTTCATCAGGAGGATATTACTACAATACATGATTTTTGCATTGATGTCAATAAACTTGAAAAAAAAATCAAGCAACTTGAACAAAAACGACCTGCTTGCCTGATTATACCGATATTATACGAAGAAGTCGAAAACCATCCCCTCCAGCAAATCGTGGAGGTATTAAACAGGTGCGACTGTGTTAAACAAATAATTATTCCAATGGCAGCTGATAATAAAGAACAATACAGAAAAGCTGCACAATTTTTCAGCCATTTAAAAACTGACCATATGCTTATATGGTGTAATGGCAAAAGGGTCCAAAATATCATTGATGAAATGAAAGAGATTGATCTTGACCTTACAGGTTTCCGGGGCAAGGGCATGGATGCCTGGTTGGCCCTGGGCGTTGCCAGTCTGAATTCCTATGCAATCGCCCTGCATGATGCGGATATTGTCAATTACACATCTGCCATTCCGTTAAAACTTCTATACCCTATAGTCAATCGTGATCTGAATTTCTTTTTCAACAAAGGTTATTATGCAAGGGTAAATCTGGACAAAAAAACTATGCATGGACGTGTTTATCGTCTTTTTGTCCAGCCCCTGATGGATACCCTCCACAGGGAACTGCGATGTGATTCAGAGATCCTGGATTATTTCAGGTCTTTCCGCTACACCCTCTCCGGAGAATTTGCAATGACAAGCGATCTTGCCCTCAATATAAGAATTCCGGCCGATTGGGGACTTGAAGTCGGATTGCTTGCAGAAGTCTACCGCAATGCCACTTTCAAGAGGGTATGCCAGACAGACCTTGGGTTTTACGATCATAAACATAAAAAACTTGGCAAGGACCGCACTGAAGGTCTCTGCAAGATGACCGGCGATATATTCTCAACATTTTTACGCATAATCACCGAATCATCAACCACTCCTATATCCCCTTCACTTTTGCATAGTATACAGGTAAAATATAAGAGAAGGGGCCAGGACCTTATAAGGAAATATTATACAGATGCCCTTTTCAATGGCCTTAACTTTAACCGCCACGAAGAGGAAACCTATGTGGATATGTTCTCAAAAGTAATCACGAAATCCGGGGAAGAATATCTTGATAAGACCCATGACATGCTGTTGCCAGAATGGACAAGAGTCCTCTCCGCAATACCTGACCTAAGGGAACAAATATGTTATGCAGCACGCGAGGATGCCAGGGAATTCAATGGTAACGTATTTTGAGAATTGGATAATAGATTGAAAAGTCAGGTTTAAATAACAAATACAGCGCATACCTTTACTATGATATCCCAGAAAGTCGCAGGCATACCACCCTTTTACGTTATGGAAGTACTGGAGAGGGCCCAGCAGCTCGAAGCGCAGGGGAAAAGTATTATTCACCTGGAAATCGGGGAACCGGATTTCCCCACCGCTCCTCATATATGCGAAGCTGCCCACAATGCCCTGGATGCCTGCAATACAACCTACACACACAGTCAGGGTATTCCGGAACTCAGGAAGTCAATAGCTGCGGATTATAACACACGTTTTAATCTTGATATCGACCCTTCGCAGGTAGTTGTTACTTCAGGTACAAGCCCGGCCCTTATGTTGAGTTTCATGGCGCTTGTTGATGAAGGGATGAAGGTAACGATGTCAAATCCTCATTATGCATGTTATCCCAATTTCGTCAAAGCCATTGGAGGCAAAGCGGTCCTTGTTCCTGCAAAAGAGGAAGAGGGCTATTGCCTGAATTCGGATAATCTTTCGGCAAATATTGATGCTGATACAGCTGCCATTCTCATGAATAGTCCCTCCAACCCCGCAGGTTACCTTATGCCTCCAGAAGAGATGCAGGCAATTGCTGACCTGGCAGGAGCTATCCCGATAATTTCCGATGAGATTTACCAGGGACTTGTTTACAGGAATGCAGAGGACCATAGCATACTGGAATACACGGATAATGCAATCGTACTCAATGGTTTTTCCAAAAAATACTGTATGACCGGCTGGAGACTGGGGTACATGATCGTACCCCCTAACATGACCCGATTGATCCAGAAGATGCAGCAGAATTTTTTTATATGTGCCAACAATTTTGTCCAGCACGCCGCAGTTGCAGCGCTCACAGGTCCACAGGACCATGTGAAATCAATGGTTGAGACCTATGATAAACGTCGTATTTACATGCTGGAAAAACTCAAAAGTATGGGTTTTGGCATTAATTATACGCCGGATGGTGCTTTCTACATCCTGGCTGATGCAGGTGAGTTTACCGGGAATGCACTTGAATTCAGCAGGCAGATTCTGGAAGAAACCGGAGTGGCCATTACGCCGGGAATCGACTTTGGATCAGGTGGGGAAGGCCATGTGAGATTCTCATATGCCAACAGTATAGAAAATATAGAAACGGGAATGGAAAGACTTGATGCTTTCCTTAACGGGTAATCTTGCTGCTTTGACGCTTACGCAGCATCTTTTCGGTTTCGATCACAAAGAACACAGAACTGGCGGTTAATACTATAATTACCCAGTCAATTAACCTTAAAGGTGCTGTGTCAAGGATGTCATTAATCAATGGGTTATAGGTTATCAACAATTGTAGCAGGATTACCACAATCACCCCCGCCAACATTGACATGTTGGAAAATAGCCGGCCAAATATATTTTCATAAATGGATTTTGAACTGAAAAGATAGAAGATCTCAAAGAATACAATGGTATTCAAGGCAATGGTCTGTGCTGTAGCTACTGTGGTTTTCTGGTCGTTGATTTCAAAGAAGAATAACAGGAATGTTGCTGTTACCATCAGCAGGGCAACTAAAAGGATTCTTTGCTTGATAACCGGCAGTAAAAGCGGCTCTTCGGGTGGACGTGGATGTCTTCTCAATAACAGGGATTCCTTGGGTTCAAAGACAATTGGTACACCCAGACCAATTGCTGTTACAGTATTAATCCACAGTATATGTAGAGGCAAGAGAGGAGGATTGGTAATTCCCAGCAGCACTGCAGCCATTACAGCAAGCCCCTCAGCGGCATTGGTGGGCAGCATCCATAAAATTACCTTCTGGATTTTGTCGTAAACATCCCTGCCTTCCTCCACAGCATTTACAATGGAAGCAAAGTTATCATCTGCAAGCACCATGTCCGAAGCCTCCTTGGCAACCTCTGTACCGGATTTGCCCATTGCAATCCCTATATCTGCTCTTTTGAGGGCTGGTGCATCATTTATTCCGTCACCTGTGACGGCCACAATCTCTCCCTGCTCCTGCAGCAACCTGACAATACGGGATTTATCTTCCGGGGAAGTCCGGGCAAAGACAGAAACATTTTTTAATTTTTCATGCAGGTGCTCATCCGACATGCTATCAAGCTCTGAACCTGTAAGTACACCGTCTGTGGATATACCGAGTTGATTTGCGATACTGTGAGCTGTGAGTCCATGATCCCCCGTGATCATGATTACACGGATACCGGCTGTATTGCATTTTTTTATAGCATCCCTTACCTCTTCCCGGGGAGGGTCACGCATCCCCTGCAGTCCCAGGAAAACAAGATCGTCAATATCCTCTTCCTTCACTTCTTTCCTGCCAGTTCCCATTTCCCGGTATGCCATGGCAATAACCCGCAAACCTTTGGACGCCATGTTTGAAGCAGCTTCGAGTATTTCGGTCGGATCAAAAACCTCATCATCTCCGTACTTTGAGGAGCACATCCTGATTATTGTTTCAGGTGAGCCCTTTACAAAAATTACATTGGATTTTTCATCCATTTCATGCAGAGTGGCCATAAATCGCTTTTCAGATTCAAAGGGCAGTGAATCAATACGAGGTAAATGGAAAGATGATGCTTTCAAAGCGGATACCAGCAGTGCCCCTTCTGTGGGATCACCAGCCACACCTCCTTCTTCACGGAGATACGCATCGTTACACAGGGAACCTGCCTTGAGGGTTTCCATCAAGGAACCATAATCATAAGGAGAAATTTGCACACCTTCGCTGGCAAAGCCCCCTTTGGGCGAATAGCCTTCACCTGTAACCTCAAACCAGCCTTCAGAGGTGTATATGGTTGTTACGGTCATTTGATTCATTGTCAGGGTGCCTGTCTTATCGGAACATATGACAGTAGCTGACCCCAGTGTTTCCACAGAAGGCAGGTTCCGTATGATGGCATTCTTTGAGGCCATGGATTTTACCCCTATGGCCAGTGATATGGTGATAAGAGCTGGCAAACCTTCAGGAATGGCCGCAACTGCAAGACTCACTGAAGCCAGAAAAATATCCAGATTCTCAAAGCCCTGCAGGCGTCCGATAATAAATGTTATTAGCGAAGCAAAGAGGATGACAACAAAGAGTAGTTTCCCCAGATGGTTTATGGTGCGTATCAGGGGGGTGGAAATACTTTCCGATTCCTTGATGAGTTCTGAGATCCTACCTATCTCGGTACGGGGGCCGGTTGCCACCACCACCCCATATCCAACACCCTGCGTTACAAGAGTGGCAGCGAATGCCATGTTTTTCTGGTCTGCAAGTGGTACGTCCTCACCGGAAATGGCTGTGGTTTTCTTTTCAACCGGCGTGGATTCACCGGTCAGAGCTGATTCATCAATACGCAGGTTCTTGGTCTGGAAAAGTCTTACATCGGCAGGTACCCGTGCACCGGCTTCAAAGAGCACCACATCCCCTGCTACCAGTTCTCGACTGGGAATGACTTTGCGCTGTCCATTGCGCAGTACAGTAGCTTCGGGACGCATCATCCGGGCAAGGGATTCCAGAGCGTTTTCAGCCTTTTTTTCCTGCACAAAACCAATTATTGCATTGGCCAGGACCACTCCGCCAATCACAGCAGTATCTGCATATTCCTTTAAGAAGAACGTGACTATTGCAGCAGCGATTAACACATAGATTAATGGGCTTGCAAATTGCTTGGCAAAAAGATACAGTGGACCATGTTTCTTTTTTGCCTCAACTTCATTGTACCCATAGGTAGATAATCGAAAAGATGCTTCATCTTCGCTTAAGCCTTCCTTATTGCTTTCAAGGAGAGAAAAGGTCTCCTCTGAACTAGCATGGTACCACTTAACCTCCCCATTCATAAAAAAAGAATGGAATTATGGAGTTAAAGTTTTTGTGATTGAATAAACGTCTCCCATAAATACCCACCTGGATACTGGGTGTAACATTGATATTTTCATCAATATTTTTACAAGTAACTGAAATATGCATCATTATGAAATATAATAGAGACAAATATAATCAAACACGGTGTGAAAATGGTTAGAAGACAAATTGAAAGTGTACTTATAGAAATTCCAAAGGGAAGTCGAAATAAATATGAGTATGACAAAGAAAAGGAAATGATAAAGTTTGACAGGATGCTCTTCTCTTCAATGGTCTATCCCTGTGATTACGGTTTCTTTCCCGACACTCTTGCTCTTGATGGGGACCCCTTAGATGCATTGGTACTAACATGGGAACCTACATTCCCGGGTTGTTTGATAGATGTGCACCCTGTTGCATTGTTTGATATGATGGACGATAAAGGCAGAGATGAAAAGATACTATGTGTTCCGGAAACAGACCCCCTGTGGATACACATAGAAACAATAGATCAAGTCCCACCTCATCTTTTAAAGGAGATTACCCATTTTTTTGAAACGTATAAAAACTTAGAAAATAAAGATGTGGAGATAATTGGATGGAAAACTCTGGAAAATGCAATCAATGTAATTAAAGAAGCAAAAAATAGACATCGAAACCAAAAGTAACTTTCTGCAGATAATCCCTGTTAATTCTGTAACTCATATTAAAGGACAGAAAAGGAGAGACGCTGAGGGGGAGATTCGAACTCCCGAGGGGTCAAGCCCCACAAGCTTTCCAGGCTTGCGCCGTACCGCTAGACTACCTCAGCAAATATGATTTCATGTACGCTGCATACGTTTTGTATTCCAGCGACTCGGATAAACATCGTCATTCATTATTACTCTTTCGGTGATAGCAGCAATTCCACTGGATAAATTCAGGATTTCAGAGGAGTCCATTGATGCTTTTGCAAGAGCAACAATTTCACCTTTCAAGCTAAAAACGGCAACATCACCCTTTTTTTGGATATCAGAATCGAAGCCGACAATACCCGGTACTGTAAGTGCTGCTCCATGACAGATCGCACTTACGGCGGAATCACGGATTGTGATGTGCGGCAGATTTACAAGGGCTTCCTCCATTGGTCTGATAATGCGGCGCAAATGCTCTTCATCACCATTTTCCTGCCAGAATACAAAAGCGTCTTTCAGGTCATGCAGGGTAACAAGTGATGATTCATCAAATGGTCCTGTGCCAACCCTTCTGAGCTGTTGCATATGGGCCCCACAACCAACCACAAGCCCGATATCATGACAGAGTTTGCGTATATAGGTTCCTGCCTCACATCTAACCCTGAAAAGTACAAGATTGTCTTCGACTTCCAGAACATCCAGGGAATAGATATTGCGTATCCTGACAGCACGCTTGACTGCCGAGACTACAGGAGGAGTCTGGTATATAGGGCCGGTAAATTCATCGCATACCTTCCGCACACGTTCTTCAGGAACATTTTCGTGGAGGCGCATGAGACAGATATATTCTTTGGCTGAAAGACGAAGTGCAGAGACAGCTTTTGTTGCCTTACCCAGCATGATCGGTAAAACACCCGTCACCCGTGGATCCAGTGAACCTGAATGGCCTGCCCTGGGGAGTTCAAGCATATCCCTGACCCAAGCAGTGACCTCATGACTTGTAGGGCCGGCGGGCTTGTCAAGGTTTACCACTCCCATCCTCATGTAAAAAGAGAGAGGACGCTTGTGAGGAGGACAACCATAAGACGGATCTGTATGAGCATCTCCTTTGAGAATATATTCCCTTTGTCGGGTTAAATCGCTATCAACATTAATATTATTCGTTAAAAAACCCACCCAGATTATCAATTGCAGTCTTCAATATATCACATATCTGGTATTGGTTCCAGCGGTTTGACTCGATCACCAGATCATAGATTGAAAGGTCATTTATATCTATATCATAAATTTCCCGATATCTCAAAGATTCGGAAGATTCTCTTTCTATTGTTTCGTTGAGTTTTGCTTCAAAGGAAGAGCCCTCACGCCCAACGATACGTTCAACACGGACCTTGCGGGATGCTTTGAGCCATATACACAGTGCTTCATCACCTGCCATATGGCCGGCCAGCCTGCCCTCCAGAATTATGTTATCCCGGCTTAAAGCAATATCCTGCTGCCTCTGATCAATCATCCTGTCTATTGCAGGGTCGGATTCGGCAAATTTTCCGAATTCACCCAGACTCATGGAATGTTCTTTTGCAAGATTGCGGAATACGTCACCTGCTGAAATCATTTCAATGTCATAATGTGAGGCGAGTATCCGGGATACGGTGGTGGTTCCACTGCCCGGAAGACCGCTTATCGTAAGAAGCATTCACACGCCACCGATATCCAGAGCCTTTCGTACAACCTGACTGATAGCCAGAGAAGTGATAAAATACCAGAATATCCAGTACTGGATAGGCCCGATTATAGGAGTCGTTAAAAGGATCTCACCTATGAATGGGAAGGTAAGTACAGCACTACCATGTTCGCTTATGTAGTAATATGCCCACATGAAAAGGGGAAGGGATATGATACTAATATAGGCCATTGGCTTGAACTGCTGCTTGGACATTTCCATCTGGTCAGACATCATTTCCTTACGCTGCTCATCCAGCTTATTGATCATGTAATTGTTCTGGGCCAACTGCGCTTCACGATACTCCTTCTGGAAAGATTTCATACGCTCCTGAGTACTGCGCATAAGTTCCCAGTCAATAGTATATTTCTGAATAAGAGAGGCATAAAGAGCAGTAATGGCAGCCATGATAAAAAGTACAACATGGAAATTACTTTCACCAACCAGCATGATAATTGGGTCCATTATAATTCCCACAATCGATCCGATTATTTCCCTGCCTTCCTCGCCAATCAGAACGATTGCAAGCATAAGAGATATACCTACAGCTATGACAAATCTTTCAAGCAGCTGTTTTAATTTTGCATTTTCCAAGGCAACCATCACCGGCATTTTTCATTTAATTCAATTCAAATATTTATCAAGGACAACGCGTATATCATCAAAGACGCTATTTATATCCTTTTCGCCATTGATATGCACCACTAAATTCTTGTTAGCATAATAATCTATCAAGGGCTGTGTCTTATTTTTATAGGATTCCAAACGCTGGCGAATGACTTCTTCCCTGTCATCTTCACGCTGGTACAATTGTCCTCCACAGGAATCACATACACCTTCATTTTGTGGAGGATTAAACCTGACGTGATAACTTTCGCCACATTCACACATGTAACGACCGGAAAGACGTCCTACGAGTTCTTCGTCCGGAACATCAATATTCAGCACAACGTCCAGTGGCATTCCGATTTCCTCAAGAATACCATCCAGGGCCTCAGCCTGTGGTATGGTCCGGGGATAACCATCCAGCAAATAACCTTTCTTACAATCAGGTTCTGCCAGACGATTTTTAATAATACCTATCAGAACTTCATCAGGCACAAGTTCTCCACGGTTCATGTAATGTTCCGCCTTTTTGCCCAGTTCGGTTCCTTGCTTTACATTGGCCCTGAGGATATCCCCTGTAGAGATATGAGGGATATCATAATAACTGGAAAGTTCTTTGGCCTGGGTACCTTTTCCGGCACCCGGTGGCCCAAATAACACCACATTCATATTTTTCCTTCCTATATTATTACTCCTTTCCGAAGAAAGAGCGCATCATTGGATGCATTTCCATCATCTGTTCAGAAGCTATATCCTCATACAACCTGTAGACAATACTTACTGCCAACAGAAGACCGGTACCCCCGGCACCACCAATGGTACCAAGCAAACTTGCAACCAATGTAAGAGCACCGATAAGTGCACCACCTATGATGGTAACTCTTGGTATGTAGCGCTCCATTACTTTTTCTATACTACCAATGTTCCTTCTAAAACCTGGTATCTGCATACCGGAATTAAACACTTTCTGGGCCGTTGGTTTGGCACCCATTCCTGTAGTCTCTATCCAGAACAGCGCAAATATGATACCACCGGCAATCAACATGAAAGCATCTACAAATACATGGAGTCCAATCTGCCATAGTTCTGGGGCAGCCACACCATAACCTGTATATGTTTCCTGTACTAAAGAAGGAATCCAGTCATAAGGGCTGTTAATAGGTGCCAGATAATACATCACCCCGTTGATAGGGGTTGAACCGGAATATTCTCCAAAAATTGTAATTCCCCGGCCTGCAAGCATAAGACCGATTAACTGTATATTTGCCTGTAGTGCTCTGACAAGAATCATCGGCAGAACTGAAGCATAGATCAGTTTCACAGGGAACCGACCTCTTGCCCCTTTCACGGAACTATGTGCAAGAGGAATTTCAATACGGGTACTTTCTGCATATACAACCAAAAAGAAAATTGCAACTGTAGTGATAAGCGCCAATATTCCTCCCTGTATCAGGATAAACATGAAACCATCACCGGAGAAAAGATAATCTGCTCCTACATTCTGAATGATATAAAGCCATTTGGGAATAATACCGGCAGGCAATCCGGATTGATCGGGTACCCAGTTAATTAAACCGGTCACAATCTGCTGTGAAACACCCGCAACAATGAAAAGTCCTACACCGGATCCAATACCCCACTTGGAAACAATTTCGTCCATAAATAAGATCAATACTCCACCCAAACATATCTGGAGGAATATCAGGAATGTAAGTACTCCCAGACCCACTCCCAGAGATGCGGCAATACTTGCATCAGGTTGAATGTAACCTCCAACAATCTGAGGTAGTGCAGTAAGTACAATCATAATGAATACGAGAAACTTTTGAGCACCCTGGAAAAAAGCTTGATCCCGGGGGTCTGACATATCGAGTTTGATAATATCTGCACCGGTGAGAAGCTGAAGAACAATGGATGCAGTAACAATAGGGCCAATACCAAGAAGCATCAGAGTACCGGAAGCTCCAGCAAAGAAAGCTCTGTATTGGTCGAATAGGTCAATGGATTCTGAGGAAAGCCCAAACAGAGGTACATTTGCAAGAGCAAAGTACAGCATGAGGATCCCCAGAGTCCACAGCAGTTTATTCTTGAAGTGAACATGCCCTTCCGGACTTGACACAGCAGGTAATCTGTTAAAAAACGGTTCTAAACTTTCCTTAAAGCTCATCAATTACACCTTTTGCCAGGTTCCAATATTGTAATATATAAATGTAAATATATCGGATAGGTTAATAAGAGTAATGTCATTTAGACATTACTCTTTTATAGCAACACATGATCCGCCGGCTTCCTCGATCTTTGATCGGGCAGATCCGGAAAAACTGGATGCTGTAATTTCCATTTTTTTGTTAACCTTTCCTGAGCCCAGAACTTTTTCAATTTCCAGGTCTGCAAGATTGATTTTATATATGCCATCCTCAACATTTGCAAAACCATCCACTACAAGTTGGTCTGCAAGTTCATCAAGTTCACCTACATTTACAATGGAAACTTCATGAATTGATTTTAAAGGACGTTTGAATCCATATTTACCGTGGGTGTAACCACCCTGAAGTGCACGGACAAAATGATGATTGACTTCACCACATCTGCCACGTCCACCGCGGTTTCCAGCACCACGTCTGTTTTTGGTAGTGCCGCCACCACAGGTCCTGGAACCCCTATACTTCTTTGTTTGAGTTTTACCCATAATCTCACCTCATCTTGTTAAGAAGAACATTGATGTTTTCATCATGGTTACCAAGTACCCCACCATTCTGAATAGGCCTTTTGATACCTGAATGACCTTTTCTTGGAGGATGTAACCTGAATACAGGTTTCAGACCTGGAATTGCGGAAAAACTGGCTTTGCCTTCGGAAACGGCTTCTGCAAAAGAAGCAATCGAATCAAAATCTGTATTTTCAGCAATGTATTCATCGGTAAGAGAGATTCCACCTTCGATTTTACCACGGTTGGCAAGAATCTGGGTAAGGGTTTGTGCATCGATCTTACCATAAGCCACGTAGTCCTTCACTTTCTGGATCATACCATTGTTATTGGGTGTCTCATCGAGTATCACGCAGTGATTGATACGATTCAGGCGAAGCATAGTTAAGGTATCAGCAATGGGTTTCCTGACATTAACATTTCCACGCATTCTTATAACCGCATACATTTTCAGGCCTCCTTACATTCCATTTTGAGAGGTTCCCTAATTGTACCGGTATGCTTGAGAGCATTGTATGTTGCTTTGGCAAAGTTGAGGGTAGTTCTGGTCTGACCTTCGGTCCTTGTCCAGACATCCTTGATACCGGCCTTTTCAAGCACTTTCCTTGCAGTATCCCCTGCAGCAAGACCAAGACCCCTGGGAGCTGGTTTCAGTTCTACATTGACACTGCCTGCTTTGCCACGCACCTCGGAAGGAACAGTATGTGGAAGCCCACAACCACATTCCCAGGAACCGCAGCCACGTTTTACACGAGTAATGTTCATCTTGGCATTGCGAATTGCCTTACGGATAGCAGGTCCAACCTGTCCGTCTTTGGCCTGACCAAGACCCACATACCCGTCACCATTTCCTACAATAACTGTTGCCCTGAACTTGACACGTCTTCCAGAGTCAGTCATCCTCTGAACCATATTAATATCAAGTACTTCATCTTCAAGACCGGGTAACAGTATATCCACAATATTAGATTCCCTGATTGGCAAACCTGACTCAATAGCTTCGTCCATAGAAGTTATCTGTCCTTCAGCTACCAGACTGCCAAGTCTTGTGAGGGGAACCCAATCTTCTTCATATTGATATGCCATATAACCACCTTAATTGAAATCCGAAAGGATCTTTTCTTTTGTCGCCTCGAAAACCTCTGGCAGATTTGATCCTTCAAGATATTCTGCCACATGTTCTCCACTTATGCGCTCATCTGATGGGAATACAGCAGGATTGTGCGGGATATCCATTCCGGAATCCACTGCACCTTTAAGAGCTGCATAGACTTTACAACCAGCAGAGGGAGATTGTAATCCAATATCCAGCACACCTGTTTCATAGCCTTCAGCAAGCGCTTTATTTCCAAAAAGCAAGCCTGTAAGATAAGCCGCAGTGGTGTTGCTGGTAGATCCCTCATAACCGTATTTGCCCAATTCGCCTGAAATTGCGGAGACAAGAGTTTCGTCTCCTTCATTATTTGGAATTACCAGCTGTATCCTGACATTCCTAATACTTTTCCTAACAACAAGACGATTTTCTTTTGAAAGGAGCAATCTCAGACGTTGGTGATAATCAGTACGCCCTTCCCTTCTTCTTCTGAAAGGAACTTTATAACGGGGGCCTGTTGCCATGATTTATCCTCCAACATATAATATGTAAATTCATTTTAATCAATACTCATTCATCTTTTCCGATATCGAGGTGAGCTTCAAGATGAGCAACACTTCTGTATTCTCCACCTTTGGCTTTCCTGTAAACCTTACAATAGGTGGGTCTGTCGAGTGCACCATCATCACGAAGTTCTTTGAGCCTGCGGCGAAGTGCACGGATCTTTTTCATCCATTGCTCTTTACGAGGGTTTCTTGCACCTTTCTTACCTTTCCTGGACCCATGACCCTTTCTGTGGCCATATTTCCTCTTGGCATCTCTGGCACGAGCCCTGCCGCGACTTACACCTTTAACAGGTGCGGACTTTATATTACCACTTTCAACAAGTTCACGAATATCTTCCCTTGTGATCGCAGCAGCGATATCCTCAGATGCTTCGGGGTCAAGCCAGACACGGTTCATTCCGCATCCTAAGACTTTAGATGCAATCCTGCGCTGGTTGGTGAGATTTGTCATCTCATTGACCTCCTTTACGATTGAATATCTTTATACCCATTTCATCCGCTTTGGACTCAATAAGAGCTCTTTTCCTGCCGCCGACTTTGCCAGATATACGGATTGCCTGTATGGAGGCATCGATATCTTCCACATCAGCCGGGTTATGCACAAGCACTTCTACAAATCCGGATGGATGTAATCCCTTTACTGTTTTGGGACTTCCATAACCTACCTGTGCGATAGAACCCTTGGCAACATAATGTCTACGCAATTTGCCCTGCAAACCTCTGGGACGTCTCCAGTTGGAATCAAGACGCTTGAATTTGTGGGAACCCGCTCTTTTGAAAGTGGGTTTTTTACTTTTCTGGAGTTTGCGTGCCTTGAAAAGCCTTTTACATTCGGCATCTTCGAAAAGCCCACATTTTAAATCAGTATTCTCTTCCATTAAGACCACCTATCTCAACTCTTCTCAATAAGATATAATCCGTCCTGGAATACACGGGGATCAAAAGCTTTGATGCGTGTAATCTGTTCCATATTGGAAGCAGTTTGTCCTACATCTTCCCTGTTGATGCCAGTAATTGTCACTTCATCAGAGCTGGTTTTGACTTTGGTTTCACCAATTATCCTGGAAACCCTTGCCCTTTTCTCACCAAGGAAATTATTGATAAGCAATTTATCTCCTTCTACTTTAAGCTGCATTGGAAAGTGAGAGTAAACTACTTTCATCTTATACTCAAAACCATTGACAACACCATCCATAAGATTGCTTATGTGAGAAGCAAAGGTTCCAACCATTGCTTTTTGCCTTTTCCTTACGGACTGGCAATCCACAGTTACTTCAGATTCATCAACGGTAATAGTGATCCCGGGATACCAGAGACGCTTTGTATTGGTACCTTTTTCTCCTGAGGCGGTGAAGACCTTATTATCATAGGAAACTGTCACACCTTCAGGGATTGGGACTGCTTTTTTCGTTTCTTTAACCATATCAACTTCCCCTTATATTCAGTAAACAAACGAAAGGAGCTGACCTCCGACATTTTGCTCACGTGCCTGATACTGGGAGATTACACCAGCAGGAGTCGTGAGAATTAATGTACCGAAGTTTCTTGCAGGAAGGAATTGCTTTTCCCATTTTTCGAGGTTATCAGCACCTACTGAATGTCTGGGTTTGATAGCACCACATTTGTTTATCCTTCCGGCAAGTTCAACTTTATAAAGGCCAGCTTTGCCGTCATCTTCAAATTCAAATTCACCGATATATCCGGACTCTTTCATTACTTTCAGGACGTTGCCAATCAGTTTTGATGCAGGTTTGACGGTACATTCCTGTTTACCTACGGATTCTGCATTCTTAATTACCGACAGTGCATCTGCAAGAGGATCTAATAATACCATAATCAATCACCTCATGTATATTTTTCAAAACCCATTTCATGGGCTACTTCCCTGAAACAATGCCTGCAAAGGTAGATGCCGTATTTACGGATCAATCCCTGCTTACGACCGCATCTTCTGCACTCGCTGGCACCACGTCCAAAACTTTTCTTGGTTTGTACCATTATACGACCTCCACCGCATATTTCTCCTTGAAGAATGAAATTGAATCATCCTTTGTTATTTTATGTGAACTGGAGATTTTATGTTTTGAAGCACGCCTTTTCTTGACCCTGTAACCCGGACGGTTTACTATGACATTTATGTCCATCCCAAAGATACCGATATTCGGATCATATCTCATTCCAGGGAAATCAGTGTGCTCTTCGATTCCGAAAGCCACGTTTCCATCATTATCAAACTGGGAAGCAGAAAGTTTCTTCTCAATAATGTCAATCGACGTTGAAAGAAAATCTTCTGCATTCTTTCCCCTGAGGGTTACTTTACATCCTATTGGTTCATGCTTTTTGATACCAAAGGAAGGCATGGTTCTTCTGGAATAGCATCTGACAACTTCCTGTCCGGTAATAGTTGACAATATTCCTTCTGCATCCACAAGATGCTGACCACTCTCTCCTACACCCATATGAACAACTACCTTGTCAATGCTGGGATCTCTCATTGGGTTAGTCAATCAGCTCACCACCCATTGTAATTTCAGGCTCGTCTTCGCCAATTACAAAAACATAATCCTCAATTGTTTCGAAATCGGTTTTTCCAGAAATGGAGACCGTATTCTTCTTGGAACTGAGAACTGTGTTGATCTCGGCTATCTTTCCGACCTCTCCGGTGTGGCTACCGCCTACAATAAGGGCAAGATTACCTTCTTTGTATTCGATGTGTTTAAGGATCTCCTTACCAGGAATAGATATCACAATAGAATCCTTTCTTTTGTAATCGTTTGATCCAAGCACATTGGACCCGTCATCCAGATTAAGCTGTAACTTGCCACCTTTTATGCAGGTCTTTCCGTCAATTCTGCAAAGTTTCTTTTCCTCGATACCTCCAATTTTCTGGAGGGAAAGCCTTCCCATTCTGTCAAGCAAAACCCTGTAAGAAGTGTTATCGGAAGGTATAGTAATAATATCCATTATCCCTACGGGTAAACGAACGTCTTTGCGTACTACACCGTCAACCAGAACTTTCCCTTCGGAAAGGACTCTTTTTGCCTCTGCCCTGTTATCCACTATGCCAAGCATATCACGCAGCACTACGGCAAGAGGTACGCTCTGTTCTTTGCTGTGAGGGCCTGGCCTGGTAGAGGTTATCCATTTTCTAGATTTCTTGGATATCTGCCAGCTTTTCGGGACAGATATTCTCTTTTGATGTTTGCCCACACTATCACCTGCTCTTTAGTAATCTTGATTCTCTCTGTTTATCGTTCAAATCCAGTGATGTAATCATTAAATTCGACGGATAAAGCGGCCTGGGTACTTCTGTCCCATCTGCCTTGGTAACGTAGACGCCCTCAATCACGACCATTCCAGTTTTTAGAGAAGCACCTTCTACCAATCCTTTTGTTCCTGCATGGTCACCACGCATTACCTGTACGGTATCGCCTACCGATACAGTTGCATTGCGTCCGTACTTGGAACGCAGGTCCTTGGAAAGAGGAGCTTTCATGTATTTTTGTTTGACGTGGAGAGGGGCAGTGCCACGTGCCTTTCTCTGTTTTCTTGGCTGTTTTGACACCATATTGATTACCTCACACAATCATTGATGCTGTAGTCCCTATCTTGGGGAAACGTTCTGCGACTTCCCTGGCAATGGGACCCTTAATATCTGTTCCTTTGGGGAAACCGGTGGGATCTGTAATTACCACTGCGTTATCCTCAAAGCTAACCCGGGTTCCATCAGGTCTGCGGAATTCTTTTTTCTGCCTGACAACTACTGCGTGGAGTATCTGCCTTCTCATTTCAGGAGTTCCTTTCTTGACTGAGACGACACACATATCACCCAAACCTGCTTTTGGCTGGCGGTTTTTCACACCACGGTATTTCTTGACAGAAATAATTTCCACAGTCCTTGCACCGGTATTGTCAACACAGTCGATACGTGCACCGGCATTAAGGCATTTGGGGACACTGGAACGCATTCCTTTCATACATGTGCCTCCGTCTTAACAACTACGTAAGCTTTGGTCTTGCTCAGGGGACGACATTCTGCTATTGTTACAATGTCCCCTTCCTTTGCATCAATGCAAGGAGGGTTGTGAGCATGTATCTTTGACTGACGTTTCTCGTACCGCTGGTACTTATTGATGAATTTATCATATTTTCGCTGGATTACAACTGTCCTATCCATACTGTCACTGACTACCTTTCCAGACAACACCTGCCCCCTTACGGGAAGTGTGCCATGGAAAGGACAATTTATGTCGTCACATTCTTCGGAAGGTTCAGGAACATCCAATCCAATGTTTCGTGCCATGATTATTACCTCATGCGTAATTTCCTGATATTCTTGGTCCTGTTTTCGGGTTGTGAGAGCAAGAGGATGCCCCCGACCTCTACTGATGTGGCCGGGGAACACCCAGAACCAACTGGTAGATGAAACACAAATTTGGAACCAGATTTTGGTACTTGTTTTTCGTACATATCTTCGACCTCGATTACCAACATGTTCCGCGTCTCATCTACTACTTTTCCATTAATGCCTGCAAGATATTGATTGGTAGAATCAACCACATCAACCATCAATCCTATCAATTCGTGATAGATCAGGTTTTGTGGTGATATATCCAATTTATATCTCCTTCATTTCCCTCTGGATGGTTTTTATTCTCGCAATCGTCCTTCTGAGTTCCTTAATACGACCGGGATTTTCAGGTGCGCCACCCGCAGAGGAAAGGGCACGTTCCTTGATAAGCTCGTTCATGAGTTTTTCAAGTTCATCTATTTTTTCATTGGGAGACATATCCCTGATTTCCTTTACACGAAGGATTGCCATCAGTTATCCCCCCTATGAACACGTGCCATGGGATGCCAGTAATCATGTTCTTCATGCTTGTGCTGCCATACCCCTTCAACAAGCCTACGCTGCTCACCTGGAAGTTGTTCATCTTCAGGTTCCGGAACATTTTCGTCGGAGCCTGTAGCGGATTCAACTTCTTCTGATTCTGCTTTTACTTCCGGTTCTGCTTCAGGTACTTCTTCAGCAGCTTTTGCTTCTGTTGCTTCTTCTGTGGATTCGACATCTTCAGCTTCTGCAACTTCTCCGGTTGCTTCTGCTTTAACAAGTTCTTCAACGCCGGAACTTTCAGATTCTTCAGGAGCAACTTCTGCAACTGCCTCTTCCACAATCTCTTTTAGATGGTAGGAATCTGGCAATACGGCACCCGGATGGATAATTCTCACTTTACAGCCAATTGTACCGAGTTTTTTAACGGCTACTGCGAACCCTTCGTCCACAATATCATCAACAGGTTTTCCTGCGTGTTTGATATAACCATTTACCATTTTCTCGACTCTTGACCTTGCACCGGTAACCTTTCCGGAGAGGATTATTTCACAACCAAGAGCACCGGAATTCATAATGGCACGCATTGCATTGTGACCTGCTTTCCTGAAATACCAGCCACGTTCAATGGAAGAAGCAAGCCGTGTTGCCATCATCTGGGCATTCAGTTCTGGCCTCTTTACTTCCTGTGCGTCAATCTGGGGGTTATCAAGATTATAAAGGCGTCCGACATCCCTTGTAAGTTTGCGGATGACCTTTCCGGCCTTGCCTATAACCATACCGGGTTTTTCGGAATAAACAACAATCTGTGTCCCCATAGGGGTTCGATTGATCTCCATGCCACCATAACCGGCCCGGCTCAGCTGGTTTGCGAAATATTCATCAAGCGAGGCTTTTACAAAACCATCCTCAACAAATTTCTTCTCTACTGCCATTTAGCGCACCTCGCTCAGAATAATTTCAATATTTACGGTTTCCGTATTCTTGGGAGTGGCCCTTCCACGAGCCCGGGGGCGCATTCCATGGATAACCCTGCCTTTCTTTGTAGAAACATGGTTTATGTACATGTGAGAAGGATCAAGACCCTTGTATTCCGCATTGCTCTCAGCGTTCTCTAAAAGTTTGAGAACTTCTGCAGCCACTTTTACAGGATAACGACCTGCTGCCATTGGACCTTTCTTGTGTCCAAGACTGTCATTGTGCCTCCTGAATGGTACAGCCCTTTTGAAAGAGATTACCTCTTCAAGATAATTCTTTGCAGATGTAGTACGCATTCCTTTAAGTTCACGACAGAGTTCACGTGACTTCTTGGGGGAGATATGTAACTCTGAACCCATAGCTCTGGCACTTGTTGCTGGCTCAAGTTCTGTTGAATAATCAATTCTTGCCATTAACAATCACCTTACTTAAGTGGTACGAATTTACTGGAACGGGTTGCACCAACACCAGCGCTTCCGTGGGAAACCCTGCCTCTTGTCTGTGCGAATTCTCCAAACCTGTGACCTACCATCTCAGGCTGTACATCTACATTTACGAATTCTTTACCGTTGTAAACCGCAATTTGCTTACCTACCATTTCAGGGAATATTATCATTGACCTGTGGTGAGTTCGCACACTATCCTTTCCAGCCCTGAATTTATCCAGGACTTTTTTATGCCCATCGGGAAGCCCACGGCGAATGGTCCTCCTTTCCCTTGCGGGAAGAAGTTCGGCAAATTGCTCAATACTCAATTCCTTGAGCTCATCCACAGATTTGCCCCGATAGGTATATTCTCCTTTCCTCTTTGGTAATCTTGATGAAGATTTTTTAGCCATATATACACCTCATTTAACGCTTTCCGGTCCTCCGGGCTGCAATCTGTCCTACTTTCCTGCCAGGCGGGGCGTTCCTGCCTACGGTAGTTGGTTTACCGGGATGCTGCCTGTTACCTCCACCGAACGGATGGTCAATAACATTCATTGCAACACCGGAAACTCTCGGATACTTGGCTGCCCTTGATCTCAACTTGTGATATTTCTTACCGGCCTTCAAAAACGGCTTCTCGGCACGTCCGCCACCAGCAACAACACCAATAGAGGCCCTGCATTTTGGATTCAGCCATTTCATTTCACCTGAAGGAAGCTGGACAACTGTCCTATTCCTTTCATGACCCACAAGGGTAGCATAGGCACCGGATGAACGAGCAAAAGCTCCACCATCGTTTGGTTTGGATTCTATGTTGCAGAGTGGTACACCTTCCGGAATCTCAGCCAGCGGGAGGATGTTACCCTGTTTAATCTCTGCGGAGATACCGCATTCAATGCGATCTCCTATACCGATACTTTCCGGAACGAGAATTAAACGTTCTTCGCCACTTTCAAAGGAAACCCTTGCAATTGGAGCGGATCTTGCTGGATCATGGACAATTTCCACCACATCGGCAAAAATTGTGCTACCTTCTTCTACTGAAGGATGCTTAAGAGCAGCTTTATAGCGATGTGAAGGTGCCCTGTATGTAGGTGTTCCACGACCCCTGTTCTGTGATATAATTCGTCTTGCCATAAATCAACACCTCACATCAAACCAATACGTGTAGCAATCTCATGTGCTGCATCTACTTCATCAAATGTGACAAGAGCCTTCTTTTCTCCCTTCATTGTTGTCGTTGTGCAAACGGACTTTACGGGAAAGCCGTAGATCTTTATCACATCTTCCTTGATCTGGCTCTTGTTGGCGCGAGTGTCGACAACAAACTGAAGTTTGTTATCTTCCATATGCGTCATAGCTTTTTCGGTGATGAACGGGAACTTAATAGCGCTCATATGAACATGTCCTCCAGACTGGATATTGCGGATTCTGTCCATACCGTCAGTCGTCCTGCCTTTGCACCGGGTGCAAGTAATTCAGTATAAAGTGAATCTACTGTTGTAACATCCACACCTGACAAATTACGTGCCGAGCGGAATATCGGACTTTCTGAACCGGCAACGATCAGAACACTTTTCTTGTGTTTGTATTTCCTTCCTCTCATCTTACCCTTACCGGCCCTGATGGAACGGCTGTCTTTGGCACGCAGGACATCATCATAAGCACCTGCTGTTTTGAGGAATTTAATAACTTCTGCTGTTTTCTCAACATCCTGCAAAGCATCTTCTGCTACAATCGGCAGGGAAGAGTCACATACATGACCGCGTCCTTTCACGAGTTCTGCATTAATTGTAGCTGCTATTGCAGAGCGAACTGCAAGACGTTTTTCTTTTTTGTTAACCTTCTCTGTCCTGTCAGCCTCAGGTTTTGGTGGATGGGTTCGCCTTCCGCCTACTGCCTGGGGTACTCTTGCAACCCGGCTTCCGTTGACAAGCCTTGGAATCTGAGCAACACCTCTCCCGGACCCCCAGGAGACTGCAGATGTTTCCATTCCGGCATACATCTTGGGACCATAGGGCTGGTACCTTTTAGACTGGGAAGAAAGCACGGTCCTTTTGATAAGATCCGGCCTGTAAATCTCTTCGAAAACATCGGGTAAGGTTATTTCACCTTTGGAATTACCTGAAATATCAAGAATATTTGCTGTGACCATTTATCTCACCCCTGCCTGGACTGTGTATTTATATGCATAAGCTGAGGCTCTCCCACAGCGGATGTCTTTGGCCTGGTTGGTTCCCTGAGCCTGATAAGTCTCTTGGAAGGACCGGGTACAGTACCCTTCACAAGGATATAATCTCCGCCGACAAGGCCGTAGTTCACAAATCCTCCTGCAGGATTTACTTCATCCACATCAGAAGATACTTTCAGGATACGCTTATTATACTCGGTACGCTGATGGTAACCGGCCTGGCCCATTTGTGGAACTCTCCAGCTTACATGTGGTGGATTCCACGGCCCAAGAGTACCAACCTGACGCAGACTACTCTGACGAGAGTGTTTGTTCTTTGCCAGCTGGATACCCCATCTTTTCACAGGCCCTTCAGTACCGTAGCCTCTTGTGATAGCGGCTACATCGATGATGTTGCCTTCCGAGAAAATATCAGAAATTGCAACCTTGCTGCCAAGTATGTACTTTGCATACTCAAACTTGGCTTTTACATCAGAACCACTAACTGCAGTTTCCATAATATCTGCTTTCTTCTTGGGAATTCCACTTACTGAAGATGGGATTGTATATGTGATCACACGAATCTCAGAAACTTTCCCTTCTTCCACCAGGGAAGCCATATTTTCAAGTGATTTTTCCGTATTGTAATTTTTGGGAGTCTTTATCCTGCGTCCAATGTCGCCGTCCAGATTTGCTGACCATGCCTCTGAAATCGTTTTTTCTCCGTAAGGAGTGTCCTTATAGGCACGTATTGCGGCAATACCGATCTGCGGTGTTTCGATAACAGTAACCGGTACGGCAATCTCAGCGCCTTCAGTCAAGCTGTTTTTGGCATCGTCAATCATAATTACATGGGTCATTCCGACCTTGTAACCTGCAAATCCCTGCAATTTTGGCTCACCCTCAGCCTCAGGCCATGACCTGAACCTAGGGATGTGGCTCTTTGCTCTTTTGCGTGGACTGAACGCTAGAGAACCTCGCCTTGGTCTGTGTATTGTTGGCACTTGTATTCTCCTT
Source organism: Methanohalophilus mahii DSM 5219 (assembly GCF_000025865.1). Taxonomy (NCBI): domain Archaea; kingdom Methanobacteriati; phylum Methanobacteriota; class Methanomicrobia; order Methanosarcinales; family Methanosarcinaceae; genus Methanohalophilus; species Methanohalophilus mahii. The sequence goes on from NC_014002.1 coordinate 1,370,495, forward strand.
GAATTTTTTTATGTTCAATCGCTTACGCAGGTTGAAATAACAAAAAAGTGTGTTGGGCCACCTATCAAGGTTTGAGCTCAACATGGATATTCTACGTTATGCGGATAGGAGCAGCAATACTGCAACATCATCACAAAAAGATTTACACATCTACCATCCACACATACACAACGCGCATGCATGGGGGCTTTCATTGAATTGGCCCACTGATGATCTATGTTAAATCCTACATTTCCACACTTTTTGCCTACCTGCGAAGTATGTACCATATACATACTATATTCTCAGCTTGGGCTGTATGATGTTATATTAGGTATATAAATGCTTTGGGCCAAAAACAGTCATACAGGAAACAACACCTTTAAAAGTACCAATAAACCATTGGACTGCAATGAAAAACAAAGACAAATTCACCAAACCGATAAGTTCTGACCATGATGGATTGCGCTTTGCTACTCCAGAGATTGTGGCAGAGTACCGGGCAAGGAGACTTAAGTGTGATGTTCTGGCGGATATAAGTTGTGGTATAGGCGGACAAACCATTTTCTTTGCAAAAGAGTGTAAAAAAGTATATGCCATCGAAATAGACCCTGTAAAAATAGAACATGCCAAAAGGAATTGCCAGCTATATGGAGTGAACAATGTAGAATTTATATGTGGTGACGCCCTCGACCCCGAAGTAATACAGAAACTCCCTGAACTGGATGTCGTATTTTCTGATCCTGAAAGGCCCCAAAAGGAAAAGAGGCGCCTACTTTCAAGCATTACACCAGACCTGGAAGACATGATTGGTGCTTATTCATCCCGGACAAAAGGATTCGCCTTTGAAGTACCCCCTCAGCTGACCCCAGAAAGGATTCCTTTTAATTGTGAAATGGAATACCTGTCCCTTAATGGTAAAATCAATCGCCTTACATTATACTTCAACCATCTCAAGAAATGCAATAGATCCGCCATCACACTGCCCTCCGGGGAATCATTATGTAGCAGTGGGACAGGAGACATCTCCGAATCAGAAATAATGAAAAAATTTGCATATGAACCGGAACCATCTGTTGTAAAAGCAGAACTGCTACCTGAACTTGCAGAAAAAATGAGCAAGGGAGATAATAAGACATACTTATTCCAAATTGATTCGAAAAGGGCATTAATGACATCTGACGAAAAATTGAAGTCCCCATTACTTAAAAATCAGTACGCTGTGCTGGCAGAGACAAATGTATCTGTTGAAGACATCAATAGGAAGCTTAAAGAATTAAATGCCAAAAATGCATTGATAAGAGGAAAAATAGATCCTGACAATTACTGGAATTTGCGTAATAGTATAGAAGCCGGATTAAATGGCGATAAAGCAATTCACCTCTATATTACTGACAGCTCTGCGATTATCTGTCAACCACTTGTTGAAAAGATTAATCCAGAAGACTACAAACACTTTTTATGAGTTCATCATTGTCAAAAGGTTTGGTAATATAACCCTCAACTTTGAGAATATCCAATCCCATCATCTTGTCAAAATCATGGTTCCTGACAGTCAGAAGGACAACCGGCAAATGTTCGTACTTTTCCTTAATACGGTGGAAAACTTCCCACCCATCCATACCCGGCATCATAACATCAAGAAGGACAAGGTCCGGCAGGGAAGATTCAAGCATCAAAAGACATTCTTCTCCACTGGAAGCACACGATGTGGACAGACCATTCAATTCCAACAAACTTTGAAGAATTTCACGCAAATGCGCTTCGTCATCCACTACAAGTACATTTTTCCCAAAACAACTCATCCGATGCACCAGCAAAATAAATTAATGCGAAAAGTCAATTAATTTTAATATCTACTTTCGCGGTTTCTTCCATAACAGAAAATATTACCTCGAGAACACCATTTTTGAAAGTTGCTTTTGCACTATTCGGATCTACTTTTAGTGGCATTTCGAGAGTTTCGGAATATGTATAATATTTATTGGAAGCATCGATCTCCAGATACTGGTCTGTTGCACAGACTGAAATATCATCTCTGGACATACCCGAAATTTCGGCGGTAACATACACTTTTCCATCCATTTCAAGAACATCTACCAGAGGTTTTTTCTCATCTATGGATAGGGGGCCATCTAAAGGATCAATTTCTTCTTCGAAATCATTATAATCAGAAGGAATGTTACCGAATTCCCTGATTTCAGGATCTTCATTGGCACGTTGTGTAATAGAAAAACCATAAATGAAAGGTTCATCAGAGAATTCTTCTATACCTACTCCGAATCTCTGTAACATCTGTTCGATCATATCAGTAATATCACTGAAAGAATCATCACTTCCAGACGGATTGTTTCCTTTCTTTTTATCTGCCATATTGACCCGTTCCGTAAATAAATAAGTAAATACTTGTCACTTAGAGATATTTGGCCATAAAGCCGCACATAAGCAAGGATTACTTACCCTTGCGTTTATCGGCAGAAAGTAAATCAGATTTATAATATAATTCAGAAGAGCGCCGGGACAACCCATAATCCCTATTGCATTTAACCTCATCATCCATGTCATCCATCTTATGGGATAGGGACGAAAGGTCTTCGTGCAACTTTTTAGTTTTTTCTACCATATTCCTGAATTCTGCAATGTCGAGGGTTTTTGGCATCGAATCACCACTCTTCAAGCTTTAAATCCACCATTATCATATAAATACTATTTCGTTTCATGTATTAATAATGAACGCAGGACAATAGTAATCATGTCTTTTTCCGTGAATCAAGGCAACAGTATTCGAACAGGTCATACCCCCAAATTACAGCTTCTTCACTGGTACTGATAAGTTTATTGTGATCATATATTCCCTTCTTGTTAAGGAAGGAAACCAGGAAAAAACCGTCCGCACAGACCATACTAACTACCGGCAAATCGCCCTTGTGGATATATATTTTGGTGTTATCCATTCCGAAGAAAATTTTTGCTTCTTCCCCATAATCTTCAACAATGCGTTCATAGACATCATTGGTAAAAATCAAGTCCATCTTCACTCCTTTTTTAGCCAATTCCACAAAATGTTTAACATAATAAGGATGGAAATAAGAAGTAATGGCTGTAACATACCGACTTACAAGCAGATGGTCTATTAATTCCTGAGGCGGATCAAAAAGAGAGTTGATATCCGGTTCAATGACCTCTGAATCGCCCAGGTCACCCAGCCTTTCCATAAATTGCATTGGGAGAGCCGAAATATCCCTGGAAAACCAGTATTCAGGATTCTTTTCAAGTGTATTAGTCAGTTTAAAAATCGGCAATATTTTCTGCACTACAATATTACCAAAAATAGACAGTTCATATTCATCATCTTTCTGCACAAGAATGCCATTATCCTTAAGAAGCTTTATCTGAGGAAGCACACCGGTTGATGTGACATCAAGAGCCTTTTTGATAGCGGCCAGATTCTGAGGGCCATCTTTTAGATAGACAAGCAAGTTTTTCCGTTTTTCCGAGCGACATACGAGCTCGATTATAGATACACCCATATTCGTACCACAAAGTAAAAAATCAGGTATCACTGAAGAACTGTTCGACACATCCTTTCAATTGTTTATACATTGGACTATCGATAATACTATGGGGTTGGGATTCAAAGGACCGTAGCAATCGGCCATAATACCATTTATGAGATTCTTTTCCTACTATAAAATGGTCCCATATTATATTCCCGTGAATATTTTCCCCGTCCATCATATCCCTTATGCTGGCAAGTTTATCTGCACAGAATAAGAGTTTGACATCCCTTCCAACAGCTTCAAGTGCTTTCAGGCAGGCTTCATTGCGCTCCTTCCACATATTTTCATCAACAGATAACAGGGAGGGATCATCAGTTTGGTCCAGTTCAGATACTGCCCTTACAAAAGTTAAAACAGTCTCACCGAACTTATTCTCCACTTCACCCATATCGATTTTAGGCTCTTTTTTGATCGAATGCAACAGACCGGCAATTACAACTACATCGGGGGCACTGTTCTTTAAGAGTATGGAGGCAACATCCATTGGATGAGATATATAGGGCGTCCTGGAAAATCGTCTTGCCGTATCCCTGTGTGCATTATAGGCAAATTCGAAAGCTTCGGGTACTGAAAGAACGAAATGGCCTGCTCGTGAGGAGGTCTCGTATTTCTCTTCCAGATCCAGCAGATGAATCCGGAAGTTGGCTTTTCTGAGATGTTCGTGTATGATGAGTTGACCATTTTCATGAATCAATACTGACTGGTACGGTTCACTTTTCCATATACGTCTGGAAGGCACATCAGACCACTCAGCCATGTAGAAAAAGCGATCCGGTATTTCAGGAAGTTCATCTCCTATATATGCACTATGAACTATGACGCCTGTTGGCTTTTTCTTAGAATCAGTACAATAAGTGGCTATATAATTTCTCAGATTCATGATAAACCTCGTTTTTATATTAATATAATTGTAAAGGAATTAAACATTTCTTTTTACAATCCAGCAAGTAACTCTTACCCAGTTATCAATTATTGATTCTTTTGGATCCAGCAAGTAATCATAAGGGACATCTACACTCAAATTCAAAATATTGTTAAGTTGAGCCATCTGGGAAAAAGCTACTTTCTTTGCACTGTTTTCAGGGATCAAACCCCACCTTACTTCATCGACAAGATGGAGAATAGAAGAAATCAATGCAACCATAGCAGGATTACGTGAAATATTCCTGAGCTTGTCATAAAATGGACCCTTTTTATTATCTCCCTCAAGGGATGTCGAAACTTTCCAGAAATATTTTTCATCAATTCCAAACCTATCAAGCCTTACAAGCATATCCCTCTGGGAAACAGCTGATATACCTGATTGTTGATCCAGGGCTTTGAAAAGGACTTGTTTTATACATTTACAGATCAGCTCACCAAGTTTGGAATGGGGACCTGCGTCAGTCAATTTCAGAGAGGCAGAATCGTTGGATACAATCGCCATCATATCAGTCCCGGTTCCGGTAGCCAGTTCCTCAGAAAAACGGCTTGGAATCATTAATTGATGCAGAACTGCTGATTTTGCTTCAGTAGCTGTCATCCAGGCCCTGGTAAGAGCATATGACGGCAAATTTGCATCTATTAGAAGAATTAGGTTTATTGTTCCGCCAAAAGTTTCCCATCTACCATTTTCCTGATAATAGGAAGCAGGGTCTGCAGGACTGCATGCATTTACTTCAACGCCTGCAGTCGCAATTGTTGTTATTTCAAGTCCACGGAAAGAGTGAGTAACAAAAGCAACATTTTCCATACTTGCAGCAGTTAGCAATGCAGATGCATTTGATGCAGAATAGCCAAGTTGCTCCACCACATGAGCGAGATAGCCTTCGACACTCCCTTCCTCCAGGTCATCCTCACTTCCAACATGCCTTCCTATTCGCTGATTGATGAGGACATTGATATCATCACGGATACCACCATTGAGCCAGGAATTGGAAATTATTCTCCTGCCCTTTGGTAGTGAAACTATAACGGAATCTTTGCCCGATCTGAAAATTTTTTCACCGGCAGATGTTTCAAGAAGAGGTTCACAATCCCCGTCACAACTATTTACGGCCAACTCATTTCTGGTCATGCACCTTCCTCTGAATATAAATCAACACCGGATCTTGAAGTAAAAAACAAAAGCCTCAGAACTCATAGGGCTCATCACTATCTCAGAAGAGAATCTCATCACTGGCTTTTATCCTTAAATACCGATCCCGTTAACAAGTTCCATGGCTGTTTCTTTGGGGTGTTCTGAATTATAAATACTTCGACCCACAATAATCCAGTTCGCACCTGCTGCGATCACATCAGAGGCTTTACCTCCCTGTGCACCTACACCCGGAGAAATAATAGAAAGCTCATCACCTATTATAGAACGCAGGTGCTTTACCCTTTCTGGCCGGGTAGCCGGTGCGACAATACCTGTAGCACCGAATTCATACGCCATTGAAGCAATTTCATCGGCTATCGGCTGGAAATACTTCGCACCTCCGGGATGGCTCATTTCAGAGACTACATAGATATCCCCACCATAAAGTCGGGACACATCTATACAGGCTTTCAGGCTATCCTCGCCTGTAAAACCATGTACTATTACACCACTGGCACCGGCCTTGAACACCTGCTCACAGATAAGTTCATCCGTGTTTGGAATGTCAGCAACCTTAAAGTCAGCAATGACAGGAGCATAGTCGGCAAGTCTTGATATTACACTCAAACCTTCTGAAAGCACCAGGGGATAGCCCACCTTAATGGCATCCACACATTCAGCAACTTCGCTGGCAATCTCGACGGCACGATCCATACGCGTAACATCCATTGCAACTATAAGGCCGGTATTCCTTTCCATGAAATTAAACCTCTAGGGGTTTGAATGTTAATCTGATAGATTAACTTTTCTTTTGAGTTCTTCAACCACATCAGGATTCTGCAGAGTGGACACATCCCCGGGGTCGGTATTATTTGTGATCGCGCGCAGTACCCGGCGCATGATCTTTCCACTACGTGTTTTTGGAAGGTCATCAGCAAAGATAATGTCTGCCGGACGGGCAATAGGACCGATCTCATCGGCTACATGCTTGCGGAGTTCCTCTTTCAGTTTATCGCTTGCAGAAGCACCGGTTTCCAAAACAACATATCCAACGATCACTTCACCTTTTATTTCATCCTTCTTTCCTTCAACAGCTGCTTCCGCAACATCCGAATGGGCTACAAGCGAACTTTCGATCTCCATAGTACCGAGCCTGTGCCCGGATACTTTTATCACATCATCAAGTCTTCCGAGAATCCAGACATAACCGTCACTGTCAGTATGAGCACCATCACCCGACATATAGGTATCTTTGCCCCACATACTCCAGTAAGTTTCAATGAAGCGTTCCTCATCCCCATAAATGGCACGAATCATGCTCGGCCAAGGTTTCTTGATTGCCAGATATCCACCATGTCCTTCTGGAACCGCATTTCCTTCTTCATCGAGAATGGATACCTTGATTCCCGGGAACGGTCTCACAGCACTACCGGGTTTCATCGGAGTAATCCCCGGAAGGGGCGTGATCATTATCATACCTGTTTCTGTCTGCCACCATGTATCAACTATCGGGCATTTCTTGTCCCCGATATGCTCATAGTACCAGAGCCATGCCTTCGGGTTGATGGGTTCACCGACACTTCCCAGCAGCCGCAACGAGGAAAGGTCATGCTTTGCAGGCAATTGTTTGCCCCATTTCATGAATGTCCGGATGGCTGTAGGTGCCGTATAAAAAATCGTCACTCCATAATTTTCAATTATACTCCAGAACCTGTCCTTTTCTGGATAATCCGGTGCTCCCTCATACATCAGCACAGTTGCACCATTCAGCAGGGGACCATATGCAATATAGGAATGGCCCGTAATCCAGCCCACATCCGCAGTACACCAGTAAACATCATCATCTTTCAGGTCAAAGACCCATTTGGCAGTGATCGCTGTTCCGACAAGGTAACCTCCGGTGCTGTGGACCACACCCTTGGGTTTGCCTGTGGTTCCGCTGGTATACATTAAGAAAAGTGTATCTTCGGAATCCATGTGTTCAGGCGGACAGTCATAATCAACCTGTTTTTCGATGTCGTGCCACCACACATCCCGACCCTCAGTGAAAAATACAGAATTTGCCGCATGATTGACAACCAGTACATGCTCGATGTTATCTAATTTCTCAAGTGCATTATCGGTTTTTTCCTTCTGGTCAACCAGTTTACCTTTGTGATAGTAACCATCACAGGTAATTACGAATTGACTGCCTGCGTCCTCAACACGTTGGGCGAGTGCCTCATGGGAAAATCCGGCAAATACCACACTGTGAGGGGCACCGATTCTTGCACAGGCAAGCATGGCAATAACAGCCTCGGGTATCATCGGAAGATAAATTGTAACAATATCCCCTTTTTTAACCCCGAGTTCTTTCAATGCATTGGCAAAGCGACATGTGGAGTAATACAATTCATCATAGGTAAAGGTGCGATTGTTTTCCATCTCCCCTTCCCAGATAATGGCTGTCTTATCACCCTTTGAAGAAAGATGCCTGTCAAGACAGTTATATGATGCGTTAAGACTGCCATTAAGGAACCATTTACTATGCGGAGGTTTCCATTCGAAGACTTTATCCCACTTTTCAAACCAGTCAATATCTTCTGCAACTGAAGCCCAGAAACCTTCAAAATCCTCTTCAGCCTTCCTGTAAATACCGGGATCGTTCATATTGGCACGGGCCTTGAAATCTTCAGATGGTTCAAAAACACGTTCCTCTGCAAGTGACGATTCTATTGTTTCCTTCATAGGTTATGCCATCCTCTAAAATTGCATGGATCTATAATGATTATTCATGTATATGTTTAGTGGTCGCAGGAAAGAATAATCACAAAACTCTGTAGTAAGAGGTATTGCATTCCCGGATCACCTCAATCGTTCCCCTGTATTTCATATTCTCAATAACAGGAATAAGGTTTTCCCTACTAATATCAAGTGAGTCAATCAACTGCTCGTTAGTGCAGGGACGACGGAGAATCAGGTCATACACTTCCTCTTCAATATTCTCGTGTTTGAGTACGGAGCGGCCCCTTTTTATACCTTGCAATACAAGACGCACTTTATTCCTTCCAAGTTTATCGTCAAAATATCTGGCAATTTCCTTCAACCTTTTCTCATCAACAGCATGTACGGAAGATTCAGCAGGAGGCCGGGTTACGGTCAAGACTTCAACTTCATCCGGATCGATGTATTCCAGAACTTCTACAAGACGTGAAATTTCCCTATCGGATGAGTTGCCTGGAAACTCGTTACTTTCTACAAACATGGCCTCTATGGAAAGCCTGCAGCCATCCAGCAAAGAAAGAGCCGCAAGTCCCTCTATAACTTCCTCCAGGTGAATACCCGGAGCAGGTCTGTTAATATTCCGGAATGAATCTTCATAACCCGATACTAGAGTAGCAACCACCAGATCTGCCTTTGCAAGATTCTGGCGCACATCCTTTCTGCCAACAAGGGAAGAATTGGTAATGACACATATAGGCACATCAGAAATATCACGGATACTGTCGATCATCTCTCCAAGCCATAGGTTGAGGGTTGGTTCACAGGTTCCTGAGAATGTAATGTAGTCAATATCTTCTATACTGCGATGATAATGCCGAATACCTTCAACAACTTCGGAACATGTAACGCATCCCACAGCATCCTCTGGAGATTGGATTTTATCTGTAACTGAGCCAAGCTGACAGTAGACACAGTCAAAATTGCAGTTTTTCCGGCTGGAAGGATTGCGGATAACATCCACACCCAGAGACCTGCCCAATCTTCGTGAGAGGATTGGACCATAAATTATTCTGGACTTTCGCTTTCCCACAGAAATTCCCCTAAAATAAAAAGAGGATCAGACATCCTCTGATCCCTTCCCCGAAAGTTGGGTTTTCAATTGTTCTATACGCTGGGAAAGCAAGTCCTTTTCTCTTTCAAGCGCTTCAAGCTCGCTTTGCAGGGATACAGGCTGAGAAGGAGTCGCAAATGGACCCCGTCTATAGTAACCCATGCCTTGTTTGAAAGGGCCACCAAATCTGTAAAAACCTCCCCTGAAGGAGTTTGCTCTTAGCAATCGATTCTGCCATCCTGGAATATCATATCCGGTGCAATAACCTGCACCTCTTCCTGTCATTGGCCCCATTCCCCTGGGACCGGTTCTGTTTCCACCGGGCATATTAATACAACCTCCTTTGTCGTTCTAGCATTGTTTCCATTCTATAAATTCAACCTCGCACCATCTGAGAACCGCATTCAGGACATTTGGCCTGACTGCACGGTACACCCGGCTGGTGTAGTTCAAGATGTCCACATGAAGGACACCTGCAATTCTGCGGAGCTGCAGCTCCGCGGCCCGGGCGATTTCCACCACCTCTGCGACCCTGTCCTCTGGCCCCTATCGGACCACTTCCATCTGGACCTGTGCCATCTCCTCCAGGCATATTGAGTTCACCTCCTTCTAAAGAAATACCTTTTCCATTGACCAGTGCATCCGTTACTTTTTCAAGACCCCTGCGAAGGGTTCTTTGAAATGTAGACTGATGGACTCCCATTTTCTGTGCTGCCTGCCCCTGAGACAATTTTTCTAAAATATTCAGTCTCATGGATTCCAGTTCATCTACACCGACATCAACAACGGGCATATTTTCATTCGTGTCATCGGGACTGAAACGCCGACACCTGTGACGGAAGCCTACCATTCTCTTTTTCCTGGGACGCACCATAATAATGCATCATAATGCATAACTATATAAATTTAACTACAAGAACAGATTGGATGCGAAACACAAGTAAAGCAGGACATAAAATTAAACATAATTGATTACTGAGAGTCATTGTTTTTCATAAAACAGATTTGGGATCGAATCCATACTACCCATATCCTTTGAAGGGCCTGCGGGATAAATAGCTACAAGAGAACCAACTTGTCTTCCAAGTTTCTTCTCATCATGAAGATAGAAATTTTCACTTTCCCGGGATACATTTTTAAGTAAAAATCTGGAATGGCCCCTTCCGAGTTCTATAACCTTAAATTCTTCAAAATCGTAGAAAAAGGCTTCGAATTCAGGTTTAAGATGGCGACTGCCTAACGCAAAAATATACACATCCCCGAAAAAATCCAGATCATAGAATAGATCAACTGTGGCATCAGTACCTGAAAAGCGAACCTGCATACTTGAAATATGTATATAATCCCTGCTATCCTCAGCCGCAAGTGCCCCTGATACAGGACACAGGAGCAGCAAAGTTACGAGTATAAGCCCTGCCATCCTCATTGGTACAGGATAATACGTTATAATTAATATGTCTATTCATATCTGTAGTGCATATAAAAGGTAAAACATTAATACTAACAAAAATATGTTAGGACAAATCGAACATGGCACACATCAATCTAAAAATTTTGAAACGTTAATTTCTTATTAGGTGTGTTCTATTTCAATCTGCCTTTGTGGCACCACTAAAGATTAATAATTATAGGTAAAGGGCAACTGGAACTTCCATCTGTCTGATAACCATCATAGCATTATCATAAAAATCAAACAAATATAGGAGAACAATAATGCAGGATATAATATACCTCGCCCCTCTGGCAGGTATCGTAAGTCTGGTATTTGCTGTATTTTTCGCAACCCGTATCTTCAAGGAAGGAACCGGTAACGAAAAAATGCAGGAAATTGCCACCGCGATACAGGAAGGGGCCATGGCATATCTGAACCGTCAATATAAAACAGTAGCTATAGTTGCTGTAATATTGGCTTTTCTGATATATGTATTGCTGGAAGAAAACAGTGGAAAAATTGCTATTGGATTCATAGTAGGAGCTATAAGTTCCGCTGCTGCAGGATATATCGGAATGAATGTATCTGTAAGAGCAAATGTTAGAACAGCAAACGCTGCATCAGAAGGACTGAAAAAAGCTATGCAAGTCGCAGTTCATGGTGGTGCAGTATCAGGTTTTGCGGTAGTAGGTTTGGCTCTGCTTGGTACCAGTGTATTTTACATCATGTTCGGTGATGTGGATCAAATAATCGGATTTGCCTTTGGTGCAAGCCTTATCAGCCTTTTTGCAAGAGTTGGTGGCGGTATATACACCAAAGCCGCTGATGTCGGAGCAGATCTTGTAGGTAAAGTTGAAGCAGGCATCCCTGAAGATGATCCGCGAAACGCTGGTGTAATTGCTGATAATGTAGGAGATAATGTAGGGGATTGTGCTGGTATGGGAGCAGATCTTTTTGAGACATATGTGGTTACTGTAATTGCAGCTATGCTGCTTGGTACCCAGATTCTGCAAGCCTATCCCAACGCAGTGATCTACCCATTAATTCTCGGTGCAGTCGCTGTTTTTGCATCCATCATATCAATTTTCTTCATACGTATAGGAAATGATAATAAGATCATGAAAGCACTCTACAAGGGAGTGGCAGTATCTGCAATTCTTTGTCTTGTTGCATTCTATTTCGTAACAGACATGCTTATAGGTAACATCAATATCTATTATGCAGCTCTTGTAGGTGTGGTCATCATGGTATTGATGGTCCTGGTCACCGAATATTATACTTCAACGAGTTACAGACCGGTTAAAAAGGTAGCAGAGGCTTCTGAAACGGGTGCAGGTACAAATGTAATTTCGGGTCTGGCAATGGGATTTGAAAGTACTGCCCTACCCGTTCTAATTATAGTAAGTGGTATCCTGGGCTCCTTTTTTGTTGCAGGCGGGGCAGCGGACCCGGCAATGGGACTTTACGGAATAGCAATCGCAGCAGCAGCAATGCTTTCCACGACTGGAATGATTGTTACTCTGGATTCCTATGGCCCAATAACCGACAATGCCGGTGGTATTGCCGAAATGGCCGGCCTTCCTTCGGAAATACGTGAAGTTACAGATGCCCTTGATGCAGTTGGTAACACAACAAAAGCTGTAACAAAAGGATATGCAATTGGTTCAGCGGCTCTTGGTGCATTGGCTCTTTTTGCAGATTACAGATACAAGGTAAATCTGGAAATGGGAGAACTTGCTCTTGACAACCCGGTAGTTCTGGCAGGCCTGTTGATAGGTGCTCTGTTGCCGTTCATATTCAGTGCAGTAACAATGCAGGCTGTCGGAAAAGCTGCTTTTGCAGTTATCAATGAAGTCAGGCGTCAGTTCAAAGAGATCCCTGGCATAATGGAAAGTACTTCCAAACCCGAGTATGGGAAATGTGTAGACATTGTAACCGCCACGGCCATTCGAGAAATGGCAATTCCAGGGGTCATTGCTGTAGCCACCCCATTGATTGTAGGTTACGTTCTTGGACCGCTGGCATTGGGAGGTCTTCTTATAGGAATTATCGCATCTGGTTTACTCCTTGCATTAACAATGAATAATGGAGGAGGTGCATGGGATAATGCGAAAAAACTTATCGAAGACGGATTCCATGGTGGAAAAGGTTCCGAAGCTCACAAAGCAGCTGTTGTGGGAGATACCGTAGGAGATCCATTTAAAGACACGGCAGGACCTGCAATAAATCCACTGATAAAAGTGGTAAACGTAGTTGCAATCCTGTTCTCTTCCCTGTTTATCGGGGCAGGAATATTCTGAAGGTCTATTGACCTTCATTTTTCTTTTTTATATATAATAACATAAAACAAAATCGTATAAACTATCCTACAATTATTTACTTAAAAATTATAGAGATTATCCTATTGATAATTACTAATGGGGAAAAGCTGACGGGTTTGAAGGGGGTTTAATATTTGGGGAGTGGGGGTTTAGGAAAAGAAAGACAACCCGTCAGCAACCCCCGTGATGACTACATATTATATATATATTACGGTTTGTAGTAATCCTGCATACTATAACATATCCCCCGCCTGACCAGTTCCATTTCGATTTCTTCAAAAAAAACTCCCCTACCAGCAACATGTTCATGTGTGAAGTTTGACACCCTGCCCACAGGACCGGCTACAGTTGTGAGGTCTGCAGCACAGGAGGGACTTTTTCCCACACCCACAAATTCAATGGAAAAACCCCTGCGATAAAATTCCTCAATCATATCTGCAATGGGGTCGAATAATTGTCTGCAGAATTTCCTGTATGCCGAATGGATTAACTGGTCCCTGGTAATTTCCCGGCGACTTGAACCAAAATATATCAGTTCCGGACAGGGAAGTTGAATTACATTGTTTTTCCCGGGAGAAAACGTTCCAGGTTTTTTAATCCCTGTAAGACGCGACTCAGGGTTGAGAAGACAGTGGGAAACTACCATAATTTTATCATTTTCAGCATCCATTGAATCACCTGTATGAGAATCTTTATACAATAAGAAGCCTTATGGAGACACAGTTGTATCCATAGGGAAACTTCCATATAACTACCACGATATGGTAATCGGGAGATAATATTTAATGGAAAATATAAATACGGTTCTGAGAAAAGGTTTTCAGACCTGGACACACAATCTCAATATTTGCATCCCATTCTTTTTGAACATATTTGCAGGCATATTTGCAATGTTTGCCATTTTCATGGTTACAGTCGTTATATTTATTATGCCTGCAATGCAGGACATTACATCAGACCCCGCAAATATCAACCCCGAAATGGCATTTGAAGTTCTCACAGCCGCCTTTTATGGTAATATGGGATTGTTCATACTCCTGTTTATAGCAGCATTCTTAATATCCATTCTTATAAGTTCCTATTTTTACGGCGGAGCCATAGGAATGGCAAAAAAAGCGCTCAAAGACGGCTCCACCAGTATCAATGAGATGTTTAAATCAGGAAAAAAGAACCTGGTCAACCTCTTCCTTACCAGGTTCATAGTAATGCTGATTATCCTCGCAGGAATAATCTTCGTGGTACCTGGAATACTGGCAATTGGGGATCTGAGCATATTGATGCAAAACCCCGAAGAAGCACTCTCGGGCACATTAATCCTTGTTTTTGGAATATTTATCTGGATATTCTATGCTATCGTGGTAAAGCTGGTCTTTACTTTTGCAGAATATGCACTGGTTGTCGGTGGGCTGGAGCCCCTGGAAGCCCTGGAAGAAGGATTCTCATTTTTCATGGACAATAAACTTGACACAGTCATCCTATGGCTGGTCCTGATTGGCCTGTCAATACTCACAGGAGTGGTCGGGGAAGTCCTGAATTCCATTGAAATACTCAGCACATTCTGGTCCTTTGCCGATTTTGTCCTGTCCTTTGCAGTAATCCAGCCTCTGACAGTACTGTGGTGGACAAGGATGTATTTAAGCGGCAAAAGTACACAATTTTATGATATTGATGACTATCTGAAATTTCAGCGTTAATCAGGTCTTGCCAAGAAGCCGACAGGCCTGACAGACATCAGTAGTGCAGGCCTGTCCGCAAATTGTGCACTTTTTAATTTCCGCCTGAGGAAATTCCTTTGCAAGTATTCCCACCATTTTATCAAAACCCTTCTGGAGTGAATATTTCGTACCAGGATGTCTTTGTTCAAAGTCGTCAAGCATCAGTCTTACTTCATTACGCAAGGCCTCATGCTTGTAAGGACACAGGCTTATATCCACCGGGATATCATTGACCTTTGCATACAATTCCACTTCATTTTCAGGAATCTTGCGTAAAGGTTTTGCACGTAGGACCAAACCCTCGAGTTCTCTTGGCGGAGAGAGACGTATCATCCGCTCCACATCACCCCCCAGGTGGTTCATCATTATCGTCTGGGCTTCATCATCAAGATTATGGCCTGTCACAAGTCGTTTTGCCCCGATATCAAGAGCTATCCTGTTAACCAGGGATTTGCGCAGCACACCACAATAACTGCAGGCACCATGTACCCTTTCCTTTGCTGCCAGTTCATCAAGTGATGTATCGTATTCATCAGCAAAACTATGGATAAGATGCTTTACACCAATATCGGAGGTCAGTTTTCTGGCATACTCTATTGAGCGTTCCCTGTAAACAGAAATACCTTCATCAACTGTAATTGCAACAAGTTCCAGGTCCCTGCGTTTGCCAAAAATCTTGTTCAAAATATACAGGGCCACACAGCTATCCTTACCACCGCTCAAGGCAACTGCAATTTTTTCGTTTTTACCAATATTGTAATTCTTACGAATCGTAAGCTTGACCTTGCGTTCTACATCTTCTGAAAAATGTTTTTTGCACAGGTGCATACCGGAATATGGCTGGTAAATGATAGCTTCATGATTGCATTTCATACACCTGGTTTTGTCTTCGGCCATAGGAGCACATTCAATTTAATCTAGTATAAATACTTACGTCACACATTGGATACAAATAAAAATAATAAACTAATAAAATATTAATATAAACAAAAATATAAATATTGTTATGAATGAATAACGGAACATAATGACAGTTGAAATATCCCTGATACTTTTGTCAATCCTTACAGGATTTCTGCTGGGAATTGTTTCCGGTCTTATCCCGGGCATACATACAAACAATTTCGCCCTGATACTGGTAGGATTGAGCCCCCTTCTTTTGAACCAGGGAATCGAACCTCTTTATGTAGCAATAATTGTATTATCCAACTCCATATCTCATACTTTCCATGATATTATACCTGCCATTTTTCTGGGTGCACCTAACGATGACATGGCCCTTGCAGTCCTGCCCGGGCACAGGTTGCTACTGGATGGATATGGAGCTGAAGCTGTCAGACTTTCTGCCCTTGGAAGTGCAGGTTCTGTTGCCTTTGCCCTCATAATGGCATACCCCCTGGTATTTTTCTTCACAAATTCCTATGATACCATACAGGAGAATATGGCCTGGATACTCATAATCATATCAGCCATACTTATCCTGACCGAGAAAGGAGAATATATCACAGGACAGGGATCACTTGCCTCATTTAGATACAAAGGTTATGCTCTTTGCCTCTTTATCCTGAGCGGATTGCTGGGATATTTTGCATTTGAGATGGAATACTTGGCAACACCAGTCTTAAAATTTGGTGAAACGTCCATTCTGTTACCTATTTTGAGTGGTTTGTTCGGTGCCTCACAACTAGCAATTAGCCTGATGTCAGATTCTCATATCCCTTCTGAAAATATATCCCGCATGCAACTTTCAGTAAAGAGAATATTACGTGGCATAATATCAGGCAGTTTTGCTGGATCAATTGTTGCGTGGCTGCCCGGCATATCAGCTTCAATTGCCACAGTGATTGCAAGACTTACTATTCCAAACGAAATTGACAGGGATGATATTGAAGATGAGATGGATGATTCAAAAGAGTTTATAATATCAATCTCCGGGGTTAATACAGCAAATTCTATTTTCGGCCTTTTTGCCCTGGCTATGATAGATAAAACAAGAAGCGGTGCTATGGTAGCAGTCAACCGTTTACTTGATACTGCAACAATTGAAAGCCGCTCAATAATTCTTTTCCTGATAGCAATAGTTGCAGCAGCCCTGCTATCCTACCTATCTACCATAGCCATTGGAAACAATATTCATCATGTCCTCAAGAAAATAGAATACAGGAAACTCTGTTTTGCTGTCATAGCCGGACTTACTATAATGGTGGCACTCTTTACCGGAGTTTTCGGAATACTTCTTTTTTTGACAGCTACCACAATCGGCATGCTTCCCCCTTTCATGAAAGTCAGGAGGAGTCATCTTATGGGAGTTATTTTGCTGCCTGTTATCCTTTACTTCATTTAAGCATCATGGAAAGACGTAATCATATCCACCATATTGTCCCTGACATTTTTGATAGAATCCAATGCCTCCCCATCCAGGTCAATGGGTGACATACCCTGCAGGTCGGCTTCTATAAAGTCCGGGGAAAAAGGAATCTCGCCAAGTACGGGAATACCGATATCCTCCAGCACAGTGGACATGTCGGCTTC
Source organism: Methanohalophilus mahii DSM 5219 (assembly GCF_000025865.1). Classification (NCBI taxonomy): domain Archaea; kingdom Methanobacteriati; phylum Methanobacteriota; class Methanomicrobia; order Methanosarcinales; family Methanosarcinaceae; genus Methanohalophilus; species Methanohalophilus mahii. Next base: position 1,387,907 of record NC_014002.1, read on the forward strand.
ATTGCTCTTGTTAATGACCGCAGCAATATGCTTGATACCGATCTCGTCAGAGAGTTTCTTTATGCGTGATGCGGTTTCAATGGAACGTTTGCCCGGCTCCACAACAATCAGCATCAAATCAATGCCTTTTGTAGTACCCCTGCCCAGATGTTCTATACCGGCTTCCATATCCATTATGACAGCACTGCTGTCCTTGAGCACCACATGTCGCAGCAGGGCGCGCAAAAATGCTGACGCAGGGCACATACAGCCACTCCCACCCCGTTCTACCGTACCCATTACAAGCATTTTTACATTATCCGGACCCACTGCTCCGAATCTTTCAACTACATCATCCACTTTCGGGTTGTATTTGAACATGCCTCCTGTCTGACCCGCACGTTCCTCGATCATTTCCCTGTATTCGGTCAATGGTTTGGGAGGAGAGGTTATACCCAGTGAGGAAGCCAGGTTCATATCCGGGTCCGCATCTATTGCCAGCACATCATACCCGTCCCTGGCCAGTAAACGTGCAATCGTACCTGAGATGGTGGTTTTTCCCACACCGCCTTTGCCTGTAATCGCAACTTTGAACATCTTATATTCACCCTGTTAACGAAATAACGGAAAATCAATATACATCTTAATTAAAGTAGTATCTAAATGTAGCAAACAGGACTTAAATAATTATGATGGATTCCTCTACAGATAAATACCGGTTAATAAGATCGATACTTATTAAGATACTTGTACTTAACCTGGTAGTATCCTTTGCCAAAATAGGCTACGGTTCTTTTACCAACACCTTAAGTATGGAATCCGACGGTTATCATTCCCTTTTTGATGGTATCTCCAACATAATAGGTATTCTCGGAATCCAGATCGCAGCAAGGCCACCTGACCGAAGGCATCCCTACGGACACCAAAAGTATGAATCCCTGGCTTCGGTTTTTATTGCAGTATTGCTGTTCATAGTAGCCGTGGAAATAATCTCCAAATCAGTTGATCGTTTTATTTCACCATCCACACCGGAAATCACCAGCTTAAGTTTTGTTGTAATGCTACTTACCATTGCAGTCAACCTCTTTGTAACAATATACGAGAAAAGAGAAGGAGAGAAACTGAAAAGCGACATCCTGATTGCAGATTCCATGCATACGAGAAGCGACATCTACGTATCCATATCAGTCATCGCAGGCCTGCTTGCTGTAAAAGGTGGATACCCCCTTATCGATCCGGTAATAGCTGTCATTATCTCCCTGTTCATAATCCGTGCGGCGATCAATATTATCAAAAGCAGCAGCAAAACCCTCTGTGATGAATCAAGACTTGATGAAGATATAATATGCAACATAGCTTTTGAAGTTGATGGCGTCATGGAATGCCACAGGATACGCACAAGAGGGACAAAAGGAGAATATTATATCGACCTGCATATAGAGGTGGACCCAAAAATGCCGGTTGATCAGGCACACAGCATATCCCATCAGGTGAGTGATAAAATCAAGCAGTACATAGAGGGTGCAAAAGATGTGGTTGTACATATGGAGCCACATGAAAAGCAGGATTGAAGCAAATTGATAAATAACGGAGTGTGTAACATAATAGCATGGCAGGAAACACGTTTGGCCATTCATTCAGGATAACCACCTGGGGAGAATCCCATGGAAAAGCCCTTGGAGTAGTTGTGGACGGAACTCCTGCGGGGTTGACACTTGATGAAGCGGATATACAGAAGGAACTGGACCGCCGCCGACCGGGACAGAGTAGCGCCGCAACAGCCCGTAAAGAAAAGGACAGTGTAGAAATTCTGTCGGGAGTTTTTGAAGGTATTACAACAGGCACCCCAATATCACTTATTGTTTACAATAAGGATGCAAATTCCAGTTCCTATGACAAATTGCGCGATAAACCCAGACCCGGTCATGCAGATTTCCCATATATGGAAAAATACGGCCACAGGGACCACAGAGGAGGAGGACGCTCTTCGGGCCGTGAGACCATTGGCAGGGTAGCAGCCGGCGCAATTGCAAAAAAATTACTTGAAGCATACGGTATTGAAGTAGTCGCACATGTAATAGAACTCGGAGGAATCCGGGCAGAAAATATCGATCCGGATATCAAAACTGCAATCGAAAAGAATCCTGTACGCTGCGCCGACCGGACAGCTGCAGTAAAAATGCTTGAAATGATAGAAAAAATGCGCAAATGCGGGGAAAGCACCGGAGGAATTGTGGAAATCCTTACCACAGGTGCACCGGCAGGAATGGGAGAACCGGTATTCAATAAGATCGATGCCGATATTGCGGCTGCAATGATGAGTATTGGTGCAGTCAAAGGAATTGAATTTGGTGCCGGCTTCAAAGCTGCCCGAATGAGGGGCAGTGAAATGAACGATGCCTTTGAAGTTGAGAACGAAACAATAAAGCCCCTTACCAACAACGCAGGCGGAGTACTCGGAGGACTTACCACAGGCATGCCAATAATTTGTCGCTGTGCTGTAAAACCCACCCCATCAATCTCATTGCCCCAGCGTACGGCAGATATGGTGACAAAAAAAGAAGAAATTATAGAAATAAAGGGGCGACATGATCCGACTATCCCCCCGAGAATGGTGCCTGTTGCCGAAGCCATGATGGCAATTGTACTGGCCGATCATATGATACAGAGCGGCCGTATAAATCCGGATAGGATACTGCCTGAAAAATAAAAAGGAAAAGGAAAAAAGGATTACAAATCCAGTTTTTCCATTCTTCCTACGGCTTCTTCTATACGTTCAACTGTCTGGGTGAGAGCAAACCTGATATAGCCTTCACCATAGTCTCCAAATCCTACCCCCGGCGTCGCGACAATTCCAGCTTCTTCAAGCAAGAGGGAAGAAAAGTCAATTGAACTGTATTTCTCGGGAACCCGGGCCCATACGTAGAAGGTGGCCTTTGGTGGGTTTACAGCAAGACCCATCGCATCAAGACCTTTCAGAAGGGTATCTCGTCTTTGCTTGTATACATTATTCATATCGGTGACACACTGCTGGGAACTGTCCAGTGCAGTAATTCCTGCCTTCTGAACTGCCTCGAATGCACCTGAATCTATGTTTGACTTGACCTTGCCAAAACCGGTTATTATATCCTTGTTACCCACGGCAAAGGCAATTCTCCAGCCTGTCATATTGTAAGTCTTGGAAAGGGAATAGAATTCAACACCAACATCCATCGCACCGTCTACATTCAGGAAACTTGGAGCCTCATAACCATCATACACCATGTCTGAATAAGCATTATCATGAACAATCACAACCTCATTTTCCCGGGCAAAGTCCACAACCTCTTCAAAGAACTTGAGACTTGCCGTGGCTGAAGTCGGGTTGTTGGGATAATTCATGAACATGAGTTTGGTTTTCTCAAGTACATCCTTTGGAATTGAATCCAGATCGGGAAGAAAATCATTTTCCTCGAGCAGAGGCATAATGTGAGGTACACCACCTGCAAATTGGGTACCTATCTTGTACACCGGGTAGGCAGGATCGGGCACAAGGGCTACGTCGCCGGGGTTGAGGAAAGCAAGAGGGATATGTGCTACACCTTCCTTGGAGCCGATCATTGTAAGGGCTTCAGTGGCCGGATCGATATCAATTCCCTTTGTCTCCTTACACCAACGAGCCGCTGCCTCCCTGAAAGCCGGCATACCAGAATAGGATGGATACCTGTGGGTTGAGGGATCGCGGACAGCCTCACACATAGAATCGACGATATGCTGATGAGTAGGTTGATCAGGGTCACCGACACCAAGGTCTATTACATCCACGCCCTGTTCTTTGACTTTGGCTTTGGCTTCGTCTATCGTTGCAAACAAATACGGTGGTAGTGCATTTATTCTGTCTGAGTACATTGCTTCACCTGAATTACAATCAAAATATTCGATATATCAGTATCAGTGGTCATATTGTAACGAAGCTATTTAAGAATCATGGGTGGCAAAAAGGAAAAAGGTTACTTATTGCTCAATGGCTTCAAGGGTATCCTTATTCCCGGGTAATGTTTCAGAGAAAGATGAAGATTCAGGAAGTGACAGGGTGAAATCGTATGTATAATCCAGTTCAACTAAGCCAGAAGTCAGATTACAGGCAAGAACATGGCCTCCGACTGTTTTGTTTGCATCTATGAAGTGGAAATGATAACCCGGCACATTGATATTTTCAATATAATAGGGGAGAAGGAAACCAACCATTGTACCATTTATATTTTCATGATAATACACAGTTTCCTCTTCTGCCACCACTTCCAGTAGAGGGCGATAGGGCTTACTTTGGGCAGGTACACTTCGTATACTTATGTTTTCAAATGTCCCTTCTATTTTCAATGCATACATGAGATTTGGGCCGGGAATCGTTTCTTTAATGATGGATTGGAGAGACGCATAATCTGTATTTGACCCAATTGTAATCGTGTCATCTGCTTCAAAGAAGGTGACTGCTGCAAAAGGAGTGGTAATCGTATCGTTTACCTGATAAATGTGCCCATCTGCTTTTGCCTGGTAAATTTCACCGTCCATAACTATCATTTCACCATCCAGTCGATCAAAAGTACCCAATCCGAAGCCACCCTGTTCTTTAAGATCGCAAACCTGCATATCCCCGTCATAGGAACCGGCAATTAAAGAGTCAATTGTAGATGTCTGGAAAAGAACATCATTATTAGAAACGTAAGTTTCATCCGTTGTTGCGGTGCAACCTGAAAAAGCAAGAAATAACAGAATACTCAACAGGACAATACGCCAGACGTTATTACTCATAGTGAAGTGTATAAAGATAAATATATAAATATTTTTTTTGTTTTGGGATGATATTGTAGCCATTTCACAAACATTGGAATCATGAATGTGGCTGTGCATTTATAGCAATTTACAAACTCATTTTTTGACCAATACCAAAAATACCAAAAGATTTAAACTTGAAACACAATATATAATGGATTAATCAGAATTGTTTATATATAAAGAACATAAAAGAGAGGTATTATATGATGAAGATTTTTAGTGATCTTATTTTTTGGTCAGATGCCAAAAAAGCATTTTTGCTTCTGTTAACAATAGTCTTAATTGCCACTTCAGGCTGTATGGAGGAAAATGATGCAGACGCAGGAGGCCAGGAGAAGATAACAGTCGCTGTAAGCGTTCTCCCCCAGGCAGAATTTGTGGAAAAGGTAGGAGGAGACCGCGTGGAAGTTGTCGTGATGATACCCCCTGGTGCAAGTCCCCACTCCTATGAACCGCGACCAAGTCAGCTTACAGAACTTAGCAATGCAGAAATGTATGCAATGGTTGGTTCCGGGATTCCAATGGAAGATTCCATGATGAGTAAACTTGCAGATTTAAATCCTGACATGCTTGTTGTCGATTGTTCTGATGGCATTGATTTCCTTAAGGAAGAACACGACCACACTCATGAAAACGACCATATGGATCTGGACCCTCATATATGGACATCACCTGATAATGCTAAAATAATGGTAGAGAATATATATAGTGGGCTTGTAGAAATTGATCCTGAAAATCAGGAGACTTATTCAAAAAATAAGAACACCTATATTTCAGAACTGGATGCATTGGATGAACAGATAAAGAAAAATATTGAAGGCAAAGAAGGAAGCAGTTTCATGGTCTACCATCCTGCATGGGGATATTTTGCAGAAAGGTACGACCTTAATATGGTACCCATCGAAACCGAAGGAAAGGAAGCAAGTGCCAGACAGCTCAGTGAGATCATAACTTTTGCAAAACAGGAAAACATAACTGTTATCTTCGTGCAGGCCCAATTCAGTACACAGAGTGCAGAGGCCGTTGCAGAGGAAATAGATGGCAAAGTTGTGAAAGTGGATCCTCTTGCCCGCAACTATACAGAAAATATGTATAAAGTATCCGAGGCATTCCGTGAAGGACTCAAATAACCACCAAAATGCAGTGGAAATTAAAGATGTGTGGTCGTACTACCACGATGTACCTGCCCTCAAAGAAATAAACCTTGACGTGCAGGAAGGAACTTTCCTGGGAATCATTGGACCTAACGGCGGAGGAAAAAGTACTTTATTAAAAGTAATTCTCGGCCTTATAGAACCAGATAGGGGTGATGTCCGTGTATTCGGTAAAAAACCGAAGGAAGGGAGGAAAACCATAGGTTATGTCCCCCAGCACAGTGCATCCAAACTGGATTTCCCGATCAATGTCTGGGATGTGGTTATGATGGGACGCATTGGAAAAACGTCCCTTTTCAGTAAATATAATCCTAATGACCGGAAAGTAGTGAAAGAATCCCTTGAAAAGGTTAAAATGTATGAATACAGGGACCGCCATATTGCCGAGCTTTCCGGGGGGCAGAGGCAGAGAGTTTTCATAGCCCGGGCACTTGCCTCAGAGCCAAAACTGTTGCTTCTCGATGAACCGGTGGCCGGAATAGACACAACTATGCAAAAGGAGTTCTACGAAATGCTTGAAGAACTCAAATCCCGTGTAACAATCATAATGGTCACCCACGATATTAGTGCGGTCTCGATATATGTTGATAAAGTGGCCTGTCTGAACCAGAAACTCTACTACCATGGTACAAAGGAACTGAAACCCGAAGACCTTGAAGAAGCCTACAAGTGTCCCGTAGAAATGATAGCACATGGTGTACCCCACCGGGTATTGAAAGCACATTAAGGGGATGGAACATGCTGGAGATCTTACAATACACATTCATGCAAAATGCTGTCGTTGCGGGCCTGCTGGCCAGCATAGCTTGCGGGATAATCGGGGTATATGTGGTTGTCAGGAAAATCGTATTCATAAGTGGAGGGATTGCCCATGCCTCTTTTGGCGGTATTGGTCTGGGTTATTACTTGGGAATGAATCCCCTTTTCAGTGTATTGCCTTTCAGCCTGCTTTCTGCACTGGTAATAGGACTTGTCAACAGACGTACCAATATCGCCGAAGATACTGCAATCGGAATACTATGGTCTGTAGGTATGGCACTGGGAGTCCTATTCATAGGCCTTACACCGGGATATGCACCGGATCTTATGACCTACCTTTTTGGCAATATATTGACAGTTCCTGTAAATGATATCTATCTGATGCTACTAATTGATACCCTGATTATTGCAAGTGTCTATCTGCTCTATAAGGAATTCATGGCCATAAGTTTTGATGAAGAATTTGCACAGGTCTCAGGTCTGCCGGTTGAAAAACTGGGTCTGTACATGCTTTGCCTGATAGCCCTTACCATAATAGTCATGATCAGAGTTGTAGGATTGATTCTTGTTATAGCCCTGTTAACAATACCGGCATCATTGAGCCGTGAATTTACAGACCGACTCGACAGGATGATGATGCTTGCCGTTATATTTGGCACGATATTTACTTTTACAGGCCTGTTTTTATCCTACTACTTGAACGTACCTTCCGGAGCCACGATTATATTAACAATGGCAGCGGGATATATGCTGCATTTCCCATTCAAGGGAAAAAATAAAAAGACAGCATGAGACTAATGATAAAATATTAATTGAATCAGCCAGATATCATTTATTGTAATTTTTTATGGGCGAGATGACAAAGGGTACTACAATGGAAAATCTTCTGGAAAGGATACTTGACACGATTTGCAAAGGCATGTGGGCCGTTGACAAAGACGAAGTTTTCATCTATTTTGACAAGGGAATGGAAGAAATCACCGGTATCAAAAGCGAAGAAGTGGTAGGCAAAAAACTAGAACAATATATGTCTGCTTCACGCCACAGCGTCGGTGATGAAGCCCATTTCAGGGAAATGTTCCTGAGAGCGAGAGATTCCCTAAAACCCATACCCTACAAAACCATGCCAATAGTTACAAAGGGTGGCAACTTAAGTTTCCAGACAGGCAGATTAATTCCTTTACTCGACAGGAAAGGAAATTATGACGGGATGATCTGTACTGTAGAAAGCGTCAGCGAGCAGAAGATCAGCCAGAAAACCCTGCGTAAAAGACTCCGTTCGGACAGGAAACTCGAAGAGATCTATAAAAACAGTCCTGTGGTGGCTTTTCTGTGGACTGCAGAAAAAGACTGGCCTGTGGAATTCGTATCCGGAAACATTTCCCAGTTTGGTTATACACCCGAAGATTTCACTTCCGGCAAACTTGTCTATGGAGATATAATATGTCCCGAGGACCTCGACATGGTACGCAGCGAGGTCAACGAACATGAAATTGAAGGCAAAATATTTTTTTCCAAGGAATACCGCATACTCACCAAATCCGGAGAAATACGTTGGGTGATCGAGCGGTCCTTCATAGGAAGAGATGAAGTTGGAGAACCTTCTTACTATCAGGGTATTATTATTGATATTACAGACCGTAAAATGGCCGAAGAGGCTATGCGGGAATCTGAAAAGAAATATAGATTGATCTTTGAGAATTCACCCCTGGGAATATTCCATTTTGATGAAAATGGGATAATCACCCATTGTAATGAAAAATTCCCTGAAATCATTGCTGCATCAAGAGAAGATATCATTGGCTTTAATATGGTGACATCCATCTAGGATGAACAAATGAGAGCCGCTGTTAAAGCGGCCCTCTCAAGAAAACCAGGTTATTATGAAGGCAAATATCTCACTGCCATCAGTGGTAAGCTCATTTCAATTAAAGCCGATTATAACCCGAATATATCGGAAGACGGTATTCTGCTGGGAGGTATAGGTATCTTTGAAGATATCAGCGACCGCATGAAAGCCGAAGAGGCTATGCGAGAGTCTGAAAAGAAATACAGATTGATCTTTGAGAATTCTCCCCTGGGAATATTCCATTTCGATGAAAATGGTGTGATAACCCACTGCAATGAGAACATAATGCATATTCTCGACGTGACCAGGGACCAAATAATCGGTTTCAACATGCTTAAAGATTTAAAAGACAAAAAGATGTATGAAGCCGTAAAAGCAGTATTCCAGAGACGCTCCGGTCATTATGAAGGAAAGTATCATTCCACCACAGGCAAAAAGGCAACACCCATAAAAGCAGACTACAGCCCCTACATATCAGAAGATGGCGAGTTGTTGGGAGGGGTCGGGATTGTTGAAGATATCAGTGACCGCATGAAGGCAGAAGAAGCCCTGCACCTGGATGAATCACGCCTGGAAACCCTTGTAAAGCTTAACCAGATGACAGAGGCCTCCCTGGAAGAAATCATCGATTTTGCAAGAGCTGAAGGAGTGCGACTTACAGAAAGCAAGATTGGCTATCTTGCATTTGTGGATGAAGACATAGGTACCATACAATTGAAATCCTGGTCCGATACCCCAATGAACCGTTGTAAAATTAAAAACAAAAAGGTAGAATACAAGATCGAAGACGTAGGACTCTGGGGAGAGAGTATACGGCAGAGGCGGCCATTTATAAACAATGATTACAAAAAACCACATCCCAGGAAAAGCGGATACCCAAAGGATCATGTGGAACTTATTCGCCATATGGATGTACCCATTTTTGAGCAGGGCAAGATTGTAGCCCTTGCCGGTGTGGGGAATAAGAATGAAAATTATGACAGTTCTGATGTAAGACAGCTTACCCTCCTCATGCAGGGAATGTGGAGAATTGTACAGCGCCGCAAAACTGAAAAGGAACTTGAAAAATCAGAAGATAAGTTTCGCACAATTTTTGCCAGTACCAATGATGCAATCTTTGTGCATGACCTTAAAGGCAACATCATGGAAGTTAATAAGGCGGCCTGTGAAACCACGGGTTACAGCAGGGATGAATTGCTCCGCATGAAGACAAAGGACATAAACACCGGCCTTTCTATGGAAGAGATACCCCAGAGGATCAAAGAGGTCAAAGAAAAAGGGCATGCCATCTTTGAGGCAACATTCAGACGCGAGGATGACACTACAATTCCTGTAGAAATCAGTGCCCGTATGATAGAATACAATGATAAACCTACAATACTGGTTGTGGCCCGTGATATTACCGAACGTAAAAGGGCCGAAGAAGAACTCAGGAAATATGCACAAGACCTGTCAAAGGCAAACGAGGAATTGAAGTCACTGGATAAAATGAAAGATGAGTTCCTTTCCAATGTGAGTCATGAATTGAAAACACCCCTCACATCGATCATAGGTTATACAGAACTTCTAAATGACGGCAGCCTCGGAGAACTGGGAGAAGAACAGAAACATGCAGAAGAAACCGTGATGCGTAATACAAAAAGGCTGCAGAGACTCGTGGATTCGCTGCTATATCTCAGTCGCACACAGGCAGGCACTGTTCAGTATGATTTTGAAACCTTGAATATATCCGAACTGACAGATCAGATTATAGAGGACCTGCAAATCCAGACAGAAGAGAAAAATCTGGAAATGATTAAGAAAATAGAACCGGACCTTCCTCAAATAAAAGGAGACCGGGACAAACTTACCGATATGTTTACCAACATAATAGATAATTCTATCAAATTCACTCCAAAGGGCGGTTCAATTACTATCTTTGCAAACAAAGAAGATGAATACATACATATCAATATCAAAGATACGGGAATTGGCATACCTAAAGATATGATAGACAATTTATTCCAGAGATTTTACCAGATAGATTCTTCCCAGAAACGTAAATACGGTGGTACCGGACTTGGCCTCTATATAACCAAGACCATAGTAGAGGCACACGAGGGGGAAATCTGGGTGGAAAGTGAAGGTAAAGGAAAAGGAACAGAAGTGCATATTAAACTTCCTGTAGCCGAAAATTAAAGAATTACATTATCAGAACAGCTACTTTTATTTGCTAAGACCTTAAATAGAAGGGCAGTTAGAAAGTCCCGCTAAATCATTTTTCTTGTGGGCATATCTTTAAACTTGTTCATTTGAGGAATAATCATGAGTGATATTTTACGAAGAGGACGCCTTGATTCTCTCCCGGACGAGGAAATAATGCGTTATACTTCGTCCATGGAAGACGATAAATGGATATTTGATTCTGATGTCCTGGTGGATTTTGCCCACACAGTCATGTTGAAGGAGCAGGGAATAATCCCCGCAGACGATTGTGCCAAAATTCTGGAGGGATTGAAACGCATCCGTGAAGAGGGAATCGATTCCCTTGACCATAGTTACGAAGATATACACATATCCCTGGAATCCCGGCTTATTGATATGGCAGGAGAAGACGTAGGTGGAAGGATGCATTCCGGCCGCTCCCGCAATGATGAAGTAGCCACCTGTATTCGTCTTAGACTGCGCAAAGAGATACTGGAACTGGCAGAAGAAATGTTGCAGCTTGTTACGACAATGACAAGAATTGCTTCTGAAAACTATGACACCATCATGCCTGGATATACACACCTGCAGCATGCCCAACCCACCACACTGGCCCACCATATCATGGGGCACGCGGAAAGCCTGGGAAGGGATGTGGAACGGATACTTGGATGTCTTGACAGGATCAATCGCTGCCCTCTTGGAGCTGCGGCTTTTGCTTCCACAGGCTTTCCGATTAACAGGAGCAGGACTGCAGAGTTACTCGGGTTTGAAGAAGTAATGCAAAATTCCATGGATGCGGTCAGTGGCCGGGATTTCCTGCTGGAAACGGCTTCTGTGCTTGCAAATATTATGATCGAGATGAGCAGGATTTCAGAGGAACTTGTCATGTGGTCTTCTACAGAATTCGGTTTTATTGAACTATCCGACCAATATGCATCCACCTCATCAATAATGCCACAGAAAAAGAATCCTGATACTGCAGAACTTGTGAGAGGGAAAAGTGGGATCGCTGTAGGAAGCCTGATGTCATTACTTACGGTCTGCAAATCCCTTCCAATGAGTTATAACAGGGATATGCAGGATGCCAGCCCCCATATCTGGAAATCTGTGGAAACCACACGTGCATCGGTGAGGATCATGGCAGGTATGCTGGATAGCATGAAAGTTAACAATAATACTATGAAATTGCAGGCTTCAACCGGATTTACTACCGCCACCGAACTTGCCGACACCCTGGTCAGGGAATGCGGGATTCCTTTCAGGACCGCACACCAGATTGTGGGTATCCTGGCAAAAGGAGATAATGAGCCGACCCTGGAAGATGTGGACGCTGTAGGTCGCACGGTTCTCGGGGAAAGCCTGGTAGAAAAGGGGTTGGATGAAGATATGGTAAAGCAGGCCCTGGACCCGATGCTCAATATACAGAAGAGAAAAATCATTGGAGGACCTGCACCCGAAGCCATGAAAATATCGATAGACAACTTTGGTACAAAAACGGGAATGTGGGGCGAAGAAGTTGAAAGAATCAGGGACCATACCGAAAATTCCATTGAAAAACTGATGCAGGTTGTCGAAGATTACATACAGCAAAAATAAGATGATAAATTCATTGCAGGGATAATTATGGATTACAAAGAAGGAGACAGGATAAGGGTCGAGAAGGGTGGAGCTGCATATGAAGGAGTTGTAATGCCCAGTGTCACCGGCCACATTGTGCTGAAGATGGTCAGTGGATACAATGTAGGAATAGAGCCCGATGGTGCAGAGATTACTTTCCTGGAGCCTAAAAAGGAAATGAAAAAGGTCGAAAAGCAAGGCAAGGTTACCAAAGATAAAGGACTTAAAAATGTGGTTTTCATTTCCACGGGAGGTACCATTGCCAGCAAGATCGATTACCGTAGCGGTGCTGTGAGCTCACAGTGCTCTGCAGATGATATTGTCCGGACAATCCCCGAACTTGATGATATTGCCAATATCAGAGGCCGGGTTGTTACAAATATCCTGTCCGAGAACATGAAGCCGCAGGTATGGACTGAACTTGCCCGGGCCGTATATGAAGAAATTAATAACGGAGCAGACGGAATAGTGATTGCCCATGGCACCGATACGATGATGTATTCCGCAGCAGCCCTGGCATTCATGCTTGACACACCGGTTCCCGTTGTTTTTGTAGGCTCACAGCGCAGTGCAGACAGGCCAAGCAGTGACAATGTGATGAATGCGATCTGTGCAACGAAGGTTGCTGTCAGTGACATTGCTGAAGTTTGCACGGTCATGCATGAGAGCAGTTCCGATGATCGCTGTGCCATCCATTATGCCACCAGAGTCAGGAAGATGCACACCTCACGCAGGGATGCTTTCCAGTCCATTAATTCCCTCCCGATCGGTTTTGTGGATTATGCCACAGGAAAGATCACCACAGAATCAGAATACAACGCACGCGGAGAAACAGAACTGATCCTGAAAGATAAGATCGAACCTGAATGTGCTATTGTAAAATTCACACCTGGTGCAAAACCCGAAATCCTGGGTCATTATATCGATGCAGGTTATAAGGGAATTGTAATAGAAGGAACCGGCCTGGGCCATGTGTCCACCGACTGGGTACCTGAAATCAAGCGTGCAACACAAACAAACATACCGATAGTGATCGCATCCCAGTGCCTGCACGGACGTGTCTGTGACCGTGTTTATGACACCGGCACGGATATGCTCAAAGCCGGAGCTATCGAAGCCGAAGACATGTTACCGGAAGTTGCCCTTGTAAAACTTATGTGTGTACTGGGCCAGACATCCGACCTTTCAGAAGTGCAAAAATTGATACAGGAGAAAAAGGCTAACGAGATATCATACTGCAGTCTTGAGTGAGAACATGGTTGCCGCCCACAAGGCGGCTCTTTTTAAAAAATTTCATTGCAGGCCATCAATTCCCGATGGACTGAATCTCGGCCTGTGAAAAGGCACGGTTGTATATCTGCAACTCATCGATGCAGCCGGTGAACTTGCGGCTACCATATGAACTGCCGATTCAGAAAGATATATCATATTTCTTCATATCACCCGAATTTTTCTAGGCAACTTCTTTTTTTCCTCTCACATAGAGAGCCATTTCGGAATCGTTGTGTGCCCCTACAAATTTTTAGCAAGTATCCATTTTGGGACTTTCATGAGAGTATAAATTCTGCCAATTAATTATATAAACAAAATTGGTTATTTCAAAAAAGAGAAAATGGTTGACGCATGTGCTGCGATGGGTGTTAGGTAAAGGTTTACGATGAAATGAAAAACAAGAAGGAAAAGGGATGATGTAGCTTCTATCAATCACCCCTTTAAAGTTCAAATTTCAGTTCTCACTCTTTATCCTTTTTATCTTCCCGTATTTTTATGTCATTAATTGTTGCCCTTAATTTAGCCCTCTCTAACGGTAGCGACTCTTCTTGCAATTCCATAAACAATGCTTTCAATAAGCAATAGAGCATCAAAAGCATGACTATCATGAAGGGGAAACCACCGATTACCGAAGCTGTCTGGAGGGCACCCAGTCCCCCGGCGAGTAGAAGAACCGCTGCAAACGCCCCTTCAAGACTACCCCAGATAATCCTCAGGGGGAGAGGAGGATTTGGATTGCCTTTAGAAGTCAGCATTCCTATGACATAAGTACCTGAGTCTGAGGAAGTTATGAAAAAGATCGCTACTGAGAACATTGCAACTGCAATAAGGATGTCAGAGAAAGGAAAAAAACTGAGCATACTGAAAAAACCAAGTGCAGAATCAACCTCAACAGCTTCAGCAATTCCACCGGCTCCGAAATGCTCGATGAACAGAGCAGATCCTCCAAAGATACTGAACCATACCATACTGACAACTGTAGGAGCAAGCATTACCCCCACAACAAAACTTCTGATTGTCCTGCCTCTTGAAACCCTGGCAATGAATGATCCGACAAATGGAGCCCAGGCAATCCACCATGCCCAATAGAAGACAGTCCATGAGTCACCCCAGCCTTCAGCTCCTACTCCTGCAGGATCTGTTCCAAAGGACATCTGGAGCAAGTTTTGCAAATAACCCCCAACTGAATTAGTAAACAGCTCAAGGGTAAATAGCGTTGGTCCAAGAATGAATACCAGAATCATTAAAAGAGCGGCCACGCCCAGATTGATCTGACTCAACCATTTTATACCCCGGTCAATACCGGATGCTGTGGACATTATCGCAAGAATCGTAACAACAGTAATTATTAGTACCCATAAAGTAGGTCCGCTGGAATAACCGAATAAATTCTCAAGTCCGGCGCCTATTTGCATAACACCTAAACCAAGAGTTGTCGCAATACCAAACAGGGTTGCAAGCACACCGATGGTATTAACAGCAATACCCCATTTTCCATCAATGCCCTCTCTTCCCAGGATAGGTTCCAGGGTAGAACTCAATAACATTGGCAATCCCTTCCTGTAGGAAAAATATGCTAATGAGCCCGCAACTACAGAATATATTGCCCAGGGGTGGAAGCCCCAGTGGAAGAAAGAATATCTCATGGCTGCATGCAGGGATTCAGCTGTATTGGGTTGTTCATAAAGAGGCCACATATAATGCCATATCGGTTCTGAAACACCCCAGAAAAGGAGGCCAATACCCATTCCGCAACTGAAAAGCATGGCAAACCATGAAAGATTGGAATACGCAGGTTTTTCATAGTCCCCACCCAGTTTTATATCTCCAAGCGGACTTAGCATCAAATATACAATTAACAATAAAAATATACTGCCACCAAACAGGAAAGACCAGCCAAGATTTCCAACCATCCAATTAAAAGTAAAATCCATATATTCCTCGAAGCGCTCTGAAAAGATCGTTCCGGCTAAAACAAATGCAACAGATAAAAATAACGACACCAATAGTGTCGGTGTCTTTAAAGTGTCTGAAAACTCTGTAAGTCCTTTTTGCATTTTTCTCATTACATGCCTCCTTTAATAATTATAAGAAATACGCATATTATACATGCATAATGAAATTAATTGTCCGTGTAAATATGACCAAAAACACTTTGGTTTTACGCCTTAATTGAACAATAAAGTATCCTTCTATTATATATCTAACTTTTAGAAGTGGCGTATTTATATTAAATGAAACACAAAATTATTTTACTTATTTTTCAAAATGTATAATTATAAAATATATAGTTATCAAATAGTAGTATTAAATATTATGTACATATTATATTTGTTTATAATCTAACAAGCAATAAATATAATTTAATGAAATTTTAGATGTTGCATGTAGATTATCAGTTATTGATATAAGGCAAAAAGTAGTAGGAAAGATAAGAGGTATGCTAAATGTCAGACATATATAAATATTTAAGAAACTCTTTTTCAGGTGAAGAAAAAAGTGAAGATGCACATAAGGAAGATGTTTTAAAAATATCCAACGAACTGGCTGCTGATTATGATATAATAAAAGATGGTGAAGAATTCATACCATACGAACTTGATATGGCAGATGCTGTCTTTTCAGCAGCTATCGAACTTCTGACAAATGTGGGAATATACTGCACTGATACGGGCAGAACTATCCAGATCAATAACGATGAAATATTGAAGTCTCTTGGTACACCCAATGCCATGGACATCGGGAGATTCAAGGAAAAAATAAATGTTGTTAACAGGACAGAAATGGATTGCCAGCCCCCTGTGATTATAGGAGGACCAATGGGTGGAAAAGTTTCTGAGAAAAACTTCCTGAATATTCATATCAGTTCTGCAATTGAGCCTATAGTCCAGGGACTCTATCCAGGATCCATGCAAACAATCAATGACGGCCCTATAAGAACCAAGACCCCAGAGGAAATGTTTGTAGCTTTAGAAGAAGCAAGACTTGAAAGAATGGCTACAAAAATAGCTGGCAGGGAAGGGTTGACCCTTGTAGGTCCGGCAACACCAAAAACATCACAGGCACATATGGTCGTGTCTTCAAATGAACTGTATTCAAGAAATGATATTCATGAGGTATATCAAGCTGATGACCTGAAAACAGACTTTGAAACATTTCATAAATCAATATTCCATCAGGAGCATGGGAATAATTTCATAAGTTGCCAGTGCCCCGTTCTGGGTAAAGATGCTATAGATACACCTGAAGCACTGGCAATTATTGATGTTGCTGAAACCATACAATCCCGGCTGGTCACAAGTGCAAGCATACATGCCTGCGGAGCAATTGATTCGGCTACAAATTCCTCCTCTACTAAAGAAATATTGTGGGCTTCAAATATTTCCTCGCTCGCTGTTTCGCGTAATATGCAGCATTCTACAGCAAAATACTACCGCAACGTTGCCGGGTGCTGTACTGACATGATGTTCTATGAAACCGCAGCTCAGGCCATAGGTGATACGGTTTGTGGCAGAGAAATGTTGATCGGACCTCTTGGTGGTAGAGGAGAAAAAGTAGACCATTCGACTGGCCTGGAATCAAGATTTATGGGCGAGGTGAGCAAGATGGGCCTGAATCTGGATCTGGCAGAGGCAAATGAAATTATCGAAATGCTCTATTCCAAATATGTAGACCGACTTTCAGATGCCCTGCAAGGAAAAGATTTCGAATCATGCTATGATGTGAATTCGAAATATGAAATGAAACCAACTGATGAATACATGAATATGTATTCTGAAATTATTGGAGATATTGACGAATTTTATAGAGGTCTGTTTTGAAATGGACAGATGAAGATATTCATCAATTCTTTTTTAACCCCCTTCTGTCAATTTGAAAAAATACCATTCAACCTGTCAGCATCATCAGAAAACCTGAAAAAACAGGCAACAACAAGTTGTCATTTTTCATCAGGTTGAATGCCTTTTTTATTGAGGAATCCGTATTCAGGTCTCTGCCGATTATACTTTCCAGCAGCATACTTCCTGCACTTGCTACAAGTGCCTGCAGGAAAGAGACAAAAAGTGCTGCCCCTAAAAAGGCGGCTATTGAACCTGTAATTGTTCCTTCAACAGATTTGCTTTTGGAATAGGGTAATTTATGTTTACCGATCTTTTTGCCGGAAATTGTTGCGATCCCGTCGCCCATGGCAGTTATGGCTATCGAGGCATAGACGATAGAGATGGGAAAAAGCAATAACGATATGGCAATACCTATGTGTAATAAAAATGTTGGTTTTAGAGGAATATAATTTTCATTTTCCCGACCCCAACATCTAATCAATTCATAAACCGGCCGGTAATGCATTCTATTAAGGATTAAAAGTGACACGATTACAAGAACATAAATTAATGCAAGTAAAACCAGCACTTCAAACGCAAAGGGTCCTGAGATATAAATAAGCGGGATATAAAGCAGACCGGATAGTATATGTATGGATTTGCGTACCAGATCACCTTTTAGATCTCTATCAATATTTTGTATCTCTGCCATGTTCCAATGGCTTAAACTCAATAATTTGTAATGTACTTTTTGTTTTATCTTCCGATAGGAATTGCCGGACCGATTAATGACCGGATAAATCGAAGTTACATGACAACATGAGTCCCTAAGGATTCATGGCATACGCAAAACAGAGTTGGTTTGGAAAAAGAGAAAAAGTGGTGCCGCATGTGCTGCGGCGGGTGTAGGTGTTAGGTTTAGATGTCTGCAGTGAAAGATGCTATTGGTTGATTAGAATCATCATCAATAAACCTAATAGAATCTCCATCTGTTAGAGATGTATTAACCCATAGTTCTCCTCCAACAGAGAAAGTATCATTACCATCAATTGCAGTGGTTCTATCGGCACCAGCAATCATCAATTTAGTGTCATTGTTTTCAAAAGAGATTTGGTCTCCACCCTGATGTTCGATATCAAAACCACTAGAAGTCATGTTACTGGCTTTGATACTTGCCTGTGGTGCTGTCTCAGGACTGCCAAGTCCGAATACGAACGCTGCTATAACCGCTGCGAGGATGACAGTAATGGCGACCATCAGGATTACACCGATGACCGGGGATACCGCATCGTCTTTTTTAAACATTTCAGGAACTTGCATTAGATCTCTCCTTTTCAGTATTTCTGGTTCTTTTTCTGTACGACCTTCTCCAGCTTGCGAGTCCACATTTCATCATTCAGATCAGTGTACTCACACTCAAGGTAATGTTGAACTGCAATACTGAGCGCATCCTTGGTAGAAGTTTCATTACTTTTCTTCTTCAGTGCCTCGAGTTGCTCGTCAGTCAGTACAGTTTGAGCATGTACGATTTTCATTTATAGGCTCTGTAGAAACCCTTTCCTCTAACTTCCACTAATACATTATTATTTTTATAAGAAGAGGTCCCCAATGTGATTTTGACCATAAAAAACACAAAGGGGATGAATGTGTTTTGTCAAGCGATTACTTAAACTTTATCGATACAGCTATGTCTGTAGCTGGAAGATCTCATCTTCCAATCTACAGTTGTAAGTATTCCAAACGAAAATATACTCAGCATCAGTTATTGACTTTGGTATTGGTCAAAGAGTACACAGGTAAGAACTATAGAGATGTTGTTAGACTTGTTGAGTTAATGGATAGAGTTCAGTCCAAGATTGGTATAAAACACGTACCTCACTTCACAACATTACATAAATTTACCAATAGAATATCTTCTTTCTATTTCAATAGCTTACTTCACCAAACTCTGAAACTATTCTATTCACATGGTGAAAAAATACCTCTGATTGCTATTGATTCAAGTGGATTTACAGGTGGACATTGTAGTTACTATTATTCTGTGAGAACAGGAAAGAAAAGACGGTCGTATCTGAAAACAAGTATAGCTGTTGACGTTGAGAAGTTCATTGTAACTGGTTTTAAGATTTCAGGTAAGCCTGTGCATGATGCAAAGCATGCATTGACATTGCTTAGACAATGTCACAAAAGGAGAAAAGCTGATTGTTATCTGATGGATAAAGGATATGATTCTGAGAAGATACATGCTCTAATCAATGAAGAATTGAAAGCAGAAGCCATCATACCTGTAAGATGTAGAAAAAGGAAGAAGATCAAAGGAAAATATCGTCGAAAAATGAGAGATGAGTTTGATGAAGACATCTATCATTATAGAAACCTGGTAGAGACGATGTTTTCTGTTTTGAAAAGGAAGTATAGGGAAGAACTGAGGGCAACAAAATACAGAAATCAGGTCAAAGAGGTCAAGTTCAAATTATTAATTCATAATATAGATAGGGCTATCTCTGTTTCAATAATTATTCAAATGAGGATTTCTACAGAGCCCATTTATAACACTCCCAATATATAAATTGTGAGTACAGGTTCAGGTTCCTTCTCATTATTATAATAATGGAATCAAGGTATAAGAGTCTTGCTAACCAAGAGTAGTCGGAAGAACACAAAGGTATAAATAAAATGATGTTACGGCAAATTAGCCGCATCATCCTGCTAAAAAAACTTCTAATCAGGTTACTATTTTATCCAGCTGTTCCGTCTCAATGGCCCTTCTGACCTCGTAAGCCACCCTGCGTCCTGTGCTCATGGGTTTTCTCCACAGGGTGTTGCCGTAAGGGTGGCCCACAGACATGTGTACATTGGTACCACCGCCAACCCGGGGTGCCACATCGTAGATGTAGAAGTTCAGGTCCTTATCCACACAGGTCTGCAGGCAGAATGGGCCGATTACACCGGGATCATAGTATTCCCTGGAAGCATCCACATACATTTCCGCCAGTTCGAACACCTTTTCCAGCAGGGATTCCCTCAGGGTTGCAGTATTGTGCCCACAGACTGTATACTCGGGTGTCAATTGGTGCTCTGCCAGGGCCATCTGCTGCGGTGCGGGCAGCCTCACATGCCCATCCAGGCTCGTCTCGAACCTCCAGTCGATTCCCAGCAACTCGATCGGGTTCATTTCTTCTTCCAGAGGGGAATAGAACAGGTCAAAATTGAACACCGGACCTATGATATAGCGCTCAATACGTGCCTCTGCAAGTGCGTCCCGGGTGATGACCCCCTGTTTGATCAGGGATTCGGATTTTTCAAGATATTCCTCATAACTTGAAGCCGTAAAGAATCCTCGCTCCAGTTTTTTCACAGCATGGGGCAGTTTGACAATACAGAGTTCATCGATATCCTGTGGATCACCGATCTTTTCCGGGAAAGGCATTCCCGCCTTTTCCAGAAGCCAGTAATAGTCCTTCTCCAGTCCCCTTTCCTCACTGCGCAACATATTCCTGCTGCCCACAAGCGGAACTGCAAAATCATTCTCGATCTCATCGATTCCGCAGTAGGAGGTAAAAGAGCGGTTGGGGACGAAAAGCACGTCATTGTCCACAAGGCTTTTCTGGTTTTTTTCAAGCAGGATCTCATCGAAATTATCATAATTCACATAATCATCGACCACGCCACGTACAACATTGTCGTTCTGATCCCTTTGGGCGCGGAAATAATCCGTATAGGTCTTTTCACGGCCCTTCCTGCATATGGCATGAGTGTGGAAGCCTTCCTCGACAGCCCCGTCAAAAACATCAAGAGCCGAGTGGGAAGCTACTGTACCTATCCGAATATTGTCCGTGTTATAATCATTAACTATATCGATGATCTCTTTCCTGTCAATCATGGGAAAATCCTCGTGAATCTTTCTGGAACATAATAGGAATCTGCAATAAAAGATTTGTTGTAAGCCCTCAGATAAGGGCAATGAACATGGGTGTAACGAATGTCTCGATCACTGACGCTACCAGCAAGAGAGGAGCGACAAAACGTATAAAAACAGCCACACCTGCTGTTATTTCCCGTTTTACCGATACTGTCTGGCCCTGCAGCTTGGCAAGAGTGGTCAATCCTATGCGTACTCCGATGGCAACCGAGATAAATATCATAGGCAGCTCGATCAAGCCATGAGGGATTATCGCCAGTAATACAAATGAAAGGCCCTCCTCGGCACCCGTCACATAAGCCACTGCACCCAGCACATAACCGTTATAGGCCAGAAACAGAAGGGGAATGACACCCAGACTTACGCCCAGCAGGATGACCGCCAGGCTTTTCAGGGCATTGTTCAGGAAAATAAAGAGCATGATCTGCAGGGGAGAAAGTTCCTTGATGATATCCACCAGGTTTTGCAGCTCCTGCAGGGACATGTCAGCCGAGGCAGGATTCATGGAAGTATAAATATAGCCCGCCAATGCCGAGATGAAAAATACCGCAATGGACAAGAGAAAAAGACTTTTCAGTGAAATAAAGTATCTCTGCAGGTCTTCAGCAACCAGAGAGCCGGGAAAGATATTATTGCGTTTCATTTCAGATACCCAGTGCCATCCTCAGTGTGTTTCTCGTAGCAGGGGACAATCCCAGTACAATAATAACCATCTTTACGAAAGTTCTTAAAGATATTGATTCCTCGCTATCGTTAAACTGGGTGTCCAGCACATATATGACCGGGATGAAGATAGCAAGTTTGAGAGGATACATCACAAGTGCTGTACCTGTCAGATCGATCAGGTAGGCAGGCACAACATGTTTTTCGTAATATCCCAGCATATCAATACCGATAAATGTGGAAGATGCATCCATTAAATGAGCCAATAGGATGGTGAAATTGAGCCTGTCTGTGATCAGGCCGATTCCCTGCCAGCGTGCCAGGCCGTAAATGGAAAAAGCAACCAGTGTTCCTATCACCAGAATCAGTACAAGCGCATCGGGCCTTACAATGTCCTCTAAATAGAGAAGAGCAGTGAGGTTGGCTAAAAACCACAATCCTCCTGCAGCGGCAAATGTCTTTTTCCAGTCGCCTGCAACACCTAAGTCATAGAGTTTTTTGGATACTACCAGACAGGCAAGTGTCACAACAAAAACCACAAAGTAGATGTTGGGGGTAATAATGAGATATTTCAGGGGAGCACTGAATGCATTGGCATCCTCAAGCACCCTCAGGGACGACCCTGCCAGAACAAAGGGAATTATGGAATAAATGAACCGTTCATCCACTTCAACTTTCATCCGGTCAAGCAACTTTATAACACCAAAGACACAGACACCAAGTATCAGGGCCCATGTTAGTGTATTAACCGGGTTGTAACCACTATCATAGATAATGGGCTCAATATAATACTTATTTACAAATTGCAAAATCTTATCAGTAAACGTATTCATCTATAAATCACAATCCGAAAAATCCCGTTGGGGCTAATATACAGAAGAGTCCGGCGGAAAACACAATTATAGAAGAGATAGATATAATATAAGTGTTTTCATAAATAAGAGCAGGGTAATTCAATTGAACGAACTCAAAAGCAACAAATGGATGCAACTGCCCCGGGACGTTCTGGTCGGCAGCGACATGTTAGGCAAAGTGGCCGATGTATGCAGTGATCTTAAACTCGGCCACAATGCGCTGATCGTAACGGGCCAGAAAACCCGGGATATCGCAGGCATGAAGGTCGCAGAGGAACTTGAAGAGACCGGCAGGAATGTACAGATCCATGTATCGGGCAGTGCTTCCATGGAAGAAGTGGAAAATGTCATGGAAATTGCCAGAGAGATGAATACAGATTTCCTGCTGGGAGTTGGCAGCGGCAAATCCATTGATGTGGCCAAACTGGCTGCTACCAGACACAATGTACCTTTTCTGAGCATACCCACAGCCGCTTCCCATGATGGCATCGTGTCGTCCAGGGCTTCCATAACACATAACGGAGAAACAACTTCCATTCAGGCAAGTGCACCAATGGCAGTAATCGCTGACACCGAAGTCATCGCAAAAGCCCCTTTCAGGTTACTTGCAGCGGGCTGCGGGGATATTATTTCCAATTGTACGGCAGTACTTGACTGGGAACTGGCACACAGATTACAGAATGTTACATTCAGTGAATACTCCGCAGCTTTGGCCAGTATGACCGCAAACATTCTCATAGAATCTGCAGACTCCATAAAGCCTGAGCTTGAAAGTTCAGTCCGCATCGTTGTCAAAGCCCTTGTATCAAGTGGAGTTGCCATGAGTATCGCAGGTTCATCCCGACCCGCTTCGGGCTCGGAGCACATGTTCAGCCATGCATTAAACCGCATAGCTCCAAATCCTGCCCTTCACGGAGAACAATGTGGTGTGGGGACAATCCTGATGATGTACCTGCATGGCGGGGATTGGCGGGAAATAAGGGATGGCCTCAGGATGATTGGTGCTCCCACAACTGCTCATGAAATGGGAATCGAAGATAAATATATATTACAAGCGCTTGTTGAGTCTCATAAAATTAGGCCGGAAAGGTACACAATACTCGGGACCGGGATAACACCTGACGCAGCCGAGGTGGTGGCAAGGACCACCGGAGTAATTTCATGATAATTGGTCATTACAGGTGATGCTTATGGATGAAGAAGATACCATGATTACACTCATCGGAACTCAACTTGCCCGGGAAGGGGAAGAGTTCATATTTGAAGGGGAAGCTCCTGAATGCAATAAATGCAAACTCAGGAATACATGCATGAATCTGGAAAAAGGACGCAAGTATGTAGTCCGGAAAATAAGGACAAATACCCTGCACGAATGTTTTGTTCATGAACAAGGAGCATACGTGGTTGATGTTGCAAAAGCTCCGATAGTTGCTGCCATTGATTCACGTAATGCTGTAGAAGGTTCCACTATCCAATATAAGGAACCCAAATGTGACACAAATGACCAGGAATTATACGACCTGTTCCACCCTGCAGGAATTAAAAATGGTGATAAATGTACAGTTGCAGAAGTCATGGGAAACATTGAAAGTGACCAATGCAGCGGACATAAGAAAGTCAAACTTAAGTTTTGAAAAATCCCGGTATAATTTATAATGAGAGGGGCTAGAATGCCAGAAACTAGTGATAAACAGATATTTCATGAATTTTATACGGAAAAGCGATGGAACAACTGGCTTCAAAAAGTTGGAGAAAGCAATTTCAAACTTGAAGAATCCGGGGACACTCCTGAGAAGGATAGTGCTATTTTTGTGAACATGCAGGATGATGTGATCCTTGCATGCCTGAAAGTCATAGCTACCTGCCAGCGTGGAGAAAACTCTGTAGAAGAAACCCTTGATATCCTCTCCAGCATCGAAGAAATCGTTCTTAAAAAGGTAGATTCTATATCCGAAGATACCGATATGATGATCGAATCCCTGCAGAATTCTTTACTGGCAACATTCGTCTCCTTCGAATGTTACCTGAACGGGGACTTTGACCAGGAATCAGAAATATCCGACCTCATAAAAGGTGCAGTCGAAGCTGAACAGGATGAAGATTTCGAGGCCGCCCTGGGATATGTTGCAAGGATAGGTGCCCTTGTACTGGATGGTAAGGAACTTCCGGGCAAAGAAATGGAAGATATGCCCTATGGCATTGTTGCCGAATGGATGGACGGAATTGATTCCATAGAAGCCGCAATGGTAGGTACTGACAGTTACAAGGAAGATGACGGAGACTACGAGGTTGTCTGAATTTCAATCTTTTTGATCCCCTCCCACCCTATTTTTAATAAAAGTTCACCCTGCAAAATCGATCCGAATTATTTTTATGCGATTACTCAGTTCTAGGGAGTAACACAAACACCCTGCGAAAGTAAGACTGGTGTTTTTATACGTACCTTACACTGACAGAAAAGAGGTATTCCAATGAGTGAAAAAATAGGAATTCTAGCAATCGGACATGGAAGCAGACTACCCTACAACAAAGAAGTAGTTACAAACATCGCCAACACCATCGCAGAAAAACATCCTGAATATGTGATCCGTACAGGTTTCATGGAAAACTGCGGCCCCTCCGTGCAAGAAGCCATGAAGGAATTCGAGGGAACCGGCGTTACCAGGATCGCAGCAGTACCGGTATTTCTGGCATCAGGCATACACATCACCGAAGATATTCCAGAGATTCTCAAACTCGACCCGCAAACAAATGAAGGAAAAATTGAGGTCGATGGCAATGAAGTTCCCGTTGTTTACGGGAAACCCCTCGGTAACCATGAAATGCTGGCAGACCTTGTCTTTGAAAGGGCAAAGGAAGTTATCTAAATCATTTCTGAGACCACATGACAGCAGGGCAGAGACATTTTATAGTGCTTGACCTGAATCACGGTGGCCTGTTGATAAGCAGTAAACTTGCAGGCCACGGATACAGAGTAACCGCAGTGGACGTTTACGGTACACTGCCAAAAGAAGCATTCTCTGATCTGCCTGCTGGAATAGAGGTGGTTAGTAAGCCACCTCTGCCGGCTAAAAACGCTATTATAGTCACACCTGTTCATCTGGATCCCGCATATCCTGTTCTTGAAAAGGCCAGAACACAGGGAAATACTATCTATTCTCATCATGCAATCACCGGCCAGATCCTGCGTGAGGAAGGTATATTCGATCAAGCAAAAGTAATCGAGATCACCGGGGTTAAAGCCAAGACCAGTACTGTAACCCTTCTGGCCAGGATACTTGCCTTAAAAGAAAAAGTCATACTGCATACGACCCGGGGTATAGAATACCTCTCAGAAAACCAACACATCATGCTCCATAAAGGTCTCAGTATAACTCCCGCTAGTATACTTGAAGTTATTAATATTGTCAAAGGCCAAGAAATTGATCCATCGGTTTATGTCCTGGAAGAATCCCTGGGCACAACTGGCATAGGGGAAATTGGCATATTCACAACCCTCACCCCTGACTACAGGATCGCTTCAAACAGCAAATGGGCAAGTGAAGCCAAAATGCAGATTATGAGCCACCTTGTTGTGATAATGAATCATCAGGACACCAGGCTCATAGAAAATAACAGAAATACTGAGATCATAACATTTGCTAGCGATAATCAAAAAGCCGATCTTATCAGCCGGATATCCGGAGAAAATATCAGTATTATTTCTGATGGGAAAACAATCGAATGCAAACTTCAACACGGTTACAATCCTGAAGAATATGCAATTGCTTTTGCAGCCAGTGCGTGTGCCGGGCTGCAGGCAGGTGCAGACCCCGACGATATCCGGAAAACCTTCGAGGAATTTAGAGGCATAGAAGGCAGAATGCGGCTAACAAAGTTTCGACAAAGAAGACTCATTGATAATTCCAGTTCGGGATTGAATATTGATTCAGCAAGATCGGCCATTGAAATGGGATTAGATAAATCTGCAAAGAACGTGCTGATTATCGGAGAACATGCCGCACAGGTATGCGAAGGCTTTCCTCCGCAAAATGTTCAGATACTGCTTTCAGAATACAAACAGTTCCTTGACCATGTGATCCTGATAGGCAAACGCATGGAAAATTTAAGTTCACAGAATATCATTCACCGGAAAAATCTGCAGGAAGGCCTGGAATGTGCCCTTTCGTTAACCGACAGCGGCGACACCATTATATCCTGCGTTAAATGTTTCAGGTAAAAAAGAGGAGAAAAAATGCAGCAGAAGAACCTTTCTATCATGCACCCCCGCCCGAGTTCCATTGTAGCGGCGCTGTACACTTTGAGAGACCTTAATGTAGAAGTCGCAATTCTCCACGGGCCACCGGGTTGTTCTTTCAAGCACGCGAGACTGCTGGAAGAGGACGGCATCCGGGTTGTAACAACTGCCCTGGATGAGAACGGTTTCGTGTTCGGAGGACATGACCGACTTGTGGATATGTTACAGAAAGTCGAAGAAAGGTTCAGCCCGAAACGCATCGGGGTCGTCGGGACCTGTGTGAGCATGATAATAGGCGAGGAACTCCATGAAGCGGTCATGGAAGCAAACCTCGATGCCCCTGTAATCGAAGTAGAGGTGCATGCTGGCTACAATGACAATACCAAAGGAGTCTTGTTTGCCCTGGAATCCGCCCTTGATGTCGGAATTATCGACAGGCAGGAATTTGAAAGACAGCAGCATCTTCTCAATGAAGCCACAAATGTCGAAAAAAAATATGGGGCTGCCAGCAAGGAGTATCTTGAACCTTCCCGTGGCGATGTAAAATATACTGTGGCAAAAAGAGTCATAGAAATGCTCAAAGCAGGCAAGAAGGGGATTTGCATCCTCAATGCCAAAAAAGAGACCGCCTACATGTTTGCCGATATAACGGTGGCCCTGCAGGAAGTAGCCGAAAAACTAGGTGTTGAGGACAACATTGTCAATTTCGCAAATCTTGATACCGGACTTGGTTTACCCCGGGTACGCCAGCATGCAGAACATATCCTTGCAGATATGCATGATAACGTAAAAATAGATGAAATTATAGGCGGACTTGATGAATATCCCATTGCAGGCCAGCAGGTCAGGCAACTTATAGAAGCAAAATACAAAGATTTCGATTTTGCCGTTATTGCCGGAGTACCCCATGCAATACCAATGGAATCGCTTGAAGGCATGGAACTTATTTCAATCACAAACGGCCCCAGGCAGGTTCATCCCCTGAAAGATATGGGCCATGAGCATGTGCTTGTGGAAATCGACCTCCATCCAAAAACACTGGGTGTGACAAATATCGTGGAATCCGAATTCGGAGCCACAGTAAGACAGCTTGCCCGGGAGGAGTAAAATGAATCCGCAGAAAAGAATTGCAATCTATGGCAAAGGCGGTATCGGTAAATCAAGCACTGCATCCAATGTAGCCGCTGCCTGTGCCGATGAGGGCTATAATGTCATGATAATCGGATGTGACCCAAAAAGCGATTCATCCATAACACTCTTGGGAGGAAAACGTATCCCCACTATCCTGGACCTACTCAGAGAGGGCATGGAGATAGAAGAGGAAGGAGACGTTGTTTTTGAGGGATACAAGGCAGTGAAATGTGTAGAGGTCGGTGGACCTGAACCGGGCATCGGTTGTGCCGGCAGGGGGATTATTGTTGCCATCCAGAAACTCAAAAAGATATCCCAATCCATGAAAGAAATGGACCTTATCATTTATGATGTGCCCGGGGATATTGTCTGTGGCGGATTTGTCGCCCCGATCAGAAAAGGACTGGTCAATGAGGCCTATGTCCTCACCTCCGGGGAATACATGCCACTGTATGCAGCCAACAACATTTGCAAGGGACTGTCCCGTATCAATACGAAACTTAGCGGTGTAATCTGTAACTCACGCAGCGTCAGCCGGGAAAAGGAGATAGTGAGCAAATTTGCAAATGAGATCGGAAGTGAACTGGTGGCCTTTATACCAAAGGAACAGATCGTGCAGGACTGCGAAAGGGATGGTTATTCAGTGCTTGAAAAGGCAGGAGGCACAGATATTGCTGAAGTGTATCGCGCCCTTGCAAGAAATATAATGAGCAGTGATTGTGCAGTTGACCCCCGGGCACTGACAGATGAGCGGCTCAGGGAACTTACCCGGTAAGGAATTGGTATGCCTGATCAAAACCTTATGGAGATGCCTCGTCTGCTGATATCCGCAGATCGCTCCTCTTCCGGTAAGACAACAATTGTTGCCGGAATGTTAGCAGCTCTTACTGCCAGAGGATACAGGGTACAGCCTTTCAAGGTCGGCCTGGACTACATTGATCCCAGTTATCATTCTGAGATCACAGGCCGGAATGCCCGCAATATAGACGGCTACCTCATGGACGAGGAAGGAATTCGTGATGTATTCACCCATGGATGTGAAACTGACGAAATGGCAGATGTTGCCATCATCGAAGGTGTAAGGGGACTCTATGAAGGCTTTGATAGTTTCACCGATACCGGCAGTACTGCCCAGATAGCAAAAATACTCAACTGCCCTGTAGTGCTGGTAATCAATGCCCGCAGTATTACACGTTCAGCCGCAGCCCTTGTGAAAGGTTACACTTCTTTTGATGAAAGTATAAACATCGCAGGAGTAATCCTGAATAATATCGGAAACCCCCGCCATGCAAAAAAGGCCAGTGAAGCAATTGAACACTACACCGGGATTCCCGTACTTGGAACCATCCGCAGGGACAATGCAATGCAGATATCCATGCGCCATCTGGGACTGATCCCGGCTCTTGAAGGACGCAGGTGTATCAGTGACCTGGACCAGCGAATCGGGACTATCCGGGACAGGGTGGATGAAGGGGTGGATATTGCAGAGATACTTAATATCGCAAGATCTGCAGAACCTGTCGAAAAACCTCCAAAAACCATGTTCACATCCCGTGATATAAAAGGAAAGAGCCCTAAAATCGGTGTGGCACTGGACGAGGCTTTCAATTTTTATTATTATGATAACATCGAACTGCTCCAGTTAGCAGGTGCAGACCTGGAATATTTCAGCCCGGTCCATGATAGTAAGTTACCCGATGTTGATGGATTGTATATTGGGGGAGGATATCCCGAACTTTTTGCCCCCCAGCTTCAGGACAACGAACCCCTGCGCCGGGAGATTCGCGAAGCGTCCAGAGCAGGAATGCCCATTTATGCAGAATGCGGCGGACTTATGTACCTGACAGAAAAGCTCACTACCGGCGTAAAAGGCAAAGGCACATACCATATGGCAGAGATGCCCGAAGCCACCACCGAAATGGTAGGAGCATTACCCGGCCACACCCTCATGGGACATACCCGTGTGGTTAGTTACAATAACGGCCAGATCGTAAAGGATGCGATCATAGGCAAAAAGGGAAATACATTCAGGGGTCATGAATTCCATCATTCCGAAATAAGGGATATTCCGGATAATACGGATTTTGCCATTAAACTTTCCCGGGGAATCGGAATCAAAGGTGAGTGGGACGGGATGACAGTAGGAAATACACTGGGCTCCTATGCACATCTGGAAGGTATTTCCTATCGTGAATTTGCCAGTTCCTTTGTGGATTCTATACTGGAATGAAACCAACTTATAAATAAAATCAAATCTCATTGTGCCATCGCTATTTACTGTTTACCGGGTGCTCGGCTTGATAGGAAAATTGAAAGAAGACAGAGTTGTTGCCGGCAAAGAGGCAATTGAAGAGATATATGAAACCAGTTATTACGGCAGACCCAAAAACGACAAATTAATACTCACCCTGGTTGAAGCAGCACACCTGCTTTACCGTGAGAAACTCGAAATTGAAAAAGAAGGCGTATCACTTGGATTTGAAGAATATTTCAAGAGTGCCTCCCTGTTAAACCCTAATTTTGAACTCAAGTACATTGTATATAAAGACCTTCGAGAGCGTGGATTTTACGTTCAGCCGGGAGTTGCGGATTTCAGGGTATATCCACGGGGTGGCAAACCCGGAAAATCCTCATCCCGCAGTTATGTGTATGTTCATTCAGAAAGAGTGGCCCTTCCCCTATCTGTCCTTCTGAAAAACCTGGAATCAGCATGCAACGTGCGCAAACAGCTCATAATTGCAGTTGTGGACGAAGAAAGCGATATCACCTATTATGAAGTGCAGGAATCAGACCCTTCAGGAAATATGGAACAACTGTATCCTTCACTGCAAACTCCTGCAACAATGCTTGAGGACCGTGTCATTATCTGGGACGGTGAAGCTTCCGGTAAACTTCATGAAAATGGCTTTTATGGCAAGCCCCTGGATCAAAAAAGGCTACAACTGTCCCTTGTAGAGGGTGCCTTCCTGCTAAAGAATAACATAATTGAAGTAACCACAAGATACAATCGCGACAAACTGGGTTTCAGTGAATTCTGCGAAAAGGCTGCGCATATAGAGCCTCTTTTCCAGAGGAAATACCGGGTATACGAAGACCTCAGGAACCGCAAACTCGTACCTAAAACCGGATTCAAATTCGGTACACATTTCAGGGTCTACAGCGAAGTTAAGTCCGCATCAAAGATTCCTCATTCCGAATACCTGACCCACTCTATAGGTACACAACATGAATTTTCCCTGCCGGTTATGTCAAGGGCAATCAGGCTGGCCAACAGTGTGCGTAAAAAAATGCTTTTTGCGATTATAGCTAACACAATACGCTACATAGATATAACACGTGTAAAGATGTAATGTGCGCGTAAAATATATTAAAAATTAAAAATAACCACAATTAAAAGTTAAATAGCTAAATTTAGAAGATAAAACAGACAAAAAACAGTTGATTTATTTAGAGTACAGGATATTAATGATAGCATGGAAAGTATTAGTTCTGAAAGAAATGGAAGAAGAGCAGTTGCCCTACTCATTATAATTTTACTTGCAATTGCAATCGGTTATGCGTTATATCCATATATAGGAGCTTTTTTTGCAGCTGTGATAATTTATGTTATAACAAATCCAGTCCACTCATATATTACAAAAAAATTAAAGCTTGATATGAGAATAACGTCTATTATGATTATCTTTCTGTCTTTAGTAACTATAATAATTCCTTTATACTATATAATAATCCTTTTATTAGAACAAGCAAAACAGCTGATGAATATTGCACGTTTGAATTGGGATATTTTAGAAGAAAATATCCAGATAATAGACGAAATCGCCCCTGCCCTGAATATCGAACTAAAAATGGCTGAACTTGTACATATAATAGAAGAATTTATCACCGGATTTATATTTGGAACTATTCAGAATCTGGGGAATCAGCTTATAGGCCTGGCAATAATGGTATTTCTGTTGTATTATCTACTTAGTACAGATAATAAGAAACTTGAAGAGATGGCCTTGAATATATTACCTTTCAGCACTGAAAATAAACTACATCTGCTCAATGAAATGCGGAACATAACTTATTCAACAATACTTGGAATTTTGTTTATAGCTCTTTTCCAGGGAGGAGTACTGACAATTACCTTTCTGTTACTTGGTATTGAAGGTGCACTGTTGTGGGGATTTATCACATTGATACTTTCAATAATACCCTTCATAGGCCCACCCCTTGTATGGGGACCTGCAACCGTTTATAAAATAATTGAAGGAGATTTTATTGCTGGCACGATAATTTTTGTGGCTGGGATGTTCATAAGCAATTTTGACTATGTACTAAGACCTTATATACAAGAGAAATTTGCCGCAATCCACCCATTAATCTCTTTACTGGGACTTTTTATAGGAATATATCTATTCGGGGCTATAGGACTTGTAGTTGGACCTGTACTTCTGTCCTGCTTTATACTGATGTTGAAAATGTTTAATCAGGAATATATCAAAGAATAAAACCATATTTTTTTTTCCTGATACCCCTGAGCATCTGTCCTACAACATATTTTGGAGGCGTCAGTTTACCGCCGGGCTTTACACGACCTGTTTTTATCGCAGAGAGGACTGAATCCACAGATCCATCCGTAACATCGATGTCAGTATAGGACCTGCCAACCATACGAGGTTCATGGGCATCACTGCCTCCTACTTGCGGCAATCCTAGTTTATCGGCAACTATCTTTGCCCTCGTATTGGCATAAGGAGTCAAGCAACGGGAATTGAAAACTTCAACCGCATCCACATCCAGACCTTCCAGATACCCGATCCCATGAGAGGTTTTTTTGTAAGGATGAGGAATAATTACAAGACCGCCCAGGTCATGCGCATATTTGATGGTGGAAAGGACACTCATTGCCGCAGGCACACTTTCCGATGCACCCAGCACAAGCACATGGCCTTCAGCAGAACTTACTTCCTGGCCAGGGATTACCAGAATGTCCGAAGCAATTTCTGATGCCCGCCTGGCACAGGCAAAACCACCTTCAACACTGTCATGATCACATATAGCAACCCCATCAATACCGTTTTTTTTAGCCCATTCCAGGATGGAATCAAATTGAGAATTACTATCATCTGAAAAACAGGAGTGCACATGTAGATCGATCAACATATAATAAAGGCTATGCAATCTGAATTTATAAATCTTTGGAGGTGGATTCAGCTGTATTACCTGAACTCAATCTTTTTTCGAGGGATCTAGCTTTGCGATAGACCTCATTCCTGGCCTCCACATCCATAACAATATTATTACCATAATTAACACTGTGCACGATTCCCTCTTCAAAAAGCCAGGATACAGCAGACATGCTCTCACCTGACATAGGTAACTCCAGGGTAAACCGTTTCCATTCAGGCAGATGGGAATAAATAACATCCTTGAGTTCATCCAGCCCTTCAACGGTCTTTGCAGAGACCACCACCGGATTGGGAGCCAGGTAGGCAATCGATTTGAGCCGGGAGCTGAGTTCTTCGGGGGAAAGCCTGTCGGCCTTGTTGATAGCGGTGATTATTGTGGCTTTTTCGAGCTGTTCCCAGAATATTTCATGGGATACGGCGAGTTTTTTCCTAATGACATCTACCGGCTCACTAATATCCACTACAAGCAGTATAATATCCGCCCTGAATACATCTTCCAGGGTTGAGCGGAATGCATCCACCAGAAAGTGAGGGAGATCTTCTATAAATCCCACAGTGTCTGTGAGCAGGGTCCAACGACCGTTAATGCCCAGATATCTTGTTGTAGGAGATAGGGTGGTAAAAAGCATATTTTCCACCTCCACATTCTCGTCAACCAGGGCGCGGAATAATGTGCTTTTTCCCGCATTCGTATAACCCGCAAGGCACAACAGGGAAAAACCTTCACCATGCCGGTAACCACGCAGGTTTTCACTATCCCTTTGAACTGTGCTGAGTTCTTTTTTAATACGGCTTATACGTTTCTTGATATCCTGCTCATAGGAGTCCTCATAGCCACCCAACCCCATGAAACCGGGCCGCTCTTCCATTTTTAGCAGGGATACGATTTTCCTGGCTCTGGGAAGCTCATATTCCAGCCGGGCAAGTTCAACCTGCATACGGGAACGCCTGGTGGTGGCCCGGGTTGCAAAAATTTCCAGGATCAATTGAAACTTATCTATTACCTCGCATTTACACATCTCGGACAGATTATATACCTGGGTTACCGAAAGTGGATTGTAGCATATTATTTTTGCAGGTTTTTGTGACAGGGCCAGCTCTGCAAGCTCTTCTGCCTTACCTTTACCTATCTGGTATTGCCTGTCAGGATAACGGGTCTGGATCACTTCCTGAACTACATTATAATTTCCAGCCCAGGCAAGTTCCCTTAATTCAGCGAGTTTGCGTTGGTTTTCCGACTCACTGCAACGGGGGATTCTCCTCTGTACAATAATTACATCTTTCATATGGTTTAACTCTGGATTATGAAAATATAGTTTATAGATTATCCTTGATTAGTTCCCATGACTGGGGATCAAGAAGTAAATTGCGACTGCTGAGGGATATATGGTGAGCGATTTCGATACCCATCCTTTCACTCAGGGATTCGGGATATTTGAAAGATGCGGTAAACATACTGTTTGAAAGCCACTCAGGCTGGTTGAAAAAATCCCCTTCCTCTGCCACTATGGTAACCCCCTCCATTCCTTCAACTGTTCTTTCAATCATCTGCACAACATCCACAACCTCAGGAGGGTTGTCACTCACAAACGGTTTGATATTTACACCATGTATCTGTTTCACATGCCCGCCTGACACCGAAAGGGATACAGCGGCACATACCATCAGGTATCTGGAATTATGCCGATGGCGACCTGATATATCTACAGCAATTATCCTTTCCATTTTAAAATTCCCGATTATCTGAAGTATTCTGCCCTTAGTAAGGGTTTTAGCAATAAAATATTTGTCTTTTTTAACGTGCAGACCTTTAAGAATATATTTTAGATGGGTCTTAAATGATTTCATGTGTTTGAAAGAAAATGTACCATTTTTTATATGCAAAAATATATGAAAATCCGTAATCTAATTCCGTTTTACCTACATCAAAAATTAGAAAGAAAAGCTGATATTTACGAAAAACTCAATCAGCTTTGTACCAACATGAACGATGTTGACAAATATGGGGACATTTAGTTTTTATCGCGTATCACTTCATATTCCTCATATCCAATCCTTATCCCATGTACATAGTAATCAAACTGCACATCGCTCTTGCCATTCATCAGCTCTTCAACCACAATTTTTTGGTTACTTTTGTGTGCCACATACAAACCATTGCAATTTCCCAGAGGTGTTACCTGAACGGTCAATCCCTCATCGCTGGCCACAAGTCCAAAGTGTTCAGGGAGCTGGATAGATGCTGAACCGTCTTCAAGTTGTGCCGTTCCTCTTGTGTAGACCCCAGCTTCATCCCCTTCCAGAGATGTATAGACGATCTCCTTTGATTCGTTTTGGGGATGATCCATCACGAAGGACTTCGAGCCCCTCGCAGAGATACCGCCCCTCGAAGAGATTGAACTCGCAGCGATACGTCCATTAGTGAAAACATCTCCGTTCCCACG
This sequence comes from Methanohalophilus mahii DSM 5219, assembly GCF_000025865.1. Taxonomy (NCBI): domain Archaea; kingdom Methanobacteriati; phylum Methanobacteriota; class Methanomicrobia; order Methanosarcinales; family Methanosarcinaceae; genus Methanohalophilus; species Methanohalophilus mahii. Next base: position 1,423,788 of record NC_014002.1, read on the forward strand.
TACTTTGAAATTTATGTCGTCATAATCGCGGCCTGCTCCAAGAGCGTCTCCCATGTAGCCTGGGTTTAAGAATAAGCCACCACAAGCTTCACGAGAAGCTACAGGTAGTCCAGGAGTTTTGCCCACAACCCCATGGTAGTCCTGGCTGTAAGCAAAAACCCCTTCACTTTTATCGCCATAGGTTCTTGTAAAAAAACCCTCACTGTGACGCCCATGGGTCACTGCTTGAAAGCCTTCACTGTTATAGCCATGGGTTGTTGCATAGAAACCTTCACTACTGCTTCCATAGGTTTCTGCCTCAAACCCTTCACTCTGATTTCCAGCGGTATTTGCAAAGAAACCCTCACTGTGACGCCCACCGGTTACTGCTTGAAAGCCTTCACTGTTATAGCCATGGGTTATCGCAAAAAAACCTTCACCACTGCGTCCATAGGTTGTTGCTCTAAAACCTTCACTATTATAGCCTTCGGTTGTTGACTGAAAACCTTCACTGTTATTTCCAGTGGTTATTGCGTTAAACGCATCAGTGTTATCTTCCTCAGTACTTTCTTCAATTTGTGCATTAACAGCCTGAATTGCACACAGAAACAAAAAACAAAATAAAATCAGCTTCCATTTCATACCTATACCCCCGATTCTTTTAAATTTGACATCCCATAAGTACTTTCCTTTTTTCACCCAACCTAAAAGTTCCTGACTGTACCATACATAAAAAATGGAAAAGAGACCATATTTTTCATGTAAGCGATACCCTGGAAATAGGAAGGGAAAAGATCGTGCTTGTTTTCAGTAATATGCAGTCTTGTCAGCATGTTTTTGAATAATCGTGCTTGCAAAAAGTGCTATTATTTTATCCCGTCCAGAAAAAGGGATATTTATAGGTGTTTCAGTCACCTGAAAGACATTGTATTGACCTCATTTCACTAAAAATCTGGACTTCTATACTAACTCTCTATAAGAACTCTTGTTGAATTGAAACTGGGATAAAATAAAAAATGTGCATGAAAACCTGAGGAAAAGCCATTTTGCCTTGCTGTCCACCATCCATTGATGAGTCTGATGGCGGAATTACTCATATTGGTAATTATTAAACAAAAAGACAGTTGACCCGGAAGGGTCATGTCTCCATTTTTAAGACTTTACTTTAAGAGTCTCCCCATGTCCTCTTCTACAGTGGTATTTTGTGTTATGTTGAACTTCTCCACCAGCACATTCAACACATTCGGGGAAACAAATGCCGGTAGTCTCGGTCCAAGGGTGATATCCTTTATCCCAAGTCTCAGGAGGGCAAGCAATACAAGGACTGCCTTCTGTTCATACCATGCGATATTATACGAGATCGGTGCGTCGTTGACATCTTCAAATCCAAGCCTGGCCATGAGTCCCTGTGCAATGATTACCAGTGAAAATGAATCGTTGCATTGGCCCGCATCCAGTACTCTGGGAATTCCGTCAATGTCGCCCAGGTTAAGTTTATTATAGCGATATTTTGCACATCCGGCGGTAAGTATAACAGTGTCTTCGGGCAGTGCCTCTGCAAAATCTGTGTAGTACTGCCTGTCCTTGTGACGTCCGTCACACCCTGCCATGACAATGAACTTCTTTATTTTGCCTGCCTTGACAGCATCAACAATCTTGTCTGCATTGGACAATACGGAATTATAGGCAAAACCGCCTGATATGGTACCTTTTTCCAGTTGTACCGGAGGTTCACATGTCTTTGCCTGCTCGACTATGGCCGAGAAGTCTTTCTTACCATCTTTAGCCACGATGTGTGTGGCACCGTCATAACCTACAGAGCCTGTAGTGTATAATCTGTCAATATAGGTCTTCTTTGGAGGAACTATACAGTTGCTTGTCAGTAATATTGGTCCGTTGAAACTCTCGAATTCTTTCTTCTGTTGCCACCATGATCCACCATAGTTGCCCACCAGATGTTCGTACTTCTTGAATTCGGGATAAGAATTGGCAGGCAGCATTTCTCCGTGGGTATATATGTCAACACCAGTGCCTTCAGTCTGATCCAATAATTGTTTCAGGTCATTCAGATCATGTCCACTGATGAGAATTGCAGGATTGCTTCTGGTTCCAATATTGACCTGGGTTGATTCCGGATGCCCGAATGTAGTGGTATTTGCCATATCAAGTGCTGCCATCACATCAAAACCTTTTTCCCCACACCTCAGGACCAGGGCGATGAGTTCCTTTTCAGTTAGGCTGTCATCCGTGGTCGCCACAAGGCCTTCTTCTATAAATGAATTAACTTTTTTATTGGTATTTCCAAGCATCATAGCATGATGTGCATATGCTGCAATTCCTTTGATACCAAAGATTAACAGTTCTCTTAATGACCGGATATCTTCGTCCTCTGTCGCAAGTATGCCGGTATTCCTGTCCCTGAGATTTTGCGGGTTCACAGTTGCTATATCGGGCAGATCATTCTCGTCAAGTGCATTGTTATCCAGAAGTTTCTGCTTGATCTCATTCTGAAGTTCAAATCCCCTATCAATACGTTCCTGAATACCGGTTGCTCTGAAATCGGTATTCGTTATGGTTGAGAACAATGCATCGAACATAAAATCATCAGTGCTCGCCTCAGAAATGCCTGCCTTTCTTGCTTTCTGGTTGTAGTATGAAATGCTTTTAAGCACATAGATGAGATCGTCCTGAAGATCTGCAACTTCCCCCTTCTTCCCGCACATACCATTCTTAGTGCAACCTTCCCCGTTCATTGTTTCTTCACATTGATAGCAGAACATTTTGTCACCTTTATTTTTAGTTACGATTGTATATATGCAACCATTTAGCCGTCTGAGATTGTAGTCGCCACCTTATAAGTCAACACTGACATATCTGAGATAGGACTATTTATAGAGATAGTTTCCACTTCGATACTCAAAAACAAATAATGCTAAACCTCACTCCTCGATAGGTGAATAAATTTCAAAGCAGTTTTTGTATCGTACCACCATATCCCCAACTGCTTTTAATATCAACTTTATTCATCATTACCATAGAAGATTCAGATGAGGATTCCTCAGTCCTAATATATTACAGGTTATTTGCATTGAGTTTTGTGGCCGATGTGTAGGCGTCATACATTGAATATAACCAGAACAGAGGATAAAGGACAATTCCAATAAGTATGTACATCATCAGGACCAGGCATATTCCGATAACTATGAATAAAACACCTTTTTGTTGCTGGCCAATATAGATTTGCCCCAGTCCAGGGAATATGAATGATAAAATAATAGCAATAAGCGGGCTTTTCTGTTGATTCTGCTCCATGAAAACTCCCCTGTGCATAAATTTTTACAATTATTGTGATTTACGATCGATTTTCAACAATATTCATCTCCTGAAAGGAAATAATCCACAAGTTGTGATATTTCACTTATTGCCAATTGACCCCCCAGATAATCATCTATTGAAGCTGATATTTCTTCAATATCTATCAAGTAATTTTTGTTTTCATCATAAATATCATATGTCACAACAGGATACCTGCAGCCTTCCAGGCATTGATACCTCCTTCCATGTTGTACACATCGATGTAACCAGCACCTATCAACGTGCTGCTTGCACTGGCGCTGCGCGTTCCACTTTTACAGTATACCAGTACTGTTTCTTTATTCGGCACTTCATCAAGTCGGGAAGGCAGCAGGGTGACACCTATCAGATTTGCATACTTGATATGGCCTTCATCAAATTCACTTTGTGTCCTTACATCCAGCAGAAAAAGATCTTCAGTATCAAGCATCTGTTTTGCCTGATTTACACCTACATCCGTATATCCGTTTACACTAATATCAAATGCAGCTACATTGCTCTGTGTTTGGCGATCTACAGAAGCAGAACCTGCTGTAATTGCTCCCAGTAGAACTAAAATGACCAGGAAAATTACTGTTTTATTATACCCTACATATTTTATTCAAATACCCCCATTTAAATCGTATGCATTGGCTTTATTCTTTCAAAAATTGTTATGGAATACTCTATCCAAATAGTTTATATCATTTTTGAACCCTGGGTTAGGAACACTAATCCTGACCATTGGCAGGTTCTTGATATTTTATCAAATACCAGATGAAAATAAGGACAACTATTTAATCATAAAAAATCCAGTTTTATGAGGAGAAAAGCGATATTATGGTAATAAATACTCGATACGATGTAATCATTATCGGAGCCGGGCCTGCCGGGATGTTTGCGGCCAATGAACTTTCCGGGCATGGTTTGAAAATCCTGGTAATCGACAAGGGTAGAGATGTCGAAAAAAGACATTGTCCAATGGAATCCGTTCAGCACTGTATGCACTGTGCTCCCTGCAATATTATGTGTGGAGTTGGCGGAGCGGGGACATTTTCTGACGGGACCCTGAATTTAAGACCGGATATCGGAGGGGACCTTTTAGAATTCACTCATGATCAGGAAAAGGCATGGGAACTTGTGGATTATGTGGATAATATATTCCTGCAGCATGGAGCCACAGAAAAAGTGATTTCACCGAAGGGAGAAGATGTAGAGCAACTTCAACGCCGGGCTGCGTCTGTAGGAGCAAAATTCATCAATATCAAACAACGGCATATAGGAAGCGACAATGCACCTGCTGTTATTGGTAAATTTAAAAAGAAACTGGATGAAAATGGAGTGGATTTTCTTCTAAACACTGATGTAAAAGACCTCTGGATTGAGAACAATGTATGCAGAGGTGTTTTCCTGAATAACGGCAGGACAATAGAAGGTAGTTATACACTTCTGGCACCAGGCCGGATAGGGGGAAAATGGGTCAATGAAATTGTTGATAAACATTCAATTGATGCCCGTTATGCAGGAGTGGACATCGGGGTTCGTGTTGAAGTTCCCGGAATTATAATGGACCCTGTGACCAGAATAAACCGTGATCCGAAATTCCATATCCAGACCCGTAAATATGACGATTTTGTACGCACTTTCTGTACCAATGAACACGGTTTTGTAGTCAGGGAAGAGTATGAAGGATTCATTGCCACCAACGGACATTCAATGCATGACACGGTTTCTGAGAATACCAATTTCGCATTTCTGGTACACATCGAACTGACAGAACCCATTGAGAATACAATCAAGTATGCAAGGTCGGTGGCAAAACTGGCAACTACCATAGGGGGTGGCAAACCTGTCCTCCAGCGAATGGGAGACCTGAGAAGAGGACGGCGTTCCACCGAAGCGCGTCTTGTAAGGAATCCAGTGGTGAATACTCTAAAAGATGTAACTCCCGGGGATATTTCGATGGCCATGCCGCACAGGATAGTTATGGATATCATCGAGGGACTGGAAACCCTTGACAGGATCATTCCCGGCGTGGCTTGCGACTCCACCCTTCTCTATGCCCCGGAGGTCAAGTTCTATTCCATGAAAATACAGGTTGACGGGAATATGCAATCAAATATCAGGAACCTGTTTGCAGCCGGGGATGGAGCAGGATTGTCCAGGGACATTGTTAATGCTTCTGCAACCGGTATCCTGGCAGCAAGGGGAATATTGGAAATTTCTGCCCGATAAAGATTACACTTTCAGTTATCGATTGCTTTTGCAACACCGCAATACTTACAATCGGAAACACTACAAAGAGGATTGTCAAATTTCCATTTGAGTCCCCACCCCTTGATTTCCTTGATTATTTCGATAAATTCCTGACCGCTTTCACTTAAGGAATAAAAAGATTTTACAGGAATAGCCGAGGAATCAAGTTCCTTTTCAACAAGCCCATGTGCCTCAAGTTCCTTCAAACGTGTAGACAGCATTTTTGGTGTGATATCCCCCAACATTGATTTGAGTTCATTGAACTGTTTCTGGTATTTATCTCCTTTATGCAATTCCAGTAGGATACACAGGGTCCAGCGCTTGCCAATTATATCCATCATCTTGTAGAGGGTGCAATCTTTCATAGTATCTAGTTAGAAACCTTCTATTATATAAACCAGTATCCTAATAATACTTGGTATCTATAAGATACTTTGATAGATATAAGTGTTGCAAAATATCTATAAAGTGTGGAGGAAGAATATGTTCTGTTACCAATGTGAAGAAACAGCAAAAGGAGAAGCCTGTACAAAGGGTGGAGTATGCGGGAAATCAAATGAAGTTGCAGATCTGCAGGACCAGCTTATTTATATTCTTAAAGGTCTTGCCGCTGTCAACCAGAAAGCAAGGGACACAGTACCCGAAAATCCGGGCCTGAAAACCCGACTAATAAATGCACTGAAAAGAAACCAGCAAGCAAAGGAAGGGGAACCGGAAGATTATATTGATTCCGGTTTCATGGAAGAAGCCCTTTTCTCGACAGTAACCAATGTAAACTTCAGTGCTACTGATTTCAAGAACTGGATCCAGGATGCGTATGATAAAAGGGAACAACTCAAATCCGAACTTCAGGCACATGGAGTAGGTCTTAATGATCTTCCACAGGCTGCAAGTGTCAAGCCAGCTGAACTTGGAGACATTGATTCAGTCAGCATCCTGGCAACTGAAAATGAAGATATCAGATCCCTGAGAGAATTACTGGTATATGGCCTAAAAGGTATGGCTGCTTATGCATATCATGCCCGTGTGCTTGGGCACAAAGATAAAGATATTGCAGCTTTTGTTGACAGGGCACTGGTAGCCACTCTGGATGACTCCCTCTCCGTAGATGATCTCACCGGCCTGGTGCTGGAATGTGGAAGTTTCGGTGTTAAGACAATGGCAATGCTGGATGAAGCCAACACTGCAACCTATGGCCATCCGGAACCCACAGAGATTAATATTGGAACCGGGAACAACCCGGGTATCCTTATCAGTGGGCATGATCTGAAGGACATGGACCAGCTCCTGAAGCAGACCGAAGGCACCGGGGTTGACGTATATACCCACGGTGAGATGCTGCCTGCCAATGCCTATCCAGAATTCAAGAAGTACGAACATCTGGTGGGCAACTATGGTGGGTCATGGTGGCAACAGAAAACCGAGTTTGAAAAATTCAATGGTCCAGTGCTTATGACCACAAACTGTCTTGTACCTCCCGGGGATTCCTATTCTAACCGGGTATTCACAACAGCAATGGTCGGATTTAAAGGACTCAAACACATCGAAGAGAAAGAAGACGGTACAAAAGACTTCTCTGAAATCATTGAAATGGCAAAACAATCCAGACCACCCGAACAACTGGAAAATGGCGCAATACCTGCCGGATTTGCACACAATGCCGCCCTTTCAGTTGCCGACAAGATCGTGGATGCAGTCAAAGCCGGCCAGATATCCCGGTTTATTGTAATGGCGGGTTGTGACGGGAGACAGCATGACAGGGAATATTACACTGAATTTGCAAAACAACTGCCACAGGATGCGGTAATTCTTACAGCAGGTTGTGCCAAGTATCGATACAATAAACTGGATCTGGGAGACATCGGCGGTATCCCCAGAATACTGGATGCAGGACAATGCAATGATTCCTACTCACTGGTTGTCATTGCCCAGAAGCTGGCTGAAGCCTTTGAACTGGATGACATAAACGATCTGCCGGTTTCCTACAATATTGCCTGGTATGAGCAAAAGGCAGTCCTTGTATTGCTTGCACTGCTAAGCCTTGGTGTCAAGAACATTGTACTGGGACCGAGATTGCCGGCGTTTGTTTCCCCGAATGTGTTGAACGTGCTGGTTGAAAATTTCAACATAAGCAAGAACACAACTGTAGAAAATGACTTGGAGAGGCTGCTTTAAAGCCTCCCATCCCCTCTTTAGGAGAATTTAATATGCAAATCAGATACGTAAAAGATGCCGAGCAAAAAAAGAATCCGCATGGTGCAGATGTGCGAAAGATGTATGCATCAGACCATGGTCAGGCAATGCACATAACTCTTGAACCCAAACAGTCCCTAAAAAAACATATTACTCCGGTGGATGTGTTTTTCTATATACTTGAAGGCAAGGCCAGGGTGGAGATCGGAGATGAGACCGAGATTGTGGAGAAGGATTCAATTGTTGAGAGTCCTGCAAAGATCCCCCATCTGGTAGGTAACGCAGGTGACGGGATTCTGCGTTTTTTGGTTGTGAAAATGCAAAAGCAGGAAGAATCTACCCAGCTCCTGTAATTTCTTTTTTAGATATAATACTCCACTGAAAACCTGTATATTACGTGTAACTTTTCCATGGAGCGCACTTCTATTGATGGCATGTCACTATCAGGCGTAAAACCTGTTTCTTCAAAATCCACGAAAATTACTTTACATTTGATGTTTTCATGAAGTTTTTCCATGAAATAGCTTGCTTTTTCCATAATTCTGTGTATCAGTTCCTCAACCTGGTCTTTTGTAAAACTATCACAGCAGGCTGGCACATATTTAACTTCAGTGCTCAAATGTTCACGGTCATGCAGCATCATGGAGAATCCATCAATCTGTGCTCCTTTTATTGCATAATCCTCAAGTCCAAAACTCCTGGTAATAATATTTTTCATTCTTACCCTCCTGGCTTTACTATGTATGTTTTACATTAAATTGCTTTTCAAAAGAATTACATCCTGAGCGATCCATTTCTGCTCCATGTGATACTAAGGACTATAAATCGACAGATTATCTATTTATATAATAAAGTTCTCATATATTTCAAGTAGTTATTATACACAATTCCAGGAGATCATTTATGGATTATGAGAAAATATTTTCAGACACATGGGAGGTTTTCAAAGAAAACTTCGTGACATACCTTATTGCTACATTGGTTGCTATGATAGGTTCGATTCTTATTGTGACAATTGCCCCGCTACTCTACGGTCTGGTAGAAATGGCTGTCAGGGGTGTAAAAGGTGAGCCTATAGATTACAAAGATGTATTCAGTGGTTTTGATAACTTCGTGAGAAGCTGGGTTTTTGTTCTTGTAGCTGTGATTTTATTGGCCATAGGTTATATGCTTCTTATAATTCCGGGACTTATCCTTTCCATCCTGCTACTGTATGCTTTTCCATTACTTGTCATCAGGGGCTACAGTGGAATTGATGCCATCAAGGAAAGTATAGAGATCGGAAAGAACAATTTCCTGGATACGGCAATCATCTCCGTTATCCTCTGGATTATCAGTGGCATTGGCAGCTATGTAATTTTTGGTTCCCTAATTACCACACCGATTGTTGTGATAGCATCTGTGGTAGTTACATATCGTATGATCGAGAATCATGAAACAGCATACACCTATGTGGCAGATTTCGAAGAAGTTAATGACACATCATCTGATGCAAATGAAGGGGTACATAGGCCCCTTTAATTTTTTTGAATTTTTCGTTTACATAAATCTTACATATTAGTACATACAGGATCTGCTTATGATATCATTAATCCATCACCATATTTTTATAATTAAAATTATTAAATAAATGTGCTTAGGGAAATCAATAATATATAGCCATATTCTGGCACCTTTTGAATGGACTGAAATATGATGACACGCAGGTCAAGGAAAGATAATACACTTAAAACAGGCTCGGATGGTCAGATTACAATCGATTACCTGGCCGCAATTACAATATTTATATTTGTAATTTTTTTTGTGTTCAATTATACTTCTGGGTTATTTACACCATTCCATTCTGAATCAGATGAAGTGACACTGATTGCAGATCGTGTGTCAGTAACTATCACTGAAAAAGAAATGAGTTCAGGAGATATGACCACAACCAACCTCATCAGCAGCGAAAATACAGAAACTTTTTTTTTATTGCTAAATAACAGTTATGATACGACTTTGTCCTCTCTCGGATTAAAAGGGGAATTTAGCAGTTATGATCTGAATGTAACTATCGAAAATAGTTCATCGACAATGTACATGGGTGGAAAGACCCTGCCTTCGGTTGGAAATATAGGACAAACAAAAAGAACTGTTCTTTTTGAAAATTCCGATACCAATAATTTACAAACAGCCACAATGTCTGTCAGGGTGTGGTAAACTGGCACTGAAATTTATTTTTCATAATAATGATTCGGCACAACTTCACACCCTTGAAGCCATAATGGCAGCTATGGTAATGATCGGTGTACTCATATTTGCTGTTCAGGCAACCACAATTACTCCTTTGACATCGTCTACAGCAAATGCACATATTGAATCCCAGCTATATACCCTGGGCCAGGATATGGTAATGACACTTGATCATTCACAATATGATCAGGACTCTCAACTAAAACAAGAGATCATAGGCTGGAGTGGTGATGAATATGTCTGGAATGCTACTCATTATATCTCCATGAGTCCAAACAGCAGTGATACTATCAGTGGTCCGGTCAAGGAATTACTGCAACAAACTCTGGTAGCAAAAGGAATCGCCCACAATATGGAATTCAAATTCAGGCTGGATTCAGGGAATACTCTAACATCACCTTACATATACAACGGTGACCCCTCTGATAATGCTGTGATTGTTTCAAGGAAAGTTGTACTTTCAAATAGCGATCTTGAAAATCCCTCTTCCTTTGAGAACAAAACTTCAATTCCAGATATGGACAATACAACGGATTTCTACAATATAGTTGATGTAAAACTCACAATGTGGCGTATGTAAAAGAGGAAGTGAGATGGATAAGTATAAAGATTCAGGACAGATGTTGCTGCTTGCTGCATTTACCATAGGATTTATGGTTGTAGTTTCAACTGTAATGCTAAATAATATTATTTATGCAAGTAACATGGCCTCTGAATCCAATAATGATATCAGTTATTTTGAGGTATCAAATATTGCCCGTATGACCGATGAAGCTACAAAAGCAGCCTACTACAATGCCACCATAGGTTCTTCTTTCAATCATACCGTCTTCGGTCACTATCTTGAAAATTATTCCCATGAAGTTACGATATTATATGCATATCAGGGGGTATCATTTTCATTCACCAACAGTACTCTCCAAGATGCATATTTTACAAAAAACGGTTTATCGTCAGGACAGGAGAACTGGACAGTAATCGATAATGTGAACAATGTGTCTAATTTTACAATGGAAGAAATTGATACCAGTAATCTGGGGAATGTATCCGAACCTTTCGAGGTGCATGCCTTAAATCAATCCGGTTCATCCATCTGGTTTATGAAAATATACGATGACAGTGGTGATATAATGGCCAATGTTTCAAATCAAACCTATAACATCAACCCGTCCTTCATAGATATCAAAGGCAATATAACTTACCAGTTTGACAGCAATACAGCAGGGGAAACATACAGCCTGAAATATTTTAATTCAAGTAATCTTATTGGACTGTATTCACTATCCGGAGAACTCACTAACGGTGATTCTTTCAGGTGCGATAGATACAAGGTAATCAATGCAACGGCAGACATCTCTACGAGTAAAAACAAAATCAATGTGACCTTCCCGGTAACAGTCCCCTGAGTGATTATATTGTATATGAAAAAAATATACCATAACAGAGATGCAGTTTCTACAGCTGTTGGTTTTATATTGACATTTGCAATAACGATCATGGTATTTATGTTTGTGATGAATTCTTCCTATGTAATGATGGACCGGAATGAACAGTCAGTTATGCGGGAGCAATTCGAAATACATGGCAATAGCATTGCCCTTCAGCTTACTAAAATCGATACAACAATAAATCTTACCAGAAGATCCGGAGGTAATGTCGAAGAAATACAATCCAATATTGTGTTACCTCCGAAAATAGCGGATGAATATTATTATATGCAAATTTCAAACCAGACACAGGAAATAATATTTGAATCCGACGGCATAGCTGAAACCAGGGTCCAGATACCATATGAATTGACAACAACAGATATAGAATCCGCTACTATAAACAGTGTAGGCGGTGGGCATTACTTCTTTTACAATAGTACTACGGATATAATAGAAGTCCACTGAAAAATGGCGATATTATGCATATTGTTCCAAAAAAACTCTTCAGATCGGAAAATGCAGTATCGGAAGTAGTCGATACAATATTGATACTTGGAATAATGCTAATAGCCATATCTATTATAGGAGTTGCAGGTTATCCTGCTCTTCAAAATATTCAGGAGCATGCCCATACCGAAAATATAAAGCAAAGTCATATTGTACTGTGTGAAAATATCAATAAAGTAGTTTTCGATATAGCTCCTTCACAATCAGTTGAACTAAAAATGTATGGAGGGAGTGTCCTGACTAGCGGCACCAGTACCATCAATGTAACAATGCAAACCTGGAATTCTTCATCAGATCCTGCAGGTTTGGAGAATCAAACATTTAAGAGGCAAATGCGAGAAATCAAGCATTTTTATGAGGAAACTGCAGTAGCTTATGAAAATACAGGTGTCTGGGCAAGATATGGAAATGGAGGCACAATTATAGTCAAAAAACCCAGTTTTGTCCTTTCTGACAACAATATGATAATACCTGTTGCTGCAGTAATGGGTTCAAATGGAATTTCGGGAGAGGGATTGATCAGGGTTATTGCAGATGGAGGGGATTCATCAGTATTTTCTTATGAAAATGTTTCATCTGTAGACATTACTGTGAAAAGTGATTATTATGCTGGCTGGGAAAATTACCTGAATGAAACAATGGGTATGCAGGTAATAAACAAAGACGAAACAAATACAACTGTACATTTAAGGAAAGATGATTTTTCCGAAAATATAGATGTATATATAACTCATTCACCTATGAAGGTGAGAGTGGAATAATGGTGGATGTATGATACGAATGAAAAATTTATCCGTCTCCTGCAAGGCAGTCTCTTCTGTTATTGGAATACTCCTCATGTTTGCTCTTACTGTGGGATCCATCAGTGCAATGATGGTCTACAGCGTCCCTGTAATCGATGAACTGAAGGATAATTCAAAATCGCAAAAAGTAGAACAGGCTTTTACAATTCTTGACTCCCGTATAAGTAAAGTGGCCCTTGGGGAATCTCCTCTCCAGACTATATCCTTTTCCCTCATGGGAGGCGAAGTTAGTGTTGACGATGAATCTAATTCCGATAGCAGTAATATAAAAATCGTCGTCCAGAATATTACAAATTCTACTCCTGCAGAGGAGTTTAATTGCTCATTGGGTACCTTCGAATATACCCTCGATGAGAGACAGGTTGCCTATGAAGGTGGCGGTATCTGGTCAAAATATAGGAGTAATGGCGGTTCTGTGATGGTTTCACCTCCGGAATTTCATTACAACGGGGAAACACTCACTTTACCTATAATGACGATCAACGGCTCCTCCTCAACGGCAGGGAAAGGAGAAGTAAACATTGCCGTAACATCGGACAACAGGCCTTTTGTCTTGTATCCCAACACATCCATATCGACATCAAGAACAAATCCTGTGACCTCGGATAAGATCTATATCTATATTGAAAGTGAATATTATGATGCGTGGGCCAATTATGCAGAGTCAATGGTCTATACCAATGCGGAAAAGGATGATGTCAATAAAACCGCAATTATTGAATTGGACGTGGTTCCTCCCATGGGAACAACAACCCTTACAAACCAGATTAAAATTGGGGCTGTAAATGCATCAAATCCTCTGCCTATCGATGATTTTCATCTGGACCTTGAAGCCGAAGATTCCAACAGTGATGGCTTAAATCCATCTAAATATGAGATAGAGGCAACTTCAGGAACTAAAAGCCTGATATACAATATTGCAAAAAAAAATAATAACCAGCTGCAAATTGAAGTTACATATAAAGATACATCCGTGGGACCGGAGCATATAGAACACTGGGATGGAGTAGATTATTTCCAGATAAATGGCACTAAATCCGAAGCTGAAAGTACCATTGATTTTTTGAACAGCTCTTTTGTAATGGAATATACACCCCCTAATACCAACCAAAACGGTGCAGATCCGGATTTCTCATGGAACGACTCCCAGGAGGATACAACCGAACTTCCCGATGTTGTCATCGAGGAAGGGAACACATCATTTTATCTGAATGATCTCACACAGCATTATTTGAAATTACTGACAAAAGATGGTTCTGTGGTTTTTAATATCGATGGTGGCTCACAGGACCCGGTGGATTATGAAAATTCTGCTGTAACTATAAATTATGATGAGAGAGCCGGAGCAATCACATATTTGCATGTAACGCAGAATGAACTTGAAATAGATATAACAAACTGAATAATATGGACTTTAATTATCTTCATTATGACCCGTAGATTTCCGTGCCGTTCTTGAGTTTCTTTATATTTTTTCCACAACAGAAAGTTTGTTCCGGTCCACTTCAAGTCCGGCAAGTTTTTCCATGAACCAGATGTATCTCACATGTTCATCGGGAGACATTTTTCAGTCGGTTTTTTCGATATATATTACTCAGATGTGCTTGTACCATACATTCATATTTTCAAGATTGCCAGAGATATTGGTATTTTGAACAAGTTTTCCGGTAAATTCATACCCCAGTCTTGCAAAAACCGTATTCATACCATAGGACGCGGCCCGGGCGATGGTATACAGTGTAAGGATACCTTTCTTGTTCATTTCTTTTTCCATTTTTGAGAGGAGATGAGTGGACAAACCCATTCCCCTGAATTGAGGGAGTGTAGCAAAGTCGGTCATTTCTGCATTCCGGTTTTCAAAATCGATCTCGGAAGAGGAAAGGGCAACTATGCCACCTTCATTTTCAACTGCGAAATATGCAACATTATCTTCCATGGTTTCTTTCAGGTATGTCGGATCCTGGATAGGAAAAGGATATGTAGGGAACACCTCGGCGTATATCCTGGCCATTGCGGGCAAATCCGCTTCCGTACACATCCGGATCAGAAAGCCTTCGGGTAATTCATGTTTCCTGATATCTCCTGCCTTATCCCTGGCTGTGGAGATGATCCGGTCGTCTTCAGCCTGTGTGTCCTCTTTTCTGCGCTCTGAGAAATACTTACACATGAACAGGGCTTCCATCTTGCCAGAATAATAGCCCGGTACACCGGCCTCCTTTACATATCCCTTTGCTTCAAAAGTTGCTCTGGAATCTGCAGGGATTTTTGCAAATATCTTGCTGTAGCCGCGTTTTTCTGCCAACCTATCCATTTCAGGTATAAGATCAGGGAGGTCCCCGGTATCCAGTTTCATAAGGTAAATACGATCGTTGTATGTACCGTGCTGGATGAGGGAGTTGCCAAATTTTTCGATTATATCACTCAACGTCCCTTCTCTCCATTCTATCGGTATCCTCCGGTACAAGACTTACAGCTTCATCATAATCTGCAAGCAGTTTTGCAATACCTGTAGATTTATATTCAGCTGCATCATCAAGTTTGAGCTGTAGTTTGCATTCCTCACATTTACGATCACAGTATATCGGCTCGTAGGAATCCGGTTCCTTGTATGAGGTGATGACTCCCTCATAGTTACGCAGGATTACCCTGTTGGTTGACCAGGATATAAGATAGGAAGGCATAACTGGTATTTTGCCACCTCCGTGGGGGGCATCTATAACATAAGTGGGTACTGCAAAACCGCTTGTATGGCCTATCAGGTGTTCCATAATTTCAATACCCTTACCTACCGGTGTCCGGAAATGGGAGAGGCCTTCGGACAGGTCGCACTGGTAGAGATAATAAGGACGTACACGATTTTGCACAAGTTTATGTACAAGACTTTTCATAATCCTGTGACAGTCATTCACTCCTGAAAGCAACACCGTCTGGTTCCCGAGAGGAATTCCTGCATCCGCAAGTTTGCGCAGGGCCTCTCTGGAAGATGCTGTTACCTCACGTGGATGGTTGAAATGGGTGTTGATCCAGAGAGGATGATGCTTTTTGAGTATTTCTACAAGATCATCAGTTACCCTGTAAGGAAGCACCACAGGCATCCTTGTACCGATACGAATTATCTCAACATGAGGAATTTCCCTCAATTTTGTCAGGATCCAGTCCAGATAAGCATCAGGAAGCATAAAAGGATCTCCACCTGAAAGCAGTACATCGCGTACATGGGGCGTATTTCTGATGTATTCCAGTCCTTCAGAGACTGCATCCCTGGTAGGAATGGAATCCACATCTCCCACCTTTCTCTTACGTGTGCAATGCCTGCAGTACATCGAACAGGTGTTACTTATATGGAACAGTACCCTGTCCGGATACCTGTGTGTGATTCCCTCTACAGGACTGTCCTCATCCTCTGAAAGAGGATCTTCAAGATCATCTTCATCGATGTCCAGCTCCTTTGGTGAAGGGAAGGCTTGCAGGAATATGGGATCATTCCTGAAATCATCGGTATCTATGAGGGACAGATAATAAGGAGTTACAGATAATGGGAATTTTTCCAGGGTTTGTTTGAGTTTATCCTTTTCCTCGGCTTTGAATTTGATGCCAAGTAAGGTTTCAAATGTATCAACATCACCGATGGAATGCTTGAGTTGCCATCTCCAGTCCTTCCAGTTGGCAATAACAGTATCAGAATCGATTTTTTTAGCTATTTCTTTTTGTGCTTGTGTATGCTGTGTCATAAAAGTACCACATTTTTAGTTTATATTGCTTATTGAATGAATTTGCCTGCAAAAGTTGCATAAGAACATACGCACAGCTAAAAAATAAAGCAGGCAAAATGAAATCAAATAGGTATATCACCTTTGTTGAACAAAATATCACAACTAATAGAACCGTATGTTGTTTATTTAACGGTTCATATATAGTGGAAGAAGATATATATACTTTACTGACTGGTTCCGATCAATTATTTCATCAGATATTCAAGTACTCTGAAATCCTGAAATAAATGATAAGATAACCAAATACCAGCATCATAAGGGATATTAACCATGCCCAGCGCAAAATACGCGCAAGGTTATTGGGTTGGGTGATTTTTAAAAAAAGTCTGTCGGCCATCCCTGGCCGATCAGGTTCTGTGTTAGGCATTATGCCTTAATCCTCTTTAAGCGGAAGGTATTTTCACGTTCCATCTCATCCAGCCGGAAACGGATGAAATCCATTGCTTCCTGCATTTCGGGAATTACTTTGAATTCAAGGGCATTTACACGTCTTTTTGTTTTCTCGATGTCTTCAAGTAACCTTTTCATAGTGGTCTCGATCTCTGCTGCAAGAATAATCTTGTCAACAAGAATCTCATATGAATCGACAGCTTCATCGATATAGGAGCTTGTCCCGAGAATACCGTATCCCCTTTTGTTGATGGGTTTATGCACACTGGATGCTTCAATCTTAGGGACCACCACACCCATAATGTTGTGGCTTTCGAGACTTATTTCAGGTCCATCTTTGAGAGCAAGAGCAGTGGATTTTATTACCATTCTGCCCTCGACCGCCTCAGCAATCCCTATTTTTTCAGTGGCATTGTTATAGGCGTCATCCAGTTCGTTCCTTACACCCTTGGCCTGGTTCAAAATCTCAAAGAATTCCAGGATAAGACCATCCCTTTTCATTTTCAGCAGTTTATGACCGCTCTGGGACAGTTTTATCTTTTTCTTCAGTTCAATGAGTTCGGAACGAGTTGGTTTAACATCCTTTGTGCCCATAGTGGATCACTCTTTGTTCATTCTGCATTTTGATGTGCAGGATGGTATTTATCGATATACTTGTTGTCTATCCTGGTGAGCTGTGCTTCCGGAAGTTCGGAAAGGATTTCCCATGCTATATTCAGGGTATCTTCGATATTCCTATCTTCATCTTTTGCCTGTCTTACAAAGCGATCTTCGAAAAGATCGGCAAATTCCAGGATTCTCTGGTCTCTTTCGGAAAGGGATTCCTTACCGACAATTGCAACCAATCCACGAAGGTCACGTCCTTCTGCATACCCGGCATACAACTGGTCAGATACTGCTTTGTGGTCTTCCCTTGTTTTTCCTTCTCCGATACCGGAGTTCATTAGGCGGGAAAGGGATGGGAGCACATTGATTGGTGGATAGATACCCTTCCTGTGAAGTTCACGGGATACTACAATCTGGCCTTCGGTAATATAACCGGAAAGATCAGGGATTGGGTGGGTAATATCGTCACCTGGCATGGTCAGGATAGAGAACTGGGTCACAGATCCCTTGTTACCCTTGATGACACCGGCACGTTCATAGAGGGATGCAAGGTCAGTATACATATAACCGGGATATCCACGTCTACCGGGCACTTCTTCACGGGCTGCACCCATCTGACGGAGTGCTTCACAGTAGTTTGTGATATCAGTCAGGATTACAAGTACATGCATATCGTGTTCGTATGCAAGATACTCTGCTGCTGTCAGTGCCATCCTCGGGGTAATGATACGCTCGACTGCAGGGTCATCTGCAAGATTAAGGAAAACTGTCGCTCTTTCAAGAGCACCTGTCTTCTCAAAGTCTTCCATGAATGACTGGGCTTCCTCATTGGTAATACCCATTGCAGCAAATACCACAGCAAAATCTTCTTCAGAACCGGGTACTTTTGCCTGTCTTGCAATCTGAAGAGCAATCTCATTGTGTGGCAGACCTGATCCAGAGAAGATAGGAAGTTTCTGTCCTCTTACAAGAGTATTTGTACCGTCAATAGTGGATATTCCTGTCTGGATAAATTCATCAGGTGGTCTCCTGGAAAAAGGGTTCATTGAAGCTCCATTCACATCTACCCTTTTTTCGGGGATAATTCTTGGACCACCGTCAAGGGGTTCTCCAGAACCGGAAAGGATACGACCAAGAAGATCTTTTGCAACAGGAAGTTTGATGGTTTCTCCACTGAATACTACACCGGATTCATCATTAAGTCCCTGTGTACCTTCGAAAACCTGGATGACAACCATGTCTGCAGAGGTATCAAGAACCTGACCTCTCTTGGTGGTCCCATCAGGAAGGTTTACCTGAACAAGTTCCCCATATCCTACAGGCTCGGTTTTTTCAAGAAATATGAGTGGTCCTGCAATATCTACAATGGTTTTGTATTCTTTGGTCATTTTCAGTTGCCTCCAATCTGTGTGAACTCTTCATCCATCTTTGCCATGATTGCTTCAAGGGCTGCATCAAAGTCTTCTTCATATTTGACCTTGGCAAGTTCATCCTTGGACTTCATTTCCATGATCTTGGTGATGGGGACACCATTTTCCATCTTCTCGGTTGCTTTTTCCCCAAACGTGGATACGGATTTCAGAAGTTTGTATTGCCTATCAAATGGGCAGAATGTGTCCACAGGATGGAAAGCGTTCTGCTGCAGGAAGTATTCACGAAGCATCCTGGCAATTTCAAGAGTAAGCTGCTGGTCCTCAGGGAGTGCATCCGAACCCACGAGTTGCACGATTTCCTGAAGTTCAGCTTCTTCCTGAAGAATATCCATTGCATTATCCCTTAGTTCATTCCAGTCACTTCCGACATTTTCTGTAAACCAGCCTGCAAGCCTGTCATTGTAAAGACTGTAACTGGTAAGCCAGTTAATTGCAGGGAAGTGTCTCTTCTGGGAGAGTTTTGCATCCAGTGCCCAGAATACCTTTACGATACGCAGGGTATTCTGTGTAACTGGTTCGGAGAAGTCACCACCAGGAGGTGAAACTGCACCTATGACAGTAATGGAACCATCAAGGCCTGCAAGGGAATGAACTGCACCTGCACGTTCATAGAATTCAGAAAGCCTGGCGGACAGATATGCCGGATATCCTTCCTCACCAGGCATCTCTTCAAGCCTGGAGGAAATTTCCCTCATTGCTTCTGCCCATCTGGAGGTTGAATCTGCCATGAGGGAGACATCATATCCCATGTCACGGTAATACTCCGCGATGGTAATTCCTGTATAAACAGATGCTTCACGGGCAGCCACAGGCATATTGGATGTATTTGCGATAAGAACTGTCCGTTCCATCAGTGGCCTTCCGGTCTTTGGGTCTTCCAGTTCCGGGAATTCATTCAGTACATCGGCCATTTCGTTTCCACGTTCCCCACATCCGATGTAAACCACAATATCAGTGTCACTCCACTTTGCAAGTTGCTGCTGGGTAACAGTTTTTCCTGATCCGAAAGGACCGGGGATCGCTGCTGTACCACCTTTTGCCACAGGGAACATCCCATCAAGGATCCTCTGTCCTGTTACAAGGGGTCTTGTTGGAGAGAGTTTCTTGCCCACCGGCCTGGGACCTCTTACAGGCCATTTCTGCATCAGAGATAGTTCAGAGCCGTCAGAAAGTACACAAACCGTTTCATCCACTACAAATTTACCACTTTTGATATCTTCTACAGTTCCTGACTTTCTTGGGGGGACCATTATCTTGTGTTCGAGGTTGGGTGTTTCCTGTACAACACCGATTATATCTCCACCTTTAACACTGTCTCCTTTGGATACTGTAGGGGTAAATTCCCACTTCTTCTCCCTGGTAAGACCGTTTGCTGTTACTCCTCTTTCAATGAAATCTCCCATCTTTTGCTGGAGAACTTCCAGAGGTCTCTGTATACCATCGTAAATACTTTCCAGGAGGCCTGGACCCAGTTCTACTGAAAGAGGCATTCCCGTATTTTCTACAGGCTCTCCCGGTTTTATGCCGGATGTGTCTTCGTATACCTGAACTGTAGCTTTTTCACCCTCGATACGGATTACTTCACCCATCAGTCCTTCATGACCTACTTTTACCACATCATACATCTTCGGCTTGATACCGGTGACTGTGACAACAGGTCCTGCCACTCGATAAATTTCACCATTCATTTCCACAAATCTACACCTACCGCTTGTTTTATTTTATCCCGTAAGTTAGAGCTTTGTCCGGTTCCGCCCAGGGTTACCAATGTTGGTTCGACGGATTCACTCAGAGTATCTCTCAAGGTCTCCGGTAGCTTATCAAAATCATTACTATGCATTACAAGGATACCTATGGAGGAATCGTTGAAGATCTCTTTTACTGTTTCCTCCAGCTTAGGTTCATCATTAACCTCATACACTTTCTGCACACCGGCTAATCGAAAGCCGGTAACAAATTCGCCATCTCCTACAACTGCCAGATCCATCAGATCACCAACTGGTTTTTGATAATATCTTCTCCCAGATTAGCTGCCTTTCCTCTCGCAATTATCCTCAGGTTGTTGACCTCGTTTTTTTTGCTGATCATGTAATCCATGATCGGAACAATTGAAAGGGGATACACATGTGAAAAACTGGAAGCAGACTTTATTGTGTACTTGGTGAGGCTTGTTTCCAGATCAACAAGAGATTCCATTTCAGGATCAGCAAAATCTGATATCGAGTCCCAGTATGGATACTTTTCAAGTGAATTTATAAAATCTGCAAAAGGCAGAGGAACCAATGAATTTATTTCCTTCAGACTAAGCCGGAGCCCACCGTCCAGAACCAGATCTTCAAGTTCATCACCTTCGACACCTTCTTTCTTCATCCTGAACATTGTTTTAATATTCTTTATGTCAATCTCAGTACGAATAAGCTTGGAGAAAAGTTTACGATCACTTGACTTTGGTGTACCAATAGCATTGAACAGCCTCTGATAATATAACTTATCAAGCTGATTTTCTATATCTGGAAGGTTTGTACCGTCATAATTCATAAGAATTGGATAATAATCAGTATTGCTGAGTGCATCTATAACATATTCATAAGATTGTTTTTCAGCAATTTCAGACAGGAAATTGTACTTGAATTGACCTGCAGAAACAAGATTATCCTTTATCTCTTCGAGAGTTGCATTGTAGTACTTGCCCCTGAGAATTGTTTTGATATTCCAGATATCATAATTCTTCAGATATTCCGTGATGAGATAGTTAAGTTCACCCTCTGAAATATCAATCAATTTAGAGAATGTGACTGCAAGGTTCCTGTTCAATGCATGCTCTATAAGATCTACTCCGCTAAATTTCCGCGCAAGTTCATCTACATCCTGCTGATACTGGGTTTCTCCGATAAAACGAGTGATTTCGTCGAGATCCATGTTCATAAGCCGTGAATATGTCTCTTTTGGAAGCAGATTGCTCTTCATTGCACGTACACGCGCAGTGACATAAGCATAATTTGAGCCCCCGCTACTTGTTGAAGAGGAACTCTTATTCCGGAGTCTCTGGAAAAGCCTCATTTTGATATCACCCGAATAAGATATCTGA
Organism: Methanohalophilus mahii DSM 5219; assembly: GCF_000025865.1. Classification (NCBI taxonomy): domain Archaea; kingdom Methanobacteriati; phylum Methanobacteriota; class Methanomicrobia; order Methanosarcinales; family Methanosarcinaceae; genus Methanohalophilus; species Methanohalophilus mahii. The sequence goes on from NC_014002.1 coordinate 1,445,811, forward strand.
AATCTGTTTCAGGTTCTGCTCATACACGCTGTCAAGAATTCCTTCATAAGTATAGTCAAGCCTGATACTTCCATCCTCATTCTCTATAACAACGCCTCCAATACAATCGATGTTACCTGCATACTCTAAAGAGGACAGTTTTTTCACAATATCTTCTGATTCCTTATTGGAATAGATACGGCTACCTTTAGATTCATGACTTTCTATGATGTTCTTAAGAAGTGATTCCTGCTTATCCGCAGATAACCCTGCAATCTCATCGAATGCCCGGTTATAGGCCTTTTCAAGCACTTCTTTGCGCGCATTGAGCATTGTCCTTTTGACTTCGAGATTTGCACTGGATAATTCTTGCCTTTGCATACGCTGAATTTCATCTTCCGCTTTGGCAAGACGTTTCCCTTTGATTTCTTTGGCGGATTGCTTTGCATCCTCTATAATACGGGACGCTTCGGCATCTGCCTCTGCATTGATTTCAGAGACCGTCGCCTGCGCAACATCCATGACGTCTTTGATTACTGTTTCGAGTCCCATGCTCTCACACCTTAAAAAGAATTTAAGAGCATTTCTTTAATGCTCTTATACCGCGCTTAGCTTATCAACAGTGCAACCACAAGTCCGAAAATGACAATGGTTTCAGGAATTACAGTCATAATCAGACCCTTACCGAAAAGTCCTTCATTTTCAGCCATTGCTCCGATAGCTGCAGCACCAATGTCCTTTTCAGCAATACCGGATGCAAGTCCTGTAAGTCCTACTGCAAGTCCTGCTCCTATTGCTTTAAGTCCTGCCGGATCCATCATTGTTATTGCTTCTTCTCCTACCATATTATTATTCCTCCGTGTATTTTCTTATATATCCAAATGGACTGTACTTTTTGCCCCCACCTTCATAGAATTTATTGAAGAATTCGACATACTGAAGCCTTAAAGCATGTAAACCGGGGGCAATTATGCTTAAGACTGAATTTAATGCATGTCCGAATATGAATACTATCAGCGCAAAGATCGCCATTATGCCAAGAGAATCTGGCATCAACATCTCAAACGCTATCTGGTTTACGGTGTAGCCAATATATATTGATGACAATCCTACTGCACCTATACGTGTGTATGATAACACATTACTGAGAAGGGATGGAAGTTCAATAGGGCCTTTGATCCCTTCCCCTTTCACCAGCATTAAGACGCCAATCAGGAATATTGCTGCACCAATTGCTATCGGAAGGTAGTCGAGATATCCAAGTACTGTAAGTACAATACCGATTTCTATAACTATCCAGCTACCTTTTTCCAATAACGCAGCCATAAACCCGTGCTTATTATTCTCATTAATAAATCCAAGAATGTATCCCAGATTTATATGCATGACACCTATGATTGAACTAATCACCAAAAGTGTCATTACCGCATCAGGTCTATGGTATGGGAATGTAACCATTTCTCCACTTATAGGCGATTCGAAAAGATGTATCGTTTCAAATCCTGGTATTAAACCTGGTGCGTATCCCGGGTCTAAATGTACAGTGTTTGCTAGAGATATACCAAACACGTCATTTAATAGCGGCTCTGGTGACCATGGTGGGACGCCTATATGAGTGGTTGCAAGTGAAATTGCAAAAGCTTCCCCATACAATATACCAAATATAAGAGCTGATATCTGACAATATATTAAGATATCCATCAGGGGCCTTAATGACTCTATATTCACGTATTTCTTTATTCCAAGTGCTAATGCAAGAAGCACCAATGCATATCCTACATCACCTAGTATCATTCCATAGAAGAGGGGGAAAAAGATAAAAATTAATGAAGTGGGATCGAGCTCTTTATAATTTGGCCTTGTGTACAAATTCATTATTGATTCGAAAGGCTTTGTGGTCCCTGAGTTATTATACTCTACCGGGACGTCCTCTTCCTCCTCTTCTGATACTTCCTGCTTGGAAACAAATACTCTTCCACCAGTAGAGGATTCGAGTGTCCGGGTCAATTTGTTATACTCATCAGATGGAACCCATCCGTCGATTACAAAAGTATGCTCTGATGTGGCAATCCTCAGAGGTACTTCGGATTTCTGAGATTCGATGGACAGAATTTCATCACTTGCAAGTATGAAATCAGAATAACGTTCTTTTATGTCAGAAATACTCTTTTCAAGTGAGGAAATTTTCTCATTGATAGTGTTTTTTTCACTTTCTAAATCAGCGATTATTTCCGAAGATATGCCATCCATATCGGGAACACGGATCTCACGGAACTCGTTATCAGCCAACATCTCAGCCACGATATCTTCTTTGTCTTTCCTGACAAACAGGGCAATGGCGAGTGTATCTGGATCAAATTCGAGTTCATAATCATTTGTAATTGCAGATAGTTCAGAACTAATATCTCCCTTTACAGTACCTGCAAAAACAGATAGATTCTCGTAACCTCTGTAATTTTTAAGGTCTATGGGGATTGAAACAAATGGTTTGAGATCTTTTATGAGGGAATCCAGTTCCTTTAATCTTGTTTCATAGCTGTTCTTCTCTTCGGTCTTTTCATCAATCTCATTTTCCAGGGTAGCCAGTTTTTCATCGAGTTCAGCCCACAGAACTTTTGTGTCCTGTTTTGGTACTTCTTTTGGCTTGATACCAAGAAAACTGGAAATTGACCTCAGTTGAACAAGTTTTTTGGAAACATCCCCTGCATTCTCAAAGGGCTTCCCTATCTTAAAAGTAGAATCTTCTTCATTATATTCTTCAATATGGAAGATATTGATATCGTGAAGTGTCTCTACTGTTTCATCCAGGACTTCTTTGTGTCCGACGATAACAGCACGGGTCATACTTTTTGGCTTAAGCATAGATCGCCCTCTCGAATTCCTCCACAAGCATTGCAACAGCTTTATCGACATTGGATTCTGCGTTGCTTATCAGCTCTTCTGCATCCTTCTTGCCTTTATTGACGATTTCTTCGTGCTCTTTCTGGAGGTCTTCCTGTGCAGATTTGAGTGCATTATTTGCAGATTTCTCTGCATCTAATTCTGCCTCTTTAATTATTTCTCTGGCTTCTGCACGAGCCCTGGCGATTTTGTCCTCCTTCTCCTTCAGGCCTGCTTCCACCTTTTTGGCAGCACTTTGTTCTGCTTCTTTTATCTCGGATAAGATTTTGTCCTTGGCCATATGAATCCTCATCGCGTCTGTGAATTATTAAGCAGCGTGATTTTATGCCCCTTATAGCAACCTCGCATATAAGTTATTCGGTTTCAGGCGATTGCTATTGAATAACCATAATGAATAATCATTCGGATAGGGGTTCAAGTTACCAGCAGGTACTCATAAACAACTTTACATATAAGCCATTCGGTTCTTATCGGTTCGCAATCTGTCGATTATAATAATTATTCATGAAAAATACGATCGCTTTTAGGAATATGACACAAATTTATTCATTTCTTACTCTATATGGTAATATCTCATCTTTGGGTATCGTATGGATGTATTTTTCCCTGAATTCAGGATTCCTCATCATGCAATAATCGGAATTGGACCGATATGCCTGATGTTTGCCCATATTATCCCATATCGACGAAAGTCTTTCTTCCTTTATATTCCCAAAGGACAGCGGTGTATATGCACAGGGCATGACCTCACCTGCAGGTGTGACATGCATCCATCGTCTTCCGGCAAAGCAACCAAACATATCCGGACCCATGAAATACGGGAATGAAGTAACACGTGGTCCGTCCCCTCCACTGTTCATTCTTTTTTGGAAACGTGCCGTGGCCTTCACATCCTTTTGAGTGATGACTTCATCTTCATGTTCAAGCCAGCGACCCACAGCAACTATCTCATAAATAGACATTTCCTGCATACCCATATCTGCAGCAAGACCATAGAAATCTTCAAGGTCATCTATATTATCAGGAGAGACAACCACAAACATATCTGCCAGTATATCAGCTCCCAGGGTGTTCTTAATACCCTCAATAGCATCCCTGTATGCCCCATCCCTGCCACGAATGCGGTCATGTTCCTTTTCGAAAGGACTGTCTACACTTATTCTCATGGCATACATGCCCGCATCCTTCAACTGTGCAGCCCTTTCAGGTGTAAGCCCAAAGCCAGAAGTAAAACAGGTTGTAATGCACCTTTCTTTATCGACCTCCCTTACCATTTCGGGGAGATCTTTTCGAAGCATTGTTTCCCCGCCATCGAAAGAAATTAGATAGGCTCCAAGGTCAAGGGACTGCTCGATAGCATTGTTGATTTGCTCGGTAGTTAGTTCTTCCTCAGTAAGGAAACCCGCAGCTCCGCAGTGGATACAATTATTCGGACATCTATCGGTAATAGCTATTGAGAATTGATCAGGTACACGTTTTTTCATGATGGCTGCGATCTGGGAACTGATCATCCTGTTGAATGCATTGCTGGGAATCGGGGGTGTCCATGTCGAAAATATGATCTCTTCTTCATTAAATGCAATAGGTTTTTCTTCCTGAAAAATCCGGTTAATACGTTTCAGAATTGGTTTTGCAATGGTGGAAAATGGACCCTCACTGGTGAGTACAACTTTATCATCTTCCACATTTGCATCAACTTTTATCATAGGTTTTTCATATACTCTCATAAATTCACCTTTTTAGCATTTCCTTGTTCCAACTTCAGGAAGGAGGTCACTTGTGGCATGGTTGGTAATCTCATGTAATTTATTTCTGGATTGGGAAGAAGGGAATTGATTGATGATTTCATGTGCCTCAGAAACAAGTTGTTCAACAACTCCCCTGGTTTTTTCTATTGCTTTTGCATCCGCCATGTCCTGTCTGTATATGTCTACCAGCGAAGGGGATATGTGTATTGATTCCTTGTTGTTTACCTTAGTGGTGTATTCCAGCATATCATCAACGATTTGATAGGCAGTTCCGAGTTTATTGCCAAATAGTCTGAACTTAGAAACTGTATCCTCGTCTGCTCCTGCAACATAGGCCCCCATTACTGCCGAAGCAGCAAAAAGTGAAGCGGTCTTCTTTTCAATACAGTTAAAATACTCGACACGGTTGTTGATGTTCTTTTCCAGCAAATCTACATCCATAGCCTCGCCTTCGGCCATTTCCATACCTGCCCTGCCAAATTCCGTGCCTATTTCTTTGCCATATGAAGATATTAGTTCAATGGACTTGGATATCAGGTAATCTCCCGCAAGCATTGCTGCAGCGGTGCCATATACCTCATGGGCAGTCTTAACTCCCCTTCTCAACACTCCCCTGTCAAGCAGGTCATCGTGTATAAGGGATGCAGAGTGGATAAGTTCAATTGCCAGGGCAGCATCAAGGGCATTTTCAATTTCGCTGCCGCATATACGGGATGACAGCAGGAGGATCACAGGACGTGTTTTTTTCCCGCCGGATTGACATATGTGGGCAACTACTTTTTTCATATTGGAACCGTTGTCAATTTCTTCCACAAAGTCAATTAATGCTTTGTTTATACTCCGGCATTCATCCCATTTTTCAAAATCCATCGATGGCCTCTTTGAGATAGACATAGGTCATTCGGAGTATTTGGAAGGGCAACCCATAACAATTTTTTCCGCTTTGAGATTGCCCTGTCTATCTATTTTTCCTTCAATACTCAGTTCTTTACCTTCTTCAAGATTGGGTGGCAGGTCACCGGTATATTCAACTTCAATGTACTTTTCAGGTTGCTCTATGTCCTGAAGCATGAAAGTTATATTACCGGGTTTTACATCCAATGTTCCTTGCTTGATAGCACCCATTGTGTTGATATCATTCCCTTCAAAATCATCTATATTTTCCTTAATTTCAGATACCATGTAATAATTCTGGCCGGTATCTATGCCCCACAGGCCCAGGATAGCAAAGGAAAGTATTGTAATAACTGCAAGAATTTGTTTTTGTTTTTTATCCATCAATGTCCCTTCATTCAGGATTTAACCTTTTAAATTCACGAAGAAGCTGTGAACGTTTTCGAATCAGGAATATTGTATATGAAACTATTGCCATGATCACAATCAAAAATGCTGTATTCAGTGGATCCATATTTCACACCACAACTCATTTACAAATAACTAAATTGCCCATCTCTTATATGTGTCATGTGGTCCTTACAAATTATCTATATATTTGATTTATGGTACAATCAGTATACCATTACTTAAATAAATTGAAATGACTGTGATATGACTATGTCAGAAAAACCCAACCCACCAAGATTAATTGCATGGGAGTTGACATCCAGATGCAACCTTTCCTGTGTGCATTGCAGAGGTGCATCCACCGATGAAGAAGCTATTGGTGAACTTGACACATTCGAGGCAAAAACATTCATTGACCAGGTCGCTTCCCTCGGGTCACCAATATTAATTCTCAGTGGAGGCGAACCACTTGTTCGCCCTGATGTATATGAACTTGCCCACTATGGCACAAATAAAGGCCTCAGAGTGGTACTTGCTACCAATGGAACACTGCTTGAAAGGGAAACTGTAAGAAAACTCAAAGAAGTGGGAATAAAAAGAGTAAGTATAAGTCTTGATGGGGCAGACTCTGCAACCCATGATGGATTTAGAGGAGTTGAAGGTGCCTTTGACAAAGCCATGGAAGGAATTGAAGCTCTCAAGGCAGAAGGCATGGATTTTCAGATCAATACTACGATAACCAAAAGAAACCTGGGAGAGATTCCACGTATCCTTAAAATGGCTACTTCCCTGAAAGCCGATGCCCTACATATTTTTTTGCTTGTACCTACAGGCAGAGGGGAAAACCTTGCAGATGAGGAGATACCTCCGGCAGAGTATGAAAGGATACTGCACTGGTTCTATGAACAGAAAAAGCATACTTCCCTTGAACTCAAAGCTACCTGTGCACCACATTATTTCAGGATCATGCGCCAGTGTGCGGAAAAAGAAGGCATGGAAGTTTCAATCAACACCCATGGTTTTGATGCTGTAAGCAGAGGATGTCTGGGCGGGACTGCCTTTTGTTTTGTTTCAAGTACTGGTGATGTGCAGCCCTGCGGCTATCTTCCTGTGATTGCCGGCAATATAAGAAACCAGTCATTCGGGGAAATCTGGAACAATTCAACTTTGTTCAATGAACTCAGAGATTTCAGTCTCCTAAAGGGAAAATGCGGCAAATGTGAATACAAGAACGTGTGCGGTGGCTGCCGTGCCCGTGCATATGCAGCGACCGGGGATTATCTGGAAGAAGAGCCTTATTGTATCTACCACCCGAGATAAACTTTAATCCGTTAGTATGACTTTTCCATACCTCTTTTTTATATTTTATGCCGGCCAATATACCCTTTTTTTCTAAAAGCATAATCGTAAATATTTGCTCAATCCCAAAAGAAAACATTATAATCCATGATTACATCTCGTAACCTATTCTATTCTCAGTAATGAATGTGATTGCCTATGATTGATCTTGATGAAACGGACAAAAGGATATTGAACGAAATCCAGCTTGGATTTCCCCTCTCGATACATCCCTATGCTGCTCTGGCTGAAAGGCTGGGTATTCCTGAAGAAGAATTACTGAAACGTCTCGAGAGGCTTAACAGGCAGGGGGCTGTAAGGCGCATAGGTCCTGTGATAAATACGCGCAAAGCCGGAGGCACAAGTACTCTCATAGCCCTGAAAGCTCCTGACTCAAGGATTCATGAAATAGGAGAAATCATTAGCAGGCATCCGGAAGTCTCTCACAATTATTTGCGCCCGGCGGAGTATAACATATGGTTTACCATCTCAGCAGCAGATCGTGAGCGCCTTGATACCATAATCAAACAGATTGTTGATGAAACCGATTGTCCCATCCTGGACCTGCCCACAAAACGTCTTTTCAAGATTGGGGTGAAATTCGATGTACGATAAACTTGATCCACTTTCTCGCAAAATCCTGGAATTGACACAGCAGGGGATTGAATTTACACATTCTCCGTTCAAGAAAATAGCAGAAGAAACGGATTTAAGTGAACAGGAAATTGTAGATCGGCTAAAGGAGATGCAAAGACAGGGAATCATACGTCGTTTTGGTGCATCAATAGGCCATCGTACCATCGGCATAACTGCCAATGCCATGTGTATCTGGAATGTACCGGATGAGCAGGTCGAAGACGCAGGCAAAATTATGTCCGGTTTTAACGAAGTAACTCATTGTTACGAGCGACCCAGATATCCCGATTGGCCGTACAATCTTTTTACAATGGTCCATTCTTACAGTAAAAAAGAGTGTGAGGAAATTGCCGGAAAAATTGCAGATGCAACCGGGATATATGACTATCGTCTTTTGTTCAGTGAGCACGAGTTCAAGAAAACAGGTGTAAGGCTGTAAATGTAATAAGAGGTTCCTATAATGTATGATCGCCGATATATGCCACTTTTTCTTGATTTATCTTCCCAGAAGGTGGTAATTTTTGGAGCAGGGAATGTAGGACAACGCAAAGCATCACTGTTTTACAAGTTTGCTGAAGTGACCATTATAAGCGAAGAATTTTCCGAAGACATCCTTGCTATGTATGAATCCAATAAAATCGATATTGTGCAAATAAATATAAGGGAAATATCTTCTGATATGATTCGCAATTATCTGGATGGAGCATTTTTGGCCATACCTGCCACCAGCGACCGAGACCTGAACCTGAAGATACACCTGATAGCCTCTGATATGGATATATTCGTTAATTCTGTAGATTCGAGAGGGGATGTTATAGTTCCTTCTGTAATAAAACGCGGACCGGTTACAATAGGCATTTCCACACTAGGGCACAGTCCAGCTCTCTCAAAATACACCCGCATAAAGCTTGAGCATACCATTACCCCGGAATACGGGAAAATGGCCTATCTACAGGATGAATTGCGCACTGAATTGAAAAAGCATATTGCCGACCAGTCACTTCGTAGACAGATCTTATGGAAAGTACTGGACAGGAGAGAAATATGGGATGCTTTTGAGGAATCCTACGAAAAAGCGTATAATATAGCATACGATATAATGTTGGAGCAGATTGAGAATAGCGCAGATGAAGATTCAAAAGAACAGCGGGATCACTGCTCGAATAATGGAGGATAACATTGACTGAAATATCTAGCATGGTTATTTCCCATGCAAAGGCAACAGTGGAGGAAATGGAAGATGCCTGGCAGGGTGAAATCGAGGATATACTTTCCCAGCTAAGTTCCCATGAGCTCGTATACGAATGTGCAGTCCTCAAGACATGCAACCGACTGGAAATGTATGTGGTATCCCCCAGAGGAAGCAGTGTCCTTTTTCATTTTGCAAAAAGCATGGGTGTTTCTTCCCGAATTGTCGAATTTTATGACCATGAAGAATCCTTATATCACCTTTTAAAACTCTCCTGCGGCCTTGAATCCATGATCATAGGAGAAGACCAGATCCTGGGACAGATAAAGGACCTGTTCACTTTCTCCCGGAATGCAGGTACCATGGGCAAAATCCTGGAGACCGCTTTTAGCAAGGCAATCCAGGTAGGTAAAAGGGCCCGTACGGAAACAAACATCAATAGGGGTTCCGTATCGATTGCGTCTGCCGCAGTGGATCTTGCCGATGAAATGTTAAAAGGTCTGCAAGGACGTAATATACTTGTAATTGGCACCGGTGAGATGGGCACTCTTGTGACCCGGGCATTATCGCACAGGGACATGAATGTTGTGTATCTGGCAAACCGCACATATGAAAAGGCAAAGGTACTTGCAGACGAGTTGGGAGGCGAGGCCGTGGATTTCATGAGCCTTGATCGCTATACACAACAGGCCGATGTCATAATCAGTGCTACATCTGCTCCGCATTATGTCCTGAAGAAAGCAACAGTGGAAAGATCCTTAAAGAACAGGAGCGATAATCTTCTGCTGATAGATATCGCCAGCCCCCGGGACATAGACCCCGAGGTTGAAATCCTTCCCGGAGTTATCCTGCGTAACATCGATAACCTCAGGGTTATTAATGAGCGCAATCTCCAGATGAGAATGGAAGAGGCAAAGAAAGTTGAAACTATAATTGATGAAGAATATAAAATGCTGATTAACCAGTATAAGAGACAGAAAGCAGATGCTCTTTTATCCGAACTTTACAGCCAAATATATACCCTCCGAAAACAAGAGATGGATAGGGCTGTGAACAGGCTGGGAACTTATCACACGATCGGGGATGTGGAATGCAAGGTCCTTGATGACCTGACAAGGGCCATAGCAAACAAGGTCCTGGCGGAACCTACCAAGGTGTTGCGTAATGCAGCTGAATACAATGATGAGGCTTTCCTTGATTCGGCCTGCAAACTTTTTAACATCAAACCCTATGCTAAAAAAGAAAAGGAAAATTGCAAATAAGGACTTGTGATACCAATGTACCCAAATACTCGAATGCGCAGGCTCAGGAACGGAAAGATAGGTAATCTTATACGTGAAACTTCCCTGGGGCTAGATGACCTCATATACCCCATGTTTGTTGACGAAACCGCAGAATCCACAGTCGAAGTACCATCCATGGAAGGTGTCCTGAGGTTGCCCCTTTCCGAGGTTGTCAATGAGGCCAGGAATGTGGCGGACCTGGGCATCAGTTCATTGATCCTTTTTGGAATTCCTTCAAACAAGGACGAAAAGGGAAGCAGTGCTTGTGGGGACGAGGATATTGTCCAGCAGGCCACGCGTGCTATCAAGGAGGAACTTGGTGACGATATGGTTGTGATTACGGATGTCTGCATGTGTGAATACACATCCCACGGCCATTGCGGCATTATTGATAATGAAACCCATGATGTGATTAATGATGAGACCCTGCCCCTTTTGGGTGAGATTGCGGCAAGCCATGCCAGGGCAGGCGCAGATATGGTAGCCCCCTCGGGTATGATGGACGGCATGGTGGGTGCAATCAGGCAATCCCTGGATCAGGAAAATTTCAGTGATGTGCCCATTATGTCCTATGCTGCAAAATACTGTTCCGCATTTTACGGCCCCTTCAGGGATGCTGCTGATTCATGCTATTGTTTCGGAGATCGCTCTACATACCAGATGGACCCTGCAAATTCGGATGAGGCCCTGAGGGAAGTAGAACTGGATATCATGGAAGGTGCCGACATCGTCATGGTAAAACCGGCTCTTCCCTACCTTGATATCATCTACCGGATAAAACAGGAGTTTGGTATGCCAACTGCAGCTTACAATGTCAGCGGGGAATACTCCATGTTAAAGGCAGCCGCCCAGCAGGGTTGGCTGGATGAGAAAAAGGTCATGTACGAATCCCTTATGTCAATAAAAAGAGCTGGAGCGGATATGATAATTACTTACTTTGCCAAGGAAATGGCACAATTACTGAATGAATAAATTTTATTGGTGTGATTACATGGTCAATCTGGAAAAATCAAAATCAATGTTTGAAAAGGCCAGGGAATATCTCCCTGGTGGTGTTAGCAGTCCGGTACGAGCAATCAAACCCCATCCATTCTACACCGAGAAAGCTTCCGGATGCCGTATTACAGACGTTGACGGTAATGAATACATCGATTACTGCCTCGGTTACGGCCCAAATATGCTGGGTCATGCAAATCCCGTGGTCAAGCAAGCAATAAGTGATCAACTTGAAAAGGGATGGCTCTATGGAACCCCTACCGAATCCGAATTCAAACTGGCCGAAAGGATTGCAGCCGCATATCCAGGCATCGATATGCTTCGCTTTGTATCCACAGGTACCGAGGCCACAATGAGTGCCCTGCGGGCAGCACGTGGTTACACAGGAAAGAACAAATTCGTTAAGATAGAAGGTGGTTTTCACGGTGCTCACGATTCGGTACTTGTCAAGGCTGGTTCAGGTGCTTCCACATTAGGTAAACCCGATTCCCTGGGTGTACCACAGGATTTCACCAAGCACACTCTCCAGACACCCTATAATGATATCGAGGCCATGACAGAACTGCTTGAATCAAGCGATGATATAGCAGCTGTCATCATGGAACCGGTAATGGGTAATGTCGGACCGGTATTGCCACAGGAAGGTTACCTGGAAGAGGTCAGGAAACTTACAAAGGAATACGACACCCTGCTCATATTCGATGAAGTAATTACCGGCTTCAGACTTGCAATGGGCGGCGCACAGGAGTATTATGGTGTGACACCTGACCTGACAACGCTGGGTAAAATTATCGGTGGAGGAATGCCCATAGGGGTTTTCGGAGGCAGGAAGGATATTATCGAAATGATTGCACCTTCCGGTTCGGTATACCAGGCAGGGACTTTTAGTGGCCATCCGGCATCTGTTGCTGCAGGGCATGCAGTGCTTGATGTACTTGAGAAGGAAAATGCCCATGATAAACTCAATGCCATGGGACAAAATGTACGCAGCAGACTTTCCGAGATTGTCACGGATAAGGGACTGGATTACAGTGTTTCAGGCGTTGGTTCAATGTTCAAGATCTTCTTTGGGGATATGCCAGCAAATTATCAGGATGTTCTCAAATGTGACAAGGAAGGCTATTTTAACTTCTTCCATAAAATGCTGGATCAGGGAATTTTCATACCGCCTTCCCAGTTTGAGACGAATTTCCTCTCTCTGGCACATACCGAAGATGATCTGGAAGCGACCTTTGAAACTTATGAAGCCTGCCTGTAATAGGATGTGTTGATTTGATAATTGGTACAAGGGGAAGTGACCTGGCTCTTGCACAGGCAAAAACCGTAGAGGGCCTTCTGGATAGCCGGGGTTTCCCCACTACCCGCAAGATCATAAAGACAAGCGGTGATACCTTCACTGACCGCCCCCTCCACGAGGTAGAGGGTGTGGGTGCCTTTGTGCGGGAACTGGATGACCGGATGCTTTCCGGGGAGATCGATATTGCAGTCCATTCGATGAAGGATCTGCCCACTGAAAGACCCGCAGAACTTTCCATCGCAGCAGTAATTGAACGTGATTCCCCTCATGACTTACTTCTTACGAATGATGGTTCAACCCTTGACGAATTGCCTGAAGGGGCGATTGTAGGGACAACATCCATGCGCAGGCGGGCTCAGTTCTTGCGCTATCGTCCGGATCTGGATGTCCAGGACCTGCGTGGCAACATAAATACCCGTCTTAAAAAACTTGAATCCGGGATGTATGACGCAATTATACTGGCAGAAGCGGGCTTGCAGCGAATGGGATGGGACATTGAATGCCACAGGCTGGATGGCGATAACTTCTGTCCGTCGGCAAATCAGGGAACCATTGCCGTAGTCACTCTGGCAGGCGGGGAAGCGGAATTGCTCTGCTCTCAGATCGATCATACAGAATCCCGCATCGCTACAGAGGTAGAGAGACTGGTGATCAGGGATGTGGAAGGTGGATGTATAGTACCGGTTGGCTCCTTTGCAGAATTTGTGGATAACGGCAACAAGATACACATACGTGCCGAGATATTATCCCTCGATGGAAAAAGGGACATCCGTCTGGACGAGATTATTCCGGTGGATAATTATCGGGAGCATGCTGAGAAACTGGGCAAGAAACTTGTTGCCATGGGTGGAAAAGAACTGGTAAAAGAAGCCGTTTCACAATTATCTCCCAAAAATAACTGATCATACATGAAGATAGCAGGCATAGAACTAAAAAATCCTACAATCCTGGCTTCAGGTATAATGGGAACCACAGGAGCAGCCCTTGCAAGAATGAGCCGCAACGGTGCCGGTGCAGTGGTTACCAAGTCAATTGGGCCCGTTCCCAACAAAGGCCATAATAACCCTTCAATGGTGGAGCTGGAATGCGGATACATTAACGCGATGGGACTCCCCAATCCTTCCTACTCAGGTTTCTGTGAGGAAATCGGAATTGCGAAAAGCAAAACGGATGCACCGTTAATTGCCAGCATATTCGGCGGAGATGCTGCAGAATTCACCGAAGTTGCGAATGGGTTGCTTTCCTCAAAACCTGATTGCTTTGAACTTAATGTAAGCTGTCCCCATGCTGAAGGTTATGGGGCTTCGGTGGGAACTGATCCTGATCTTGTACATGAAATCACAGCCTCGGTAGTTGATGCTGTGGATGTACCCGTATGGGTGAAACTCACACCCAATGTTACGGATATCACTTCCATCGGCAGAGCAGCAGAATCCGCAGGTGCCTCGGCAGTAGTTGCTATCAATACGGTCCGGGGAATGGCTATTGACATCCATTCCGGGTATCCCATACTAGGCAACCGTTTTGGAGGGCTGTCCGGTCCTGCAGTAAAACCTGTGGCCGTAAAATGTGTTTATGACCTGTATGAAGCACTTGATATACCCGTGATTGGCGTGGGAGGTATTACCTGCCCACAAGACGCAATTGAAATGATACTTGCCGGGGCAAGTGCTGTTGAGATCGGATCTGCCGTACATGATGATACGCAAATTTTTGAAACAATAAGCAAAGGTATCGATACATACCTGCAAAAATACGGTTATTCAAAAACTGAAGATATAACAGGCCTATCACACGAGATGATCTGATGCGCCCCATTCATTCAAAAATCACTGAAATTACCGAAGAATCACCCAATGTGCGTACTTTTTTCTTTGACACACAATTCAATGAAGCCACTCCCGGCCAATTCGTAATGGTCTGGGTACATGGCACCGATGAAGTCCCTATGACCCTGTCCGGGAAAAACTCGATTACCGTCCAGAAAGTAGGGGATGCCACATCCCGTATGTTCGAACTTGGAATAGGTGACCATATGGGGCTCAGGGGACCTTTTGGCAGAGGTTTCACCATACCCAGAAATGATGAAAACGTGCTTTTCATTGCAGGAGGAGTAGGAGCCGCGCCGATTGCCCCCCTTGCAGATATTGTTAAGGCAAGAGGAATTGAAGGCCGCACAATACTGGGCTCCAGATGTTGTGATGAAATTTTGTTCAGGGAACGGTTTGCCTGTGGCAGGGTGGATATTACCACTGATGATGGTTCCGAAGGCAGGGGCGGTTTTGTGACCGACCAGCTTGCAGAAACGGACACCTCTGATTATGACAGGATATATGTGTGTGGCCCGGAGATTATGATGTATAAGGTCTTTGAAATTTTGAAAGCACGCGACGGTCATGTGAAGACAGAGTTCAGTCTGCACCGCTATTTCAAATGCGGTATCGGAGTTTGCGGAGCCTGCAGTATGGATCCTGAAGGCCTGTGTGTCTGCAGGGACGGCCCCGTATTCAATGGCGGTGAACTTGAAGGATCTGAGTTTGGACATTATGAACGTGATTCTTCAGGTTGCAAGTGCCGTTTTTAATATTCAGGCAGCAGGAATTTGTGCCTTTACCTTTTCATAGAGCAGGTTAAACAGAAACAGCAATTCCCCCTCCAGAAAAATAATTCCTGAATTGGTCCTGTCTTCTTTTTTGGCAAAAAGGATTGTTAGTTCAAGATCCCTTTCCGCTGCCTGTTTTACCGACATATCAGATACATCGTTTGTACTTGAAAGGCGTTTTTCAACATTTTCTTCATCAAGATAAGTATTTATCCATCGTACCAGTTCGGTCCGATATCTACCCGAAATCGGAATGTTATTCACATACCTGAGTACATGACTTTTTTCTTCTATGCAGTAAATATCGTTCATATCCACTCCCCAATAAAGTATTCTTTCCAAACAGTAAAATAAGTTTTCCCTATTGGTCATAATCTGGCAAACCGGCGCTCATTTGCCGGAATTGATAAGAAAAAGGATTTATATTTATACCATATCTTCATAATTTGTCTGCTAGGACAATGCATCTCCTTATTATCAGCAAGTGGATAACATGATCGGAAAATTCAAACACGGTACTGAGATATTTGAGGGTAATGTGCAGGATGAAAGAGTAATATCTCCCGGGGGAGATGTTTATGATGTTAATTCACTTGATATACTTCCGCCCTCAAGTCCTTCCAAAATTATCTGTGTGGGACTTAATTATATTGATCACGCCAAAGAACTGGATATGGACATCCCGGATGAACCGATAATTTTCATGAAGCCCCCATCTTCTGTAACCGGTCATGGAACTAAAATAATCTATCCTTCCTGCAGCAACCGTGTTGATTATGAAGCAGAACTTGCTGTTATCATAGGAAAGCAATGCCATGGCATTCATGCCGAAAGTGCACAAAGTGTCATTGAAGGGTACACATGTTTTAATGATGTAACAGCCCGTGATATTCAGCAAAAAGATGGACAGTGGACCAGGGCAAAGAGTTTTGATACTTTTTCTCCGATTGGCCCTTTCATATCTCCTGCAGATGATTTCGATGCCTCTGCAGCAAATATTAAGTGCAGTATTAATGGCATGAGCAGACAGAATTCATCAACTTCCAGATTGATATTCGATGTTGATTTTCTGATAGAATTCATATCCTCCGTCATGACCCTTGAAAAAGGGGACGTAATTGCCACAGGTACCCCTCCGGGTGTGGGTGAACTTAATTGCGGTGATTGCGTAGATGTAACCATTGAGGGCATAGGCACATTATCCAATGAGGTTTCATAATGCTTTTTGATCAAATTTACAGGGAACTTGAACTAACTGAGAGACATCTCATCGTTCTCAGGAAGGTTCTTGAAGAAGGGCCGATTGGTATCCTTAAACTTTCAGATGAAACCGGGATGCCAACCCATAAAGTGAGGTATTCATTGCGGGTACTTGAACAGGAACATCTCATCAAGCCTTCATCACACGGAGCGGTTGCCGGTGAGAATACAGAAAAGTTCCTTGAAGAATTTGACGGGCAAATATCCGACATCATTGCAAAAGCATCTCACATCCAGCAGATAAGAAATTCAATTTAATTGTATTTGTGTATTTGTATCAGTTTTACTTTTATAGAGGTCAGCCAGATGACATTAGAGGATGAAGACATAAAAACGATTGAAAAGTTTGCATTGCAGAATGCTGTAAAATATGGACAACCCCCCCAGGTTGGAGCTGTCATGGGTCGAGTGATGGGACAGTGTCCCCATCTGCGTCCCAAAGCCAAAGACGTTACGGCAGAAGTACAGAAAATCATAGACCAGGTTGCAGAAGGCAAGCCGGATGTATGGCAGCAGAGACTTGAGGAGATCGCACCTGAACTTATTGAAGAACTAAATACAAAGAAGGAACCTGAAAAAGGTCTCAAACCCCTTGATGTTACAGAAGGGGAAAGGGTTGTTATGCGTTTTGCCCCAAATCCCAACGGGCCCGCTACCCTGGGTAGTGCAAGAGGTATGGTAATCAACTCCGAATATGTCAAAATGTATGGAGGGGATTTCATAATACGTTTTGACGATACCGATCCCCAGACCAAGCGCCCCCTCCTTGAAGCCTATGAATGGTACCTGGATGACTGTAAGTGGCTGGGTATCGAGCCTGACAGGGTGGTAAAGGCCTCAGACAGAATAACCCTTTACTACGAGTATGCCCGCAAACTTATCGAAATGGGGCATGCTTATGTCTGTTTCTGTGAAGGGGCTGATTTCAAGAAGTATAAAGACTCATGTACCCCATGTCCTGATCGTGATAGGAACCCTGCTGAGAATCTGGAACACTGGCACAAGATGATTGAGGGTGCTTACGAAGAAAAATCTGCTGTATTGCGTATCAAGACAGATATCAACCATAAAGACCCTGCACTGAGGGATTTCGGTGCTTTCAGGATAGTAAAAGCCACACATCCCAGACCGGAAGTGGGTGATAAATACGTAGTATGGCCGCTTCTTGACTTTGAAGGTGCCATCGAGGACCATGAACTTGGCATGACCCATATCATCCGGGGCAAAGACCTGATGGACAGTGAAAAGCGCCAGAAGTATATCTATGATTACCTGGGCTGGGAATATCCAAAGACCACCCACTGGGGCCGCATTAAAATGCACGAATTCGGCAAATTCAGCACCAGTGCACTCAGGAAGTCTATAGAAGAAGGCGAATACACCGGCTGGGATGACCCACGGCTTCCAACAATAAGGGCAATTCGCAGACGTGGCATCAAACCACAGGCCCTGCGTAAATTTATGGTAGACATGGGTGTTGGGGAAACCGATGTCAGTATAAGCATGGATTCCCTTTATTCTGAAAACCGTAAACTCATTGACTCAAAGGCAAAGCGTTTCTTCTTTGTTCCCGACCCTCAAAAGATTGAGATTATAGACGGAAAACACACTGTTGCCAACCCACCTCTGCATCCCGTGGAAAATATGGGAAACAGGAGTATAAAGGTGGACAATATCGTATATATTAGTCGTGAGGATGCAAAGGAACTATCTATAGGGTCTCTATTAAGACTCAAGGACCTGTACAACATTGAAATTGTGTCAACCCAACCTCTCCGGGCAAAACATATTGGTGATTCAATGGATGAAGCCAGGGAAAAACGTCCTCCTATTGTCCAGTGGGTAGCAGAAGACAACCTGCATGTGGAAGTCCTGTCTCCTGAAGGTGTATTCACAGGAATAGGGGAGTTACAAATTGCAGATGAGATTGATAAAGTTGTGCAGTTTGAACGCTTTGGCTTCTGCAGGATAGATAATGTAAAAGAAAAGGAAGTAGTAGCCTATTTCACTCATAAGTGAAAGGCTACTTTTTTATTTTTAATTTCAGGCTGCTGCGGAAGCATTAGCCTTTACAGGAAGAACTTCGGTCTTGCGTATTTCTACCCTTCTTATTGGATAGATGGTTTTTGCATTCCTGTAAATATTGGCTGCAAGTTTACCGGTTACGATTTCCTCGACAATGTGTTCAAAGTCAAGTTCTGCAGCTCTTTCAAGGACGATTTTTGCCATGATTTCCCGGATTGCTCTTATCTGGCTGCTTCTTGCCCTCTTTACAGTAAATGCAATGGGCTTGATGCGGAGCTTACGTCCGTCCTTGGTAGTTACTTCAAGATTGTTATCAATACGGGATGTCTGGCGTTTTACAATGGAACGCAGGTAATCTGTAGTGATCTCGTGACCAATGAAAGCAGTGTTTGCAGTGTCGCCGGTTACGCTGTCGATAGCCAGACGCAGTTTGATGTTCTGTTTTGAGAAATCATTGGTAATGTCCCCTACAGTAGTCTCAATCGTCCTTCCAACCAGTTTCTCACTTTCATCAGTAGTGGTAGTTCCAATAACGGTCCTGCCAATAAATTCAGGGGTCTCAATGTTATACCAGGTTTTGTTCTTCCATTTATCCAGTTTTCTCTGTACTTTTCTTGCCAATAAATTTCCTCCAGTGTGAGTGTGATATTTCTCTGTCGGTGATCAATGTAATTAATAAATTCTATAGTATAGGCTATTAGTGGCCCTCTATACTATACATGTCCATATATAAACAAATCGGTTACCCATTTTAGAAGAAACTTATTCCATCGGGCATTTCTCCAAAACGCTTACGGAATTCTTCCGGCCAGTTTTCCGGGTCCAGGCCTTTCTGGGCAAGGAAAGCCGAGGTCCATCTTTCCAGTCCAACACCCGAACATCCGGACCAGAGCTCCTCTCCTGACTGATTTTTCACATTAAAACCGGAAGGATATTTATTCCCGTTGACACTCACGTTCTGGAACTCAAGCCATTCGCCGTCCTCTCCCCTGTATGGCAGGGGCGCCTCATAGTCTGTAGTGCCGGCACTTTGTTCATCCGATACACCTGCAAGCCCCTCCTGTGCCATGAACCATGGTGTGACCCAGGCTTTTCTCCATTCAAGGTCCAGGATCTCATTGAAGATATGCATATAACGTTCATGGAGCTCTTCTGAGGCTTTGACTACCTGTTCCTTTGTACCCAGCCAGACAATCTCGATACGATGGAATTCATCAACACGCTCCATGCCGTGGATGCCGCCACTTTCATACCTGTGGGATGTCCCGGAGCGGTCAAAGACTTTCAGGGGGAATGATTCTGTAGGTATGGTTTCGCCCTGTAAATACATCCAGAATGGAGGGCACTGGGCATAGCACAGGCCACCTATAGGATCACCGATCTTTTCCTTGATTAGTTCAGTAGGTACTTCTTTTGTAACCTTGTAGTGGTCAGCGACCTCTTCCCAGTATTCAGGATCGCGGGTCTTCGGGGGACATACATAGTATATTTCGGGATAGACCCCTTTGGCATGGCCGGATTTCTTCCATACATCCCAGGGAACAAGTTTCGGGAAAATCATTTCCTGGTATCCCAGCGGTTCAAGAAGTTCTTCAAGAACTATCTTTTCAAAAGTGCGGAACAATTTCGTAGACTGTGGACCGTGAATCCACTGGCCTCTGCTGGCTCCTCTTTTGATCCAGCCTTTTTCTAACATTTCCTGGGTAGGGTCCTTCTCAAATGGGTGTGCTTTTTTTTCACTCTGCCATAGAAGGTTCCAGTGTTCGGTCTTGCCGCCATAGACCTTTTCCCTTATCTTATCCTCCATAAGGGTCAGTATTCTGTCAGGAACACGGTTTTCAAGTTCTGCCTCTCCAACATCCAGATTGAGTGTGATGCATTCGCCGTCATAATCCATTGAACGGACATGAGGTAACTTCAGATCTCCGACTGATTTTTCGGAAGGCATTTTTATGACAAACTCATCAACATCAATACCCCGGATACCCAGATGGTATTCCTTTCCAATTTTGCCAGCAAGAGGTTTACGCAGCCGGATAAGTGCATCGTGGGATCGAACATACCTGCCGGAGACAATCTCAATGTCTATCCGGTTATCCTTTACATTCCAGCTCTTAATTTTTGCCTCTTCGCCTTCCGGTGCCCCCTTGGCAAGTACCTTTAAGGCTTGTCCCTCAAGAAACTCCTGAATAGCATCCATGGCGGGTGTGGGGTCCCCGCTTGTCCTGAAGGCAGCTTTTAACCTGAATTCCAAATCCATTGTATTTCCTCGAAATGATTAAATAATGATTAATAAAGTCCTTACAGCGACTCAGTTATTGTTACTAATTATTATAAGTTTTACCTGATGGCACAAACCAACGTGTTGGAAGGAATAATTGTCTTACCATAGTGCACTGTTTTTTTCTATAAACTCTTGCTGTTCAGGCTGGCGGCTTTTGGTATATATAAGGGCTGCTGGGTGATAGAATTTTACCACATTTTTCCCATCTATATCCCTGCATTCCCCCCACTGAAGTTGCCTGTTTCCCAAAAAAGCTTCCTCAGCAGTATTTCCGAGCAGGATTATCACATCAGGCTCAAGCATTTCTATTTGCTGCTCAAAAAAAGCCCGGCATGCAGCAAGTTCTTCTTTACGGGGCCTGCGATTATTGGGAGGTCTGCATTTGACTGTATTAATCACAGCCCAATCGCTCTGCTGGAGATCCATATCTTCTATCATACCATCCAGGATTTTGCCGGCCCTGCCACAGAAAGGTATTCCGCTTGCATCCTCTTTCTTGCCGGGGGCTTCACCTATGAAAAGTACTTTTGGATTTTGCCCCCCTTTCATGATTACTTTGTGAATTGCGGAATCATGGAGCTGGCATGCAGTACAGGAATTTATTTCCTCCTCTAAATCTTCGAATGAATCAACCATTTCTTGCTCCTTTGATATCCAGGTCTTCGGCAATTTTGGCATTCATAAGAAGATCGTCCATAACAGATATCAGGGAAGAAAGTTTTTCTGTCCTCAAAGTTATGGAATTTTCATCGGAGAGGGTTTTACTTTCCATATTCGCAAGATTGTCCGGTCTTAATGACTCAATAATTGTTTTGCCCCTTTGGTCGGCAGGCAGGTTAAGTGTACTTTTAATTTTCATCTGCATTGTTTCCCATCTGTTTTGCGATAATAGTATCCAGGGCTTCCAGGAACTCTTCTTCACTTCCCGGAGGTATAGCTGCACCTGATGCTATGTTATGTCCCCCTCCGTTACCTCCTACTCCGGATGCTGCCTCTCTTAAGGCAACTGCAAGATCCAGTCCGCTGTCTACAAGTTTGCGGGTTCCTCTTCCTGAAATTTTAACAACATCGTCAACTTTGTTCAGGGCAATGAAAGGCAGATCAGGGTGTATGTACCTGATAACAACACCTGCGATCATACCTGTGGCTTCCATGTCTTCTCCCTGAATATACCTGAGATGCTGCCGTTTTTGAACCTTTTTCTCTGCCTTTTTGATTTGTCCCATCAAAACTTTTTGGTATTGTTCCGCAAGTTTCCAGCCTTCTTCTGCAGCCTTTTTGTCCCTCAGACAGGCAGTAAGGGCAAGACCGCCACGTTCAAGTTTGCCACAACAATTGAGGAGAGTTACCATATCGTAAACATTCGGTATTGCCTCATGATTGAGGATGCAGACTTCACCGATGCTGGCATCAATGGCTTCAGGACTGGCTTTTTTTGTCAGCTTAAGTGCAACTGCAGAAGTCAGTTTTTTCATCTGGTTTTCATCAAGTTCTTCGATTGGGCCACTGATACCCAGGATATTAAGGAAGTTTGCGATCTTTTCTTTTTCACCTGTTATGTCGAGGTAGGGTTCAGGTGTTCTTTCCAGCACTTCTGCCAGCTCACCATCTCCGATCTTTAACCCTTTCCTTATGGAAACAGAGCCGCTTTCAATTCCTTCTTTCAGAATCAGGCCATTTTCCCTGTCAAAAAGTTGTTTATCCCCTATAGCACCTGCAATTGCAAGTCCTGCAAGCTCTTTATTTTCGGGATTCATTTCTGTTGCGACCACATAAGCAGTTGTTGAGGCGCACATATAATAAGCACCATCTATGTCTGCAAGATGAGGGTTTACCATTACATATGCCGTTGTTTCACCCACGGGTGCGTGATGGTCTATTATAATGGTGTCATTTTTGACTTTTTCAATCAATTCAGGCTGGCCGCTCCCCATGTCACAGAAAAGTACGAGATCACCATTATCAGTGCTGTTGTTAACTGTTTCCACAACATTTTCATCCAGCCGGCTTACAATGCTTGCATGGAAAACTATGTCTTCTCTCAGCAGGGCATGGCACATTACAGCTGCTGCGGTAATCCCGTCTGCATCATTATGGGATATGAGTCTTACACGTGAGTATTCACTGATTTTTTCAGATGCCATTTTTGCAATGGGTCGCAATTTTTCCAAAAACTTTCACCTGCCAGTACACATATGCTAATTATAGATGGAGTGATTTTGATATTAAAGGATTCATTATGTAGCACACATTTATACTTCTATTGATTTGTGTGAGTTTGTTTTCATATTGCCTTAAGTAAATGGCAATAAACAAAGATATACAGCAGGAAAAAAGAACTAAATTAAAAAAGTTGGGGAATTATGCAAATCCCCGTTTACTTAGTAATAAGCATTTCTGCGGTTTCTGGTTTATATTTCCATTCGGCTGGAAGGACTTTGTTTGCCTTATAATATTTAACCAGTCTGCGAATTTTGGATTCGGTAAGCTGAAGAGGGCGCTTGTTATGTACATCCTTGTTATTGGCTGCAACATGTTTTCTCAGGCCAATAGCTTTTACGATAAGATTGTACAGGTCTTCAGGAACACCAGGTGATACTTCATTTTCTTTCAGGATAGCAGTGAGCTTCTTTCCTGTCGCGAGTTTGACATCAGGAACTCCATAGTTATCCCTCAACTTCATTCCGATGACACAGGTGGGATTGCCTTGCTTCCACAAGTCAAGGACCACCTTTTCGATCTCTTCTGCATCCTGCAAAGACCATGCGGGTACTTCTGTACGAATGGGTTTTGTGGACCCTGCCTGGCCTTTTCTGCGAGTGTGCATTTTTGCCATTATGATTACTCCTTATTATTTTAATTTGAATTTAAAGTGGCGATAAAGTTACAGGTATGAACGTTTGGGAGATTTCCTGTATTGGCGAATTGATGCTAATTAAAGGCACATGGGTTATATATTTTGTGCCATTACGGCCGTATGCATGGAAAAATAGGGGCAATAGATTACCCATTTTGTGGTCTTACCCTGGCAACTTCACATGAACTGTTGTCCCCACGTTTTCTTCACTTTCTACCCAAATATTCCCATTATGAGCATCAACAATTGTCTTGCAGATATACAGCCCCAGTCCGGTTCCTCCATATTTGCGCCTTATTGACGGGTCTACCTGGTAGAACTTCTGGAACAGCTTTGGGATCACATCTCTGGCAACACCTATTCCAGTGTCTGAAACTTTTATGTGTATTCCATCCTCCACTTCATGGGCTTCAACAGTTATTACACCAGAGGGAGTGAACTTGACCGCATTATCGATAAGATGAGTGAAAAGATCGGTCAGTTTATCTCTGTCTCCTTTTATATCAGGCAGACCATCAGGCACATCTTTCCTAATAGTCAGATTCTTCTCATTTACCAATGGAATCATGTCTGTGATCGCATCATCTATGATCTCTGCGATCTGAACGGGTTTAAATACATATTCAATAGCCCCTACTTGCGCAAGGCTCATGTGCAAAAGGGAGTCAACAAGACGTCTTAACCGCTTAGAATTTCGCAGGACCGTCTCCAGAGCCAGCTTCTGCTAATCATTCACCCCTCCAAGCGTGCCTTCGTTAACAAGTTCACTGTAACCTATAATGGACACAAGAGGTGTCTTAAGTTCATGGCTCACATTTGAAATGATATCATCTTTCATCTTATCAAGGGATTTTAGCTCTTCATTTGCCCGGGTAAGTTCCGTGTTTATCCTTGAAAGCTCATTTGAGTACTCTTTAAGTGAATCAGCTGCCAACTTGCGCTGGATATGTGACCACATGCCCTGCATCAACAATGTCAATTGGCGCACATCAGATTCGTCGTACTCCTCTTCCTTGTTCCCGACCCCTGCAACAGCAACAATCCGATCACCATCAAATACCGGAACATTCATGTGTCTTGTCAACTTCACGTGCCCTCGTGGATACCCTTTTTTAAGAGGATTTGCTTCCTGATAATTGTTGGTTATTATTGGTTTTCTCTGCCTTACGGCTTCTCCCCAGAGACCTGTAGTCTCCAGAGGATATTCTATGGGTTTGTCCCTGATCTTGCACCCTTCCATTGCAACTTTGGACCAGGAATGCATAGTAAGAACCGTTTCGTCCTCATTTAAAAATGAAAGATAGCCCACCTTGCTCCGGGTGAGTCTAACACCCTCTTCACGGGCAAAATCTGTAATCTCAAGCATTGATGCATCCATCATCTGATTGAGTTTCAAAAGCCCTTCGAGTCGGGATTCATCAAGAAGAAGGGTCTCTTTTTCCATCTTGAGTCCGGTTATGTCCTCAACAATACCAATGCCACCAAGAAGAGAACCGTTTTCAGTGATCTCTGGTTCCAGATCAACTTTTATCGGAATAAGCTTGTCATTTAAAACAGAGAGGTACTCACCCTCATAATGAACAGACCGGCCAGAGAGGGTTGCCTCAACAGCAGCCTTCATTTTTTCATCCCTGATAGAGACAAGAACATTCGAACCGATGATTTCCCTTTTTGTTGACCCTATGATGTCAAGAAAATTATCATTACAACAGGTTATGGTCCCATTCTGGTCAAAATGAAACATCCCTATCTCCGAATTTTCAAATATGGGACAATTCTCGTTCTCAGAACAATTCCCAATCCCATGATCGGTCTTCTTAATAGCTATCCCCCCAATCCAATATAATATATGTAATCATTGATCGCTTATGTAAATTTTGAATCATGCAGAGACCACAAACCCACACAGCAAATATTCAAATATCCTTGTAAGCCGGTGAATCAAAATGATGATTCTATGTTGTTGGCCCATGAATCCTTTTAGACGCATCTTCAACCAGCTTACGCTTAATATGGGTCCAAACCCCCTGCATGAGCAGGACCAATTGACGGACATCTGAATCATCATAATCTTCCTTTTTGTTCCCGACCTCTGCCAAAATAACGATCCTGTAAATGCCAATAATCGGAAAGTAGAGTAATCATTGGTAATCACTGGCCTCTCTAAATTTGGTCAGTATTCTGTAATCCAAGGTGAAAACTTTGTGTCCTTTTCCTTCAAAATATCTGTCAAACTTTGCCCGAACACGTTCAAGATCATCTGGATGTATGATACCAACATAGTAAACATTTCATAACCTACGATGCCCAAAGTACAATATGAACCCCTTATATTCAGATAAAAGATATTTATACTGGATTTTCTAATTAGAGTTTTAAAGTCTATGGGTTTCCGGAGCTGGTTTTGATCTCAATCAGATATTTCCCATTACGCCCTCATTTACAATCCTTATTCATAATTTTCTTAAATTTTTCGAAAGGTTACCCTGAAAAGCTTTCTTGGAAGCTCTCCTTCTTCAAATTCCTCCATATCAACGATATCATACCCTTGTGAAATGCGCTCCACCTTTTCCATGCTCAGGAAATGAACAATGAATCCACCCTGTATCTGCCACATGTCCTCTCCTCTGTGAACTCCTGTTCGATATTGAGGATCGTCTGTGTGTCGTGTAGTGAATATGTTCAGACCGCCTGGTTTCAGGACCCTCCTGATCTCTTTTGAAATGAATGCAAGTTCAGATGTTTTTAGGGGCATACAGTAGAGCATATGAGAATAACAGGCATCAAAATAACCATCATCAAAAGGCAGAGGTTCCCTAACATCATGCTGCAAGGGTGTTATCGATCCAGATAGTCCCATATCCCGGGACCTCTGATCTATACATTCAATTCCCTGTCTGGAGTAATCAAGAGAATATACCTCGAAACCATTATTTGCAAAGAACAAAGTGTCCCTTCCCTGACCTGCTCCAAGTTCAAGAATCTTTGTTCTACCCTCTTCCTTGAAGAGTTCTGCTGCTTTCATGGCAGGACCACTGCATCTTTCACCGAACATCGAATTGTTCTTTAAAAATACATTTTCCCAATGACACTGCTGCTTATTCAATATTTCTTCGTCCATACATGCTTCTTCATGATTCATGGGACCATTTCTCCAATAATGTTCAATTCATTGCGAGATTGAATTTGAATATAGATCGTCCATATGACCCTTTTCACAAGCGAGAACTTATCGATCTCCAGAGGGTTTCCATTTCCTCGATCGGTGTGCTAAGAGGGATTTCACAGCCTGTAGAGAGTATAAAACCTTTTTCAGGTGCGGCGTCCATACAGCTTTTTACCTCGTGCTCAATATCATCTAACGAATCCCTGCAGAAGGCATTGGGATTGATGTTACCCATAAGGCAGATACCATGCTTTTCAAGTTCCTTAAAGCAGTATCTTGGGCTGCATCCGGCCTTTTTATGGATCTTTGTACATTCAACACCATATTTCTTGCCCAGGGCTTCAACATCACCTAAAGCGAAGTTAAGGGCATCTGGTTTTAGAGATGCTTCCATCTCATGGAATGCATGTTCAGCACAGTTATGGGATATCACATAAATGCCATTATCTTGGATGTGGTCGTAGAGCTGTTTTGTATAAGGGAGCATGAATTCCTCAGCCATATCAGGACTGAAAAGATCTGCCGTGTTCTCCCCGTTCTCAACAAAGATACCGTCAACCCCTTCTTCAATAAGCCGGTCAGCATAAAGGATACAACTTTGTGTGAGTCTTTCAAGTAACTCATGAACATTCTCTTTTTCAGTGAGCATTTCTATGCAAAGACTGCTGGCCTCAAGTACCTGGGAAGCAAGCATCAAAGGGGAGAGCATGGCACCTTTGATGAAGACCTCGTCCTTGAGCTCCTTTTTTAGTATCCCGATAGAATTTGCAACAGTCTCTATCCTGTGGGACCTTTCAATGTCCAGGGGATCAATCCGATCATATTCATTGGCAGAACTTAGTTGATAACCGGCTATCGTGGGATACCGATCGTCCTTGATGTTCAGCCGGGTGCCAAGTGCTTCTGCCTCAACTAGCAGACATCCCCAAGGAGACATAACATTGTCATGATGATACATCTGCCTTGCAAGTATCTGTGCCCTGGCGATCCCTTCTGCAGAATAGTAGACATCGCTCATGCAGGCATCCATGCGCCCCAGGACGCCGTTGCCTGCCCCAAACCAGAGATACCCATAAGGCATCCTATCCACATCCTTCATCTCAAGAGCATTAACAAACCGCTCCTTGGATGTCATTTCCTCTGAAAATATATCGCCCCCTCGGATCCAAAAATCATTCAAATTCTATACGAACATCCCCTGTCTTCTGGACCAAGGATTCCGACATCATACCTGCTTCCAGACAGCATACATGGAGGACAGCACAGGGAACAAGGCATGTAACACTGCATTTTGCTTCCTGGGCCTTTTGCATGACACAGTTGTCCTTTATATCGAAAAGGTCCATCATAGGAACTTCTAGATGGGACATCTTCTTGATCTTTTCACAGGGTGTATCGATATCGACGATGATCTTGTCACCATCCAATTTCCCATTTATTTTATGTGTAAAATTACATACATTCGAATACACAGTTAATTCTGTCATTTGCTTTCCTCCTTACAAATAGAGTAATGAAATTTTACAAAAAAATATTATTAGTAAAGGCCATAAATTGTTGTAATTGCATTGTTGGTCTATTTTTTGAAACGGATTGTTTACATTTTTGTAGAATTGAGTTTTTTGGCATAGTACTCGTCTCTTGCTCGAACAAGTGCCTTTACGTTCTCAAAAGGAGTTTTGGGATTTATTTCACTTCTTGGAGAAAGCACATCGATTCCATCTGCCAGATATTTTTTCGCCTCCTTTTTCACCTGATTATAACTTCCATTCTACATTGTCGTAGAAGTTGAGATATTTCCAATAAGACAGGACTTGTTTCCAACCATTTTTTTAATCGCCTGGAAATCTTTGACTTTTTCTTCAATACTTATGCCTTGAAATCCGCATTCTGCCAAAGAGTCTAACATTGGGTTTGCATTTCCACACATATGTACAATTTTTATACCTGTTGTGTTTTCACAAAATCTATGATATTGTGGTTTTACGAAGAATTCAAACATGTCTGAATTTAGTAAATCAGAACAAACATTACCTTCTGAAACACAAATTACATCAGCTCCATGTTTGATTAGCTCATTCGCATACTCAATACATGCGGTTGTGGCAATATTCAAACATTGTGTAGCATAATCAGGGTTTAGTGTGGACCATTTAATGTAGCTGTCCACACCCGTAAGATGAGAAAAAAGGGTTAATGGTCCTTCAATTCCTGCTATTATAGGCACATTTTCACCCACCTTTTCCTTCAATAAACCTGTAGCTTTTAAAACAGCAGGAATTCTCGCTTTTTCAACAAGATTCTTTGGAGCCTCTATATTATCGGTGTCTTCTGAAAAAGGATGAGATATTACATGGGGCTGAATGAATTTTGAACCGAGGTTAACTTTACAGCCCATTGCTTCAGCAAGAACTGTTGAGCAATATGGATATCTCACAGCTTCTAATCTTGTGAGGTCGTAAGCTGCAAAGGCTAATTCTGCCATCTTCTCAGGATCACTATGTGCTTCTGGCCATGAAGCACCTGTTGCATCCATTAGTTCAATAATACCTGTTTGTGTTATGGAAATCACCGGAACTCTATCCACAGGTTTGCCTTTTAAGGTATTCAACAACCTTTCTTTAAATCCTAAACCACTCATGATGAATCCTCACTTTTAGAATCATTTTCAATTTACCACCCTGCTATATCGTAATTTTTATTTTACTAGACTTATATTAATCCATGATTTCACATGTTACCATAACTTTTATAATGTCATTTCTTCAACAATATTTTATCGATTCTCAGCACACTGGTTGCGGTTTCAGTAGCAGAGATGACCGCTAATTTTTTGATGCTAGCTGAATCATAGACTAAAGGATTATTTTCTGTGACAGATCTGGAAGTATCAATTCTTGGATTCAATCCTTTTTTATAAAAATTTGACATTTTTACCATTGAATCTATAACATTCATTCCTTCATTACTTGCCAGTATTCTGGGAATTTCTTCAAGTGCATTGGCATACTCGATAACCGCAAGCTGCTCCTTTCCTTTTATTGTGGTTGCATAGTTCTTCAGCATCTGCGATAATACAAATTCGATTCCGCCTCCTCCGGTAACTAACTTTTTATTCTTGAGGATAAATGCTGCAGTGTTCAGTGCGTCATCTGCAGCTTCTTCTACCTTTTCAAGAGCATATTTGAAAGGTTCCCATATCAAGATCGTCGAAATCATTTGATTTTCGACATTTATAAAAGCAAAATGTTCACCACATTTCTTTGTAACTTCAACGTCATTTGCTTTTCCAAGATGATCTGGCTCCAGATTGTCCTTTATGGACATAATTTGGGCACCTGTTGCCTTAGAAATATTTTCCAGGTCCTTATTTTTAAGTTTCTTGAACATTAGTATGTTTTGTTCCACAAGGCGTGATTCTATCTGGGAGTCTACATCACCTTCACAAAACACAACATTAGCATTACAATTTATTATTTTATCAGCAAACCCGTCAAGTATTCTTTTATTCTCTTCATTGAACATATGAGCGGTTTCAATGCTATCCATACTGATGTTACGTTTTGAATTTATAAATTCACTTTTGACTTTCAAATCATAATTTAGAATGAGAATATTTGGATGGGATACTGATTCTGGCATATCAAATCTTGCGGGTGTTTCATCAAGAATGACACCATTAAGATGCAATATATCAGGCCCGCCAACTTTCTTCATTATTTTTACATTTTCATCGAGATCCAGATAACCATCAGGAGATATTGTTGCCAAATGCTCGATCACATTAACAACCATTGTTGAAAGCTTCTTTGCTTGATCAAGTTCTATACCTTTGGCAAATGAAGCACTGAGGATTGCAGCGTAGGTCTCATCATATGATTTAGCAGTTATACTGTTGAATTCGATAAGTTCATATGCCTTATTAAGAGCAATTTTATAACCCTTTATGATGGTGGTAGGGTGCACACCCATTTTTATAAGTTTAACTGCATTTACAATAAGGCTAGATGCCAGTATAACTGCGGTTTTTGTACCATCACCACATGATCTATCCATTGATTTTGAAAGATCATTCAAAGAAGTAACTATAGGATGTAATACATCCATCTCTTTTATTATGGTTTTTCCATCGTTAGTTAAATACACGTCACCAACATGATTTGTAATTAATTTATTTAGTCCCCAGGGGCCAAATGAAGTACTCAACAATTCTTTTATCTCAACAGATGCTTTTTCAAGGTGGTCGATAAGTTCTTTGTTCTCTACATCATTTTTCAGACCGATTTTTCTGTAAACGTTCTGCATAAGCTGATACATGTCATCTGCATTGTTCTGTTGTTGTCCTATATTATTTACCGCTGAGTTCATCTAAATTATCTCCTTGGACTTCCAATTCCTGTTGCCACGATTTTAGTTTCAAGCCTTGCACCATATCCGTTTTTCATGTCATTTCTGGCTATATCTAAATTTATTTTAGACATGTCCAGACCATACCCTGCCATATATCCTTCAATAAGTTTTTTACTTATACTATAAGCATAATTTACAGAGTCCTCATACTCATCAAAAATGTTTCTTCCGTTTTCAGAAAAAACAACATACTGGTTAGTCCCAGTCCTGTCTATCCTTACAATGGATTCAGTTCTGTAGATAACATCTCCAAGGAGAGCACCAACCGCATTTCCAACTTCATGATACTCAGGAACTATTATGTCAGCATTGAGTATTTTGCAAATATCTTCCTGATATGCTTTTACAGGTCCTCCAACAAGAACTATGGGTTGATTTACTTTGAAATTCAAAGAAGATGGGGATTCAATCATCTTTTCTATGTCTGATTTTTTGATATCCTCTACTAAATAAGACACTATATTTACGGACATATTCTTTACTACTTGTGCTTTTATATGTGAGCAAAAACTATCTTTATCCATACCCACGTATTCACCTAGTAGCTGAGCTCCAATATCTGATGCCTCTGCATTATATCCGGTATAATCCCTCAAAACGTGAAGGGCATCTGTAGGAGTAAAACCAATTTGCTGAACATATTTTTTCTTGACAAGAGATTCAAGGTGACCGGAAAACATCAAAATGTGTTCATCTAATTTATTCGATATCTCATACAGGGATAGCGGTTTAGAATCTAACACATCGAAGATTCGTTTCTCATTAGAGTTCAATTTAAAGTTATCTGATTCATATTTATTCAAATCACTTTTTATAAAGAAGGTTGTAGGCTGTATTATATTATCCATAAGGCGTACGTTAGGTTTGTCAACGTTGCCAAGTTTTTCTATCAATTCAGGATGATTATATGCTGCAAGACACAGGGGTATGACCCTATTCGATCCTATTGTTGTACGTGTCTGAACCCATACATGACTATCACCGCCAAGAGCAGACGTGTCCATCTTTATGGCTTTTACCATCGTGCTCCATCCCCCAACTTTAGCACCACTTTCACTTATCTCGGGAATTCCATTGGATATCATTGACACATCAGTGCTTGTGCCACCAACATCCATAGTCAGGCAGGTCTCAAGATTTGAAAGATGAGACGCACCAACAAGGCTGGCTGCAGGCCCTGAAAATATTGACTCAACAGGTTTTTTCAGTGCATCTTCTATTCTTACAAGGGAACCATCACATTTCATCATCATTAGATCTGCATCAATTCCCTTTCTTTCCATTACCGAAAGAATAGATCTTATAAATTGATCAGTTACCGGGATTAATTGTGCATTTAATAATGCTGTGACAGCTCTTTCATAAGCTCCAAGATTCATTGAAAGTTCATGTCCACATACAACTGGTTTGTCGGTCAATTTTCCAATAATATCTTTTACTGTCATCTCATGTTCAGGGTTCCTTACTCCAAAATAAGATGATACTGCAAAAGAGGAGACTTTATCTTTATTTTGCATTACAAAATTTTCAATCAATTCAGGGTCATCGAGATTTTCTGCAACATTGCCATCAGCATCATGACCACCTTTTATG
The DNA here is from genome assembly GCF_000025865.1 of Methanohalophilus mahii DSM 5219. Classification (NCBI taxonomy): domain Archaea; kingdom Methanobacteriati; phylum Methanobacteriota; class Methanomicrobia; order Methanosarcinales; family Methanosarcinaceae; genus Methanohalophilus; species Methanohalophilus mahii. The sequence continues at coordinate 1,478,659 of NC_014002.1, forward strand.
GATAGGATTTGATCGGTTGAAAGGGGTCCATTAATTGAATGGCCGATAAGGATAAGTGCAGCAGGATGCCCATTTTTTTCAAGCGTGGTATTGGTTGCAAGAGTGGTTGAAACGGATACAAATTCTATACTTTCCAGGTAACTATCATTGAGTCCTTCAAGAGAATTCTCTATTCCCTGTATTAGATTGGAATGAGTAGTTAACGATTTATAAGCGTCCACTACATTTCCGGACGAGATGTCCATTATAATAGAATCAGTATATGTGCCTCCTGTATCAATTCCAAGTCCAAGGTACATCTTATAACCTCCTGTGTTATAATTTAATTTGAAAGTATATTTTCATAATTTGCACGAATCAACCGTCTCAAAAAAAATAGGGTTTAATATCACCCTATTATGTCTTTTTGAAACTGTGGGCCAAGTTCCTTGACCTTGTCCACCATTGCCTTGATAGGTGTCATTGGGCCTCCTGGTGGCGTCTCACATCCAGTAGACATGACATACTTAGACTGCATACCATTTTCCTTCAGGCTTTCATGAACTCCCTTCAGTAGCACTTCTGTATCGTTTTCAATTTTCTGTATGCCTTCTGGGGAGTTGTCCATCATATCAATAGGATTTATTTCTCCCATCATACAGCACATGTCACCATACTTTGGAATAAGGTCTGCATAGTTTTGTGAGCCTTTTTCCCTTTCACTTTCATAGTATGCATAGCTGAACAGAGCTGTTCCGAATTTCTTGATCTGAGTATCGAAATGAACAGCATCTGCACAATTGTGGATGATGTATGGTTGATCATATTTTTTGAAAACTGGAATGTGTTGATCATATACAAACTTCCCATCAAACTTCCAATAGTCTTCTTCATCCATAATTATATTATTTGACCACAGGTTGTCAACACAAAGAGCATCACAGGCATCTTCTTCAAAGAAGGCCTCTGAAACCTGGCAGACGTAGTCGGTACATTTCTGAAGTGCTTCAAGAACAACATCCGGGTTGGTTTTCATGTCCATAAGCACACGATCTGCACCCATAAGTTGTGTCAAAGTCAGGAGAGGACCTTCATGGAACCCAACAAATGGTGTACCAAGTTCCTTGTTTAACTTATCTTTGGCAAGTTTTGAAGCCTCAATCAATTCATAGGCACGTGTGCCTTCTTTGACTTCTGGGGTCTCAATATCTTCATAGTCCTCAAGGTGTCCTTCTGAGGAAGGTGTATCTTCTTCAGGATATTTGATAGTACATCCAAAGTCAGCTGAAGTAGCTGAAAGATCAATCAAACCTACAAACATGTCAAGGTCCATGTATTTACAACCAAGGAAAGCGCTTTCTGCAAACTTATTGGGATCTATGGCATATTCCTTGTAAGTCGCGTCTGCAAATTTTCTCAGAGCACCACATGCAAGTGGATATACTGGAAGACGGTCAACTTTCTTGTCAGCCATAGCCGCAAGAGTCCTGTCAGCATGACTCATTTCTTCCTTAGACTTGACACCAACACTTTCGAATTCTTCCATGATCTGCTTTGCAGTTTCACGCCCGATGTCTTTCTTTGATTTCACCTGTTTCTTTGCCAGAATTTCCCGATATTTCACCTTAGCAAGGTTGATTTTCTCGTCACTCCATCTTTCCTTTGAAGGTGAAAGTTTACTTACGGCATCTATTGCCCAGTTTGAGGCATGCAAAGCATCAGGTGCTGTTTTATCTGCACCGATATTCTCGGCAAAATCTTCAGATATGGGTGCTCCTCCTACCATTACGATAAGGGAATCCCTGAGTCCTTCTTCCTGAAGCATTTCGATGACTTTTTCCATTCCGGACATTGTAGTTGTCATCAGTGCACTCATAGAGATGACATCGGCCTGGTTTTCTCTTGCTGTTTCAATGAATTTGTCCAGAGGAACGTCATTTCCAAGATCTATAGTATCAATTCCTCCTGCTGACATCATTGTTTTGACAAGGTTTTTACCGATGTCATGCACATCACCTTCTACAGTACCGATTACCATGGTTGCGGGTTTGGATGATTCTTCTGTTTCAATGTGGGGTGTTAGCACATCCATTCCAGCATACATTGCCTGTGAAGCGATCAACAGATGTGGAACGAAAGCTGTTCCTTTCTCATAGTTATCGCTAACAATTACCATTCCTTTGGCCAATCCATCAATAATAGCTTTATGTGGATCCAATCCTTCCTTTAACGCCTTTTCGGACAATTCTGCTGTTAGGTCTTTGTTTCCAGAAACCACAGCTTCCGCTAATTCTTTTAATATGTCTTGCGCCATCTAATGTTTCCTCCAACATTATGTTGCTGTATATTTTTAGAGGAAATGGACAAATTATGTCCATTTCTCAATTTGCACATATATAGATGGAAGTCAGAAACATATAACATAACCTGTGAAATCAGATTTACAAAAATGATATCAATAGAGATCTATTATTATATCATACACATCAATTATAGGAGAAGGTGCTGCTAAGTTAACATCGTTAACCGTGAATGAATGTGTTATTGTGTTAACGCTGTTATCATGAAATATTGCATATCTGAATATCAAAAGATTTGATCAAATCAAAGCCTCTGATTACATTTGCACTATTCAGAATCTAACTGTAAGTTACATTCATAACTAGTAAAAAATAAAATATTTAATCCACAAATTAAGTGTATGTATATATGAGAATTATTTATGACAGTCTGGTCCTTTATATGTCTTTGTCTGTGATTGGAGTTGAATTATTAAGATAATATCTAAATAAATCCTCCCCCCATTTCAAAGCACTATTATCAAAACTCATGATTACATGGTTGTGATAAATTCCTGTATTATAAAAGAGTGAGATTGCTGTGAATTTATCCGTTACAGTACCTGATGCAATTTCAATCTTGTCTCCAAAAACAAAAAGATTTCCACACTCCATATTCACAAATTCTCTTGTTTCTTCTTGATAGTCATTTTGAAGTCTTTCAAATACTGGTTTTGTTATTATTACTGAAACGTCAACGCCTTTTTTCGCAAGTTCAATATAGACTTTTGGGTATGCTGGACTGAAATATGAAGAAACTTCATGTACGTAAGTCGATTGATTAAGATATTCTACCATTTTTTCTGGTAACTCATACATCCTATTAAGGCTAGGTTCGAGCAATTCACAGTTTCCCATTTCTTCTATTCTTTCTAAAAGACAAGAAGGTATTGCATTGAGGTTGTGGTTTTCCCAATAATTTTTATTATCCGTATATACGGATAATACATCCAGTAGTGGTTGCATCTTTTTTACAATTACTCTGCCCATGCCTGATAATTTATATACATCATCGTCATAAACGATTAACCCATGACTTAAAAGTATCTTAATTTGGGTCATTATTGCACTTGAATTCACATCAAGTATATCTTTTATCTCATCAATGTCCCTGGGTTTTTTTACCAGCAAAAGAAGGAGATCTTTTCTTTTTTCTGATAGGAAGAGGGTTCCTAATAACTCAGATTTCATACTCTTCACCCAATTGTTTTTTTGAGGAGAAATCTATTTTTGGAATCCAAATGTGGACTTCTGTCCCCACATCTATTTTGCTCTCAATCTTTATGCTGCCTTTATGAGCATCAGCTATCTGTTTACATATATAGAGGCCGGATTCTATACCTTCCGAATTGTTTTTTGTTTGGGAATCAATCTCATAAAAACGCTGGAACATATGGGGAATTATATTTTCTGGGATACCGGCCCCATTATCTTTCAATATAACATGAATATAATTCATTTCTTCATCAACAATTATTGTCACTTTTCCTCTATAAGGAGTAAACCGAATGGCACTATCCATCAAAACTGTAAACATATCAGTCAGCTTTTCTTCATCTCCATTGATTAAAGGAAGAGATTTTGGTATTGTTTTTTCCAATACTATTTCTTTTTCTTCTATCATGAAAATGGTGTCTACAAGGGAATGTTCCAGTGGCACAGAAATATCAATTGGCTTAAAATTGTATTCTATCTTGCCTGCTTCTTCCATACTCGTATAAATGAAAGAATTTACTATACGCCTTAATCTTTGAGAATGATGTATTACATTTTCAATGGCTTTTTTTTCAAGGTCATTGATAATCTCAAGAGTTTCATCATCGATCATCTTTCCTTGTTCATTTGCAGGTTTAGTCCCCTTATTGTCTGATAGGATTTCGGCTTTCATTCTATCAAAAGATTTAAGTTCCATTTCTGCCATTGAAAGCTCAGTTGAACTTTTCTGAAGAGCATCTTCCATTTGCTTACGTTGGATTAGCCTCCACATTTCCTGTATGAGTAGAATCAATTGTCTCAAATCTGCTTCATCATAATCTTCTTCTTTATTACCAACCCCCGCTACAGCCACAATCCTGTTCCCATCAAATATTGGAACATTCATGTGTCTTGTCAACTTCACATGTCCTCGAGGATACCCTTTTTTAAGAGGATTTGCCTCCTGATAATTGTTGGTTATTATTGGTTTTCTCTGCCTTACAGCTTCTCCCCAGAGACCGGTGGTCTCGATAGGATATATGAATTTTCTATCTTTTACATTACATTCTTTCATCGCATGATTTGACCACGAATACATGATAAGGGAACCCTCATCTGGACTCATAAAAGCAAGATAACCCAATTTGCTTTTAGTTAGTTTGACTGCCTCTTCATGAGCAAAATCTGTAATTTCCTGTAATGATGAACCCGTCATTTGATTGAGTTTCAAAAGGGCCTCAAGCCGAGATTCGTCAAGATACAAATTTTCTTCTGCCTTTTTGCGTTCTGTAATATCTATTATGATTCCCTGGTAATGCGTAATCTTATTGTTATTATCACGCCGGATAAATGTCCTGTCATCTACCCACCGGACATCACCAGATTTTGTTAGTACTCTATACTCCTAGGTATATTCTGTATTTCCTTCTTCTGAATTCCTCGAAACCTCGGAGCGTACATAGTTTAAATCCTGTGGATGTACAATATCAGCATATTTTATCGATCCCGACTCAAAATCTTCTACAGTGTAACCTAACTTTACAACATTATCTGATACAAATTCCACAGGCCAATCCTGTTCAGTTTTGCAGAGAAATACTATGGCAGGACTGTTGTTGATGACTTTTTCTAATTCTGCCTTATCCTCGAATTGTGCCATAAATCCTCTTTCCTGCGTTTTTTAGTAAAGTATAAATATTATTTATGCCCGTTTTCCATACATAAAATTCATTTAGATAGTAAACAGCGTGAAAAATAGCTTGGGACTTCAAGCTATTTATTATTTTGCTTTTTTACTATCGGTTTTGCGTAATATTTAATTGGTCACCATTACTGCTTTTCTATGAATTACAAATATTCCAAAAGGTAATTTGCAGTATTTACAACTTATGATACTATATTTCAAAGTTAATGGAATTAGTATTATCAATACAATACATAATCAGTATTTGTTATCATATATTAGGTGATAGCAGTTACCATCCACTTTTGAGAATGTGCTCTCTGGCCTCTTCAACGGTCAACTGGTGTTGTTCGCCGGATCCCATATCCTTCAGAGTGACTTTGCCAGCCTCCATTTCCCTCTTGCCCACTATTACCACATACCTGGCACCGATGTTATTGGCGTGAGACAGCTGGCCCTTGAAGTTTCTCTTCATTATATCGAGATATACCGGCACTTTCCGACGTAACTCACGCGCAATCCCTATTGCATCCAGACGGGTGTCATCTGTTGCCACAAGCACAACTTCCTTTTTTTGTTCAGGTTCAAGTTCGCATATTTCCATTATACGATCAAAACCAAGTCCAAACCCAGTTGAAGGAACATCCCCTCCACCGAAAAGATGTATCAACTGGTAGGAGCCACCGCCACATATCTGGTTCTGGGCACCGAGATTGCTGGCATATATCTCAAAAACCATGCCTGTGTAATAGTCAAGACCCCTGGCAATGCCAAAGTCCATGGAATACTCCACATTATAGGCATCCAGTATTTGAGTCAGTTCTTCAAATTTATGGAGTTCTTCAATATCCCCCACAATTTGCCTTGCCTTTTCTATTGCATCTTCTCCGGTGATGCTGACAAGTTCAAACAGCTCATTGCGAAGCTCTATTGATGCATTGATCTGTTCAAGATAATCATCAAGCCCGGTGTCATCCTTTTTATCCACAAGCCTCATGATTTTTGTCTGCTGCTCTGCCTCGAGTTCTTTTAGAATATGACGAATTATCCCCAGATGCCCTACACGCAAATCTCCCTTAATCCCCACAGATTCGATCATTTCTTCTGCAAGAGCTATTACTTCGGCATCAGCATCAGGACGGCTGCTACCAATGGTCTCAACCCCAAATTGCCAGAATTCCCTGAAACGCCCTTTTTGGGGTCTTTCATAACGGAAACAATTCTCGAAATAGAAGAGTTTTAACGGACGAGGGGTTGCCTGCATTTCGTTTACATACATCCGCATGACAGGTGCGGTGAGTTCCGGACGCAGGGCAAGCTCCCTGTCACCCTTATCGGAAAAATTGTATATCTCACCGGTAACTCCCTCTCCGGACTTGAGGGTGAAAAGTTCGAGATTTTCGAAGGTAGGAGTGATTATTTCATGATAACCCCATCTGGAAACTACATCTCTCATTCTGTTTTCAACAAAACGTCTCAATCGCGTATTCTCAGGAAGGAAATCCCTGGTTCCTCTTGGTCTGCTGATTTTCATCGTATCTAACCTGATATGAATTAATGATTGTAATGAATAGATTGAGTAGGTTACATCATTGTTAAATATATTTTTTGTTTTAGATGCCTGAATAACAGATTGTTAATTTCAAATAAGAAAAAAGCCAATCTATCTCACATGAGAATATGGGATTTACCACCATCTGACCTTTGCAGACAGCATCTTCTGGGAGAACACAGGGAATTGCATGCTCTCTGGTCCATTCTAACTAATAACAAGAAGGCTTATTCCAATCATCCTGAAACACTTCGCTGGAAGGGCAAATTACACGCCCTGTACCTGCGACATGAAGCCCTTGTCAGGGAAATGCAGACGCGGGGATATAAATCACCACAGCCCCCTTGACCCTGTCCTTGCAGATGGTGAGTCCAGACAGGACACTCTTGTAACATCCATTGATGGGCAAAAAGACGCTCTCAGGAAAAAGGGCTGTAACTGCAAAATTTAAATAAGATATATCCAGCGTTAATTTTTTAATTATTAATACATATGGATAAAGGATTATGTCCTCAATGGCCCATGAACAGGTTATTTATGGCAACATCCTCTACGGTGAGGATTTGTCATTGGTTAAAGGTTATGTATGTATCCGGGATGGTATAATACATGAAGTGTGTGAGGAGCCGACATCTTCTGAAAACATTATTGCTCCCTGTTTTACCAACTGTCACACCCATATCGGTGACTCGGTTTGTAAAGACCCCTGCATAGGCCCGGCCGAGGATTTTGTGGTAAAAAGAGACCTGAACAGTCTGGTCAGGCCGCCTGACGGTCTGAAACACCGCATTCTTGCAAAAACTTCTGACAGGGAACTTGTAGAATACATGAGAACTTCCATCAGGGACATGCTTGCCACAGGAACCACCGGTTTTGCAGATTTCCGGGAGGGGGGATACAGAGGTGTGTTGGCACTGAAGGATGCATTAAAAGCTATGGATATTGATTCCAGAATATTTGCAAGACCTGACAGCAGGGAATACAATATGCCTGTGCATGAGGGAATTTCCTTACTCCTTTCCCAGGCCGATGGTATAGGAATGAGCGGTGCACATGATATCGATTTGAATCTATTGACACAGATTGCTGATAGCTGTCACAAATCCGGACGCCCTTTTTGTATACATGCCGGTGAAAAATCCCGCCACGATATCAAAGATGCACTATCTCTGCAGCCGGATATGCTTGTCCATCTGACACAGGCAGTACAGTCAGACCTCAAAAACGTTGCCGATGCATCTATCCCGGTGGTTGTCTGCCCCAGATCCAATTTCCTTACAGGGGTGGGGATTGCACCTGTTGCTGAAATGTTGAAAGCCGGTATAAATGTGGGCGTAGGTACTGACAATGTTATGCTGAATTCTGTAAATATGTTCTCTGAGATGGAGTTCCTTTCAAAGGTATTTGGACTTGAGGATAGACAAGTATTTAAAATGTGCACACTTAATGGGGCATCAATATTGGAGATGGAGGGAAAAGGCCCTCTGCTGGAAGGGGATAAGGCAAACCTGATGGTATTGGATGGCACGTCAAATAATCTAAAAGGAATACAGGATGTATTAAGTGGTCTTGTTCGTCGGGCAAGGCCAGACGATATTTTATCAATAATCCATTAATCTATTCATTTATTCGAGAGATCAAATATGGCAAGTGAAATCTACAAAAAGATACTGATCGCTACCGATGGTTCCACAGAGAACAAAAAAGCGGTCTCTTACGGAATTGAACTGGCAAAACTCAGTGGTGCCAGAGTATACGTGACCTATGTCGTGGATACCGCATCATTTGATTCCATTCCCATGGATGGCGGATGGGAAATGATGTATGAGCTTCTTGAAAAGGAAGGGAAAGAAATAACCGATAAAGTGATATCTGACACCGGAGAAGATATCGAAATAGAATCAAAATTGCTTGAAGGCCATCCAGGTCATGAGATAATTGATTTTGCTGAAAACAATGGAATTGACCTTATAGTCATGGGTACCCACGGTAAAAGTGGACTTGACAGATTCCTTCTTGGAAGCGTTGCAGAAAAGGTCACCCGCAACTCACATGTTCCTGTTATGGTAGTAAGGGGAAATGGAGAAGAATAAAAATCAATAAAAGATTTTATTGAGGTTATTTAAAAATGCCAGAAAAAACCCTTATAAAGGACATCATGGTGACTGATGTCGCCGCAGCCACTCTGCCCGGTTCACGAGATGAAGTGCTGAATATCCTGAAAGATAAAAAGGTATCCGGTGTGCCGGTGCTCAAAGATAATCGGGTGGTTGGTATCGTTAGTAGAAGTAATCTTCTGAGCAATCCTGAAGAAGAACAGATTGCTTTGCTCATGACACGGGACCCTCTAAAGATTAAACCTGAAGATAACATCAAAAAAGCCGCGCAATACCTGATGGAATATGGTTTCAGAAGGTTGCCGGTTGTGGATGATGACGATAAACTTGAAGGTATGATAACAGTTGCCGATATTGTTGCAAGTATGGCCTCCCTACAACTCGATGACCCAATAAGTAAATATCTGGGCAGGAAAGGCATTGGTCCGGTATGGTGTGAAACACCTTTGCCATTAGTTGCCAGGAATATGGAACTTGCACACATAAAAGCAGTTCCGATTCTGAATTCTGAACTTGATCTGGTAGGTATAATATCCGACCGTGACATTATCAGTGCAAGTGTCATAGAAGATTCCCTTGAAATGTCTGATATGTCTGCTGGTTCTGGCGATGACGAATGGACCTGGGAATCCATGCGAGATACTCTCAGCATATATTATAGTGTGTCCAGAATAAAAGTTCCGGATGTGCCTGTAAAAGAAGTGATGGTCACCGATCTGATCAAGGCGTCCAGTAATATGAGTGTTAGTGAATGTGCTCTTAAAATGAAAAGAAACAGGGTCGATCAGGTTCCTGTGGTGGATGCAAACGGTACATTCATTGGTCTGTTGAGAGACCGTTATCTCATGAAAGCACTGATAGATAGCTGATCTTATAATTGAAACTGAAGGGATTTCATGCCCACTCCCTTTACATTTATAAATGCTGCAATGTCCATTGACGGGAAAATATCCACCCGACAGAGGCGCCAGGTAAGGATATCAGGTGATGTGGATTTTGAAAGAATGGACGAGTTACGAGCAAGTTCTGATGCAGTAATGGTAGGTATTGGAACTGTTCTTGCTGATGACCCCAGCCTCACTGTCAAATCCGATGAAAGGCGGGCTAAAAGGCTTGCAAAAGGACTTGATGAAAATCCCGTACGAATCGTGGTAGACAGTAAAGCACGTATTCCAACAAATGCTGACATATTCAGGAAGGGTGCTGGCAAAATAATAATTGCAGTTTCTGAAAGTGCAGCTTTTGACAGGGTCGAATCACTGAGAAAAAAGGCTATGGTCATAATGGCTGGCGGAAATCAGGTGGACCTTCCTGAATTGTTATCCATACTTGATGAAATGGGTATACACAGGCTTATGGTTGAAGGTGGTGCAGGCCTCAACTGGGGACTTGTCAAAAACGGGCTTGTGGATGAAATATATTCTTTTATAGGAAATCTCATAATAGGAGGGGGAACCGCTCCTACTCTTATTGATGGAGAAGGTTTTGATGAAGCAAACATGCCCACATGTTCTCTTATAAGTGCCGAAAAGATGGAGGGTGGGGTGCTGTTGAAGTGGAAACTCAAAAATGCCTGATTTTTTACATCTGGGTTTTGTATAAATTTGGGGATACCATGCATAACACTTATATTTTAATGTACCACTCTCTTAATGGATGATAGCAGGTAACAGAATTATGTATGGATTTGTGCTGATTGTGATGTTACTGGCATTTATGGCTGCTGGCTGCACGACTCCTGAAGTTAACCAGCAACAGGAAACTATTGTACAGGAATCAAACACTAAAGATATCGAGCAACTGAACACCATATTGGAAGAGGAACCTGTGCTAATCAAGTTCGGTTCACCGACATGTGCCCCTTGTAGGGACCAGGATATTATTCTGGATAGCATTGCAGATGATTATGAAGGAAAGGCCTCTGTGATCATGGTCAACATTAATGAAGAGCGTGATGCAGCCTCGTTTTTCGGAGTGTATTCAATACCCGATATGAGTGTCATTGCAGGAATCAAGGATGACAGGTACCTGTTCATGGGACCTGATGGCAATGTTTCCTTTGACCGGAGATCCACGCGCTATGTGGGGTTGACGGATGGTAATATCCTCAGGCAGACACTGGACAATGCTATAGCCTACAGGCAGAATAATACATCATAATATAAAGGCGGTTTACAGGTGATTACCGATAACATAACTCCCATTGCAATCTTTGTTGCAGGTATTGTTAGCATTGCCTCCCCCTGCATCTTTCCCCTGCTACCCGCCCTCTTCGCCTCCTCCACAGACAGAGGTCGTTTCAGGCCCCTTGTCATTGTTCTGGGATTGTGCATATCCTTTGTATTGATGGGGATTGTAACTTCTGCATTTGGTTATGCTCTGCGCGACTACCTTACCTACCTGAATATCCTGGCTGCTGCTGTCATTATTGGTTTTGGCATCGTTATGGTAAGCAATGTAGAAATATTCAATATCTTTTCAAAGATTCCTGTACCCGCCATTGCAAATAGGGGAGTAGCCGGGGGATTGCTCCTGGGACTATCCCTGGGGGTTTTGTGGCTTCCCTGTATCGGCCCGATTCTCGGCGCAGTGCTCACCAGGATAGCAGTTGAAGGCAATATATACTATGGGGCAGCGATGCTTTCCATTTATTCCCTGGGCTTTGCGATACCGATGTTATTGGTTGCCTATTCCGCCCATTTTACGGGTAGCCTTGGCAACGTTGCAAAATATCAGAATTATATAAAAAAAGGAGCAGGATTGGTGCTGATTATCGCAGGTATCTGGATGCTCAGCATCAACCCTTTTGTGACCTTCTGATCAGTCACAGTTTTCTTCATCCCTTTTGATTGCCACAATTTCATTCACACAGGCCACAGCTATAGGCGTCCCACCCCGTGTACCTACACAGGTTATTGAGGGAACATCCCGTTTACGCACTTCTTCCTTGGATTCGGCGGAATTGACAAATCCCACAGGCGTTCCAATTACAAGAGCTGGTTTTATTCCGTGATCAATCATGCGGCATACTGCAAATGCAGCGGAAGGAGCATTTCCTATGGCTACAATTGCTCCTTCAAGCCTGTCACGACAATTCAAAAAACCGGCTGCTGTTCTTGTAATGCCATATTTGTGAGCGGTTTGTGCATCTTTATCTTCATCAAGAACGCAGATTACCGGGCAATCATGACCCTTTTTGGTAACACCGGCTTTTACCATATTGATATCAACAAAGATGGGAGCGCCGTTTTTGATCGCCTCAACACCTGCTTTTATTGGATCATTCTTGAAGCGCATTATTTCGGCAACTTCAGGGTCTCCTGTGGATATCATGCATCTCTGTCTGACTCGCCCCTGGGGAGAATCATCTCCAACCAGTTTGCTGGCAATACGCCTGCTGGTCATGTAAATGGCTTTTGCTTCTTCGGTCTGAGCCCCCAGGTCCTGGCACATATCCACGAGTTCAGGTTCAGCTTCCATTGTGATTTCCACAAGGTTCTCAAGTTCCTTGCCGCTTTGTTCTTCAGTAGTCATATTTCCTCTGATACCCCCTGGGTGTTATTATCTTTTCCATACCATTCCCACCCCATATGCGGGATTCGGGGGTTGTGATCAATATCATTGTCCTCATATCCACCCAGTCGTCATAATCCAGCACCTTGTCAAGGGTGGTTACCTTCATTTCCTGGGAATCTCCGCGCAGTGCATTCTTCACAAGTCCCACAGGAGATGACCCATCCCTTGTTTTTTGGATTATTTCAATGGCCCTCCGGAAGTTGGAATTGCGTTGTCTGCTTTTCGGGTTGTAGAGGGATATGATAAAATCCGCCTCAGAGGCAGCCATGAGCCTTTTTTCGATACGTTCCCATGGTGTTAACAGGTCACTGAGGCTTATCACTGCAAAATCATTGACAATGGGTGCACCCAACACACTTGCTCCTGCGGTGATGGCGGTAACACCGGGCAGGACTTCGATATCCACATCCAGTTCATGATGTTCGGCAACTTCCAGCACAAGACCGGCCATGCCATATACATTGGCATCTCCACCGCTTACCATTGAGACAACATTGTCCTCTGCAAGTTCCACTGCCTTTTTGGCACGGTCAACTTCCTTTCCCATATGACTCCTGATAATTTTCTGGTCATTGAGGAGCTCCTTGACCTGATCAAGATATGTGCCATTACCAATTATATAATCAGAATTCAGGATAGCATCCCTGGATGCAATGGTTAGTTGTTCCACCGAACCGGGTCCGATTCCGATTACATAGAGTTTTCCTTTTTTATCAGTCTGCGATTGCAATTGTAATCCTTCCATATACTTTCTTTTTCATTATCAGATTTTGGTTAGTAGAAAGTGCAAGTGCACAGGGTTCTGCCACACCTTTAAGACCAAACTTTGATGCTCTGGATTTAGAGGGTACATCTATTTCGTTAAGTTTGGAATGGGGCAGGAAGTGAATTGGCACGCCAATGGTTTCGGCTGCGCTTTTAAGTCCCTGTTCATCTTTTTTGAGTTCCGCTGAGGCCAGTGCTTCGATATCTTCCTTTCTGGTATTTGTTGTTTCCAGTGCCTGAGAAATGGCTTCTAGGACTTCTTCCTCGTGAATTCCCCTGCGGGCACCGATTCCTATAATCATGTATCTTCCTGTTCACTTTTAAGTACGGACACATCATTGTCCACGATAACAATTTTCGGTCCTTTTATTCTCAAAACCTCAACATCCTGATCCAGAAGTGCACAATTCACATCCTTTGTGGATTCCTTATTCACGATATCGCACCCCATTTTTTTGGCAATACCCTCAACAGAATTGCGGTTATGGACCTCGGTGGCAGTTGTAATAACCGGGGTCGCACCAATTTCAGCAATCTTTCTGACCAGTTCATTGCCTCCATGATGTCCCCCCAGAACAGGGATTGCAAAATTGAGATTTGAATCCACCACCACAACCGCCGGATCTGTCCACTTATCTTTAATTAGAGGAGCAATATCCCGGACGACTATTCCTGTAGCAAAAACAGCAATTATCCAGTCATATTTTTCAAAGGCTTCCCTGAAGATGTTCTTGCTATAGATAAGCAGGTCTGCTCCCACATGTTCTGCGATCCTACGAGCCACATCCATATTGCGATTGAAGGTTATTACAGCGGTGGCTGGTGTACTCCGTATAGGTGTGACCTCCTGTAATTTTTCGGATCCACCACACCTCCGATAATAATCATGGCAGAGCGCTGGATTCCCGCTTCTTTGACTTTTTGGGCAATTGTTTCCACGTTTCCGAAGATCACCTGTTCATCATCCCATGATGCATGGTAGATTACAGCAACAGGAGTGTCCGAAGGACATTCCAGTTTATCCATGATCTGTTCAATCTTCTGGGTTCCCAAAAAGATTGCCATGGTCTCACCGTGTCTGGAAAGAGCAGGTATTTTGTCTTCTCCCAGTGTTTTGCCTGCGGGCCGGGTTATGATGAGCGAGTCGGAAACACCGTTTAATGTCAGCTGGGTGTTAAGAGCTGAAGCAACAGCAAACACAGAGGATACACCCGGGACTCTTTCGACTTCAATATTGTATTTTTTCAGTTCTTCCATCTGTTCGATGATAGAACCATAAAGGGATGGGTCTCCACTGTGCAGCCGGACAACTTTCTTGCCTTCATTAAGTGCATCCACCATCACTTTGGTAGTTTCTTCAAGGGTCATTCCATAGCTGTCTACCTTTTTCCCTTTTGAATATTCAAGCACTTCAGGATTTACCAGTGAACCGGTATATACCACAAGATCGGCCTCTTCCAGTTTTTCCTTGCCAAGTACAGTGATCAATTTGGCATTTCCCGGACCAGCACCGACAAAAGCGATTTTGTCATCCATTTATTTCTCTCCCTTTTCTGCATAGAGAATACTGAAATAATTACCTTTCCCGGGAATGTTCTCCTTGCCCTTAATAATCCTTTCCCGGTCCAGGAACAGTCTTTCTGCAAATATGAAATTATCATATCCTTCTTCGGTCAGGTTACGGATAATGTCATGTGTATGTTTTGCCTTCAGTACAATCTTTGATTTTTTGTCAGAACCATCCGATACTTCAAAAGATGAATCGATTTCTGAATCGGTACGTGAGGCAAAAGAAGTAATTGAACTGATACCAGGTATTGTTGCAGTTTCAACGTCCGGGTAGTATTTATTCATGACTCTTTTTAAATGTGTAAATGTGGAGAAAAAGTTAGGATCCCCGATCAGACCGAATACAACGGTTCCATTTCTTGCTTCATTGGCAATGATGTCAGCATTCTTTTTCCATATTTCGTTCAGCACATCATAATCACGCAACATCGGGAAATCCAGAATCTGCGAATCTGTATATGGTTTTACCAGTTCTTCTGCCATTTTTCCAGGCACGTATACCTTATCACTGTCTTTTAGTGCATTTACAGCTTTCAGCGTGAGAAGATCCGGGTCACCCGGTCCAAGTCCTACTCCTATCAACATTTTTTATCACCTTGAATATTACTGTATTTTCCGGATATCATGTACACGGGGTTTTCTGGTTTAAACATAGTTTCCCCGGTAATTGGATATCCTCTTGAGATTGATATATTAGTAATAGTGTCAAAAATTCCAAGTTCTTTCATTTGGTTCATTACAGAAACCACAGTTTCAATCCTTACTGCATTGACTATAATGCTTCCTGCTTCATGTTTTACAAGAGATTTGAGTATAGCACCAATATTCTTTGTACCGCCTACAAAGGCACAATCAATTTTTTCCTCGGGAGGTAGTTTTTCCAGAATTTCCGATGATTCACCGTGTATGAGCTTTACACGATCTAGTCCGAAATTCTTGAAATTCTTTTCTGCAACCTCAATGGCTTCCTGGCGTGCATCAATGGCAGTGAATTTTATATTATTTGCCATCTTTGATGCAGCAATAGAAACTGCACCTGTCCCACATCCTATATCATAAAAGGTGCATCCTTCACTCAAGTCAAGTTTAGATAATGATACAGCTATTATTTCGGGTTTCGTAGGCCCGCCGCTTATATGTAGTAGCTCAGACATTGTTCTCCCAAGTAAAGTTTATTGGAATTGATTGGATATTGTACCTATACAATATCACTAGCTACATAAAAGGTTGTTGTAAATGAAAGGAGATGATATTTCCAAAAGTGTACTTGTTCTGGGTACGGCATCGCATGTAGGCAAGAGTGCAATCGTCACCGGACTTTGCAGGATATTTTCCCGCAAATACAGGGTTGCCCCGTTTAAGGCACAGAACATGAGCTTGAATTCATGGATCACAACGGATGGCAAGGAAATAGGAATAGCACAGGCAATACAGGCAATGGCTGCAGGTGTTGAACCCACAGCTGAGATGAATCCCGTGCTTCTGAAACCAAAAGGTGACAGGGTTTCCCAGGTCATACTTATGGGCAAACCTTATGCCGACAAAAGTGCGGGTTCCTACTACGATTCAATAGAAGAAACTCATGGAGTACTTCGTCAGGCACTCGAAACACTGGGAAACGATTATGAAGTAATCGTAATGGAAGGTGCAGGCGGAGCGGCTGAAATAAATCTTTATGAGAGGGATATTGTAAACCTGGGTACTGCAAGGATAACAAATGCGCCAATAATACTTGTCGGTGATATCGAAAGAGGCGGGGTCTTTGCAAGTCTTTATGGTACTATCCAGCTTCTGCCTGAAGATGTCAGGCAAAATGTCAGGGGAATGATAATCAATAAATTCAGGGGAGACCCCACCATACTTCAGGCTGGTGTGGAAGAACTGGAACAGATAACCGGCATTCCCGTACTGGGCGTCATGCCATATTCAAAACTCGGTATCCCTTCCGAGGATTCGGTATCCATCGGGGACAAATCATCTCCATCAGGAATGTATGATGTCGATGTGGCTGTGATCCGGCTTCCCAGAATATCCAATTTTACAGATTTTGAACCCCTGGAGCGCCTTGTAAATATACGCTATGTGGACCTGGATGAAAAATTAGGTACGCCTGATGCTGTTATTATTCCCGGTACTAAGAACACCATAAGTGATTTGCAGGATTTGCTTGATAGTGGCATGGCTGAAAAGATCCAATCCCTGTACAGGAAGGTACCTATCCTGGGCATTTGTGGCGGCTACCAGATGCTGGGTAAACAAATAGAAGATGCTGCAATTGAGGGCGAAGCAGATGCGACTTACGAAGGACTGGGCCTGCTGGATATCCATACCATATTTGATGCATACAAGAAAAAAACCGTTCAGGTGACAAAGAAAGTAAACAGGGCAAGTCCCTTTTTTGATTCAATAAAAGGTGAAACCATAGCTGGTTATGAGATTCACATGGGAGATACTGGTTCAACGGCTCCTGTATTTGGAGACGATGGTTGCGTGGATGAAAGTGGTATGGTAGTGGGAACCTATCTACATGGTTTGTTTTCCAATGCCAACATAAGGAAAGCCTTTGTTTCCTATCTTCTGGAGAAAAAGGGGATCGAATACAATGAAGAAGACCTCGAAGATGACCCCTACGAAGAATTGGCACAGTTGATGGAAGAGTTCCTGGACATGGAAACTATATATTCTATTCTGGGTCTGGAAAGGAATTGAATGTGGATATACAAAGATAGCTTTTGGTTTGCCATGTTCTTTTTTTTGGATTTGTCTTTGAAAAGCGGCTGCAATATCCAAAAATATCCAATATGAAATTATTATATAGATTAAATACCACTTTCTTCCTGAGAGAGTGAGATCGGATGGATATACTCGATATATATGAGGATGTACAGAAGGATGTGCAGGCTATCTATAGATCAAGATTGCAGGCACAAATGCTTTTGTCGCTCTATGTGGATAACAACACACTGGCAAGACTACGTGAAGTTACAGGAAGTACTTCACAGGCCCTGCTGCCAAAGATAAGGATTCTTGAATCCAATAAGTTGATTGAAAGTGTGGAACATGAATACAGGCTAACACCCCTGGGTAAAATTGTTGCCTCCAGAGTTGCAGATTCGGTCATGACCATGGGTACGATATTGGAACATAAAGAATTCTGGCAGTCCCATTACATGGAAGCTATACCACAACCCCTACTCGAGTCAATAGGTAGTCTTTATGATTCGAAGATCGTCAGTGATACGAACGTGGAAATTTTCAATGTGTACCACCACTTTCTGGACATGATCAAAAATGCAAATCACATATATGGAATAACCGCGATTATGAGTTCGGGACATGCTGAGATCCTTGGAAACAGGATACATGAAGGCATCCCTGTAAAATTAATAGTCACAAAAAGTGTGGTTGAGGAATTAAGACAACAGCCATATATTGAGCAAATTCACCAGCTTCAAAAATCACCCAATTTCCAGGTTTTCATGGTCGACAATAATATAAATCTCGGTTTTACTGTCACTGATAAATGTCTTTCTCTTGGTTTGTACAAAAGTGATGGAGTTACATATGACACTACAACAGACCTTTTCAGTTATGATGAAACTGCCATCAAATGGGGTGAAAAATTATTTGAATACTATCTGGATGATGCAGTTGAATTGGATTTAATCTAACTGTATTACCTTTGTAGTATCAGCCTATTGGCAGGAACGCTACATTCAAATGCTTTTTTTTTAAACAAAGTCTCCTGCACCTTTGTTTCAAGTTCACAGGGATGGATTGGTTTTTTCAGGTACTCGTCCGCACCGGCCTGTAATCCTTTTTTAATATCAGAACTATCAGAAAGTGCTGAGTACATAAAAACCGGGATGTTTTGCGTAGAGGGATTCTGCTTAATTTCCCTGCATAATTCATAACCATTCATCTGAGGCATCATCACATCAAGTATAATTAAATCAGGATGTTCAGTTTTTGCAATCTCAAGTCCCTCTAACGGAGAAGGGGATGACATTGTCTTGAATTTTTCAAGAAAAATTTCCAGTAATTCGATTATATCGGGTTCGTCATCGATTATCAAAATTCTGGGGTCTTCTTTTAGCATGTTTTTTACACACCTGTCGTGTTTGAAGGAACCTCCGGAAGTTTACATGACGTAAATCTCCCGGATGAACTTTGACCTGTAAAATATAATATAAGCTGAGAACTATACATATATTATTATGACTAAGATTAATCAGATCGATTAATATTAAGAGCCGCAACTAACGTTTACCCCTACTATAAACATTACATGCATGAGTGAATATAAGTCGCTTGCATACAGGGTGAATCTCGATGGTACAGTTGTTAAAAGAATTCTTGATTTCCTTACCTACAGTTCGGTTTATCTTTCGATAGCCGGAGCTGTAATGGCATATATGGCCTGTCAGTTACAGGGGCTTGCCCTATCCTGGCAGACAATGGCTATAATGTTCCTTGTCACATATTCTGTCTATAACATCGATCGTAAAGCAGACGAGGATGAAGATTCAATAAACCACTCCGAACGCTATTCTTTTACCAAGAAATATGAGAAGTTCTTGTTCCTGTCCTCAATTCTTGCTTATCTCTTTGCTTTCCTGCTTGCATATCCCTACGGATTTAAAGCTCTTCTTGTTACTGCCATTCCTCTTGTCAGTGGCTTGCTTTACAGTTTTGCATGGCTTCCTTCAGGTTTTCGTTATCGTCGGCTTAAGGAAATCCCATCTGTAAAAAACCTGGTAATAGCAACGGCATGGGCATCAACTCCTGCCTTTCTTCCTTCACTGGTATATGGGCAGGCAATGGGAGATCTGGTATTTGTGACCTTTATTTACTTTTTCTCTCTGGTATTTGTCAATACTGTAATTTTTGATATGAGAGACATCGAGGGTGACAGTATTTCAGGAATAGACACCATACCAGTGCTGCTTGGTGCAGAAAAAACCCGCATATTATTAATATGTCTTACACTGGCATCAGGTTATTTCATGATAAATACCGGTATGCAACAGTTGGGTACTGCATCTTTGTTAGTGCTGGCAGCAGGAGTTATCTATGCCCTCTGCTATGTTATATTCTTTGGGAGGATTACAGGAAATAATTCCCTGTGCGACCTGATGGCAGATGGCCAGTTTATAATACTCGGTGGGCTGTTGATAGTTACAACCGGTATGGGTGTAGCCGCTTAACGATCATTTTGCAGGGGGAGGGTGAACTTGAAGGTGCTTCCCTTTCCGGCTTCACTTTCAACCCATATCTGACCACCGTGCATTTCTATAATATTCTTTACCAGAGCCAATCCCAGACCTGTTCCCTGATATTGCCTGTTGGAATCAGAATCAATTTGTCTGAAGGGTTGGAACAGTTTGTCCTGTTCTTCTGGAGGAATACCAATCCCGCTATCAGACACACTAATAGTGATTTCTTCTTCCCCGCAATCAATATCAATTGCAATCTTTCCTTTTTCAGGTGTAAACTTGATTGCATTGCTAAGTAAATTGTACAGTACCTGTTTGATCTTCAGCTTGTCTGCATAAACAGGATATTCCAGACTGGTATCTAAATCCAAAATCAGTTGTTTCTTTTTTACAAGAGGCTCCAGTGTGTTTTTCAATTCGGATATTATTTCTTCGAGTCCAAAATTTTCAGGATTTAATTCCATTTTTCCAGCTTCTATTTTTGAAAGATCCAGTATATCATTGATTATATCAAGAAGATGGTGCCCACTGGTGTTTATGTTATGAGTATATTTCTTTTGTTTTTCATTTAGTTTCCCAAATGCCTCCTCTAACAGCACATCTGAGAAACCGATTATAGAGTTTAGGGGTGTGCGCAATTCATGGCTCATATTCGCCAGAAACTGGCTTTTGGTCTGGTTTGCCGCTTCTGCCATCCCTTTTGCTTCAATAATTGCTTTTTCAGCTTCCTTCTTTTCAGTGATATCAAGAATGATTCCCTGCAGATATTTTATTTTACCTTTTGCATCCCTCTTGATGAGTGTCCTTTCGTCGACCCACTTGATCTCTCCGGATTTGGTGATTATCCTGTATTCCTGTGTGAAATCATTCTGTCCTTCTGCCATCTGTTTATCCAGATTATTCTGAACCCTGTCGAGGTCATCAGGGTGTACAATATCACCATACCACAGATGACCTGAACTAAATTCTTCTGGTGAATATCCCAGCAAACTGATGTTATCGGATACAAGCTCTACTGGCCAGCCGGGTGTAGCTTTCCATTTGAATACAATAGCTGGGCTGTTGTCTATAACTGTTTTCATTTCCTGAATAGAAGCATTTGATTCCTCAAGGGCATCAAGTATGCTGTTTAATCCCTGTGGAATTTTCCGGAAATCAATGTCTACATCGGTATTTGCCCGTGTGTCCAGTTTCCCTTCGATTGCTTCATCCGATATCTTATTAAAATTGCCAACTATTCGTTTTATTGGTTTTGTTATGGAGCGGGCTATTAAGAGTGCCCCTCCCCCCATGAAACAGATTGCTACAAAGGAAATACCTGCAAGTTGTTTTTGGAGTGCATTCGCTCCCGCAAGCATTTCTTCTTTGGGTACAATCAACAAAAATGAAAATTTGCCTGTTTCCACAGGTTCATAGAAAATTATTACTTCTCTTCCGGTAATCGGGTCAAGGGTTTCAATATGACCGCTTTTCCCATTATATACGTCCACTTTCAATTTCTGTATGTTTGGTATGTCGAATGAGTTCAATGATTTATGACCGACCCATTCCTTTTCGGTAGGGTGAGACATCAGGATTCCTGTCCTGCTCACCACAGAAGCATAACCGGTGTCAAATATCTCTATATCACTGACAATATCATCAATATAATTCAAAGAAACATCCACACCAGCAATTCCCTGAAAGTTTCCTCCTTTCATTATTGGTGAGACAAAACTGACAATCAATGCCCCTTCATAAAGATAGGGTTCGGTAACTACATCTTTTTTCAGTTTCTTTGGCAACTGGTAGTAGGAAGATGTCTGGTAATATAAAAGTGGATCGAGTTTCACCTCTCCACCAATTGTATTCCAGTACGGAATGAAACGACCGGTCTCATCATGGCCGGTTGCGTTTATATATGTTGCATCCATCCCGTCGAAAGCATTTGGTTCAAAACAGGCGTAACTACCTATCAAATCTGGATTTTGCCGCAGTATTTGTTCCAGCATAGCATTGGCTTCAGTCCGATTTCGTGTCTCATATTTTTCCAGACTGCTTGCAAGGGTATGGGCAATGGACATACTTGATTGCATATCCGTATTGAACTGACTGGCATAAGTTTCTGCAGTCTTGATCGATTTGTCGTATGCAAGGTCCCTTTGCTGATCCGTAACTGTAGAAGTGATAACTAGGGTAGCACCCATCAAAATAATAATAGTTCCGATTGTAATCAGAAATACCAGTTTGGTTTCAAGGTTTATGTTTGTCCACTTTATGCTAAATGCCCCTTCTACAAAATTAAAAAAATATATTTCAATTGATTTTATTTGATATGTATTGATATATGTCCTATTTAGTATTATTTATGGTACATATTTATATGTAGATTCTCCAAAGAGTTTACAGCCAGGTCTTTTTTTTGAAATAATACAGCATAATTACAGCCATAGTGGCCATAAAAATCATAACCGCGGGATAACCCCATTCCCATTTCAATTCGGGCATGTACTCAAAGTTCATTCCGTAGATGCCTGCAATAAAAGTGAGAGGGATAAAAATGGTAGCAATGATTGTCAGTACTTTCATCACTTCATTCATCCGGTTACTGACAGTTGAAAGATAAAGGTCCAGCATGCCGGATAACATTTCCCTGTAAGTTTCCACGGTTTCGATGACCTGTATCGAGTGGTCATAGAGGTCGCGCAAATATATATCAGTACTTTCCTTGATTAAACCGGATTCATCACGTTGCAGGGATGCAATTGTTTCCCTGAGTGGCCATAGGGACCTGCGTAAAATGATCATTTCCCTTTTAAGCTCATGGATATTTTGCAAGGTTGCAGGTGATGGTTCATTTATTAATTCGTCTTCCAGCCTCTCAATTTCTTCTCCAATGTCTTCCAGAAGCAGGTAATAATTATCCACAATAGAGTCTATGAGGGAATAGGTAAGGTAATCTACCCCCCTTTTGCGAATGATTCCTGCAGGCCTTTCCATTCTCTGCCTGATCTTCTTGAATAAATCAGTCTCCATTTCCTGAAATGAGAGAATGAAATTATTACCCAGTATTATGCTTATCTGGTCTGAGTTGACCGTATTTTCCAGACGTTCATAAAACAGAGTCCGAATTGTAACATAGATATAATCTTCATAGGATTCGGTTTTGGGCCGCTGATTGGTATTCAGAATATCTTCCAGCACAATTGGGTGAACCCCAAATAATTTTCCCAGACTTTCAATTAATTCTGTCTGGTGCAGACCATCTACATTGATCCATATTTTCCTGTCTTCTGCAAATTCCAGATCTTTAATTATGTCGATGTCCTGACTGACATGTACTTCCAGATTGTCCCCATTGTACTCCACCAATGTCAGTTTAGGTTCTTCCACCCTTTTATCCCCAACATGAATCAGTGTACCGGGGGGCATACCTGTCTTTTTGGATAATTCAGAATTATAATCTCTCACTCATTGCCCCTCTGTTTATCATTCGTTTTATTGTATTTTTATTTTGGGTGTTGCATTATGAGAGGTATATATTTATACTATGAAATACCTGTACATAAATGTACAACTCAATACATTGAAGTATGGTGATTATATGCAACGGTGCCTGCAAAAAATAGTAAACGGAGAAGACCTGACTGCTACTGAAGCAAAGAAAACTCTGAAATATATCCTACAGGAGGCAACGGATGCCCAGATAGGAGCTTTTCTTGGAGCTCTGAGTGTCAAAGGGGAAAGTGTTGAAGAAATAAGTGGATTTGTAGAAGGAATGCTTGATGAGGCTGTCATAATAAAACCCGCAATTGCCGGACCACTCGTGGATATTGTTGGAACGGGTGGAGATCGTCATAACACAATCAACATTTCCACATCCGCAGCCATTATAGCTGCAGCTGCCGGAGTGACAATCGCAAAACACGGAAACCGTGCCGTAACATCTCTTTCGGGAAGTGCTGATGTGCTTGAATCTCTCGGTGTTGACCTGAACTGTTCACCGGTAGAAGTGAAAAAATGTATGGAGTCTGCAGGGATTGGTTTTCTCTTTGCGCCATATTTCCACCCTGCTATGAAAAGAGTTGCGCCGGTCAGGAAAGAACTTGGATTTCGGTCTATCTTTAATCTGCTGGGTCCCCTCTCAAATCCAACGCTTGCTTCCAGGCAGGTTGTTGGTGTATACGATAAGGGCCTCTGCAAACCCTTTGCGCAGGTCCTCAGGAAACTTGGCAAAGAAAGAGTACTGGTGGTCCATGGTGACGGGATGGACGAAATATCCACCCTCTCGGAAACCTATGTAGCAGAACTAAAGGATGGAGTAATAACTACCTATGAAATCAAGCCCGAAGATATGGGTCTTAAAAGGGCATGTGCACCTGATATTGTAGGTGGGACTCCTGAAGAGAATGCAAAGGACATACGTTATATCCTGCAAGGGGAAAAGGGACCCAAAAGGGATATAGTGGTAGCTAATGCTGCTGCTGCTATCTATGTTGCAGATAAGGCTTCGTCTCTCAAGGAAGCCTCAAGGATTGCTGAAAAAGTAATCGACAATGGCAAAGCTCTTGAAAAACTCGAAGAACTTGCACAATTCACAAATTCCAGGGGATCAAATGCAACCTGCCACAAGGGTGAAAATCTGCGGAATGAAGTCTGTGGATGATATAGATATTGCAGTAAAGTGTGGTGCTGATGCAGTAGGTTTTATAACAGAAGTGGCGGTGGACACACCTCGCAATCTGGATATGGAGTTCAGCACTGAACTGATAAACGCCACCCCTCCCTTTGTCACTACAGTTATGGTAATAATGCCAGAATCGATTGCACATGCCAAAAAACTTGTAAGCAATGCAAGACCGGACATGGTGCAGGTGCATTCCACTGCTGACACGGAATTACTCACCGCACTGCGGACAATGCATGTCCGGATAATACAGAAATTTTCGATTTCTGATAAAACAATGGTTCTGGAAACGATTAAAATCATCAATGAACTTGCAGAATGTAACCTTATTGATTCGGCAATTCTGGACACTGCCTGTAGCAGTGGCGGAGGTAGTGGCCTGACACATGACTGGAAGATAAGCAGCGAAGTGGCAAAAAACATCCCTGTTCCGTTGATTGTGGCAGGTGGACTGAATCCGCAAAATGTGGGGAAATGTGTGGACATTGTGTCCCCTTATGGTGTGGATGTTGCCTCCGGGGTTGAAGTGAAAGGTAAAAAAGATTTGAATCATGTTTGCGATTTTATAAGAGCTGTGAGGTGTAGTAATTGATGGAATTTGACATTGGAAGGGATGAATTCATTTCACTTGTAAAAAGGGAAGATGGTCCGGCCCTTGTACAACTGGTAGCCGAAGTGGAAACATCCCTATCCCCGCTTGACCTCTATACTCTTCTTGAAAATCATTTTGATTACTCCTATATTCTGGAATCTGTAGAAAAAGAGAGCAGACACGCACGTTTTTCTTTTGTAGGTGCAGATCCCCTCGCCTTACTTTCCATGAAAGGCAGACGTGTTTGCCTGACAATGTCACATGAATCATCCCTGACAGATTTGATGGAAAAAAGGCTTGGAGATGTCTGCGATTCTCTTGAATCCAAATCCTGTCATTTTGAAGGAACCATAAAAACAGGATATGAAGTATTAGATGCCCTCAGGAAAGTATTTGTGGCTGATGATTCGCTGCCTCTTCTCAATGCAAATAGATTTGACAGGCAGACTTTCCTGGGTGGTGCAATGGGATATGCCGGATATGACATTATTTATGACTGCTGGTTGAAACAGGATATTCCAGCAGGGGCAAAGGAGCCTGACATGCAGTTCATGTTCACTACAGGTACCTTTGTTTTTGACCATCTTGAAAAGAGGACTTATTACGTGAAAACTCCACTTGCAAATTCTTCAAATGCAGCACAGGTTTATGATGATGTACTTGAAGAAGCCCGCAGCATGCAGGTAGTACTTAACCGGCCGCCATTTATCGAGGACAATGAATCAGCGAGAAGTGCTAAGAATGAAAATATTTCCTGCACAATGACCGGGGCAGAATATGAAGATGCAGTAAGCAAGGCAAAGGAACATATTCTGGATGGTGATATTTTTCAGGTGGTTCTTTCGCGGCGCTATGAGTTACCCTACCACAATAGTCCTCTTTACCTTTACAGAAAACTACGCTCTATTAATCCGAGTCCTTACATGTACGTGCTTTCGTTTAAGGACATGGCTGTGGTAGGTGCAAGTCCCGAAACCCTGATGACTGTGGATAATGGGCGTGTGATCACCAATCCTATAGCAGGGACATGCCCCAGGGGTGAAAGCGAAAGTGAAGATTGCAGCTATGCCGAAATAATGCTTCATGATGAAAAAGAAAGGGCAGAACATGTGATGCTTGTTGACCTGTCCCGCAATGATGTACGTATGGTCTGTGAAGGCGGTTCTGTAAAAGTATCCGATTTTATGAAAGTGGTACGTTATTCCCATGTCCAGCACATCGAAAGTACAGTGGAAGGTAAATTAAGACCGGAATGTGACCAGTTCGATGCCATTAAGGCACTTCTTCCTGCAGGAACCCTTTCAGGTGCGCCCAAAATACGGGCAATGGAGATCATAAGAAAACTTGAAAGACTTGGCAGGGGTGTCTACGGAGGAGGGATCGGTTACTTTTCCTGGAATGGGGATGCAGATTTTGCAATTGCAATACGCACGGTTGTTATGAGAGAGGGAAAAGCAATGATACAGGCAGGTGCCGGCATAGTTGCAGATTCGGTACCTTCAAAGGAATACGAAGAAACCGAGCGCAAGATGGCTGCAATGCTTAAAGCAGTAAAAGGTGAATGATATGAAGGTACTGTTTATAAACAACCGGGATTCCTTTGTATGGAACCTTGTGGATGCCTTTTCAGTACTGGGTGTTGAAACCGTAGTTGTTCCAAATACAGTGGAAATGGAAGAAGTCAAAAATATAAAACCAGATGCAATTGTCATATCACCCGGCCCGGGCATTCCTGAACGACCTGAAGATATCGGCAACTGCCTCCAAATTATTAAGGAATACGGATCAAATACACCTATACTGGGAGTTTGCCTTGGCCATCAGGCTATAAATCGGGCTTACGGTGGCAGTACTGGCAGATGTGCAAATGGCCCGGTCCACGGCAAGGCTTCATCAATAATTCACACCGATTCCCTTCTTTTTGAGGGATTTGACAATCCTTTTGAAGGGGGGAGGTACCATTCACTGGAAATTAAAGAGCTTGCCCCACCCCTAAAATCCATTGCCCATACAGAAGATGGCTCAATAATGGCAATTAAGCATACGGAATATCCTGTTTATGGCATCCAGTTCCATCCTGAATCTGTCCTGATGAGTGATGGTTTGAAAATTATTGAAAATTTTCTGGCGCTGGTCATTCGGAAGGATTAATCCTTAATAATAGAGGCAATTGTAATCAGGACATATGTTTATTGCTTTAACCGGCACCCCTGGATGCGGGAAAACATCTGTATCCAGGCTGCTTGAGAATGAATTTGGGTATCGAGTGGTTCATCTGAACGAACTCATAAGATCCGAGAATCTTTTCGTAGAAGAAGATAAACAACGGGACTGTGTGGTTACTGACCTTGATGTGGTTAAAAAACGGCTGTCAGTCATGGAAGAATCTGAAAAGCCTGTAATCATTGACAGCCACATGGCCCATCTGATTGCAGATGTTTCCATCGTACTACGTACGGCTCCCAATGAACTCAAAAACAGGCTTGAAAAAAGGGGATATCAACCTGCAAAAGTGGATGAGAACATAGAAGCAGAATGTCTCGATGTTATACTTGTGGAGTCAGTAGAAAACTGTGAGATGGTATTTGAAATTGGTACCACGGACCGAAGTATAAGTGAAGTTGGTGGGGATGTAAGAGAAATCATCGATGGCATATCCTCAGGACATCCGCCCATTGATAAATTCAAACCCGGCTCTTTTGATTGGAGCGGAGAAATTTTTTGATCATTTTTTCTTTTCCGGAGGTATTTCCTCATCAGGTGTTACGCCGTAGTATCTGGTCCTTGCTTTTCCCCATATGCAACCTTCCTTGCCAAATATCCTGAGTTCAAGATTCTGGATTGTCTTACAAATAGGGTTTCCAGCTCTTGCTCCCCTGCATACAATACAATATTTTTCACAAAATACCGGTGCTTTCTCGGTCATTAGATACCCCCTGAATATTCTTTACACTATACAATATTCAACGGACGTACTATAAAAAATTAAGGACAGGAGTTTGTCAGAAAGTCTGATCGCTGCCGGAGACATTTTTTAATCTCCTGACGCCATCGATTTCTTCAATAACCTCTGTTACAGCTTCAGGAACGAATTGCTCCCAATCTTCACCGGCAATCATCTTTTCGCGGATAAGAGTGCCTGAATACTTGTCCCGATGATACATGGGAGGTTGCTTGGTTTCGATGCCTGCTTCTTCGAAAAGCTCGAGGATTAGAGGATTGTTGGAATAAACTATGTCAAAGGGAGGAGTCCTTGCAGTGACATAGGACACCCAAACTGCGTTTTGCTGGATGTCATCTATGGGAACTGCATAATGTTTGATGTCTGTATCTGCAAGAGAATGGCGAATCATCATTATGCGTTCACCGGCAGTAAAGGGATTAGGTGTCTCGTGGCTTCTCTGAGCGCTTCCGACACCTATTACCAGTTCATCAATATCTTTCCCAATCGTTTTTATGACCGAATAATGGCCTTTGTGGAATGGCTGGAAGCGCCCTATGTAGAATGCCCTTTTGAGATGCATGTTTTATCTGATGCCACATTCATCGAAGCTGAACTTCTCACAAACTTCAAGATAATGTTGTGAATTGTTGTTGTGTTTCATGGTTGCCAGTTTTTTGACAAGATCCATTCCAGGTTTTGGATCATCCATAATCTCAAGCTCATCTTCGGCCATCTTGAAGTATTTTTCACCTTCGTCTGTACGGATCAGGACACTGTTCCATCCGTCCGGTGCACCTACTGAACCTATTGATATATCTGCTGAAACTGATGTGTAATCACAGCAGTGGTGGCAGGGGTTCCTGGCATGCGGACCAACTTCTGGAATCTTGACACTGTGGCTTTCGCCATCCTTTGTATATGCCCAGAACTTACCCTTTGCGAAGTCGAATTTTACAACATCTTCAGGATTGAGTCCCATTATCTCTTTTATGATTTTTTCGGACATAACATCATGATAGAAACTTTCCATACAAAGAAGCCCTATAATAACCACGATCTTATCATTGACATTTTCGGATATCAAACGTGCACCGTGAGCCTGGCAGGGTACACCGATTACACCGATTTTATCATATTTTTCGAAGGGGTCCCTCAGAGCAGAGAGTACGGAATCATATGTGTATTTGGTACCTTTGGCTCTTTTGATTTGTTCTGAATCGGTGAAGACTTCCAGTTCGGTTTCCCATTTGTCATTGCGGGTAATTCCCACAAAGCAGTCTACTTCTCCCAATTCAAGCAGTTTGCTTGCGATTGCAGTTGTTGCACCGCCGTCCTGTCCTTCGATGTCACTTTTTGCACCAAAGAAACTCCTGACATTTGCGAATTCGTCCTCAAAATAACCATCTACTACAGGACAGATGCGCCCACAGGTATAGCAGCCTTCACAGACATTTGGAGCAGCACCTTTGGTGTAAAGCTCCAAATTGTCCGGATCTCTTACTTCGGCCTTTTTGTTCATGACGATAGCACCGGCAGGACATGCTGAAACACATGCCCCACAAGCGGTACAGACGTCATAGTCAATGACCTCTAGTATCTTCGGATGAACCATCAGTTTCCTCCGATGATCTCCTTACCGATGAGTTTGATTGCTTTTTCTTTGTTAGGTCCAAGAGGTGATCCGGCAACAATCTGGGTAACACCAATGTCCTTCAGGTCATTGATCCTTTGCTTACAATCTTCAGGGGTTCCACAGATACAGAAAGCATCCATCATTTCGTCGGTTACAAGGTCACCCATAAGTGCTCCGAAATCACCTTTGGAGATTGCAGCGCCAATGTCCTTCTTGGCTGCAGGGTCGATTCCGTGACGTTCAAGTACCATGTCAGGGGAACCTGCAACGATGAAAGCAACGACTACTTTTGCAGCGCTCTTGGCTTTTGCTGCGTCCTTGTCTATAGAGAAGCATGCATAAGCTGCAACATCGATCTCATCCATGCTGCGGCCTGCCTTATCGGCACCTGCTTTTATTTTTTCCATTGCGACTTCAAAGTCTCTTGGATGAGATGCATTGATCAGTACACCATCTGCGACCTGGCCTGAAAGTTCAAGCATCTTAGGACCCTGTGCACCCATGTAAATCGGTACATCGCCGGTCTTGAATGCCATCTTAGCGCCACCGAATTTGATCATCTCACCGTCCATTTCAACCTTTTCACCACCCAGGAATCCGCGAAGGGCTTCAATGGATTCTTTGGTTGTGGTCAATGGTTTGTCCCATGGGATCCCCATTGCATCAAAGGTTGCCTTGTCTCCGGGTCCAAGACCAAGGATTGCACGGCCACCGGAAATCTCGTTGATTGAACCAATGCTGGACGCAGTGATAGCTGCATTTCTGGTGTATGGGTTTGTCACACCTGTTCCGAGTTTTATGCTGTTAGTGTTTATAGCCAACACTGCAAGGGTGGTATAAACATCACGATTGTTGTAGTGATCTGTAACCCAAACATTGTCAAATCCCTGTTGTTCAGCAAGCTTTGCATAGTGGGCGATTTTGAGAACTGGGTCTCCTGGTACGAACTCTATTCCAAATGACATTTGAATCCTCCTATTATTCAATATTTTGACGCTATTGAGGATTGCATACATATATTAAAACCTTATTGATTTTGAACGGTATTTTCCTGTTTGCCTTTAGATTGGTAATCTTCCAGACTTATTTCGAAAGGCACGGATATTGATACAGACTGCTATATTTTCCCAGTCACCGATATGCATAAATAATCATCTCTCCTCTTTTATTATGCAAATAAATACAAGGAGTTAAATCGATGGGAGTTCAAAAAGTAGGTGAAAAATACGTCTGTAATATCTGTGGCAATGAAGTTGAAGTCACTGAGGTTGGCGGCGGAGTACTTATTTGCTGCGGGGAAGAAATGGAACTTATGGAGTAATCATCCTGTTTATGTATATTTTGGAATCAATAAGGGAGTGAATCAATAATGAAATGTTATGAATGTGAAAAAGAAAATAAAAGTACTGATACAGTCGGTATTTGTATCATATGTGGCAGAGGCGTCTGTGAGAATCATCTCGTAAGAGAAAAGATTCCCGTATTGGAAGGGGAATATGAAGCGCGACTTAAATGTATGGGAGATGCCTGTGAGTTAAAGGACATGCAACCTCTACTCAAAATACTTTGCAAACCATGCCATGAGGCTTTGAAGGAAAATTTCTGAGGTGAGTTCTATGATGAAATGTTATGACTGTGTTGAAGCAGGGAAAGATGTAGAAGCCACTGCAGTATGTATTGTTTGCGGGAAAGGGCTGTGTATGGATCACTCTAAAGAAGTAAAGCTACAGGTTTCAGTTGGAAAACCACCCGAGGTTAAGCGCCTTCATAAGGGCCTTCCTCACTTTATGTGCAACTACTGCTTCGATAACACGATGGAAGATTCCTTTGATTGATTATACATAGGAGGTTTAATTAATGGCAGAACATGAGAAAGTAGTAAAGGATATCGAAGATAAGATGGGGTTTGCCCCAAATATTCTCCATACACTAAAAGAAATAGATCCCAATTTCGTTAAGAAGTACAGGAGATGTCACGACAAATTGTTGTCAGACGGAGCCATGCCTGCTAAATACAAGATACTTATGGCACTGGCAGTCGTTGCGTCCAAACAATGTGAGGCATGCACTGTCTCCCAGATGAAGAGCGCTCTTAAAAATGGCGCCACAGCAGAGGAAATAATGGAAACAATGGAAGTGATCTCTATCACTTCAGGTGCACCTGCAGTTGCAGCATGCAGGGAGGCACTTAAGTTACTGCAGGAGTAAGGCAGAAAGGAGGTGTATAGCCTTCTTCTGATTAATATTGACGGGGATTTCAAGAAGGGGTATGTAGTGAAAAATATATCCATATTTATCATTTTGACATTCTTTTTTGCCTGTGCAGGTATTGTAGCAGATGCTTCTCCCACTGAAGCAGATTCCTTATCGCATGAAGATTTTACTTCATATTCTACATGCAACAGATGCCATGCCATCACGACCAGCCAGTGGGAAGGCAGTATGCATTACCATGCTTTTGACGACCCATTTTATCAGGAAGAGCTAAAACTTGCAAGTGAAGAAACAAATGGCTCTCTTGATGTTTTCTGTACGCGCTGTCACATACCTGTCAGTGTAGTTTCGGGACAGGTCCCTCCTATAGATAACCCCGATATAAGTGAAGAGGCTGATGAAGGAGTGGGCTGTGATTTTTGTCACAGTGTAAAGGAATCCTCCGAAATAGGCAACGGAGGTTATGCAGTGGCTCCTTCTGAGACAAAATATGGCCCCTTCGATGATTCAGAATCTACTTTCCATGAATCACAGTACAGTGAATTCTATACAAAATCAGAGTATTGCGGAATGTGTCACCAGATCACCCATCCAACATCAGGTGTAGTGCTGGATGACACCTACCAGGCATGGAGTGAAGGCCCCTATGCTGAAGAAGAGGTCCAATGTCAGGATTGTCATATGACACCTGGAATTACTGAATTTGAGGCAAATCCCGGGCGTGCTGGATCAGGCGCACCCAAAAGAGACCATATATCGGTGCACAACTTCGCTGGAGCCAATGTTTTTGTTACAGGGATACTGGGAGAGGATGATCATAAGGAGATGGCAATCAAAAGACTTCAGGAAGTGGCTACACTGGAAGTAAACATTCCCGAAAATGCGCAACCCGGCGAAGAAGTTGCCATAAAAGTATCAATTACGAATTCCGGGGCAGGTCATAATTTGCCTACAGGACTTACTGAAGCCAGGCAAATGTGGACACAGGTGGATATAAAAGACAGTCAGGGACGCGAAATTTACAGTTCAGGAAATCTGGATGAAGATGGCAATATCGAAAATGGAATTATTTACTGGGCCTTATATTCCGATGCTGACGGAAATCATACTCAAAAATTATGGGAAATTACAGATGTAATATCTGATAACAGGATTGCTCCTGAGTCAACTGCTGTGGAGGTTCATAATTTCACGGTACCAGAAGGTGTAGTCGACCCCATCATTGTGGATACCAAATTGCTCTATAGGTCTGCACCCCAACACCTGATAGATGAACTTTTCGAAGAAAAGGAGTATGAGGTTCCGACTGTAGAGATGGAGTCCGTTAAAGGCGGAATAAACGGTGAGGTAGAGTCTGAAGGAACACCAGGATTTGGAAGTATTGTTGGCTTGATCTCATTATTAACAGTTTATTTGTTTAGAAGGAAAATGTAAGGAGGAAGAATATGCCACCAGTTGTAGACAAAGATAAATGTATAGGAAGCGGTGAATGTGCTGAAGTTTGTCCCACAGAAGTTTTTGATCTGGAAGAAGATTCCAACGGGGATACAAAGTCAGTAGTTTCACGGCCTGATGACTGCATAGAATGTGAGCTGTGTGTGGATGCCTGTCCGGCTGATGCCATTGTACTTGAGTGAAAGGAGTGTGAATTGATGTCCGACAAGGACATTGTGAAAATACTTGGTATTTCGGGCAGTCCTCGTAAAAAAGCAACTGCACATGCCGTACAATATGCACTGGATTATGCAAAGGAAAAATACAATGCTGAAGTAGAGTGTTTTTCTGCAAGCGGGAAAGAATTGAAATTCTGTATCCATTGCGATTATTGCATAAGGACCAAACAGGGATGTATACACAAAGATGATATTTCAGACCTGTATGAGAAAATGCTCTGGGCAGATGCCTGGATAATAGGCACACCCGTATACCAGGGAAATCTCAGTGCACAGACCAAAACCATTATGGACAGGTGCAGGGCAGTTGTAGCTGCAAATCCCAAAGCATTTCAAAATAAAGTTGGTGCTGCACTGGCAGATGGAGGAGACCGTGTTGGAGGACAGGAACCCGCTCTCCAGACTATATTGAATTTTTATGTAATCAGTGAAA
Organism: Methanohalophilus mahii DSM 5219; assembly: GCF_000025865.1. NCBI lineage: Archaea > Methanobacteriati > Methanobacteriota > Methanomicrobia > Methanosarcinales > Methanosarcinaceae > Methanohalophilus > Methanohalophilus mahii. The sequence continues at coordinate 1,512,805 of NC_014002.1, forward strand.
TGTTCCCTGTTGCCGGAGGCTCCTTCGGGTCAAATCTGGGAGGTACGCTGTGGTCCAAGGATAAAGGGGCAGAAGGAATAGATGAGGATGAGGAAGGCCTACGCAGTCTGCGTCGTACAATGAAAAAACTTATTGAGACATCCCGGCAAATGAAAAAACTGGAACAATAAAGGAGAGGATAAATTGCAATTCAATGCAAGGCTGATGGAAACTATTCCCAGGACCGAAGATGTGCTAAGTTTCCTTTTTCCCCGGCCTGATGGTTTTGAGTATCTTGCAGGCCAGTACATAATGATAGAGCTGGAAATCAACGGCAATAAGGTACGCAAACCTTTTACCATCTCAAGTGCCCCCTCCAATAAGGAAAATATAGAATTCACCAAGAAATTGACCGGCCATGAATTTTCCAATGCCCTGGCCTCACTTCAACCGGGTGATCCGATAGGCATTGAAGGCCCTTTCGGGAAAATGACCTATTCAGGAGAATATGACAAAATTGCCCTTATTAGCGGAGGGATTGGCATTACTCCGATGATCAGTATATCGCGATATTGTACAGATACGGGCATGGATACAGATATTGTTATGATATCCAGTAACAAAACTGAGCAGGACATTGCCTTTGAAAACGAGCTGGATATTATGCAAAAGCACAATCCCAATCTGAAAGTTGTACATACCTTAACCAGGGCTTCCGATGATTGGGCAGGTTGCAGGGAGCGTGTCTGTGAAAGCATGATATTGCGTGAAATTCCGGATTACAGGGACCGTATTTTCTACTTATGTGGCCCTCCGCCAATGGTGAAGGCTGTCAGGGAAATATTATATGAAATGGCTATCGATAAAGCAAAAGTAAAATATGAACTATTTACAGGTTATTAACTTACAGGAGTGATAATATGAAAAGAATCGCATGGGGTATTACAGGCTCAGGTGACCTTATAAAAGAGACGTATGACATAATGGTTGACATAAAGAAAAAAACTGATATCGAGTTTATGGTATTTCTTTCAAGAGAAGGGGAAACTGTAATGAAATGGTATCGTATGTGGGATGACATACAGAAGGATTTTTCTAACTTCAAAACAGATGCAGGTCCCAACTCACCTTTTATTGCCGGCCCACTGCAGGTTGGTCACTATGATGCTTTAATAATCGCACCAGCCACAGCCAATTCTGTTGCCAAGATAGCACACGGCATTGCCGATACTCTTGTAACGAATGTAGTGGCCCAGACAGCAAAGGGGCAAACACCAATATATGTCCTGCCTGTCGATCAGGTGCGTGGCGATGTTACCACCTATGCACCCAGTGGAAGAAAAATGAAGTTGAAGATGCGGGACATTGATGTTACCAATTCAGAAAAACTGGCCGAAATGGAAAACATGAACATATTGACAAAACCTGATGATATTTATGAACTGTTGAATATAGGAGCAAAAGAGGATTAATAATAAACATCCCCTTCTCTTTTTTCAAGTTCATCCGGATTTTTTCCTTCCAGTATTTGCATATTTCTAAATACGGCATACGCTGCCAGAATACTGTCCAGAGCGTCTCCTTGAATGTTTGAGATACATATCTCTTTTATTTCATCATCAAGCACAATATTGAGTTCTTCTAACTTATCCACAATAATTTTCCTGTTAGTTTCTCTACCACTCTTTTTTCCTTTATACGGCACATATAGACCCTTTTCTTTCAGGGTGCAGGCCGGACATATCTCAATTATCCAGGGGTTTTCAGGATTCGGAGTTTGTATAGGGAGAACGCAGGCAAGGTTATTCCTTACAAGTGGATTAATTATCCTTGAGATACCATGATAAGTCTGTTTGTACAACCAGAGATTATATGCAGCAAATGGTGCGCCTTTTTCATTTTCCTTTTTACGCTTGAATTCTCTTCCATCTGTTTTCTGGCGATAGTAATCCCTGAAACTTTCTGCAGAATCATGCTTGAAAGGGAAATTGATTATGAAATCCTTCCAGTTGTTTTCTTCTGTGAGGGAAAATGGTAATGCGAAAGGAAAATCCATTCCAAAAATAGCATGTTTTTCTCTGACGATCATGCTATAAAGAGTAGCAATACAACTCTGAGTATCATGGTTTTCAGAAAAAAAGAGAGCAGGATGACAGGCGTGGATTTTAAGGAATTTATCGTAAACGGTGCCTTCACTTACCCATATTTTATTGCAGGCTTTTTTAGAACCGCTAAAATCCACACCAAATATTTTCCTTATTTGATAAGGCATCTTGTATTTCAGTTATCCCTGTTGCCTTCGATGAAATCATTTGTCATGAGGAAGGCTTCATCATCGTTGTATTGTTTAGGCGGATGTTTCATGAAATAAGATGCAGGGGAATAGAGAACTCCTCCGGTGTCTCTTTCAAGTGCAAGCTTGCAACAGCGTATAGCATCGATTACAACACCTGCAGAATTAGGAGAATCCTCAACTGAAAGACGTAGTTCGATATTCATAGGAACATCGCCGAACAGTTTTCCTTCCATTCTCAGGAAACAAATTTTGTTGTCCTTTTGCCAGGGCACATAGTCACTTGGACCGACATGTATATTTTCATCATCCAGACGGTCCTTGAGTACGGATTGTACAGCCTCAGTCTTGGATGTTTTCTTGGAAGACAACCTGCTGCGATTGAGCATATTGAGGAAATCGGTATTTCCACCTGTGTTTAGCTGGTAAGTTTTTTCCAGTTTAACCCCACGTTTGCTGAAAAGGTCTGCCAGTGTCCTGTGAGTAATAGTGGCTCCAAGCTGGGCCTTTATGTCATCACCAATTATCGGCAGGTTTTTCTCTTCGAACTTTTGAGCCCATTCAGGATTACTGGCAATGAAAACCGGCATATTGTTAATGAAACCAATTCCTGCCTCCAGAGCACAGTCCGCATAAAAACGTGCAGCCTTTTCTGACCCTACAGGCATGAAATTCAAGAGCATTTCAGCACCGGACTCTTTCAGAACCTGCACCACATCATCTTTTGTGGACTCATTTTCATCACTGGTTATGAACTTGTATTTATCTTCATAATCCGTCATGTGCTCAGAAACACCGTCAAGGATGCTGCCCATAGTAACTTTTACGCCTTTTACAGGAATGTCGGGACAGAATACATCAGTGCAATTCGGTTCTGCAAAGATGGCTTCTGATATGTCTTTCCCCACTTTTCTCTTATCAATATCAAACGCAGCTACAACCTCAATATCAGAGGGTTGGTATCCTCCAATGGTCCAATGCATTAGACCGATAGCATCTGTCTCGGTTTTATCCCTGTAGTAATCCAGACCCTGAATGAGAGAGCTAGCGCAGTTGCCAATCCCTGCAATTGCGATCTTTATATTCTCCATAACACTTCCTCGTAAATGTGAATGCAATATGTTACCGTAACTATCATATATAATTAATCATCGAGCCATCCTCTTAATGTCGGCATTTGAATAAAAATGTTTCTGAGAATGATTACAGAAAATTACTTTTTTATCTCAATTTGGCTTTCCTTTGAGCGCAGTTTGTTCATAATTCAAAGTTCAAATCCTTGTATACAAATGCAACCCACAACAAAAAGGGAAATGCTGTCCTGCCGATAGCATAAATATAGAACAATTCTCCGGCTACAGAGAGGAAATTGAATTGCAGTGCTATGACCACCAGAGTAAATAAGAGGATCAAAACCGACCCCACAACGATGAGTTTCAGCCTTCTTTTATTATCTATCGGAGTAGCCATGATAAGTGCAATAAAAGGTACAAGATTCAGAGGCAGATAGAATGTGATAAAATCAAATGTATTCAATGCATGGCTCGGGGAGGCAAGATATGCCCTGATCGCCGGTATACCCAGGATGAACAAAATTGTCAGGTATAACAGGAATTTGCCTATAAATACCGAAATCCTCATCTTTTCACTACTTTCTCTATCCATATCAGAACAACCAGTACTATAATTAGAATCAATGTGACCTGCCATAAGTAATAGTGGACATAGTCGAATATTTCGGGAAACCAGAGCCCTACAAATCCAAGACATACCAGACGCACCATGTTTATACCTAATATTACTGGCACACCAAAGGCTATTCCCATAAGTTTTTTCTGATAAGTTGTGGAGTATGCCATCACACAGCCGGAATAGACAAGCACCTCGTATATGCCGGTACATTCATCCACGACTTTCATGGCTGTTATTCCATTGGTAAAATGTAGTATATTTTCATCAACCGAATTTGTGACACCCAGAAGGCTCATGCTAAACGAGAACACTTCTGCTGTTAAGTTCCTCAAAAATCCCAGGTCTTCTTTGAAGAAAAGATACATGCCTGTAAAAAGCCCTATATAAAACAGATAGAGAGCAACAAACCTTGCTACCCGGTTATCCGCAAGTTCTTTTATTCTATATTTCAATGATTTGGAATTATTTTTGCGGCTTATATTTTATTCCCCCGGAATTCCCCGTAAAAAGAATGCTTTTACGTTATTTATACTTAGTGTCAAAAAAGAAAAAGGAAAGGGATCAGTCACGGCGTCTCAGCGCGACAAATCCAAGCATTCCAATAAGGGCAACCAGACCAATTGGTGTCATTGCAGGAACACCATTTGGAGGTTTTTTCTCACAATTGTAGTGAGCCGGGTCACTATCATTAACTGGAACACCGGATATCAATCCGATTCCATTGGTAGTACCCACATTTGAGTAAGGTACACATGTGTCTGGAACAGTACCACTGTAGTAGCAGACCTCAGTTTCAGATACTGCCAGGTCACCGATATCACAGATAAAGCCTTCCTTATTGTCTGTGACATTCACATCGACGAGTGGTTCGTCCCCTACGTTGGTCACATTGTACCTCCAGTAAACATCACTTGAATTGTCAAGTATTGGCCCTGATGCTTGTGTTTGTGCATCATACCAGGTTGAATTGTCGGGAGATACATACTTCTTGATCATGATATCAGGACATGGAAGACGTATAAATGCAGTTGCAGTGTCTTCCCCAGGGGCATCATCCAGACCACCAGCATATACTTCAACTTTCAGATCTGGCTGACAGGGACCAACATCCCATATTTCACTGACACCGTTTATTGAAATTTCATAGACACCATCTTCTGTTGGACTAAATACAGCTTCTACATCATCGTAAGCCAGTGGTCCCTGCTCTACTGTCCAGTTATTATTCTGAATTCTGAGTGTGACAGCGGGGTTTCCATCCTGACTAATCCTGATCTTCCATGTTTCAAGGTCACCCATTCCTGTACCTGCAGGGCCCTCATCTCCAACACAGTCACCATACTCGCTACAGTCTGTGTCTATGCTGCCATCACCGTCAAGATCTCCTGGGATTCCATAGACCGTGCTCATACCGTATAAGGTATCATTGGCTGCATCGTAGTGACCATAAATCTGTTTTACATCGTAGCCACTTGAGTCTCCAAGCTGGGCCATTGAGTCATCATGACCGGTTCCTGAATCGTTCTTAGGGTCTTCTTCATACCATGTATTGGTATCTTGACCGAATGCACCCTGTCTTATTTCCAGCCTGTCTCCTACGTCATATATGTCATAGCCAGTACCATTAACCTGGCCATAACTCCAGTTATCGTTCCATTCATCCGTACTTTTTTCCCCATCCACCGTTATAGCAGATGCTGCGGGAATAGCTATCATTAACATCAATGCTGCGCACATAGCCAGCACTATCTTCATTTGCTTCATCGTATCCACTCCATTTATACCACCTATTGTAGTAGGATAATATAAACTATGAATTGGATGATTTATAGTTCTGTAGTAAACTTAGTTTCTAACTATCCGTATACTTTGTTTCTAAACAAAAAGTTGAACTTTAAAAAGGAGCATCAAAGAGATAATTCAAACAATACGTGTCAATATTAATTATCTTTTTATTAGTTAGAATTCGATCTAGTATTTCTGCCATATTAAAGGTATTTTGGAATCTTATTTTCAGTAGGTTTTTACAGTGATGATTACGTTATTCAGCAAAACATAGTTTCTAAATATAAATACGTATTTTCGTTAGAGGCAAAAAGAAGTTTAAAATCCATATGTTGTACAAGATAATATGTCGTTGCAAAATAATAACATTGTAGTGACTACACCTTAAAAAGGGATTATTTTAAATGACCAATAACATAAGTTACCAATAAAAATAAAGAATGGATTTTTACAAACCCATCCTCACTCTTCTTTTCTTCTAAGGAACAATACAATTCCCATTCCTATGAGGGACACTGTTAGCAGTGGATGCGCAGTAGGCACATCTTTCTCCTCTCCGTAGTAGTGACTTGGATCACTATCTTCTACGGTTTCTCCCTCATATTCACCTGTTGCAGTTGCATTGTTTACATACTGGCCGAATTCTGCTGTTCCATTGGCTGTATAGGTCCATGTTTCTCCGGGTTCCAGAATATCATCATTGTTGAGATTACTGCTCTGGAATACAGGAATTACACCCTGATCATCAGTTACATTGATGTTAGTCAGGTTAGCACTTCCAGTGTTAGTAACAACATATTCCCACTCAACTGTTGATCCAACTTCAACCTTAGGACCTTTTGGATCATCAGCATCCTGGCCATTTGTCGACTTTTCGATATCAATAGACAGAGGTAGATACATTCCAGCATCCCATGTCCGATCGACTTCACCTGCAAACAGTGAAATTGTGGCAGTCCTTCCGGTTGCTACATTTGCATCACTGTCTACTGCGTCGTCAGTTCCCTGATCAGCAGGACTGAATTCATAACCATCCGGCAGCACAAACTCGACGAAGTAATCTCCTGCAGCAAGGTCTGTGAATAGGTAATACCCTGTTTCATTGGTGGTTGTACTGTCTACAAACACCTCCCCTCCTGTGTAGAGATTGACGGTTACATCAGCAATTCCAGTGCCAGTTTCGTCCTGGATACCATCTCTGTTAAGGTCTTCCCAGACATAGTCACCCAGAGTGGCCCGAGGCGGTTCCTCACCAAAGTAGTGGCTTGGATCTTCATCAGTAACCTCTGCACCGGTTGGATCAGTTCCTGTAACATTACCGATATTGGCGTACTGACCTTCAGTTGCAGTACCTGTTACATTGTACATCCAGACTTCATCAGTTTGGAGTATATCGTCACCGTTTGTATCTCCACTTACGTATGCTGGAGTTACACCCATGTCATCCTGTACATCAATGCTGCTCAGATTGACATTACCGGTGTTTGTGACATTGTACGTCCATACAACATCTCCACCAGCTGTTACATACGGTCCGGTTGGATCATCGGCATCTTCTCCATTGGTTGCCTTCTCAATATCGATTGAGGAGTTTACACCGAAGTAGTGGCTTGGATCCTCATCGGTAACCTCTGCACCGGTTGGATCAGTTCCTGTAACATTACCGATATTGGCATACTGACCTTCAGTTGCAATACCTGTGGCATTGTACATCCAGACTTCATCAGTTTGGAGTATATCGTCACCGTTTGTATCTCCACTTACGTATGCTGGAGTTACACTCATGTCATCCTGTACATCAATGCTGCTCAGATTGACATTACCGGTGTTTGTGACATTGTAAGTCCATACAACATCTCCACCAGCTGTTACATAGGGTCCGGTTGGATCATCGGCATCTTCTCCATTGGTTGCCTTCTCAATATCGATTGAGGAGTTTACACCGAAGTAGTGGCTTGGATCCTCATCGGTAACCTCTGCACCGGTTGGATCAGTTCCTGTAACATTACCGATATTGGCATACTGACCTTCAGTTGCAATACCTGTGGCATTGTACATCCAGACTTCATCAGTTTGGAGTATATCGTCACCGTTTGTATCTCCACTTACGTATGCTGGAGTTACACCCATGTCATCCTGTACATCAATGCTGCTCAGATTGACATTACCGGTGTTTGTGACATTGTAAGTCCATACAACATCTCCACCAGCTGTTACATAGGGTCCGGTTGGATCATCGGCATCTTCTCCATTGGTTGCCTTCTCAATATCGATTGAGGAGTTTACACCGAAGTAGTGGCTTGGATCCTCATCGGTAACCTCTGCACCGGTTGGATCAGTTCCTGTAACATTACCGATATTGGCATACTGACCTTCAGTTGCAATACCTGTGGCATTGTACATCCAGACTTCATCAGTTTGGAGTATATCGTCACCGTTTGTATCTCCACTTACGTATGCTGGAGTTACACCCATGTCATCCTGTACATCAATGCTGCTCAGATTGACATTACCGGTGTTTGTGACATTGTAAGTCCATACAACATCTCCACCAGCTGTTACATAGGGTCCGGTTGGATCATCGGCATCTTCTCCATTGGTTGCCTTCTCAATATCGATTGAGGAGTTTACACCGAAGTAGTGGCTTGGATCCTCATCGGTAACCTCTGCACCGGTTGGATCAGTTCCTGTAACATTACCGATATTGGCATACTGACCTTCAGTTGCAATACCTGTGGCATTGTACATCCAGACTTCATCAGTTTGGAGTATATCGTCACCGTTTGTATCTCCACTTACGTATGCTGGAGTTACACTCATGTCATCCTGTACATCAATGCTGCTCAGATTGACATTACCGGTGTTTGTGACATTGTAAGTCCATACAACATCTCCACCAGCTGTTACATAGGGTCCGGTTGGATCATCGGCATCTTCTCCATTGGTTGCCTTCTCAATATCGATTGAGGAGTTTACACCGAAGTAGTGGCTTGGATCCTCATCGGTAACCTCTGCACCGGTTGGATCAGTTCCTGTAACATTACCGATATTGGCATACTGACCTTCAGTTGCAATACCTGTGGCATTGTACATCCAGACTTCATCAGTTTGGAGTATATCGTCACCGTTTGTATCTCCACTTACGTATGCTGGAGTTACACCCATGTCATCCTGTACCTGTATTCCGGTCAGATTGACATTACCGGTGTTTGTGACATTGTACGTCCATACAACATCTCCACCAGCTGTTACATAGGGTCCGGTTGGATCATCGGCATCTTCTCCATTGGTTGCCTTCTCAATATCGATTGAGGAGTTTACACCGAAGTAGTGGCTTGGATCCTCATCGGTAACCTCTGCACCGGTTGGATCAGTTCCTGTAACATTACCGATATTGGCATACTGACCTTCAGTTGCAATACCTGTGGCATTGTACATCCAGACTTCATCAGTTTGGAGTATATCGTCACCGTTTGTATCTCCACTTACGTATGCTGGAGTTACACTCATGTCATCCTGTACCTGTATTCCGGTCAGGTTGGCATTACCGGTGTTTGTGACATTGTACGTCCATACAACATCTCCACCAGCTGTTACATAGGGTCCGGTTGGATCATCGGCATCTTCTCCATTGGTTGCCTTCTCAATATCGATTGAGGAGTTTACACCGAAGTAGTGGCTTGGATCCTCATCGGTAACCTCTGCACCGGTTGGATCAGTTCCTGTAACATTACCGATATTGGCATACTGACCTTCAGTTGCAATACCTGTGGCATTGTACATCCAGACTTCATCAGTTTGGAGTATATCGTCACCGTTTGTATCTCCACTTACGTATGCTGGAGTTACACCCATGTCATCCTGTACATCAATGCTGCTCAGATTGACATTACCGGTGTTTGTGACATTGTACGTCCATACAACATCTCCACCAGCTGTTACATAGGGTCCGGTTGGATCATCGGCATCTTCTCCATTGGTTGCCTTCTCAATATCGATTGAGGAGTTTACACCGAAGTAGTGGCTTGGATCCTCATCGGTAACCTCTGCACCGGTTGGATCAGTTCCTGTAACATTACCGATATTGGCATACTGACCTTCAGTTGCAATACCTGTGGCATTGTACATCCAGACTTCATCAGTTTGGAGTATATCGTCACCGTTTGTATCTCCACTTACGTATGCTGGAGTTACACCCATGTCATCCTGGACCTGTATTCCGGTCAGATTGACATTACCGGTGTTTGTGACATTGTAAGTCCATACAACATCTCCACCAGCTGTTACATAAGGTCCGGTTGGATCATCTGCATCTTCTCCATTGGTTGCCTTCTCAATATCGATTGAGGAGTTTACACCAAAGTAGTGGCTTGGATCCTCATCAGTAACCTCTGCACCGGTTGGATCAGTTCCTGTAACATTACCGATATTGGCATACTGACCTTCAGTTGCAATACCTGTGGCATTGTACATCCAGACTTCACCAGGTTCGAGAATACTGTCACCATTTCCATTATCGACTAGATTATCGATTTCTCCTGTCACGTTATCCTGTACATCAATGCTGCTCAGGTTGACATTACCTGTGTTAGTGACATTGTAAGTCCATACAACATCTCCACCAGCTGTTACATACGGTCCGGTTGGATCATCTGCATCTTCTCCATTGGTTGCCTTCTCAATATCGATTGAGGAGTTTACACCAAAGTAGTGACTTGGATCCTCATCAGTAACCTCTGCACCGGTTGGATCAGTTCCTGTAACATTACCGATATTGGCGTACTGACCTTCAGTTGCAGTACCTGTTGCATTGTACATCCAGACTTCACCAGGTTCGAGAATACTGTCACCATTTCCATTATCGACTAGATTATCGATTTCTCCTGTCACGTTATCCTGTACATCAATGCTGCTCAGGTTGACATTACCGGTGTTTGTGACATTGTACGTCCATACAACATCTCCACCAGCTGTTACATACGGTCCGGTTGGATCATCGGCATCTTCTCCATTGGTTGCCTTCTCAATATCGATTGAGGAGTTTACACCGAAGTAGTGGCTTGGATCCTCATCAGTAACCTCTGCACCGGTTGGATCAGTTCCTGTAACATTACCGATATTGGCATACTGACCTTCAGTTGCAATACCTGTGGCATTGTACATCCAGACTTCACCAGGTTCGAGAATACTGTCACCATTTCCATTATCGACTAGATTATCGATTTCTCCTGTCACGTTATCCTGAACAAGGATGTCAGTCAGGTTGGCATTACCGGTGTTTGTGACATTGTAAGTCCATACAACATCTCCACCAGCTGTTACATACGGTCCGGTTGGATCATCGGCATCTACTCCATTGGTTGCCTTCTCAATATCGATTGAGGAGTTTACACCGAAGTAGTGACTTGGATCTTCATCGGTAACCACAATTATATCAAATTCACCTGTGACATTGCCGATGTTGGCATACTGACCCGTTTCAGCAGTACCTTCTGCAGTACATATCATAGATTCACTGACATTGAGTGTTGTTTTTGGGCAATCTACAACAACACCCTGATCGTCAGTTACAACAATATTGTTAAGAGGTACATCACCAGTGTTTGTGACATTATATGTCCATGTAACTTCATCCCCGACAGGGATGAACGGTCCTGTAGGAGTATCGGCATCTTCACCATTGGTAGCCTTCTCTATCATGATATTTGGGCATGGCTGACGTATAAATGCAGTTGCAGTGTCTTCTCCGGGACCATCATCCAGGCCACCAGTATATACTTCAACTTTCAGATCTGGCTGACAGGGACCAACATCCCATATTTCACTGACACCGTTTATTGAAATTTCATAGACACCATCTTCTGTTGGACTAAATGCAGCTTTTACGTCATCATAATCAAGTGGTCCCTGCTCGACTGTCCAGTTGTTGTTCTGCATTCGAAGTGTAACGTCGGGGTTTCCTTCCTGACTAATTCTGATCTTCCATGTTTCAAGATCACCCATACCGGTACCTGCCGGGCCCTCATCTCCAATACAGTCGCCATAATTGGTACAGTCTGTACTTATGCTGCCATCACCGTCAAGGTCTCCAGGGATTCCATAGACCGTACTCATACCGTAGAGGGTATCGTTGGCTACATCGTAGTGACCATAGATCTGTTTTATATCGTAGCCACTTGAATCTCCAAGCTGGGCCATTGATTCATCATGACCGGTACCTGAATCATTTTTAGGGTCTTCTTCATACCATGTATTGGTATCTTGACCAAATGCACCCTGTTTTATTTCCAGCCGGTCACCTGTGTCATAAATGTCATAGCCAGTACCATTAATCTGGCCATAACTCCAGTTATCGTTCCATTCATCAGTATTTTTTTCCCCATCCACCGTTATAGCCGAGGCTGCGGGAATTGTAATAATTAACATTAGTGCTGCACATAGAGCCAGCGCTATCTTCATTTGCTTCATCGTATCCACTCCATTCCATACCACCGTTATTATTGGATGACTAAATCTATGAAGTGGATGGTTTATACTTATGTAGTAAACTAAGTTTCTAACTATCCGTATATTTCTTCTAAACAAAAATTGCAAGCAAAAGTAGGCAAGTTGAAAGATGATTCAGGTCAGAAAGGCCAATCTTAATTGATTATACTTTGGTGAAAATGGAACCATCAAAAATTTGGCTCATAACTTTTATAGCATTATCCGGTATTTGTGTCTTTTTCCCTTTATCTCCGTATTCCATGTTCAAATAATCCGAAGGATTTTTACAGACACCATTTTTGGGATCAGAGGGGTCATAGTCCTCAATGAAAATAACACACCCTGTAAATCCCAGATCTTTTTCCACATGATCCAGTGCATAGTTTACTCCATAAGGGCAACCCACGCCGGGCATGAAATATTTGTATCCTTCTTCTTTCTTCTGTTTAAGCCAGGGAAAGAGGTTTGAGTCGCTATCAATAATAAAAATCCTGTCGCTTGTAAATTCATATTCCTTAAGAACATCAATCATTTTTCCCAGAGAACATGGAATATTACATTTTTTGTCATTTAATTTAAGGCAATCCTGACTTTTCCTGCCATCAGAGGGATTATTTAGAGGACATGAATTTTGTCCCAGAGGTTTTGCACAGTAAGGAAGGAATGACACACATTTATCCAACTCTTCTTCAACAACTCTGCTTATGTCCATTGATGGAGGATAAACAGCAACATTGGGGTTTTTAGGTATTGTTTTTTGCCTATTCAATCCACATTTCCTTGCCACCATGAATTTGTTGATTGAATAGGGAGTCAAAGCATACACTAATTCTCTGAAAGAAGGGGAACTTTGTTGTTTCGTGCAGTCTGAGGGAGTAGATTGTGTCATGCTCATAATTATAATAAGTATTATTATATATCTATTTCTATCTAAAATATTATATATTTGACGGTTTTATTCTATACATGCAACTGTACTTTTTTGTTACTAACACAGGTTTGACTAATAAAATCCATCGTAACAAAGATTAGAAACACAGTTTCTAAACATTGTTTTTAACTTTGGTTTTTGCTATTAACACATCTTTAAAGTTTCAGTATCATTGCAAGATCGTGGAAGGTTTTTCCTTTTTCAGTAGTCACATATTGGTCTCCTTCCTTACGTATCAATTCTTTTTTTTCCAGCATTTCCAGATATTTTTTTGCAATACTGAAGTTTAAATTTGCATTATATACAATCTGGGTTTTGTTTGCCCCACTCATTGCTGCGTCTAATATCTCAGCCGAAATATCGATTCTGCTTCTTCGTTTAATGGCCACCACCTCCACCATTTACTCTTTCAAAGGGGACAAACAAATCTCAATAAACCCCACAAAGTAAAGGCTGAGCATTTCAGACTCCCCATATATTTCATTTTGACCGGTACCTGAGCACTACAAATACGGCTATTATAATTATTAATCCCAGCAAAACAAATTGGAACATTGAGTTATCCTGAAATGTTTCCATGTTGTCTTTATTCACATTAAGATCCAGTTCGATAGTATCGCCGGGGTTTGCATTTACAAGTTTATTCCCGTCATATTCTGCTTCATTTCCGTTTACATAAATTGCTATATCTTCGAAATCTTCAGGTTCAGCTGTCACAATCAGGCCATTTCCCGAAAGATCACCATAAACCCCTGAGTTACTGGTTTGAACGCTTCCTATAATCTGGTCGTTTATTTTTGCTGTAATGTTTGTACCAGGATCTGCCTGTGAACCATCAATTGTTACATTTCCTTTGATAATTAATGGTAAAGATGGCATTTGTGGGCTTTCTTCCGCTGTTGCTACTGATATTGCTGATACTGAAAGTAACATGAATACTTGTAGTATTATAACCAGCACTCGCCCGGTTCCAGTACATTGCATGGTATCACATCACTTGATTGGGATCAGGCCGATCATTAAGGATCGGCCTTTTTAGCTAATAAGAGGAGCTATTCTGTCTGGCTGAATCTCTTTGTTTTACTCCTCTTTTTTGTATTTCAAGAAGGCAATTATTCCCAGAAGTGCCACCAGTACTATTGCCATAACACCGATTCCTGTCATTGAAGTGACCGGTGATTCAGGTGCTGGCACATCTTCTCCTGCAGTTTCCCCGGAAGAACTGACTCCTGCAGAAGCGGTACTGTCTAACTCGCTCTCATCACCTGTGCTTTCACTTGTTGTTGCCTGATCCACACCACCGGTTGAAGTTGATGAACCTGCCATTGCGCCACTTGATCCATCTGATGATCCTGTATCTTCACTGCCTGTAGACGGTGCTGTAAGACTGAGTTCAATAACGTCACCTGGTTGGGAATCAGCCAGTTCAGCTGTAGCATATAGACCTGTTTCCATACCGCCTACATAGAACTTCAGATTTTCGTAGTCGCCGGGTTCACAGGTTATTGCAAGCTGATTTTCTTTGCTAATAATTCCATCTGATTGCAGGGTGGTTGAACCAACTTCTTTGCCATCAAGTTGTGCTGTTACTTCTGTTCCGGCAGGTGCTGCATTATCTCCCTGGTTTACTTCTCCCTCCACTATCAGGGGTAATGAAGGAATACTTCCTTCTGAAGCGCTACATGCCGGAATCATTGCTATTGCTAATAATACTATGAATACCTGTAAGATTGATTTGTATCTGTTAAAGCTCCCCGTTTCGCTCATCTAATCACCTATTTAATCTGTATGATCATAAAAATAAAAAAGGTGAGTTGATTAACCCACCTTTACTTTTCGCTTTTTTTTCTCAGTCTTCAATCAGAACCCGTTAAGGTTGTCTTCCTGAGTCACGTAGACCCAGTAAGCCTCGTATTGTTCCATCTCAAAGACGTCTGTTCCTACATGGTTGCCAGAGATTACTCCAGTTTCACCGTTGTGTCCTACCATCTCATATGACATTGTTGCAGGATCGTATGGCCCCTTTACCAGAGTGTAAGATTCATCGATCGAAGCAAGTGTCACTTCGGCAGACAGAGTGTTCAAAGCTGTGTAACCAATGGTGTTCCAGCCTTCATAGACTGTCATTGAGGCAGGTGCTGAAGGTACTTCTGGTTCAAGCACGTCCTCGGCAATTACCTGAGTGCAGTCATCGGAACTCTTGATCCAGTATCCCTTGAGTGGTTCGAAGTCAGTGACAGTGTCCCAGGTGCCTGAAGATGCATTGTAGTATACAAGTGCATCATAGTTGACATCTGCAAGGACATAGCCAACACTGCTGTTGTTCAGTTCAAATGGTACTGACATGAAGTTCCAGCCGGGCTGGATTGCAATTCCTTCTGGAAGGACCACATCGATTGTGGTTTCCCCACCAACTGGATACTCGTTCATCTCGGTGTCAACAACCACACCGTCAAAGGTGTATGTACCTTCTTCATTTGCAGCACTGACAGTGTATTCGAAGCTTGTTTCACCATCAAGGATGAAGGTTACTTCGTTACCATCTACAATGCTGTTGGGTACACCGAGTGTGGAACTGACGTACTCGAAGCCCTCAGGAATCGTCTCAACAACACTGGAACCCACGCCGTCTTCCTCAACTGTGACGCTTACGTTGAACTCATCACATGGCCCGACTTCTGCCGGATCAGGCATGATGTCCCTGGTTGCGTTGACTACAGGTGGTATTTCAACCTGTGTGTCACAGCTGATATCCTGTACATTTACACCCGGTCCCATATCGAACTCACCGGCAAAGTCAAACATGCCTGGTGTAGCGTCTCCGGGGATCTGGACAGTGTAACTGTAAGTACCATCTGCGGGAGCAGAAAGTTCTACCCATCTGACCATGTCACCATCTGGAGTACCACCATTGTTTGCACTGGTTACGGTCCAGCCTGCTGGAGCAGTATCCTCAATGATGAGTTTGGTTGCATCATCGCCTGCTGTGATATCCAGTTCGACGGTAATTTCGTCACCTGGTGCGGCAGTTGCTGGCAGGTTTCTGCAGACATCTGATTCACCGTTTACTGGTGCTTCACCTGTCACTTCAACCTGTGTGTCACAGCTGATATCCTGTACATTTACACCTGGTCCCATATCGAACTCACCGGCAAAGTCAAACATGCCTGGTGTAGCGTCTCCGGGGATCTGGACTGTGTAACTGTAGGTACCATCTGCGGGAGCAGAAAGTTCTACCCATCTTACTGAGCCATCATCTGGAGTACCTCCATTGTCTGCACCGATTACGGTCCAGCCTGCTGGAGCAGCATCCTCAATGATGAGTTTGGTCGCATCATCACCTGCTGTGATATCCAGTTCGACGGTAATCTCGTCACCTGGTGCGGCCGTTGCTGGCAGACTTCTGCAGACATCGGATTCAACGACAGGTGCTCCGCCTTCTACTACTTCAACCTGTGTGTCACAGCTGATGTCCTGTACATTTACACCTGGTCCCATATCGAACTCACCGGCAAAGTCAAACATGCCTGGTGTAGCGTCTCCGGGGATCTGGACAGTGTAACTGTAGGTACCATCTGCTGGTTTTGCAAGTTCAATCCATCTGACCGTGTCACCATCTGGAGTACCTCCATTGTCTGCACCGGTTACGGTCCAGCCTGCTGGGGCAGCATCCTCAATGATGAGTTTGGTCGCATCGCCAGCCGCAGTGATATCAAGTTCAACGGTAATTTCGTCACCTGGTGCGGCAGTTGCTGGTAGTTGCCTGCACACATCGGATTGTGCTGCAGCCGATGAGATCATCGGTATTGCGACTACCAACACCAAAGCCATGATGCCGAGCAATCTTAACATATTGTTTATTTTCATAATGAACCCCCTTGAGTTAAAGTTGGGAGGGGCACTCCCAACTTACCATGTTCTTTAGCAATACTCCTCACCTGACAGGAAGTAGTCAATCAGTTCTGAAATTTCACTGATAGACATCTGTCCACCGAGGTAGTCATCTACTGCTGCGGAAATCTCACTGAGTTCAATTATGCAGTTCTCGTTTGCATCGTACTCATTGTACTCTGGTGTTGGCTCCTGTGGTTCTTCGCCATCATCAATCATGTCCGGTGGGATGAACAGCCTGATGTCACCGTGGGTGACTGCAAGGTTGTCAGTGCAGAACTCATCATCGATCTGCAGGTACAGTGCATCCACACAGGTCCAATCTCCACTGCAGTCAGTGTCGAAGTGACCTACTGTAAAGGTATCATCAGATGGGTGTGGTACAACGCTCAGCAGATCGACATTTGACCACATCAGATTTTGATCTGCAGGTTTCAGGGTCTGTCCAAGATCCAGAGCATGCTGATCCATTACCTTGGTGTTGTTTGGATAGAATGCTTCCTTTATGGAGACATCAGTCAGCCTGACATCGTAGAGTGTTACAACATCGTTTGCATCCATGTCGATGTATGCGTGGTCTACACCTTCAGTGAACTCTCCATCGTTGTTTCTGTCAACGTATTTTATGAGGTCATAGTTTGAGAACACCTCAGTGAGTGTATACTCTACATCGATGTTACACAGGCTTACCTTGGTACCGCATTCTGGCCACTCTTCCATTTCAAAGAATGGACTGTTCGGGTCGTTTACAGGTACATACAGTCTGTGATCTCCAACTGTGACAGCCTTGTCATAATGGAATTCATCTGTCATCTGCTGGAAGTAAAGCTTGTCTGGACAGGTCCAGTCTCCGGTGCAGTCAGAATCGATGTAACCCAAGCTTTCATTCAATGGCCCGAGTACTCCAAGTACGTCACCTGTATCTGCATCGTTAGATGCGACAACAGACCATGCATCATACATGAATGGATCTTCAAATCCTGGCAGGGATGCTTCAACATCCACCAGTCTGATATCTCCCTCATCGACAACAGTGTTACCATTTGCATCAAGATAGAGGTCGTCTCCAAGGGTGTATCCTGGAAGTCCGTCGTTGTCGACATACCTGATAAGACTCTGGTCACTCGGTGTGAGGTCGTGTCCGAGATCGAATTCATCACAAATCTTTACCTTGGTGTTTGGACCATAGTTTGTGGAAACTTCAGTCAATCTTATGTCGCCAAAGGATACTTTTGAGTTATTATCCATGTCAACATACCATTCAGTGTCACCACCATAGGTGTAGGATGCAAGTTGTGCATCAAGGTTTGTCATTAACATGTAGGTTGCATCGTGGTCACCCTGTACGACCTTGGTACCACATTCAGGTACACATTCATCACCTGGTGGGATGTAGAGTCTGGTGTCACCAATTGTTACAACTTCATCGAACCACCATGAGTCTTCACCATGTGGCTGAATGAGGTAGAGCTTGTCAGAGCAGGTCCAGTCACCGCTGTTGTCGGCATCAACCCATTTTACAAGGTCGCCGGCACATCCGCTTCCGATTGCTTCAACTTCCATTCCAAATGCGGGATGGCTACTGTTAATCCTGTCCCATGACTGTCCATCTACTCCCTGTGCCTGTTCAAATTCACCGGCATTAGATTCATCAAGGGAATAAACATCCACTGCGGGCAGGTCTGTTAAAAGTATGTCCCCTCTTGAAAGTTTTCCGTCATTGTCAAGATCAAAAGCGACACCATCATAGAGGTCATACTTTTCGTTGTCATTGACATCAACATAGACGATTGGACAGTTAATTACTTCCTCGATAACATCCTGATTGTCCATGTCTTCTGGTGCAACCTTTGTGTTTGGATCATAATTTGTGTGCCAGTTAGAAATACGTATGTCACCGGCTGTAATAATCAGTTCTTCCTGACCATTGTAATCGGGCTCCATGTCAACATAGTAATAGCCGTGTAGTGACTTTACTATAGTAGCATTTGGAGCATCATACAGGACAAACGTAGTCTCCTGATCACATTGTTCTACTTCTGTGCCGCAGGGTTTTTCCCAGCAGCCTTTTACGTCCTCTGCTGCAGCTGCGCCTGTAAAGGCCAGGCATAACATTGCCACAAGCATAAGAACACTAATCTTCCATTGCATTCCTTTTTACCTCCGTTGAGATCTGATCTTATTTTCATTTCATAGCGGTCAAAAGGGATGCAGTTAACCGGAACAGCCCACTTGCTTTAAAGGGAAGGAATTAACAGTCCCGATAACAATCGGGAGGTCAACACCTTCAACAACAAACGCTCTCACTTCCTTCCCCTGCAAGTGAAGCTGTTCGGGTACCACCACCATACCCCTTACCACTTCACATTAATCTACATCACGAATCCTTATATACTCTTAAGAACCGCTGATTAGTACCATAAGTAAGAATCTATAATAGGTGGATCAAAAAAAAGCAGATTCAGAAAAACACAAGCATTAACCTTGCAGCATTGCTTTTTTGGTTCGTCTATGTCTGCCTATATAATATCTATATGATTATGATTATATTCTACAGGTAAATCTTCAGTTCTTGCTAATAAATATTCAGCAATTGCCGAATATTATATTTCATATGTTACAACAACCTCGCAGCAATGCTTTTTTCCAATAAGCATGCAATATAATCCTTTTTGCTCAAAAAAACAATGTTTCTAAACTCATTTCTTCATTTTGTTTTAGTATAATCAATAAAAATAGTATAAAGGAGCCTGGGAAAAGTTATTTACATACTAAAAGAGAGTTTATTTGCAGTCATTATCATGGGGGTATTTAATGGAAGTTTTTGAAGCAATAGAGAAGCGCACCAGCATTCGGCAGTTTCTTCCCCGCGAAGTCCCTGCCGATACCCTGGATAAAATACTTTATGCAGGCACCCAGGCACCGAACGCCTTTAACAGCGAACCCTGGGAATTCATACTTGTCAAAGATGAAAAACTAAGGGCTCGTCTTGCTGATATGAGAAAAAAGGCACCCGAGCAGCAGAAGGCCATTGAGACAGCGTCCGTTATTGTCGTGGTCTGTTATGACAAGAAATTCGGGGACGAGGCTGTAGGCTCAACATATGCCTGCATAGAGAACATGCTGCTTGCTGCAACTGCTGAAGGACTGGCAGGTGTAACCCTTACATTCCATGGTAAAAAAGCAATGGACATGTTCGGTATTCCGGATGGTTTTGATATAGCATCCGTAATTCCTATGGGATACCCGGCAGAATCTCCTGAAAAACCTACTCGTGTGGCAGTCAGGGATAAAATGCACATAGATAAGTTTTAATTACTCATATTGTCAAATATAATAGCTACTGATTGTGGGAGTTGAATAAATTGCAAGATATACTCAAAGATGTAGATGTAGAACTCGAGAACATTAGTACGCTTGAAGAGGCAGTGGAAATGGCGATTGCTCTGGAAGACCAGGGTTATGATTTCTATCTTGAAAGAGCCAAACTTTCCGGCAATCCCGGGGCAAAGAAAACCTATGAGTTTCTTGCCGAGGAAGAAAAACATCATGCCCAGTATCTTCACAAATTCCTTGAAGGAAAAGAAGTCGAAATACCTGAATCCAGAATCCCTGATTTCCGGGGATCTTTGAATGTGGAATTCACAGAAAACAATCTGGAAGAGATTGGCATTATGCTTGGTGCACTGCGTTTTGAAAGAAAGAGTGAATATTTCTACCATGAACTCGAAAAGAAAACCACCGACAGGGCAGAACAGGAATTTTTCAGCAAGATTGCCAAAGTTGAGCGTGGCCACTATGAACTCATTGATAGTTTGCTGGATGAAGCCACCGGTTTCAGGATGCAGACATAAGTTTGGCAGGTGAATTTTGTGGATACTCCCGAAGAGCCACTTGAAATTGCCAAAGGGGTTTACTGGGTTGGCGTAATCGACTGGAACCTGCGGGATTTCCACGGTTATGAGACTCCCAGGGGTGGCACATATAATGCTTATCTTATAGTCGATGAAAAGATCACCCTCATAGACACTGTAAAAGCATCCTTTGCAGACGAGATGATCGAAAGGATCAGCAGGATAGTGGACCCTGCAAAGATCGATTATATCGTGGCCAATCATGTGGAGATGGACCATTCCAGTGCCCTGCCAAGGATACTGGAAGTTGCTCCGAATGCCAGGATATTTGCTACCGAGAGGGGCAAAACCGGACTCAATGAATATTATGCCGAATCCGGGTGTAGTGGCTGGAACTTTGAGACCGTGAAAACCGGGGACGAATTAAACACCGGCAAAAGGACCCTGATGTTTATTGAAGCAGTCATGCTCCACTGGCCTGACAGCATGCAGACTTACCTCAAAGAGGATAATATTCTCTTTTCCAATGATGCATTTGGCCAGCATATTGCCACTTCAAAGAGGTTCGATGATCAGGTAGAAGACGTCATGGAAGATGCCGCTATTTATTTTGCCAATATACTGACACCCTTTTCATCCCGAATACTCAAACATCTTGAAACTGTCGGGAAACTAGGATTACAGATCGACATGATAGCTCCTTCCCACGGTGTTATCTGGCGCAGTGATCCGCAAAGGATAATTGATGCCTATGCAAAATGGGCTTCTGGGGCAAGTGAGCAAAAGGTGCTTGTTATCTATGATTCAATGTGGGGCAGCACAGAGATGATGGCAAAAGCAATTGCAGAAGGAGTACGGGCATCAGGCACTGATGTTGGCCTGTTCCACCTGCGTAAAAATGACTGGAGCATGCTCATCAAGGAATTAATGGAATGCCGGGTCTTTGCCCTTGGATGTCCCACAATGCACAATGGGATGTTCTTCACAATGGGTGGTTTCCTGACGTACCTGAAAGGTTTGCGCCCAAAAGACAAAAAAGTATCATTCTTCGGGTCCTATGGCTGGGGTGGCGGTGCAATCAGGCAGATGGAAGAGGCACTCAAGAATACCAAAATGGAATTTGTGGAAGACCCCTATAAAGTGAAATTCAGACCTGAAAAACAAGATTTAGAGGGATGCAGGCAACTGGGAATAAAACTGGGTGAAATCGCCCGGTCCTGATTGTGCCCAAATATTTTTATTTATATTGAACAAAGACTACAAGGAGTGATATAATGAAATTCGAAGATGAACTTGAGATGGAATTCTATGAACGTTCCAAGAAAAACGCCGAAACTACTGGATACAGACTTAATTCGGACTATGATGTAATCACCACAGCGGTGAAAAATATCGCTAACAATAAACGCCAGTATGGTGAATGGTATTGCTTCTGCCAGAAAAGAACAGGGGATAAAGAAAAAGATAAGAAGATAATCTGTCCTTGTGCACGCCGTTCCCGCGATGTCGAGACACGCGGTGCATGCAAGTGTGGATTGTACATTAAGTAATAAAATATTAGAAAATTGCAAGTATGAACAGATCATAATTGAACTACCTGTTTGATCTTGCAATATTTCTGCTTTTTATGATTGTTACCTAATCGGCTTTTACATGTACATTTTTAGTTCTTCGGGGAATTTCACAGAGCGGTTATCAGGCATATCTGGAGCTGACAAAAGCAAGTTGTTTCCTGATTCATAAAAATTTCAACCTTACTGGCAATTGCTGTTTGAGTACTCACAATATTTCGCTATAAACAGACATTATTCCTGACTCATAATAAGGTAGAAAGTCTGAATGAGTGTGGAAAAATAAACTGTTTATGATGGTTAGATATATTTATATGGGTGGTTCAATCTAAAGTCAGTGTTTACCGACGATTGTCAAACTCATCGGTGTATTACATTATTGTTATCACATGGAGAATATTAATATGAAGGTACTAGTCAGTGATTCGTTATCAGAGGAAGGAGTGGCAAAACTTGAAGAACATTTTGATGTGGAGGTTTCAACAGGTCTTTCCGAGGATGAGCTTGTTGAGAAGATAGGAGATTTTGACGCCCTTGTAATACGCAGTGGAACACAGGTTACTGCCAGAGTAATAGAAGCCGCGGATAAACTCAAGATTGTGGGGCGTGCAGGAGTAGGAGTGGATAATATCGATATTCCTGCAGCTACAGAGAAGGGAATCATTGTAGTGAATGCACCGGAAGGAAACATGCTTTCAGCTGCGGAACATACAATAGCAATGATGCTTTCAATGGCACGCAACATTCCGCAGGCAACTGCTTCACTTAAAGCAGGCAAATGGGAACGCAAGAAATTTTTAGGTGTCGAAGTAAATGGAAAGACCCTTGGAGTGATAGGCCTTGGCAGGATTGGTGCTGAAGTGGCCAAAAGAGCGCAGGGACTTGAAATGAATATCCTTGCCTATGACCCGTTTGTAAACGAAGACAGGGCAAAAGAACTGGGTGTGGAACTGGCATCTGTAAAAGACATTGCAAAACGTGCCGATTTCATTACCGTACATACACCACTGACTAAGGAAACCCGCAATATTCTCGATACTGAAGAATTTGATCTGATGAAGCCTACTGCAAGGGTAATTAATTGTGCCCGTGGCGGAATCATCAATGAAGATGCACTTGGAAAGGCTCTTAAAGATAATAAGATCGCAGGTGCTGCCATAGATGTCTTTACAAATGAACCACCTGTAAACTGTTCTTTTGTTGGATTGGAAAATGCTGTTGTCACCCCTCATCTTGGTGCATCTACCGAAGAGGCACAGGTCAATGTGGCCGTATCCGTAGCAGAAGAAGTAATATCTGTATTAAATGGCGGACCCGCCCGCAGCACTATCAATATCCCCTCCATTAAACCGGAAATAATGTCCACCATCCGTCCGTATCTTGAACTTGCAGAGACCCTGGGAAGTGCAGTATCCCAGCTTATGGACGGCAACTATGAAAAAGTGGAAATTGCCTATAAGGGAGATGTTGCCGGCAAGGATACCCGACATCTTACACTTGCAGCCCTCAAAGGTGTGCTGAAGACCATAATGGGTGCTTCTGTAAATTATGTAAATGCTCCTTCTATTGCTAAATCCCGGGACATTGAGGTCGTGGAAAGTAAATCCGAAAGAGTAGAAGAATACACATCCAGCGTAACGATCAAACTCAGCAAGGATTCAATTTCCAAGAGTATTACCGGTACGGTTGTTGAGGATGACCTGAGGATAATCATGATCGACGGGCAGCGGGTAGACCTTGCACCTTCCGGTTACATGATCGTTTCCAACCACATCAACAGGCCCAATGTAATCGGCCCCTGCTGCATGATACTGGGAGATCATGAGATCAATATTTCCGGCATGCAGGTCGGCCGTGTCCAAATATGCGGGAAGACCATTATGGCACTGAATGTGGATTCCGAAGTATCAGAGGATATCCTGGAACAAATTCGCCACGTTGATGGTATTATAGATGCCAAACTGGTGTCCCTCTAAGTAAAATCGAATTGATCCAAAAACATGATGAAGAAAAGGATTTACCACCGGTTCCCGCGCAGGGAGGTTCAGTTTGAACAAAAGAACCGCTATTATGCGGATTTGCCCTATCTTGTAAAAGTAATGGCTAATACGGATGGCAGATTCGGCATGTTCGTTACCGAATCTGTTACAAGAAGAGGTTACCGAATACAGGCAAAACGTGAAATCAAAGTTGAAATCGTCATGAATGGTATTGATTTTTCATCATTGAATTATCGTAATGCTGATTCGGTTGTTGGCACAATTGAACCGGAAGGGATGGTGGATTTCCGTATCTCACTGAAATACAGTTACCTTGATGGCGAATATAGCAGGGTTCCTTTCAAGGGTGACGTCTTCCTGGTAAGGGCAATTCTTGAAGGGGATGTCCTTACTCTTCGTATCAATCATATTGATGGGCCCGGCAGAACCGAATGTGGGAGAATTGCTGATACAATCGTTGATGAATTAAGACGTGGCTCCTGATGGATGAATTGAAGTGTGTGGTAGCGGGCCCCTTCAAAAGGAATGAAGGCGGTTCGATGCTACCACAGGATTTTGAATTTTCCCTCTCCTTCGACCTTAAATGGATGACACCCGAACAGGCATCCAAAATACTGGATATTGCTTTGAATTCTCATCTACTTTATGTGGAAGACGAACAATTACACCCTGCATTTGATCCATCGACAGTTGATATCCCGAGAGGATTCATCCCTTCAAAAGATATCCTGCACCAGATAACCCTTGTTGATCAGATTCTGGAATACATCGCATCCTGCAGTAATATGGACCTAAAACAGGTTGTATCTCTTGTGAATAATCGGCATGAGAATCTTTCAGGCATGGTGGATGTTGAAGTTGCCGCCCTTATTATCGGAAGAGAGCTTGGTTGTGATTTGGACAAATTCTATGAAAGGGTCCTGCAGAACGTTTCAAGTAACGGTTGACTAATGCACAATCTTTATCTATTAGTAATTTAATTACACCCCACACTCCCTATCTATTCACCATGTTCGAACGCAAATTGTGCGTGAGTGAGAGATATTCTTGCAGAGGGACATCATGAGTAAAAAAACACAAAACAAAATTGAAAGGAAATCAGATCCTAGGGTTCCTTCTCTGATCGTCAGCCTTAAGGAACAGGCACGTCAGGAAGATGCTGCGATCTGGAGAGATATAGCCAGAAGACTTGAAAAACCAAGGAAAAACTATGCCGAGGTAAACCTGAGTAAACTCAACAGGAACGCCACAGACGACGAAATTGTTCTTGTTCCTGGAAAGGTACTTGGTGCCGGCATTTTGAAACGCTCCGTAGCTGTTGCAGCGCTTGGTTTCAGTGCATCTGCAAAGGAAAAAATCGCAGAAAATGGTGGCAGATGTATCACTATTGAAGAGATAATGAAAGAAAAACCGGCAGGCTCCGGTATCAGGATCTTGATCTAAAGGCAGGTGTTCTATAATGACAGTTATCAATGCAGATGGACTTATTATGGGAAGGCTTGCAAGCAAGATTGCACATAGACTTCTTGCTGGTGAAACCATATCCATAGTCAATGCAGAAAAAGCTATAATCTCTGGTGCAAAAATAGCGACCTACGAAGATTACGAGCACAAAAGATCCCTTGGAAGCCATGAATTTGGCCCATTTTTCCCAAAAAGGGCAGACAGGATTCTTAAAAGATCTGTCAGAGGAATGCTCCCATATAAAAGAGCACGCGGGAAAGATGCTTTATCACGCCTCAGGGTTTATATTGGCATGCCTGAAGAGTTTGAAAATGCTGAATTAGAGGTTGTAGAAGGAACAGATATCGACCGCCTGAGTACTGCAAAATATATTACCATCGGGGAATTAAGCAGAAAAATGGGTTCGAAATTCTAAGGAGAATCATAAATGACCAACAAAGTTTGTAATACTTCAGGGAAGAAGAAAACAGCCATTGCTCGCGCAACTGTTCGTAAGGGCGTTGGCAAAACCCGTATTAACAAGAAACCTCTGGAAGTTTTGGAGCCAGAGTTTGTAAAACTTAAAATAATGGAACCCCTCATGCTTGCTGAAGATGCCGTATCAGGAATTGATATCGATGTAACAGTAAATGGAGGCGGAATCATTGGCCAGGCAAATGCAGTGCGTACCGCTATTGCAAGGGGTATTGTAGAGTGGACAAATGACACCGCTCTTCGTGATGCATACATGGCATATGACCGCAGTCTTCTGGTAAACGACTTCAGGCAGAAAGAATCCAAGAAATTTGGTGGACCTGGTGCTCGTGCCAGATACCAGAAATCTTACAGGTGAAAGTATAAATGTTACCAGTTCGCTGTTTCACATGTGGCAAGGTAATTGCAAATAGCTGGGAAGATTACAAAAGGCGGGTTGATCAAGGAGAAGCACCTGCTGCAGTACTTGATGATCTGGGTATCAGCCGGTACTGTTGCAGACGCATGATCCTTGCACATGTTGAGCTTATCGATGTAGTTGCACCATACCAGTAAGGGACCGTAGGGTAGGCTGGACCATCCTTCGGCGTTCGGGACGCCGGTACCTGAGTTCGAATCTCAGCGGTCCCATCCTTTTATACTAAAGGAATTGGTAAGTGTATGAATAGTTAGCAAACCACATTCGGAGGGACTCCGAATATCCCTATATTTCCGATTAATATTGATAAATGGACTTTTCTAGATCCAGTAAATCCCACGTCATCCATCCTATTGTAACTTCTGCCAGGGTGATTAATTGAGCAATGAGAAATTTACAAAGTATGAACGTGCGAGGATCATTGGAGCCAGATCCCTACAGATTGCAATGGAAGCTCCTGTGCTGATTGATATCGACAGCAATGATTCCTTACAAATCGCTAAGGTTGAATTTGAAAAGGGTGTCATCCCTATTACAGTAAAAAGAGATATTTCATCATGAGGTGAATTTTATGGAAGAAGATCAGGTTATTGAAGAAACATTAGATGAACAGATTGAACAAAAGGTGGAGGAGGCCCCTGTAGAAGCAGAGACTCCAACTGTCGAAACTACAAAAGAGGAAACAACACAAGCAGATGATCCGGAAGGTCCGGCACCGGATTCAACTTCCCTTGTTCCGATAGACGAGTATCTTGCATCCGGAGTACACATCGGTACCCAGCAGAAGACACAGGATATGATGAAATTCGTATATCGTGTGCGTACAGATGGTCTTTATGTCCTGGATATTCAGGCTACAGACAGCAGAATAAGACAGGTATCCCATTTCCTCTCAAAATATGATCCTGCAAAAATCCTGGTCGTATCCGCAAGGCAGTACGGTCAGTTCCCTGCCAAAATGTTCTCCAAAGCAATCGGGGCAAAGTCAATGGTAGGACGTTTCATCCCGGGTACCCTAACCAATCCTTCAATTGAAGGATTCTTCGAGCCCGATGCAATAATGGTAACAGACCCTGCCGGGGATGCCCAGGTAATCAAAGAAGCTGTCAACATCGGAATTCCCGTTATAGGACTTTGTGATACCAATAACATGATATCAAATGTTGATCTGGTAATTCCGACAAACAATAAGGGACGTAAAGCACTTTCCCTCATATACTGGCTTCTTGCAAGGGAAATCTCAAAAGAAAAGGGCATTCCATTCAATTATACCATGGAAGATTTCGAAGCAGGCCTGTAAGTCTCCCGGTTAATTCCGGGACTTACTTCCCCCACCCATATTACTTATATAATTATTCCCTCCTATCAATAAGAGGGGTATTATTATGAGACAGCCAACAGTAGCAGGCCAGTTCTATCCTCTGGGTATCAAACCCCTTAAGAAAGAGCTGGGCCATTGTTTCAGGGATTTGGAATTGAGCAGCGAAGATGCATATGGTATAGTTGTTCCTCATGCAGGTTACATGTTTTCAGGCCCGGTGGCGGCTTATGCCTATTCTAAGTTGCCAAAGGCAGATACCTATGTGATATTCGGTCCCAATCATACGGGATATGGCTCTGCAGTGGCACTATCAACTCAAGCCTGGTCCACTCCACTGGGAGATGTGGAAGCCGATGAGAAAATGGGAGAAATGCTTGCTGGATCAATAATCGATATGGATGAAATTGCTCATATGTATGAGCATTCAATCGAGGTCCAGTTGCCTTTCCTGCAATATCGTTTCGGTGATTCATTCAAAATTCTTCCAATCTGCATGGGTTTGCAGGATATAGATACTGCCCGGGAAGTCGGTTTGGAAGTTGCAAAAGCTGCGGAGAAAACCGGTAAGAAAGTGGTGTTTATCGCATCAAGTGATTTTACCCATTACCAGCCACATGAGACCGCAAAAGAGACGGACATGTATCTGATAGATGCCCTGCTAAATATGGATGTAGAGGAATTTGACCGCAGACGAGAGGAACGTTCCGCAACTGCATGTGGATATGGGCCCATTATAGCGATGTATACTGCAGCAGAATATATGGGAGCAAACACTGCAGAATTACTAAAATATGCTACAAGCGGAGATATGACCGGTGATTATTCAGCAGTTGTTGGATATGCAGCCATACTCGTGAAATGATCCAATAAAGGGAAAAAGAGTTCGTATGATAACCTGTTCAGCACCGGCAAAGGTGTACCTTTTTGGGGAACACGCCGTGGTTTATAATGAGTCGGCTATTTGCTGTGCTATAAGTATTCGTACCAGGGTGAATATTGAATATTCTGAAAATATTGTGATCAATTCATCCCTTGGAACTACAGGTATTGATTATGAAATCCACCCTTACGTATCTGCCGTTGTGGAAAAAATAAGAAAAAAATCGCCATATAGAGGAGTTTCAATATCCATTGAATCGGATATCCCTGTGGGCTCGGGGCTTGGCTCCTCTGCGGCGGTTGTTGTGGCAACTATTTGTGCTTTTAATAACTTGTTAAAACTTGGAATGGATAAGGAATCCATAGCATCTCTTGGGCATTCAATCGAAAAAGAAATACAGGGATCTGCAAGTGCTGCGGACACCTATGTTTCTACAATGGGAGGGACTATTTCAATACCTATGCGGCAACATTTGAAAAATCCCCGATGTAATCTGGTAATAGGTAACACCAATGTATTTTCCTCCACAGGCCAACTTGTAGCGAAAGTCGCATCTCTTAAAACTATATATCCGGAAGTAATCACCCCCATTCTCTCTACTATAGGAAAAGCGTCTTTGAGAGGAGAAAGCCTTCTGGAAAATGAGGATTACAGGGCACTTGGAGAACTTATGGATGTAAATCAAGGTTTGCTTGAAGCAATTGGTGTGAGTTGTAATGAACTTTCCAGACTGATCCACTCAAGCAGAGCTGCCGGTGCACTTGGTGCCAAGATTACTGGAGCAGGAGGCGGTGGATGTATGGTTGCCCTTGTGGGTAACGAGAATATTGATGCCATATCCAGGGCGATCAAAAATGCCGGTGGAGTACCAATTGTAACAGGAGTTACTGATTCAGGTGTAAGGGTGGATTTTGATAATGAATGAGAAAAACAGCGATATTACCATATTGAAGATCGGCGGCAGTGTCATTACAGATAAGAGCAGTAATGAAGGAATAGTCAGAGAAAAAGCTATAATTCGAATTGCCCGTGAAATTTCATTCTTTGAAGGACCCCTGATTATCGTACATGGCGCTGGTTCATTCGGCCATCCCCAGGCAAAACGTTACTCTCTTGCATACAAATTTTCAGCGGAAGGCTCCGGGGTCACCCATCGATCGGTCGCCTCATTAAATGAATTGTTCGTAAATGCCCTTGCACAAAGGAATGTTAATGCAGTAGGAATACATCCAATGGGATGTTTGGTAGCAAAAGAAGGGCGCATATCCAAATCATTCCTCCTTGCAATTCAAATGATGCTTGAAAAAGGAATTACACCGGTACTACATGGCGATGTTGTAATGGACACGGTAAAAGGTTCTTCAGTAATCTCCGGGGACCAGATAGTTCCTTATCTTGCTTCAAAACTCAATGCATACAGGATAGGCGTGGGGAGTGCAGAAGATGGTGTACTTGATGAACATGGTCATCCCATTCCACTAATTACTCCGGATAATTTTGAAATTGCCAGTATGCACATAGGAGGATCGGAAAATACCGATGTAACCGGTGGAATGCTGGGCAAGGTAAAAGAGATGCTTGATATGTCCCGGCAAACAAAAGTACCTTCTTATATCTTCAATGCCAATGCCGGCGGTAATGTAATGAGTTTTCTGAGAGGGGAAATGATAGGTACTGCAATTAAAGACAAGGCTTGAATAATTGGGATTTTTATGAGTACTTCCAGCAGAAAACTAGAACATATGCAACTTTGTGCCCAGCAACAGGTTGAATCCAGAAAAGCCGGACCAGGATTTAAGGACGTGACACTTGTTCATCGTGCACTTCCAGAAATGGACATGGATTCAGTAGACATTTCCACGAGTTTTCTGGGGAAAAAACTGGATGCACCTTTCATGATAGCCTCTATTACAGGTGGTCACCCCGATACGACACCGATAAACGCGGCACTTGCAGAAGCTGCCGAAGAAACCGGTATTGGGATCGGTTTAGGAAGCCAGAGAGCTGCTATAGAAGACCCGGTTCAGGAAGAATCATTCAGTGTGGTAAGGGACAGGGCCCCTAATGCTTTTGTATATGGTAATATCGGAGCAGCTCAGGTAAAGGAATACGGCATAGAAGGTGCGGAAAAACTTGTTGAAATGCTCGACGCTGATGCTCTTGCTGTACACCTGAATTTTCTTCAGGAAGCAATTCAACCCGAGGGAGACAGGGATGCCACTGGTTGTATTGACGCAATAGAAGAAATCTGTTCAATCAATGTACCAGTCATAGTAAAAGAAACCGGTGCAGGTATTTCCAGAGAAGATGCCCTGCTTTTGAAAGAAGCAGGAGTAGCAGCTATAGACGTGGGTGGCGCCGGCGGGACCAGCTGGGCCGGTGTGGAAGTTTATCGTGCAAAACAAAGAGGAGATCGTATTTCCGGCCATCTAGGGGAACTTTTCTGGGATTTCGGGATTCCGACTATCCCCTCCCTGATAGAATGTCGTGTGTCCCTTCCCCTCATAGCTACAGGTGGTGTACGCACCGGACTTGACATTGCCAAATCCCTGGCACTTGGAGCAAATATGGCCAGTGCAGCCCTGCCTTTTGTAGGCCCAGCCCTTAAAGAAGGAGATTCTGTAAAACAACGTCTTGAATTAATGTTTGAGGAACTGAAAGTTGCAATGTTCCTCTGTGGCTGCCCTGATATTGAAAGCCTGCGGACCTCGTCGTCTGTGGTACTACAGGGTGAGACCCTCCAATACCTGGACCAGCGCGGTTTTGATATCCGGGATATTGAATTACGTTCTAACTTACTTTAAGATTATTACAAAATTGGGATCATTTAACTCAGAAATTGAAAATCATTAAAGAGGACTATATATGACAGAACTAGGTATTGTTGCAGTAGGCGGTTACAATGAAATGGGCCGTAACATGACTGCCATAAGAGTTGATGACAAGATCATCATAATTGACATGGGACTACGTCTTGACAGGGTGCAAATCCATGAGGATGTAGAAATCGATAAAATGCACTCTCTTGAATTAATTGAGATGGGTGCTATCCCTGACGACACAATAATGAAAGAGATTGACGGGAATGTATGTGCAATTGTTTGTACACACGGCCACCTTGATCACATCGGTGCGATCTCTAAACTGGCACACAGATATGCGGCTCCAATAATCGGAACGCCGTACACCTCTGCCCTGATACAACATCAGATCGATTCAGAACGCAAATTTGGTGTGAAAAACAGGATAATATCCGTAAAGGCCGGTGGCACATATCAGGTTAGTGATGATGTCTCAATCGAAATGATAAGGACACAGCACAGTATAATCGATGCGGTATTTGTTGCAATCCATACCCCCAGAGGTGCCATTTTGTATGCATGCGATTTTAAACTCGATCGTACACCTACCCTCGGAGAACCTCCGGCATTTGACAGGTTAAGGGAACTTGGCAAGGAAGGGGTTGTGGCCATGATTGCTGAAAGTACAAATGCGACACGTGCAGGTAAAACCCCTTCCGAAAGAATAGCCCATGATATGGTTCGTGATGTATTACTTGGAACTGAAGAATCCGATGTGGGCATGATAATAACAACTTTCGCATCCCATATTGCCCGTCTGAATTCCATAATGCAGTTTGCGACAGAAATGAAGAGGACCCCGATCCTGCTTGGACGCTCTATGGACAGGTATGTCAATACCGCCCGTGAACTGGGATACATCGAACTTCCGAAGAAAACAGAAATATACGGTAACCGGAAAGATATTGACAAGGCATTCAGGAAAATTATGGATAAAGGTAAGGACAAATACCTCCCAATCGTTACAGGACACCAGGGTGAGCCAGGGGCAATTCTTTCCCGGGTTGCCAATGGCGATACTGCCTACAAAATAGAATCCGGAGATAAGGTCATTTTCTCAGCAAACACAATACCTACCCCGATGACACAGGCTAACAGGTATGCTCTTGAGACAAAACTCAAAATGAAAGGAGCACGTCTGTATGACAATGTCCATGTTTCCGGACATGCATATCGTGAAGACCACTGGGAATTAATCAGACTCGTAAATCCTGAAAATGTAATTCCTGCACACGGCCACATCGATATGCACAGTGCCTATATTGAAATGGCTGAAGATGCAGGTTATGAACTCGGTCACACCCTTCATCTCTTGAGAAACGGAGAAGAATTATATCTTGAAGATTAACCTGCAATCATAATTGGTTGGGATAATATGGATTTAATTGATGAATTAAAAAAACGCAGTACACTGGTCGATGAATCTATACAGGAATTCCTGCCCATCGACCACCCGGAGGAATTGTACCGTGCAACACGGTACCTTCCGGATGCTGGAGGGAAAAGACTTCGTCCGGCAGTCCTCATGCTTTCCGCTGAAGCAGTGGGTGGGGATTCTGATTCCGTTCTTCCTGCTGCTGTTGCCCTTGAACTTATCCATAACTTCACACTTATACACGATGATATTATGGACAGGGACGATATTCGCCGCGGAATGCCGGCACTTCATGTAAAATGGGGTACTGCAGGAGCAATTCTGGCCGGTGATACCCTTTATTCCCGTGCCTTTGAGATCATTTCAAAAATGGATGCCGATCCACAAAAATTACTCAAGTGCGTGGCCTTATTGTCCCGTACCTGTACCAAAATCTGCGAAGGGCAGTGGCTGGATGTTGATTTTGAAAAAAGGGATATTGTGGATGTGGATGAATATCTGGAAATGATAGAAAACAAAACATCTGTGCTTTATGGGGCTGCTGCCAAGGTGGGTGCCATCCTTGGAGGGGCATCCGATGAAGTTGCTGATGCAATGTATGAATTCGGCCGTCTTACAGGTATAAGTTTTCAGATACATGATGATGTGATCGACCTGGTTACTCCGGAGGAAATTCTGGGCAAATCAAGAGGTAGTGACCTGAAAGAAGGTAAAAAGACGCTTATTGCACTTCATGCCCTGAATAATGGCGTTGAACTGGAATGCTTTGGCAAAGCTGATGCGACCCAGGATGAGATCAACAATGCAGTCGCAAAACTGGAAGAATCAGGAACGCTTGCCTATGTCAGGGAAATGGCTGATAACTATCTTGAAGATGGTAAAAGCAAACTTGACTTGCTGGAAGATTCCCCGGCAAAAGAAACATTGATTGAAATTGCCGATTATATGGTCAGTAGAGAATACTGACCACCTTTTTTGTGAAAAATACATATATATTATTCTCCCCATATTAACTTGAGTTATACTTTATTCTTTCAAGGAGAATGGTATGAAAGATTTGGCGCATAGTATAGAAGATTATAATCAGGCATGCCTATATAACAGGTCTTTTCTTGATAAATTACAGTTTTGGAAAAAGGACCCTGAATCAATACCTGCTTATAAGCCTGAAATCCATGGTGATCTGGTATATTTTGAGATTCCAGAAGGATATGAGGAAATTGAACGCTATTGGGTCGATGAACCCTATGTATTCGTAAGCATTCTCAAAAGACTGGGTATATGCCGTTATGTGGTTGTGGAACCTTCGCTTTCTGTATATGAAAAGGAAATTCTGGAGCGCACCTATAGCGATCTGAAAGACGTCCTCACAATCGATGAAACAACGTATGCCGATTATGACAGAGAGATTATCCTTGTTTCAAAGGCACTTTCTCTTTTCAAACGTTACCATATTCCGCTGGAAATCGCTTCTAAGTACAAGATTCTCTATTATTTGAGGCGTAATTTTCTGGGATTTGGAAAAGTCAACCCTCTTATGATGGATTCTGATATCGAAGATATTTCATGTGATGGGATAGATATTCCCATATATCTTTATCACCGTAGATATCTGAATATCGAGACAAATATTTCATATACAGAGGACAAACTTAACTCTTTTGTGATCACTCTCTGCCAGAGATCAGGGAAACACATCTCAGTGAGTGAACCCCTTGTTGATGCTACTCTTAATGACGGATCCAGACTGCAGGCTACCCTGGGAAAGGAAATTACTACCAGGGGTAGTTCTTTTAATGTACGTAAGTTCAGGGGGGACCCGATTACTCCTGTAGACCTTATCAATTTCGGAACCTGTAATCTGGAAATAATGGTATATTTCTGGCTGGCAATTGAAAACGGTTTCAGTGCCATTTTTGCAGGAGGAACGGCGTCGGGTAAAACCACAATGCTCAACGCGATCTCATTGTTCATACCGCCGCTTTCCAAAATTGTGTCCATCGAGGATACCAGAGAAATCATGATGCATCATGACAACTGGATAGCAGGTGTCAGCAGGGATTCTATAAGCAGAAGTGGAGCGGGAGAAGTTTCAATGTATGATCTTCTCAAATCTTCCCTTCGTCAGAGACCAGAATACCTGATTGTAGGAGAAGTCAGAGGCAAGGAAGCCCTTACGCTTTTCCAGGCCCTTTCAACGGGACATACAACCTATTCAACTATGCATGCAGGTGATGTGCAGACGGTGGTTAACAGACTTGAAAATGAACCTATCAATGTACCGCATGTAATGCTCCAGTCCCTTGACATCCTCTGTATACAAAGACAGGTATACCTGGATGATAAAAGAGTACGCAGACTGGACAACCTGGTCGAATTTACAGGAATTGATCCCAAGAGTGGGGATATAAGAATCAATGAATTATACCAGTGGGATTCTACCAAAGATGAATTTTACAACAATGGCCAATCCAATGTATTAAAACTCATCGTGCAGAAAAAAGGTTGGTCTCCCAAAAAATTGCGAGAAGAAACGCAGAATCGTCATATGATCCTTGAATATCTTCTGGATCATGATATCAGAGACTACATAAGTATTTCACTACTGGTGAAAACCTATGCTACATCTCCTGAAATCGTGCTGGATGCAATTGAAAATGATGCCCTTTTAGACCTGCTGCAGCAGGAAAGGTGATTCTTGATGATGCCTTTTCAGGATATTGCATACAGGTTATTCGGCAAACATGCATACCAAAAAAAGGATGAGTATCCGAAATTATATCATTCCCTGAAAAGTGCACGTTTTCCTATTCCTGCAGATCAGTATATCTCAACAGGATATTTCTATTCACTAATTTCTTTTTTTATCACGGGTATTATATTTTATTTTATTGCATCGCGCCTTTTCAAGATTCTTGATATATCCATCATCGATGATATGCGCATAATTGCTATTCTATCATCCCTGATCATAGCCCTGTTATTTTCCACAATTCTGTTTAATATCCAGATGAAACTCCCGCTCCTCTGGGCAAGCACTCGCAAGGCTTACCTTGACCAATCATTAACCCATGCTGTGGCATACCTGTATGCATTGAGCAAAGGCGGAGGAATGAGCCTTTTTGATATATTTAAATCTTTGAGCCAGCAGAGGCATATTTATGGAGTCGCTGCAGATGAATTCGGATACATAATCAGGGATATGGAATACTTTGGCTATGACATGCTCACAGCACTGAAAAATGCAAATGACAATTCTCCCTCTGAAAAATATAAGAATTTCCTGGATGGCATGCTTTCAATTGTATCCAGTGGTGGGGATGTTACCTCATACCTCAAAAATAAAAGTGAAGAATATCGTTTTCTTGCAAGCAGAGAACAAAAGACCTTCCTTGAAACACTAGCAATACTTGCAGAAGTTTATATTACAGTATTTGTAGTGGGCCCTATTTTTCTCATAACGATACTTATCGTATTGGGCTTTATGGGATCGAACTCATTAGACGTACTGTACACTTTAGTTTACGTCCTCATACCGATAGGCACAGTTTTATTCATAGTTTTCTTATCCACAATATCGGATAATCTGGAAGGAAAAAGTATTCAAACTTCACAGCAAATTCTCAATGAATTCGACAATGTAAGAGTTAATGAATATTCAACTTTCGATGAAAAGATGTTGAAGAAAATTTCCTGGTACTACAGGATAAATAATATTATTGACAAGGTTACCAATCCTATTAAGTGGTTGACCAGTAAACCTCATTATTCTCTTATATTAAGTATTCCTGCAGGCCTTATTTGCATTTTATATGGTATCCGGGAAAACCTGACCGTATTGTCGTCACTCGATTTTTCAAGCATCAGTTTAAGTTACATCAATGTAGAAGCAGCGGCTGCGATCGATGATTACATTGTTTTTTCATTTTTCATCATAAGTATCCCTTTTATTGTATTTTATGAAATAAAGAGAAGATGGGTTTCAAAAGTTGAAAGTGAAATGCCTGAGTTCTTAAAAAAACTTGCAAGTATCAATGAAGCAGGAATTCGCCTCTCCAGCGCAATAACCCTGGTTTCACGTTCAAAAATCGGAGTCTTGAATATAGAAATTAAAAAAATGGCCTCCCATCTTTCCTGGGGTGGCAATCTTGAGGAAGTTCTCAAAAAATTTGAATACAGGGTCAGGACTGAATTTAACAGTCGAATTATTACTTTTATCATAAAAGCCAGCGAATCAACAAGCGATGTTATCAGTGTACTCAATATAGCTGCATCAGAAGCCGAGATGCAGAGTCAGCTTAAAAGGGAACGTTCAGCTGAAATGACAGTATATGTATTCATAGTTTATGTGGCATTTCTGGTGTTTCTTTTCATCGTTTATGTGCTTGCTGCCTACTTCCTTCCGGCAGTACCCTCTTCTGCAGCAGATGCAGTGGCAGGCATGCCACTGAATATTCAATTTGACATGGAAGCTTATATATTGCTGTTCTTCCATGCATCCCTTATACAGGGCGTGTGTTCCGGGCTGGTTGCCGGGAAGATGGGATCAGGCAGTGTCTTGGCGGGCGTGAAACATTCACTGTTCCTGGTATTGATAGCTTATATCACATTTACGCAATTCATCTGAAAACAGGGTTACATATAATCAGGAGTAATGAAACTATATGAATTCAGTAAAACAGTTTTTCAAATCCGAATCTGCAGTATCAACAGTAGTTTCATTTGTCCTTTTGTTGGGCCTTTTTGTGACAGTCCTGGCTGTTTTTAACGTTCATTACATACCAGAATGGAAAGCAGATGCTGAAAAAGCCCATATGGATGATGTCTATGATGATATGTCCCAGTTAAAGGCCAGGGCTGATATGCTTTCCCTTGCCAGTCGCCTTTCCAGTTCCCTTAATGAAGATATCACTGTTTCTTTGAGTATACCCATCAAGATGGGAGGAGGAGATATCCCCATAGTGGGCCCCACCAAATCAAGTGGTGTACTTTCGGTGAATGATAGTATTTACAAGGTAGATATTACGGGAACAAATTCTACAGACTCTTCCATACCACTTGGCTCATATGATCTTGGTACCATTAGTTATACTTCAAATAATGGTTATTACATTGACCAAACCTTTACCTATGAAAACGGTGCAGTGATCCTTTCGCAAAGAGACAAATCCCTTATGAAACTGGACCCGTCCATTTCAATAAAAAACCAATCTGGAAACCTATTAGTTGATTTAACTTTAATGGAAATTGCCGGGGATAGGGTAGTGATTACCAGCAACGGTCTCGAAGAGATAAAACTTACAAGTAATGATTGGGTAGAAGAGTTTACTCCAACTAAAAATGAATCACTTACCAACCTTACAATTTCTATGAATACCAGTTATCCTTCAGCATGGGCGAAATATCTCAATAACTCTGCTGAAGATGCAGATCTTGTTCATTCCGTTGATTACAATATTGATGAAAGAGACGATTATGTAGTCTTTAATCTGAATTCATCAGATGGAAATATCGATTTTTATCTTAACAAGGCAACAGTGGATGCAAAGGTTGGAACATTCTAATCTATTGTCAGATAGTTTTTTATCATTCAAAGTACCCATTTAAACGGGGGTATAAGTTTGTTAAAAGAAGCTATGTTCTATGAGCAACTTGAGGATAAAAAGGTACGTTGCAATTTATGTAATCACAGGTGTCATATAGCAGAAGGTAAAACCGGAATTTGCAGGGTGCGACAGAATAAGGAAGGAAAACTATATAGCCTGATCTATAATACGATTTCAAGTGAAGCCGTTGATCCGATCGAAAAGAAACCCTTATTCCATTTTTATCCGGGCACTTACTCATATTCACTCGGAACCATCGGATGTAATTTCCGCTGTAAATATTGCCAGAACTGGACCATCTCGCAGGTCAACCTGGATGAAGCGCAATCGGTGGAAATCACCCCTGAGCAGGCAATCGATCGAGCTCTTGCAGCAGGTTGCAAGAGTATTGCCTGGACCTATAATGAGCCGACTATATGGTATGAATATACATATGACAGTGCAAAACTTGCTAAAGAGGCAGGTATGGCTACGGTTTATGTGACAAACGGCTATATCACACCTGAGGCATTGAAGCATATATCTCCTTATCTGGATGCTTTCAGGGTCGATATCAAGGCATTTACAGAAAAATTCTATCACGAACTCACTTCTGCACATTTGCAACCCGTTCTCGATTCAGCCAAACTGGCCCGTGAACTGGGAATGCATGTGGAAGTGGTGTATCTGGTGATTCCCACATTCAATGATTCAAGTGATGAATTGAGGGATGTTTCCAGATGGGTAGTTGAAAACCTGGGTAAAGAAACACCGGTTCATTTCACACGTTTTCATCCAAACTATAAACTCCAGAATGTTCCTCCAACGCCTCTTGAGACTCTCGACATGGCCCATGAAATAGCAACGGAAGAAGGTCTGGAATACGTATACCTGGGCAATGTTTTGTCCTCTAAATATGAGAATACATTCTGCCCTTCCTGCGGTAATATGATTATAGGCAGGGGTGTTTTTGATGTGGAAGAAAACCATCTGACAGAGGATAACAAATGTGAATACTGCGGTGCATCCATTCCTATCTCTGGTAAATACGGGGGCTACCTGTAAAATCCTCTGATGTACCCCCTTTTTGCCGGCTTCAAACAAAAAGTTTAAATCAGATTAATGCATTAGAAGCGCTCGCGACAAGTCGCATGCAAGGTGCCGCCATAACTCAGTTGGTAGAGTGTCTGGCTGTTAACCAGAATGTCACAGGTTCGAGCCCTGTTGGCGGCGCTCCTTTCATCATTTTTTATGGGCCTATAGCTTAGTCTGGTTAGAGCGCTCGGCTCATAACCGAGCGATCACCGGTTCGAATCCGGTTAGGCCCACCAAAATATTTTAGATTTTCCTAAACGTTCAAGAAGTATCCACTACAATATTTTTATGAAGTTTGACCGACAGACAGCGGTAGAGCGTATTTTTTAATTTACTGAGGGTTCTTCATACCTATCAGATAATAAAATGACCACAATGCGCGCCTATGTGTTTTTATGGATGATCTTTTGTCTGCCCAACCCAACTGTGGCAGTCTTCTTTTTGATATACTGAATATCTCTTTTTTGTGATCATTAAAATCGAAGTATCTCTTTATTTTATCTCTCCTCGTTTTTACAATTTTTTGGCTAAAAATTTGACAGCCTTTTCAGATCTTCTAACTCGGTACACAATTGTATTTTATATTGTTTTCAAACAAAAGTATCCACAAATATCTTAATGGAATTTGACAGACGAACATTATTATTCAAAAAATAAGGCTTCAATAGGTAAATTCAGGCCCAATTTACTTAATTACATCTATTTGAAGCAAAAAGAGAGAATCTCATAGAATGTTATATGAAATAGTTGATACTGTTCAATGGGGTTTGCTGACAAAAATGCAAAACTTTTTAGGTTGATGAAAGTGGAGATGTTTTCTTTAACAAGGGGTGGATACTGTCAAACTCGGGTTGTTTCAACGGAATAGTGAACATAAAGGTACTGCCTTTACCAATCTCACTTTCAACCCAAACTTCTCCGCCATGTTTCTCAACATATTTTTTGACAAGGGCAAGCCCAAGTCCTGTACCCCCGTATTTCCGGGACGTTGAAGCATCCACCTGCATGAAGGGATCAAATATTGTTTCAAACTTATCCTCAGGAATACCAATCCCCGTATCTTTAACCGCTATTTCCACCCGATCTCTATCAACTTTTCTGGCAGACATGGACACTCTGCCATTTTCATCGGTGAATTTAATAGCGTTGCTTAATAGATTGAAAATGATCTGTTTAATCTTACTTTTATCGGCATTGATTTCTATATCCACAGATTTACTTATTTCAAGGTCAATGGATTTTTTCTGTGCCTGTAGTGAAATGATGGATTCAATATCAGAAAAAACAGAATTCAGTTTGAAATCATCACAAACAAATTCCATTTTACCGGCTTCTATCTTCGAAAGATCCAGTATTTCATTAATCAGATAAAGAAGATGTTTGCCACTTTTGTTTATGTTGGCTGTATATTTTTCCTGTTTTTGAGTTAACTTCCCGAACGTTTCACCATTTAATATATCAGAAAAGCCTATTATTGAATTTAAAGGTGTACGCAGTTCATGACTCATATTTGCCAGGAATTCACTTTTGGATTTATTTGCGTATTCAGCCTGAGCTGCCAATTCGTTGGCTTTTAGAACGGTATCTTCCAACCGTTTATTGGTTCCTTTTAATACATCAAAATTCCTGCTGTTTCGCAGGGCTATGGCTGCATGTTCTCCAAAAGTTTTTGCAAGCCATGCGTCATGTATTGTGAAATCGCCGTCTTTATAGGCAAATCCCAGTACTCCTACTGTTTTACCTTCTATGTTTAATGGAGAGAAAAGAACGTTTGGCAAAACCATATGCCCCTCAGGCATGTATTTGACCCATTCACTTGCCATGAAGTCATTTTCAAAAACCACTTCTCCTGTCTCATATGCTTCATTTCGCAAACCTCTGACTGGCATAGGCAAATCGGGATCCACAGAACAAGGCATGCCTCCATCTTCCAGAAACAGGAGTTCGTTTTCTTCTCCTGTATCTGATAATAGAGCCACATAACCTGCTTTTGCACCTATGACCCGTGCACATGCATCAAATATATGCCGTGCCACCACCTCGAAATCGTCAATTTCCAGAATAGCCCGGGTAGAATTCAAAAGTTCAGTAATTTCTTTTTCTCTATGTTGGGAACGATTTAGTGCTTCAGAGAGATCTGATTCTGTGCTTTTTTGTATGGTTATATCTTTTACAAAACCAATTACCCTACCTTCGGGCAAAGCAGCAGCTGTAACCCTCCACCACTTTCTGTCTCCCTCTTTAGTCAAATATGGGATTTCAATATCAATTTTACCTTTATTTATTACATCTTCAAATTGATCAATTACATGTCTATGAATATCATGTGGCAGTAGTTCCAGTAGATTCATTCCAAGTAATTCATCTTTTGAATAACCTGTCATCTCGCAGGCAGCAGGATTGACATCTACATAATAACCATTTTCATCTGCAATGAAAATACCAGCAGGGGCCTGAGTTATATAGCTCTTGAATTTCGCTTCACTTTTTATTAATGTATTTTCAGTTTCTTTACGTTCAGTAACATCACGGGTATTGATCAGTACCCGTTTTTGACCATTTTCATCAACATAAGAAGTGGCGACAGATTCCAACCAGATATAACCTTTTTCGGGATGCAGATACCGGTATTCAGCATGGTGTTGCTCTCCGGTTTCAACAATTTCTCCAAATATGCCGGCAACAAAATCAATATCATCAGGATGCAGGTCCTTCATACAGTTTTTTCCCAGTAATTCTTTGCCCCTGCCAAGAATTCGTTGATGGGAAGGAGAGATGTATGTATAGCGACCTTCGACATCTGTTTCAAGTATAACATCATTCATATTCCGGCTCATCAGATGCAGATGGGTTTCATATTGGTCTCTCTTTTTTTCCATTTCGATCTTATAGAGAGCAAAGCCCAGATCATCTGAAACTTCTCGGAACAGGTCGTGTATTTCATCCATATCGGCATATTTTCGAGGAACTGCAACCGATAATATACCATACACCTTTGAATTATATTGCAGTCGATAACATAAAGATGCACGGTCGGAATACTTAAATGAGAGTGGACATTCAAAACAATTTCCAGCAGGATCATCCATAATCAAAATTTCGTCTTTTGCCAAGACTTGCTGCATGCATTGTGGAAATATACCTTCTTTTAATTGCCTGTCCAATCGGTCAAAACCACTGGCAAAATCGGAAAAAGAAGATGCTGTTGATATGACATTCTTCTCATCATCAACAAGTGCAATCCAGGCACTGTAGTACCCCAGTGTTTCTGTCAGGTTGCTGCAGGCTTTCTGGATAAGTCGCTCCGGATCGTGCTCCTTTACAATCATCTGGTTGATATTGCGGATTGCAAGAAGGACATTTTTGATATGTTCCTCTCGCTTCTGTGCGTTTTTTATGTCAGTTATATCCCTGCCAATACCCTCCAGTGCAATAAGATCACTGTTTCTGTCATAGACAGGGGTATTTCTTTGTTCAATCCATACAACCTGCCCGTCTTTATGGATCCAGCGAACTTGGATTGGTTTGTCTATTGGAGTTTTACCCTCAATATAATCCAAAAAACGTTGTTTGTCATCCGGATGGATTATTTTTACAGCCAGTTGTGGATCCAGATAATGTTCTTCGGGTGTGTATCCAACAAGTTTAGTTGAAGCTTTGTTTACATGTGTAAAACCGGGTGTGGGAGTAAATTCATAACGATAGATCAGGTCAGAAGAACGTTCGGCAAACTCGTAAAACTTGGCTTCGTTTTGCGACAGGACTGAAAAAAGAGTAACAAAATATCCTTTTTCAGAAGATTTAGCATTTATCTGGTACCATTTTCCCAGTGGTTCAGAATACTGAACAAAACTTATATCCTCACCTGTCAATGCCACATGTCCAAAAAGTGCGGCCCAGTCAAAATCATCCTCCACAATTTTAGGAAGCACTTCAGTAGCTGTTTTGTTGAGAATATGGTCTTTTTTCAGGCCGGTCATATCCTCAAATGCAGAATTTACATCAAGAAACTGGTAATTTACAGGTTTGTCGTTTTCATCAAGGATGATTTTATGGCGAGCATAGGCGAAAGTATATTCCTCAAAATTTGTATATGCTGGAGTCGGCATGATAATCATATCTTATGCATAGATAATTGGATGGGCAAGACATTGTAGAAAAACAGTTAGGATATGGTATGTTGGTGGTGGTACGATATGAAATCTGTTTTCAATCTTGCCCATCTATATATTATATATAGTTAATACTATATTAAGATATGTAACCGCGTGAACTATAATTAATAGTGAATATATTTAACAAATAGAAATAATTATATATTTAATATATAAACAATGAATTATTGCTTTAAAATATTAAATCCGGTTAAAATTTTCAAGACAAATGTTTTTTATGTTATCATCTATATGCAGTAATTGCAACCCGTGTAGTGGTATACGAGTATAAGTAGGACTCCAATCAAAAATTCGGTGGTGGTATGAGTGGTACAAAAAACGCGGTATTGGAGTCTTACTTGGTCTTTAACATCCCTCAAAAAATAAAACGATTTTTCTATTTCAGTTTTCTCCAATTTGCTATAAGTAACTGATTCCAATCATAATGCCTTCTGATACGTTATACAATTGAAATTATTAACTTCATCCAGTCCCTATGGATTTCTCAAATATCTTATCTCTCCTTTACAAAGCCAACTTTTCTTTCTCTTAATAATTAACATCGATATTTTTAGAGGAAACATGTTATATCCATGCCATCCCAATTACTAATAGTCTAATTTGGGCGAGTAGGAGAAACATGATTCATCATGA
This sequence comes from Methanohalophilus mahii DSM 5219, assembly GCF_000025865.1. NCBI lineage: Archaea > Methanobacteriati > Methanobacteriota > Methanomicrobia > Methanosarcinales > Methanosarcinaceae > Methanohalophilus > Methanohalophilus mahii. The sequence continues at coordinate 1,557,568 of NC_014002.1, forward strand.
TAAAGTGTTTGATACAGTTATACGATATGTTACTTTTTCCATCCTTTATGTACTATTAATAGCAATAATTGTGGGGTTACTAAATCTTATATATAATGTTTTATATATACTGTATGAATTTCTTGGCGGCAATTTTATCCACATAAATTTCATCGAGATAGTTGTTGGCGTTCTTACAATTTTTATCCTTATTGACCTTTTCAAGACTTTCGTTGATTATCGTGAACATAAACGAATCAGACTTGTATACATAACAGATGCTACTATTTTGATAGTTATGCGTGAAATAGCAGTGGGTGTTTATGTAAGTCGAATCGAATATGAATTTATTTTAAGTTTATCAATATTACTACTTGTATTGGGTATAATACGACTATTATCTGTAAAATATCCTACTGATAATGTATGATCTTCTATCCCTGTCATTTGCAATGAATAGACAAGTATAGAGATTTCCAATTAAATTTCTCCGAGTTTCCCACACACGTGGGGATGAAACGGTTAGGCCCACCAAAATATTATACTAATCCCAAACATCCAACGATTTTTAATTATAACATCTTTTTATGTACCCAGGAGCAGACACTTCTTATTTCAGGAAACATGCCAGTCACTGTAGACATACTCAACACCAGTATTTGATCCAACAACCCGGATTCCAATCCGATACGTCTCTCCCACAGGAACCTTCAGGTTCGAAACCTCATAAGAGACTGCTTCATCCACATCAATATCGGGGATCTGGTCGCTTGCAACCTGGTCCCAGACCATGCCCTCCTGTGTGGCTTCAAGGGCAGTGTAAATAATGACATCTTCGGCTTTTGCAGAACCAACATTCTCTACCTCGATATCAAGGTCAATGTAGGAAAAACGGGAATCGTGTCTTCCACCGCCTGCAAAGTCAACTGCAATTTCTGGATAGCCGGCAGTAATGGGAATTATCCGAGCATCGGAATTCCTATATACAGTGGGAATCCTGCCCACTTCCCAGCCTGAATTTGTTGTTTCAAGGTAGAAATATTTCACTCCCAAGTAATCATAATAACTTCCGGGAAAGTCATCGCTGCCCCTTACCCCCACAGCCATATGACCGGGCAATTCAATCAGCGACACGCCATATCCCATGTCATACAAAAGTGCCGCAAGGAGGATAGAGGAATCTTCACAATCCCCGCCTCCGTGGTACATTGTTTCAAAAGGGAACCTGGGATATTCATCATAACCTGCAGAAACACTGTCACTGACATAAGGAAGGGACTGGACAAAAAGCATGGTTATGTAAGGAATTTCCTCCCGACCGTAACCTGCCTCCTCTGCCAGATTTTCCATTTGTAATGTGATCTGTGATATGAATGCGTCATCATAAGGGTCATTTACAAAATGCACCCAGTGACGATAACGGGTTCTCTGTGAATATAATTCATAAGCTTCTGTGTCATATCTGGCCTGGAGCTGGAATTGCCTGTCGTCATACTCCCATACATAATTCCTGGTGATTGAGTCTTTTTCAATTCTGACCGTTGGTTTCCTTTCACTAGCCGGGGCAGGAAAATCTACATCCAGATATATTTCCGGTTTCAAAGTGTATGATAAGTCGATGACAAAGCTGTTATCGTATATACTGTCCAGTTTGATTGAATAGATTATGAACTGCTCTTCAGGGTCCCATACATCATAACTGCGGCCAGTAAATATCTTTTTAGTACCATATTCATAGCCATCTTTCCTCAAAGATAAGATCGAATAGCCGTCTTTTCGGTTTATATCCAGTACCTTCAAAGAATAACCATTATCAATATCAAGTATCGCAGTTTTCTTCAGGGTTGCATTGTACACTTTTACATCAGTTTCCGGTGAATCAGGTGTAGAAACATCATCAACAGAGGTTTGATCCTCTGGAATTTCAACGGTTGAGTTTGCTTCTTCTGTGCAACCCATAAAGGAAAGGGACAGAAAGACAATTACAAAAACAGAAGTCAATTTACTTTTTTGCATGACACATCCTGATTGATCTCAAAATTGAAATATACCATTGACATTGGTTTACCAAAGCCTAAGATTCAGCTTATTTCAAAAAACCATTCATACCTATGTACTATTTTTCAGACACCATATTCAACCACGCGAAGAATCGTTCTATTCTATGTGCCTCTATTCTGATATGAGCCATAATCTATTCTTGTAGGTCTGCATCTTTATCCAGGATTTTTATTCCTGATATTTATTGGAATGATCAATACCTGACTATTTTTTGAATTATAATTCTTTGCAGAGTCCCGATTTTCTAATGGTAGAATAATCAACTCTAAAGTAAATGAATGCTGCGTTACATCCATTGGGTATATCCCATGAATATACTTGATATTATGTGATTCAAGGATACATAACGTCCTTATTCTCAAATTTTTCGAGTGGAAACCAAGGTGATGTCGGATTTTTCGACCACAATTACCCTCCATTTCATACTGCCAAAAAATCCGATAAAGACATGAGGAGAACTATAATTCCCCCCTCTCCTCAGAATTGCTTTCTGCTAAAAATAGGCTTATTTTACTTTTCCTTCTGGTCAACATGTCGCAGTCCTGACCCCAGACGAACCAGTGATGCTACCAGAATTGCTTCTTCGATTTCGGAATCTTTTAAACCTGCATTGCGAGCAAAATTTTTGTGGTGGGATACACATTCATCACATCCCACAGCCACAGCACTTGCAAGAGCCAGCAGTTTTTTAGTTTTATTATCGATGGCACCATCCTGCATGATGGTATCTTTTAAGTTCGAGAAGTCCTTTTCCCAGTTCGACTTTTTGTCATCCATAGAAATAGTCATTTATGTCCTCCGCTTTTTACATTTTCCATATATGCTTCTGCCCGGGGAGAAGGAAAATACACGATAATTCCGTTTTTCTCCTCTTTCTCAACGTAAAGGGCATTTTCCAACATTCCTATATGGAACTTGGCCTCCATTTTGTTCAGCTCCATTTCATTTTGCAAATCCTCGAGACTCATGGGTGATTCAAGTAAAAGAGATAGTATTTTTCTGCGGATGTTATTCTGAAGTGTTTTTAGCCCGGTGCTGTGATCTTCAGTTGGGTTGCGGTTGAGTTTACCTTCTTTTCTGACTTTACTAAGCCATTCCTCTTTTCTTTTCTTCAGATCTTCATCAGACATAGCAATCAATCATATGCATCCATCATCAACTATATTTTTTGTGGTATTTTGCATGAAATTAGCATTCAGCTAATTTTCCCATCTTCTAGATGTCAAGCAGAGTGTATCAAGGATCAGGAATCGTGTTATTGCCAGAGTCTTCAGAGAACTTGACCTAATAGATCAGTAGGGTAGTGGTTTCCGCCTTATCCTGAAGGAAGCTGAAGAACCTGGAAGGCCTTATAACCTATCTCTTTGACAAATTCAATAATACAGGTCTGCTCGATCCAAAAGAAGACGATGGTTTTGAAATATTCCAAGACTTATTTATAAGAAATAAACACGAATCGATATACAATGAAGTAAGATATAGATTAAAGAATGCAACTATCCCTCCACAGAACTTTGATCTAACAACATATAAAATCATAGTCACCAAATGAATCAATCTGGTTCTTGATAGGAGTGGAACCAAAAAGTCATACATATTCAACTTGCTTATCCGAATGAAAAAGGATTTGATGAAATGAAATCTAAGTAAATGAGCAAAGAATCAGGGAAATACACCTAACCATCACTCCTTTTCATATTCGTGCTTTCCCTGATTCATGTGGGTTTATTCTTAAAAATATAAGTCCAAGAACTTATACCCCTTCAGTCCTTCCGCTTCTTTTCTTCTTCAAGAACAAACTTCTTTCCACAAAGGTCACATTTCCCATCCTCTGTTACATTTGGTTGTCTTGGTGCATCACCACCACAAACTCCACATTTTACCATTTCCATCACCTCCCACAAACTATATACGGCTAAAAGTTTGGGCGACAATGGATATATAATTGATCATCCTCAAAAAAAGATTATTATGTAGAAGTATATTATGAATTTGATACATCCATATAAATCTCATTGGACAATGTGTCAAGATATATATTGGCCTGAAAATAGAAAGCCTCGGGCGGGATTCGAACCCGCGACCTCGTCCTTACCAAGGACGCACTACACCCCTAAGCCACCGAGGCACGCTTTTCTTGACTGCGACCCCTCAATAGGAGTGATACCATAATAAGTTTTCGGTTTTCCGGATGTGGTTCAGAGCGACCAGCGACCATCTGCAGGGAAGCGTTCTTTGATCCACATGAGTGTGTCATTGTGGTGCACAATACGATAGGTCCTTGAGAGATAATCGGGACTGCCGAAAAGAGGGCCATCAGCCTCCATCTGTATGGTATCAAAGTCCCTGCGGGTTTCCATGCCGTAATTGCGCAGGATCTTACCAATCGGTATATCGGCACGCATCATGTCCCTGCGAACCTCTTCTGGCATTCGGCCTATAGGAGAGAGGGAAACCGCATGAACATAAGGGACACCATCCGCCACCAATCGCACGGTGCGATGATTCACTTCTTCGCCAATAGCCACATCCAAAAGCCCGGCCATTTCCTCATCTGCTTTTACAAGATGCTGATCCTCGGTAATTACCTCAACTTCGTGGCGGGTCATAATCTCCAGCAGGAAGGTGACAGAACCATCGGTACCTGCACAGACACGCAGGCATGTGGGAATCTCAAAAGCCTTGAGATCCCTGAGAAAGTCACGATTGACAAACACGTATGAACCTATTATTTGGAAACTGCCTTCTTGGCATTCTTAACTCTTTCCTTGGCAGTGTAACCAGTAGCCTTATAGAGAAAATTGCGGAATCTCTTGTTAGTATCAAGAATTACCTCATCCGGGACACCTTCAGCTTCAGAATTCGTGTCAACTACAAGTTTCTTACCGTTCATCCACACAGAAAGTTCTTTCATGACACCGTATGAAGTAACCAATTTATCCCCTTTTCTGGATATATCGGAAGGGAAACATTCCTCAAGCACTTCATAGATACGTTCAATATCAGGTGAATGACCACGTTTTAATTTGTATTCCTGCATGTCAATCGATTAATTACATACCGGCAGACATGGATAAATGTTTTGGTCTAAGAAAATGATTCGAAGTTGAACCGTATAAAAAACAAACAAATAAAGTATAATCATTCATATATAGAAATAATATTTAAATACTTTAATATCATAGGTCCATTTCGTAATGAGCAAGGCTGAAAAGCAGCTTTCATATCGTACCACCACCATACCACCAATCTGCTTTTTTTACGATACCTTGCTCATTACCTGATCGTAAAAATTACCCATTAGCAATTATCTTGCGCCCTTTTTCTCCCACAATTATTACACGGGGCACCTGTTCTACAATAATATTGGCAAGGCTTTCCATATCCTCCCATGCAGGCACAGGCGAGGTGTATCCTGCAAAAGGAAGATCAAATTCAGGATTGCTTAGGAATTGATAAAGAAGTACCTCAGAAGCTCCTTCCATAACAGGCAACATCCTCTTCACGGATTCTTCAGTAACATAGCCGGGAATTACACGAACCCAGAGCCGCAACCATCTGGTTTTAGCAATATCTATCGATGTTTTGAGATTTTCAACATATTGTTTTACCCTTTTGGAGGAAAGTCCTGTAAGTTCCTCAAGTGCAGCCGTATCTTCAAGTGGAGCTTTTAATTCCAGAACAAAACCTTTTACAAAGGGAAGTGATTGTTCCATTACTTCAGGTTTCATTCCATCTGACTTTAGAATAATCTCCACTCCCATTGAATACAACCGCTCAAGCAACGGGATTAGATCCTTCTGGAGAGTGGGTTCGGCCCCTCCGATAAAAACCTTCTTTACAGCCGAATTGCTAACAAAGTCCACAACTTCATCTATACTGTATTCCTCAAAGGGTTGCCTGATATGAATACAATAGGGGCATTTCAGGTTACATCCAAAAAAATCCAGATGTACCTGTTCTCCCTTTAAACTCATATTAATAAGGCGCATTTTATATTCCCACTAATAACAATAAATGTGAATATATATCAAACTTTCTAAAATCGAATTACGCCCGTAACCATGGACAAATTATAATACCAGAAAAACCAATTTAGCCTCAAGATATGCGTTACGGGTGAACTTATGGTAAAAAAACTGACCATCGAAGACCTAAAACTGAGCAAGGAGAAAATGGAAGATGAGATGGGAGCTGAAATCGAAGGGCTGTATGACCTAGTAATCCCTCCGGGCACTCCTTCATACCTGGTCTATGACCTTGTTGAAGAATTCGATCTTGAACCCCTTGAGAGAAAGATAGGTGTAAACATTGTTGAATGTGATGAAAGGGAAGTTATAGTACTCAGGGGAGAATTGGAAGCCGTTCAGGCAGCAGAACAGTATCTTTATGATGAATTGAAAGCCTACGTGGGATCCGAATGAAATTACTCTTTGATCCCCGTTATTAAATCCTTGCTGAAATCAAAAACATCTGCTAAATCTTTACCATCGGTTACTTTCACACAACAACTATCATCAATTTTCCCGATGACTGCAGCAGTGATACCCACTTCTTCGAATACATTCAGGCATTCATCAACATTTTCCGTTTTTGCGGTCACAATGTAACCGGTTGCGGGATAAATCATCAGCCACTGGTCCAGGGCAACATCTGCAGGTTTAGGGATTTGCCGCAGGTCTACCTCTGCACCCACCATGCTGGTCTCACAAAGCATTCCAAGTGTACCTATGGTTCCCGGATTACTGATGTCCTTGCCGGCGGTCACAAGGTGCTTTTCGCCGATCTTTTGCATTATCATGAACCGGGAGCGAACGGTTTCAGAATCCTTGAAAGAAGTTGTATCCCAGCTATAAGGAGAATTTTTCCCCACACGACCATCCATATCATAGCCGACAATAACTGTATCACCCACACAGGCGGTGTCACTGCGGATGACACAATCCTTCTTTGCGATTCCTATAATGGAGACTGACAGTGAATTGTAAGGTGTGTCAGGATGCAGATGGCCTCCAACCATAGGCACACCAAATTTTCTCACACCGTCTTTCATACCTTGCAACATACCGTCACATACATCCTTGTGAGAAGAAGACATCACATTAACCATGGCAAGCGGCCGTGCCCCCATAGCAGATATATCGTTAATATTTACAACAACAGAAGTATAACCCGTCCACCACGGACTTGCTTCTGTGATCCTGCCCCATATCCCATCAGCCGCAAACAGGATGACTTCATCGCCACCAATATCAATTATTGCAGCGTCATCACCCATATCAACGACAGTACCCCCATAACTTTCCCTCACGTCATCAAACATACGTGCAATGTCTGCGATAGGTGCTTTGCGGGATACACCCTCAAAGTCGTGCAACTTTTGGGCAAGGGTATGTACATCCAATTGAAAAACTCCTCATTTATTCAGACGCATCATCAGAAGATTTTTTTTGACGGATTCGGCCTTTTTAAGAGCATCGACTTTAACCATATTACGACGTTCCTCGCTCATTTGAGAAAGATCTTTACCCAGAAGCCCATAAGCATCGGACCGACACTGGCGACAGTGGCGCATTTGTTGAACATATGGTTCACAGGAATCCTGTACAGCTTTGCGTTCCTGTGGAGTAGGAGCAGTCCAGTCAGCAAAATCGGCCTGACATATAAGAGGCATAACATTCATGATATACACACCCATGTCATTGAGTTTCTGTGCAATCTCGATAATATGATCCTCATTGATACCCGGAACAAGCACCGTGTTGATCTTAACAACCAGTCCTGCTTCCACAGCCTTGCGGATACCTTCAAGCTGGTTTTCAAGAAGAATGCTGGCTCCTTCGACACCCCGGTAGGTTTTACCATTATAGTTTACATGATCCACAATTTTTGCCCCTATTTCAGGGTCAATGGCATTCAAAGTAACAGTTAATGTGGAAACGCCGGAATCCAGGACATCCTGTATCCTGGCAGGCAGAGCCAGACCATTGGTACTCAGGCAGAGAGTGACATCCGGGAAATGTTGTTTTATAAGTTTGAAAGTCTCAAAGGTTTCCTCATTTGCAAGAGGATCACCCGGACCGGCGATACCCACGACTTTAATGAAAGGATATTCTTCCAATACCTTTTGTGTTTTTTCAAGTGCCTGTTGTGGATTTAAAACTTCACTTGTGACTCCGGGCCGACTTTCATTTACGCAATCATATTTACGGTCACAGTATTTACATTTAATATTGCATTTAGGAGCCACCGACAGATGAATCCTTCCAAATTTATGTTGTGCATCCTTGTTATAGCAGGGATGCTGGGCAATAAGCCTCTTTATCGAGTCCCGGTCTTCTTCCGACAGACATTCCTCAGGGTCCTTTCCGCTCTCTGTGGCCAAAATATTTCCTCCACTCTAGACAAATCTTATGTTGCTATTGAGTCACATCTAGATATAGGTTTTGGAATTCTGCTCAGTCAATCTCACTTAACTGGCACCACTTGCCGTGTCCTTCCCAGACCTTCACAGAGAGAGGGAAATCCAGCTGCTGGGATAGGCGGTTATAGATATGCTCACAGAGATTTTCCGAACTTGGATACTCCAGGATATCATTGAGCATGCAATGATCATACTCTTTCAAAGTCGAACGGACAGTCTGTTTTACGTCATAGAAATCAATGACCATCCCGGATGGCTTTTTCTCTCCTTCAAGGACAACTTCCACTTTATAGGTATGACCGTGAACTATACCACAACTTTCATGCCCGGGCAGATAATGGGCACTGTCAATATATTCCTCTACTCCAAGTTTCATTTTTGTCATTATAGGCACCCCCACATTTTGTGAGTCTGAGGGATTATTAGAGTGTTTTTGATCTCGAGTAAATTTTCCTGCAGGGAAAGTATTGTCCGTATATCTGTAGCCCCTGTGTGCTGTGTGACCGGCTGTAATACCACACAGCTTATGTAATCGGATATCTGCTCTACAACATCCATCACTTCAGCCGGTTTAGTTGAAGAAGTTACTACTATTTTACAGAAACAATCCCTGTGTTGATTGCTTTGAAGTGTGCGGAAACACTTGTATGTACGTTCGAGGTGTTCAACAAAATTACTCCCTTCAAATTCTTCGGGTAATTTCACATCCCCGGCCACATAATCCACCGAGTCCTTCACAATCGCCGCTTTTTCAGGCAGGGTCATGTTAGTTTCAAGATAAACAGGGGCAGGCAGATCCAGACCCCTGATGAATTCTGCATGTAAAAGAGGTTCCCCTCCTGTCAGGGATACCGAATGCAGATTAACAAATGCTCTAGTCCTCTCCTCAATGTCTGAAGCGCAAAGCATGGGTGAGAGTTTCTCAAATTCACCGCTTCCAGGCACTTTTTCAAAAAGACAATGATCCGGCTCATCGAGAGGAGTATCACAGTAAGAGCAATCCAGATTACACCCAACAAATCTGACAAAGGCCTGCCGCACCCCTACATAAGGACCCTCTCCCTGTACCGCACAGAATATCTCGGACACCGGTTTCGTTTCCACTTAAACCACATCCAGAGGCCGGGATTTGCGAAGATCTCCTTCGATATCCTCCATCTCTTTAATGTATCTGCCTGTGATAGCTTCCAGCAATTGCCGGGTATTTTCTGCAGCAATACCACATTCTTCCAGGTTGCCATAAAAATCATGGGATACGTTGATGCCAAAATGTATCTTCTGTGAGACAGCAGATGTGCTTGCAATGGATACCGTCAGTTTTTTCCCATTGAAAAAAAGATCATCCCCTTCCCTGTTAGTCATGATTCCCATAGAAGAAAGAGTTTCAGCAACAAGAGCTGTGAAAAGCCGCTGCCTGTTGTAGATCAATTTAAGGTCGGTGGAATCGAAATGCTCAATGATGAAATGAAGCATGTCCGCAGATACAATGGATTCGTTTTCCCTTTTGTCCTCAAGATCTATCATGTGTGCTAGTTGCACATCACATTGTCCTCTGAATGCCACCACAGAATCGGCCTGTATCCCGAACATCTGGTAAGCCCAGAGAGAGGATATCTGGCTGCCGTCATAATCATAAGTCTCATCCATTATATGCGCTTCAATTCCCATTATATGTCCTCCACTGCCGGATCCTGTACACCTGCTTTCTGGAAAGCCCGTGCCCGCCTGACACAACTTTCACACAATCCACAGGGTTTTTCTTTGCCCTGGTAGCAGCTCCAGCTTAAACCTAGAGGAGCCTGCGCCCGCACTGCTTCCTTTACAATGGCCACTTTATCCATTTCAAGCACAGGAGATATCAGTCGTACTCCATTGAGAGTGGAATAAGAAAAAGCCCTGTTGATACAGTCCACAAATTCCGGGGAATTGTCCGGGAAAGTAGCGGCTTCCTCGGCATTGAAACCGGCAACAATATAGCCACAACCCAGGGCTTCGGCAAAAGAGGCAGCAATATTTGCCATCAAGCCGTTCCTGTTGGGAACCCAGACATTTGCGGCAGATTCAGAAGTCACTTCCCTCTTCCCAAGGTCTGCCCCGGCCATATCCGGTAAACACCCTTGCCGGTTTACCAGGGATGTTGTAGTAATATCTTTCATCCAGTCCAATGAAATTACACGATGTGGAATGCCATAATGAGCACATATCTGCCGGGAGTGGTCAATCTCTGCATCCGCAGCCAGCTGCCCATAATCAAAGGTCAGACCAATCTGTACATCGTATTTTGCAGAAGCTATCGCAAGGGATGCGAGAGAATCCAATCCACTGCTGAGTAAACAAACCGCTTTCATTAACATACACCGGTATTCTTCCAGTACTCCCGGAGTATTATTTATAGATATCCCGTCGGAAATAAAAAATATAATACATATAATATAATATTATATAATATAATAATATAAAGGGTGAATTTTGTGACCGGCTTTAAAGATAAAGAAACTCTGAAATCCCAATTACAGAAAATGTACTGGATAGAAACATAAATGGAACAACTTGTCATATGGGAGTCATGCATCGAACTCATGGGAGAAGATCTGGATGCCCTTGAAAGACTTGCAAATGATTCAAACAAACACGGCCTGAAACTCAAAAACTGGATGGAAAAGACAGATATCCCACTTCCAGATAAAATACCAAGAGGGCTTCCTCAAAAAATATTTGATTTTGAGAATATGGATAGTCCCGAAATGTTCAAAGCAATAATGAAATATGAAATCCTTGCACGAGATGTTTACAAGAATATCACTGAGACCGAGCCCCATATAATTGAAGAACTGCTTCCTGATGAAAATGACCAGAAGGCTTTCATCAAGGACATGGAACATATCTCTAAAGAGGAAGAACGTCACAGGCAGATCTGTGAGGAAAGAGTCGGCGGATTTAAGACAATAAGGGGCAAAAGGTGAGGGGCTACCTGCCCTTACCAGACATAATCAGAACAATTTTGCCTTCGAGCCTATACCTTTATTTTTTGCTTTTTTATAAACCAGATTGGCGGTCACAATATCCTGTATCGCAAGTCCCGTTGAATCAAAAACTGTGACCTGAGAATCCGATTCACGGCCCTCATGCAGACCGGCAACTATCTGACCCAGCTGGGTGAAGATATCTTCTTGTCGGATGTAACCCTCTGAAAGGGGAACATTCACTTCCCCGGAATGGGTAGCCTGTGCCATATCATCGACCACAACCCTTGATTTCCGGAGGATGCAGGGATCCAGCTCTTCCTTGCCCCTGGCATCAGCCCCGATAGCATTGATGTGGATACCCTCCGCCAACCATTGTGCTTTGATGATTGGCTGTCTTGAAGGAGTGGTGGTTACCAGAATATCCGCATTGCAGGCTTTCTGGATACTATCAACCACTGTTATGTCACAGCATGCAACTGGTTCCATTCCTTCTTTGAATTTTTCCGCCCTTGAAGTGTCCAGATCAAACACATATACCTGCTCAAGATCGAAAACATTCGATATAGCCTCTAATTGTGTCCTGGCTTGGTTACCTGCTCCCACCATCCCCACGACACTGCTGCTTTCACGTGCAAGATATCGAGCTGCCACACCTCCTGCTGCGCCGGTGCGTATATCCGTGAGGTATGTACCATCCATCATGGCAAGGGGCGCACCAGTAGACGTGGAATTAAGTATAACAGTCGCCATAACCGTAGGCAAGCCTACCTTACGGTTTTCAGGATGAACATTTACTACCTTGACACCTGCAACATCCTCTTCCTCCAGAAAGGCGGGCATTGTGCGTAAATCACCATTATGTTCGGTAAAATAAAGATAGGATTTGGGTGGCATCTGTACCTTATTCCTGCCATGCTGGGCAAAGGCCATTTCCACTGCCTCCAGAGCTGAAGGCATGTCCAGCAGGGATTTCACATCATCCTGATCAAGCCATAGTATTTCCAAAAAATCACCATTAAAGGGTGGTTGCCAACAGGTATAAAACTTATCGAAAGAGATTTTCAGGTATGACATCTGCCGCAGGTAGCGCATCAGTCGAAAAACTCAAAAATAAACTGAAGGAACCTGCAGCCGACATAAGGTACCTTCTCTGCCGGGGATACAGGAGAAAAGGTGCAATCAGGTTTGTCAGCAACCATTACCGCCTGGCAGAGGAAGAAAGACACATCCTCACAAGACTTGTATTTGACCCGGAGACCGCAGCCAAGCGCAATGAGAAAAGGCTCACATGCTCTCAACTTAAAGGATGTGATATCTTCATAGACGGATACAATGTACTGATAACAATGGAAAGCGTGCTTCAGAATGAGACAGTATGGTTTGCAGACGATGGATTCCTGCGTGACACCCGCGGAATTTTCAAGAACCACACCAATACAACTACAACCTATCAGGCGGTCGATGAGATGCTGACCACACTCTCGGTACTGGCAGTAAATTCTGCAACAATCCTTCTTGACAGCCAGATGAGCAACAGCGGTAAACTTGCACAATATATCCGCAGGAGAGCAACAAAATACCCTTTCACGGTAGAAGTCAGGACATCAAAAAATGTGGATTTCGACCTCAAACAGGCAGGCCATCTTGGAGTTATCGCAACCGCTGACAGCGTCATTGTGGATGCCGTGGAAAGGGCGGCCGACCTAACTGCATGCTGGATGAAGATAAAAGGCATCCAGGGAGAGAGCATTGGGGATAACTGATGATTTGATCGCAACAAAATATTGTGATTATATACCCAAAAGTAGCCTCAAATAGAATACAAATATAAACTTAATTTCATATTATGTATTATGTATGAATTGGTATCTCCCATCAACACCTATGCTGTAGCCAAATACATAGGTTACCTGTTGATGATATTTGCCTTGGTTTTAACCGTACCGGTGGGAGCGGCATTACTGCTGGGCGATTTTTCATCTGCCTATTATTATGCACTCACATCTATCATTACAGGAATGTTAGGGTTTGCAATCTATAAGGTACTCCCGGAATATGAGCTGGAAACAAAGGATGCCATTGTACTTGCAGCTCTTGCATTCCCACTTATATCTGTCGTTTCATCCATACCAATGTCCCTTACAACGGGTATGCCTTTTATTGATGCATTCTTTGAGAGCGTTTCCGCAACTACCACCACAGGACTCAGTGTGGCCCCCACTGATGCAGGACCTGTTTTCCTGTTTAGCCGGGCATGGTCCCAATGGGTAGGTGGTATAGGCATCATACTGATAGCCCTCTCGGTATTTGTCAACCCCGGAGCCTCTGCTTTCAGGATATACAAAGCATATTCCGGTGAAAAACCGATAAAACCAACCGTGGTTTCAACCACACGCCTGATTGGGAAAATCTATGTGGCAATAACGGTTATTGCAACAGCCATTCTTCTGCTGAGTGGTATGTCACTGTTCGACGCGATAGCACACGGCCTGAGCAGTGTCTCAACAGGTGGCTTTTCCACAAGACCAGGCAGTGTCGGGGAATTCGGGCATATTCTAGTCCCCCTGACTATCGCCATAGCCTGTATAATGGGGGCAATCAATTTTGAACTGTACCCAGAGGTCCTCAAAAATCCCAAAAAAATAGCAGAAAACCTTGAACTCAGGTATTTTTTCATCATTGCGGGCATAGGGACTCTTATCTTCACTTTTTCTATTTTGCAAGACCCTGGAATACAGCTGGGGACTACTGAAATCGCCTTTCAGGTCATATCTGCCCTCACAACAGCAGGTTTTTCAACCCTTGACATGTCGGTTTTGCCCGATTCATCAAAGGCAGCCCTAAGCGGTCTTATGTGGATAGGAGGAAGCATAGGTTCCACAGCTGGCGGAATCAAGATATTCCGACTAATAGTACTTGCGGGGCTTATCCGGTTTGTATTCCTGCGCTTCTTTCTGCCCAAAGAAACGGTCACACCATTCAGGATCAGAGGCCGCATTATAGAAAACGATGAAATGTACCAGATAACAGTTTTCGTGGCCCTTTATGTGGTCATCGTTATTGTTTCAACATATATCCTGATGCTTCATGGCATTGGTACGGAAAATGCCATATTTGAGGTTTCAAGTGCACTTGGTACAGTCGGCCTTTCTGCAGGGGTAACAGATGCAACTATGCCTTCAATACTTAAACTTGTGTTGTGTTTTGACATGCTTCTTGGAAGGATTGAAATCATACCAATACTAATATTGTTTATGCCGAGGACCTGGATACAGGGAGCAAGATAAGGAGTAATATAAATGAGAGTCATAATAGTAGGCGGTGGGGCGTTGGGACAACATTTGACCAAGAACCTGATCGAGCAGGGATACGAAATCATCCTGATAGAACGGGATGCTGAACATGCCAAAAAACTTGCCGAGTCATTTGATTGTACGATCATCAATGCCGAAGGAACCAAGCCCGACATACTTGAAAAAGCAGAAATCGAGAAAGCTGATGCTGTTGTCGCCTGTACAGATAACGACCAGAACAATATCCTGATAGGCTTGATAGCCAGAAGTTCCAATACTGAAAAAATTATTGTCAAAACAAATGAAGAGCAGTTCATGGCAGTGGCAAGGAAACTGGGATTCCGTCATATCATTAATCCTTCGAACACTTCTTCCATGATAATATCGGATGTACTAAGAGGTGTGGACACAATGGAACTAAGTAACCTTGTACGTTCCAATGTACGTTTCATCAGTACAATCATAGGCGATAAAACTGCTGGAAAGCATCTTTCAGAACTCTCCCTTCCCTCAGAAAGTGCATTTGTAGGCCTCTACCGAGAGTCAAATTTTATTCTGGCAGGAGAGGATCCCAAAATTAAGAAGGGAGACGAGTTAGTGGTAGTCACAAATAGTGACCAGATGAACACAATATATGACCAGTTCGATGAAAGCGGGGTATGATAATTTACTTTGTTATACATTTTTCAGAGGCAACAGTTAGATACATAAGAGACATAGATCATATATTCTATGATTATAAAATATAATAGGGAGTGTAATGAATGCCAGAAGAAATGAGTCCTGAGGAAATGGAACAAAAGAAAGAAATGGTAATATCCATGTGCATATGCCCAAGCTGTCCCTCGTGGGTCGAATGCGGGGAAAAGGGAGGCTATTGCTTCCCAACCATCGGCAAAAGTGACTGTATTAATGAAGAGAGTGGCTGTATCTGCGGAGGATGTCCGGTAACCGAAGAGATGGGGCTTACTAACGTCTATTACTGTACCAGGGGATCCGAGAAGGAACAGCTTGGGAAGTAATCCTTCCATAATATCTTTTTTTGAACATACATATTCCGTGCAGTACGTCAGGGAAAATATATTGTAATTTTATATGTGCCCACATTGAACCTGCATATCCCGCAAATCCCTCCTGGAAAACAAAAGTAAGATAGCAAAATGTGATACAATGTCCAAATACCGATGCGAGATCTGTAATGTTTTTGAGTACGACGACGATAGGGGAAATTCACTTACGGATATCAAGCCGGATACAAAACCCGAGGATTTCCCTGATGACTGGGAATGTCCTATCTGTAAAGCGAATAAGACCCACTTAAAACCCATAAAAGAGAAGAAGGCTCAGACCCATGTCGATGAAGTTGTAACCTGTCCCCACTGTGGTGCAAAAAGCAGGATGTCAATAACCACCCTCGACAAGGAGCTGGGTGGGTATCTGGGGGAGTGGAAAAGGGAATCAGATGAACTGGAAAGCCATATGTCAGATATCCACCAGATATCCGTCACAGGTGAATCCATAATCGAACCCATGAGAACAAAAATGGACGTGGTCTCCTGGGACGATATACTTATAAAAGGGGCCCAACTTGCAAAACTTCCTTTAAACCACGAAGAAGCAGTGAATACTGGTACAACAATCGGTCCAAAAGCAAAACAACCCCCTATGATAGATACTCCTCTTTACATTACCCATATGTCATACGGAGCACTCTCCAGGGAGGTCAAGATCTCCCTGGCAACCGGGAGTGCTGCTGTGGGAACCGCCATGTGTTCAGGGGAAGGCGGAATCCTGCAGGAATCTTTTGAAAAGGCACACAAATACATATTCGAATACGTACCCAACAGGTACAGTGTCACTGATGAGAATCTCAAAAAAGTGGATGCCATCGAAATAAAGATCGGCCAGTCAGTAAAACCCGGGATGGGAGGACAATTGCCGGCCGAGAAAGTAACTCCTGAAATTGCAAAAGTCAGGGGATTTCCTGAAGGAGTGGATGTTATATCTCCGTCCCGGTATGAGGACATTAAGAACAAAGATGACCTCAAGAACAAGGTTTCATGGCTCAGGGAAAAATCCGGGGGCAAACCAATCGGCATCAAGATAGCAGCAGGCAATATCGAAGCAGATCTTGAGGTTGCAATCCATGCAGAACCTGATTTTATTACAATCGACGGGAGACCAGGAGCAACCGCGGCTGCAAAGAAGTTTGTCAAACAGGCAACCTCAATGCCTACACTGTTCGCCCTGTACAGAGCCAGGAAATTTCTGGATGACAGGAACATAAAGGACATCTCACTGGTAATCACAGGTGGCCTGAGGGTTTCCTCTGATTTTGCAAAGGCACTTGCAATGGGAGCCGATGCCATAGCAATAGGTACTGCCGCTCTTATGGCATGTGCATGCCAGCAATATCGTTTGTGTGACACCGGACAGTGTCCTGTAGGGGTTACCACCCAGGATCCGGAGCTTCGAAAGAGACTGAAGATCGAATATTCGGCTAAAAAACTGGAGCATTTCCTGAGAGTTTCAACGGAGGAACTGAAGGATTTTGCCCGGTTGACTGGCAACGATGATGTCCATAAATTAAGCACAGAGGACCTGTGCACCACAAACACGGAAATTTCAGGAAATACTGATATCGGGCATGTCTGATAAAAGACATGTCACTTTTTTCCCACTTACGGGACAAAAACATAATTATCCGATCAGGATTACATTAAATCCGGATGAAAAAAATAGGAATACTCATAACCGATCCTGAAGACTGGACCACAAAATCTCTAATAGAAGCCGCGTCTAGCAACCGCATTAATCCTATCCCGATTAATCTTGCAGATGCAGAAGTGACTATCGGGACAAACATAACCTATCACGCAGGTAAAATTAACCTGCATGATCTTGATGCCATCATTGTGAGGGATGCCGGCGGAGGCAATGGGGAAGGAGTCATTTTCAGGTTTGACATTTTACGCCAGTTGGAAAGCTGTGGGATACCTGTTATCAATTCACCGGCATCAATCCAGAATGCAGCAAACAAATATCATGCTACATACCTTCTGGCAGAAGCAAATATACCGGTACCTCCTACAAAAGGTGTTCAGGATATAGAAAATGCCATGAATGCCCTGGAATCATTCGGGGATGCTATCATCAAGCCCTTATTCGGGTATAAAGGCATGGGAATATCCAGAATCAAGAATGGACAACTAATCCTTCCTGATGGGAATTTGGATGATACACCGGCAAGGGAATTTGTGAGCAGGATGATGAATGAGAGGAAGATGTTATACATCCAGAAATATATAGCAAATCCCGGCAGGGACATACGTGCCTTTGTTGTTGGGGATGAAGTAATCGGGGCCATCTACAGAAAAGCGGAAAAGGGATGGTTAAACAATCTCAGCCAGGGTGGAAATACTGAAAAATGTATGCTGGAAAAAGAGCAGGAAGAACTCTGTATCCGTGCATGTGAAAAAATAGGGGCCGAATATGCAGGAGTGGACCTGATAGAAGGAAAAGACGGTAACATGGTGCTGGAAGTCAATGCAACTCCTTCCGGGGCAGGTATTTATAGAACATGGGGAATAAATCCGGCAGAGAAGATAATAGACCACCTTATGGAAAGACTCTGACCTGATTTCCTAAAGAGGACGTTGAAATGTTTACCTACAAACAATGTATTGTGATCCGACAGGACCTGAAATTATCAAAGGGAAAACTTGCAGTACAGGTGGCCCATGCAGCAGTGTCAGCATCCGAGAAGGCAGATTCCAGAATATATTCAAAATGGAAAGCCGAAGGACAGAAGAAAGTAGTGCTCAAAGTGCCCGCCGAAAGGGACCTTTATGAGTTGAGGGAAATCGCCCGGGCCCAGAACATTCCAACCGCCCTGATACAGGATGCCGGCCTGACCGAGATAAAGCCGGGCACTGTCACTGCTCTTGGCATAGGGCCCGCAACAAACGAAGATATAGAACGTATTACCGGTTCCCTGAAATTGCTTTAAAGGATGATACAATGGGGAAAAAGGGGTTCATTTTACTGGTAGCCCTGATTGGCATACTTGTCTATATCGGCGGCCAGAATCCGGAAATTCTGCAGGAAAAAATTCCTATACCCGCTGACAGGAGTATGGAAACTGCCTACGAACTCGATACACAAACCCTGACATACCCACAGGTAAACATTCTTGATCAAAAATATGACGAAAAACCCACCCAAAGTAATATACTGTCCCCGGGCTACAGCATATCAAGTGCTTACAGTTATGGTGAACCTGTCCGGAAAAATACCGGTATGCTCAAAATGACCATCACAAATACGGGAAATAGTGAAATTTACGTATATGGATACGGCCTCCGGCCGGCAAGTGGAAGTGGCATATTCGATTTTGAAAGTGGATACCTGATACCTCCGGGAGAACAAAAAGAACTGGGATATGCCTGTTTTGACGTACCCGACAAAATGACAATAAAACTAGAGCCTTTTATAAAGATAATGGCAGCTTCCGAATCGGGTAAATGGCACGATTATGGGATGCAGAATTTTGACACAATTGAAATCAAAACCCGGGCGGCTGCAGCAGAAGTGAATCCACAATATACGTACAACCCGGCCTATCTTTTCGAAAAGATAAACTCCCTTGTCAATTCATCCGATCCACAGGTCAGAAGCAAAGCTGCAAAAGCAGCAAAAGAATATCCCGGCAAATACAATATTTACCAGGTATGTGCCCTCTATGATAATTTAATAGAAGATGTGGATTATATCAGCGATCCAAGGGGATCGGATTACTGGGTCGGGCCGGGTGAGACCCTGGAAATCGGGGCAGGAGATTGTGATGATTACGCCATCACAATGGCTTCCCTGGTAGAAGCAATTGGGGGCACATCCCGGATATACCTGACCGAAACACATGCCTATGCGGCAGTTTACATAGGAACAGAGGAAGACCTCGATCGTATCTCGGGGGCCATGGAGCAATACTACGGATGTGTGCCCATATATTATGCAACCGACAAATATGGTTGCTGGTTACTTCTTGACCCCTCGGCAGGCATGTATGCAGGAAGCCTGCCGGTGGAAACCGCTCCCACAGAAAACGGCTGGACATACACCAGGCAAACAAATGTAACAGTAATAGATATTGCCGCAAGATGAGGATTATCCATGCAAGTGCCTGATATAGAAAAACAAACCGGTATCGACCTTTATGTGACCGAAACAGAAGGTATCGGCGGAAAGTTGAAACAAATTAGTGAAGATTTTGTTGTTGAGGAAGTCACGGAGAGGGAGGAAGGCAAGGAAGGTAAATACCTGATCCTCGAACTTACGAAAAAGAACTGGGAAACCCACCACCTGATAAGGGACATGTCCCGAATTATGGGAATCAGTTCCAAAAGGTTTGGTTTTGCCGGTACCAAGGATAAAAGGGCACTTACCACCCAGCGTATAAGTATATACGACCTTGAGGCTGAAGATATTGAAAGGATAAAACTTAAAGATGTGAATTTGAAAGTACTGGGCAGCTCCAACAAAGATGTGGGATTGGGAGACCTTGTGGGAAATAAATTCAAAATCATTGTCCGGGATATTGACCTGCCAGAGGAGGAACTTGATAGCAGACTCCTGAGTATCACTTCCACAATAAGAAAGCTTGATGGAGTACCCAACTTTTTCGGGATCCAGAGATTTGGCTCCCGCCGTCCCATCACCCACCTTGTGGGAGAATCGATAGTAAGGGGAGATATTGAGAAAGCTGCAATCGATTATATTGGTTTGAGTTTTCCAGATGAGCATGAGAAAACAAGGCTTGTGCGAGACCGTTTCTATAAGGAGCGCAACTATATTGAAAGCCTGAAAGAATATCCGGTTCAGTTGCGCTACGAAAGGGCAATGATGCACTATCTTGTGAACAATCCGGACGATTTTGCAGGAGCATTCGGAGAATTGAGTTCCAATATGCGGAATATGTTTGTCCATGCCTACCAGTCATATATCTACAATCGGATAATCTGCAGGAGAATCCGGGAAAAACTGCCCCTCAATGAAGCAATTGAAGGTGATATCGTGTGCTTTAAGAATAAACAGGGGCTGCCCGATACCTCCCGGCTTGAAACTGTAACATTCTCCAAGGTAAAAGGAATCAATAATCTGATTCGCAGAGGCAGAGCTTTTGTGACAGCCCCACTGATCGGCACATCCACCGAATTTACGAACAGCGCACCGGGCAATATAGAAAAAGAAATACTCCATGAGACAGGTGTTGAACAGAAAGATTTCCGTATTCCCGAAATCCCTCGTATCACCTCAAAGGGCAGGCGAAGGGAAATCCTGTTGAATGTCAAACCGGCTTACACAATTGAAGATGATGAATTAAATGAAGGGAAGAAAAAAGTTATACTGGAGTTCTGCCTGCCCAAAGGAAGTTATGCGACCACCATCCTCAGGGAATACATGAAAGCAGAACCCGCAGATATGAGTTAATTATTTTTCTTAAACATTGCTTCCACAAAGGCCCTGAAAGGAGGAGAGGGCCTGCCGGGTCTTGAACGAAATTCGGGATGGAACTGGGAAGCAAAGAAAAAACTATGGGAAGGTATTTCGGCTATTTCCATACGATTGCGATTCTTGCCTGAAAATACCATTCCCTTCTCCTCCAGCCGATCTACAAAATTGGGATTTACCTCATAGCGGTGACGATGGCGCTCGACTATGGTATCTGTTCCATAGATTTTTTCTGCCAGTGAACCTTTTTTGAGAATGGCTTCATAATCCCCCAGTCTCATTGTGGCACCCATATTTACTATATTCTCCTGTTCCGGCAAGAGATCGATTACAGGATATGGGGTATTTTCATCGAATTCGGAACTGTTGGCGTTTTCCATATCCGCTACATTACGTGCAAACTCAATCACACACAGTTGCATGCCAAGGCACAGTCCCAGGAATGGAATATCATTTTCCCGGGCAAACTTTACCGCCTGGATCTTGCCTTCTACACCCCGTTCTCCGAAACCACCAGGAACAAGCACACCATCATACTCCTGAAGTGTATTGATTGCCGCGGGATCTTCATCAAAGGATTCCGAACTTACCCAGTCTGTCCTTACCTTGCATCCAACTTCTATTGCTGCATGTTTCAGGGATTCCCTAATGCTTAGATAGGAATCCTCAAGATTGGTATATTTCCCAACAATTGCAAGCCTGACATCCCCGGTCCCGGCATTCATTCTTTTGACCATATCTTCCCAGGCATGATCTTGCTGTTTGGCGACCAGATCGAGTCTTTGCATCATGTAACCTGTAAGTCCCTGTTCTTCCAGCAGGAGAGGGACATCATAAATATCATTTGAATCATGGGCACTTACTACAGCTTCCTTTGGAACATCACAGAAGAGGGATACTTTAGCACGGGTACTTTCATGCAGAGGGTTTTTACATCGCGCAACAATTACATCGGGAGATAAACCAAGCTGGCGCAGGTCTTTGACCGAGTGTTGTGTGGGTTTTGTTTTCTGATCACCCTGAGCATCAATAGGAACAAGGGTTACATGAAGGAATATAATGTCCTCCTCAGCTTCCTCCCTGTGCATCTGCCTGACCGCTTCAAGGAACGGCATACTTTCAATGTCACCCACTGTACCTCCGACTTCAATCAGACAGATATCAGCACCACTTTTGGCTGCAACCCTACGAATACGGTCCTTTATTTCATTGGTTATATGAGGAATGATCTGCACTGTCTTACCAAGATATTCACCCCTTCTTTCCTTTTCAATAACAGACTGGTATATCTTACCGGTAGTCAGGTTATGGTCCCATGTTAGTTCAGTATCAAGATACCGTTCGTAGTTACCCAGATCAAGATCTACTTCACCGCCGTCTTTCAGCACATAAACTTCACCGTGCTGGAAAGGACTCATAGTACCAGCATCAATATTGATATAAGGATCTATTTTGATGGCGGTTACCTTATGTCCCTTGTTTTTCAGGTTCCGTCCTACAGAAGCAGCAGTAATCCCCTTACCGAGACCACTCATAACACCGCCTGTGATTATAATATATTTCATTCTGAATACCTCGTTATTTCCTGAAAACAGGTAGTTTGGTTAACATATAAGCAAATAATAAAGTCAGAAGAATAGCTATCGCCAGAGATGTATAAAAACTGGTTGAAAAACCAGCAGGATTTAGGTTAACAGATGATATTACATAATAGGCACCAAAGAGGAAACCAATTAACATGAACAGAAGGATGACTAATTTAATATCATCTGGAGTGATGGATTTCTTAAGGAACTGGCCAAAATCCATGCTCCATTTAGCCTTTGATGCAGAAGAAGGGGGTGAAGGAATATGGACAGATTCAATTTTCGATTCTTCCTCTACCGGAATTCGTACGTTGTCCTTCTGTCCTATGTTTATAGCAAATGATTCTGTTTTGGAGCCATATCCCATGGTAACAAAAATTGTGCCACTACTGAATACCCGGCCATCATGAGGAATCCTGACAACAACGGGCACGTATTCTTCATGGGTCACATAAGGATTGTCATCAAGGAAAGTTACATAACCATCCAGATTTTCTGAAATGGAAAAATTGACATGGGTAGGCGAACCATAGTTGATTATCACAATCTCAAAACTCTGTTCCCCACCGGGAGAGAGGGAAACCTCAACAGAAGGAATATCAAATTCAATGGAATTTACACCAAGTCTGTTGATATGTATCTGTTGCAATGCGGATTCACCTGTTTAGTCTCTCATTTCAGGAGGAAGCATATTGGGAATACCTTTCTCGATGGGATAATATTCGTCACATGCAGCACAATAGAGGGTACCACTAATAACCTCTTCCCCTTCATCACTACTTATATTTAGAACTAGCTCCCCTTTGCACAGGGGACAGGCAAGGATGTTCATCATTTCTTTTTTCATGACATTCACATCTCCAGATATTATTACTAATAATATCAAACTTCTGGTATTAATACAAACGGAGATAAATAGATTAATTTACAGGGATTCCTATCTAAAGTGATATGATTGACCTGCTATTAAGGGTTCTTGATTTTGCATTTCCCATACTTATAATGATCTTTATAGGATTATGGGGTGCCGGACTCCTTATAGAACTGGGGCTGATGAAAAAATTATCCCGCCTCGCAAGACCTCTGCTCAAGCACACCAATCTGCCCGAGTCCTGTGGAAGTGCTTTTTTAGTTGCTATCGGATCAACTGCTGCTGCGAACAGCATGGTAGTCCAGGCAAAGGATAAAGGGTGTGTTAATGACAGGGAAGCAATACTATGTGCCATCCTCAACAGTACACCTGCTTATGTAAGAGGGATCATAACGTATCAGATCCCCATAATAATACCTGCACTGGGACCTGTAGTCGGTGGATTCTACGTGATGGTATTCATTATATCAGCCGTTGTGAAGTTTTCAGTTGTTATAATCCTGAGTAAATTCTGGATAAAGGAACAAAATAACTGTACACTGGATGACGAACACAACGGGAATAGACCTCCGCTAAAGGAGGCAATGAAAACAAGTTTCAAAAAAGAAAAGAAACTTTTCTTCAAGATCGCCACAATATACCTGGGCATGACCACCCTTGTTTTTGCACTGAGGAAAAGAGGCTTTTTTGAAATATTCAGTGTGCTGCCTCTGGCTGACCTATTTGGTATACCCTCAGAAAGCATCATCCCCCTTACAACTTATATTGCCAGTCCAATATTGGGAGTGTCATTGCTTGGTCCCATGATAGGGGAGGGTAGTATATCCTACCTGCAGGCCATGATCGTCATAATGCTTGGAAGTATGTTCATGCTGCCGATATTCAGTATAAAGACTCTGCTGCCAAGATATATTTCTATATTCGGCCCGAAACTTGGCGTGAAAATAGTAACAATATCAACCGGAATGAGTATTCTAATACGATTTACGATACTGATTATACTACTCAGTATAGTTTAAAAAAAAGAAGAGAAAGGGGAAGATTCCCCTTTTAATGGTGTTCTCCAAAACACTCATCTTTTCTGTCATAGGCCTCATTGCAGCTTTCAAGACATCGCCTGCAGAGATGTCTTACCTCTTCATCGTATACATTCTTGAAAGAGGGAACAAAAACCTCTACATCATAGAGCTGGCATGTGGTTCCGCACAGGTCACATTTCTCGAATTTATTGCCGGGAACGCATTTACCTTCCTCATCACTTTTTTCGTCAAATGTGCCTTTTGCAGAATCAAGACATTTTTCGCATAGACCCTTCCAGATTCCTTCGGGATAAGAGTGTTCGAACCGGGGTTCAAACACTTTTACCGGACAAACGGTGGGTATTGACACACCACATAGATCACAATCTGCCATATTAGATACCTCCGACAAGTACACTGGCTGCTTGCATTGCAATTTCAACGAATGGCTCCGGCCATAAACCAATAGCCAGTACACCCACAAGGGAAATCAGAAGAGCTGCTACATAGGGAACAGGTTCAGATACTTTTTCACCTTCATGGGGCATTGCATACATGTATCTTACAAGCCTTGCATAATAATACAGGGAAAGCGCACTATTCAAGATTGCGATTACCGCAAGCCATACCATTCCTGACTGAATGGTCGAGGAGAACAGGATGAACTTGCTCATGTAACCTGCTGTTGGCGGAATTCCTGCAAGTGCAAATACAAATACAGTAAGACACAGTGCAGTTATTGGCATTTTCTTACCCAGTCCCTTGAAGTTGTCAAGGTGGTCCGGGATTTCAGTATCCCTCTTTTCCTTTATAACCATGTAGACTACAGCAGCAACAGCTATGAAAGCACCGGCCTTCATGAAACCGTGAGCCAGGGTATAGAGTATACCTCCGGTCAGTGCCATTGGGGTGAGGACCACAAATGCCATTGAAATGTAGCCTGCCTGTGCAATAGAGGAGTAAGCTAGCATACGTTTTACACTTCTCTGGGACAGGGCCACTACATTACCATATGTCATGGTAATTACTGCCAGTATCGCAAAAGCCATCCTCCAGTCCGCCTGGAGTGCCAGAAGGGCTATTATGAATACCTTGAATGCGGCAACGAATGCCATCTTCTTGGAGCCTGCGGCCAGAAGGGCCGATACAAC
The DNA here is from genome assembly GCF_000025865.1 of Methanohalophilus mahii DSM 5219. Classification (NCBI taxonomy): domain Archaea; kingdom Methanobacteriati; phylum Methanobacteriota; class Methanomicrobia; order Methanosarcinales; family Methanosarcinaceae; genus Methanohalophilus; species Methanohalophilus mahii. The sequence goes on from NC_014002.1 coordinate 1,583,428, forward strand.
AGAAGGTGAACCCTGGTAGGTATCCGGAGCCCACATGTGGAATGGTACAAGAGCAATCTTGAAACCAAAACCTGCTATCAGGAGTACTATTGCAAGTAATCCGATTGCGTTAGAGGTCAATACATCCATGTTCTGTGCGATACCCGGAATGGAAGTGGTACCGGTTGCACCGTAAACAAAGGATATTCCCATAAGCAACAGGGCCGCTGAGAGAGCACCCATAAGCAGGTATTTCATTGCGGCTTCGACAGAGCGGGGATTCTTCTTCTCAAACCCGGCAAGCGCATAGGTTGCTATACTTGCCAGCTCAAAGGCCACAAAAAGAACCATGAGGTCATTGGCAGATGCCACAAACATCATACCGAAGGTGGCAAACAGCACAAGGCAATAGAAGATTTCCGTGTCTGTATTGTTTTCAATGTACTTGATAGATGCAATGGATACAATAAGAGCAACCACCAAAAACACCAGTTTAAAGAACTGGGAAAGGGGGTCTACACTCAGGGTATCGGAAAACATCAATGCTGAGGCACTGAAGTTGCCGAGCACCATTGCAAGGGCTGCCAAACAGCCCGCTGTTGCGATATAACCTAGTATGTTTTTGGATGATGAACCCATAAAAATACCAATCGTGAGTACGATCAATCCAGTCAATGCAATTATAATCTCAGGTGCAAGTAACATCAAATCTACCATTCTTACACCCCCATTGCAGCCATAAGGCTGACTATTTCATTCGAACCTGTAATCATCATATCCAGCACCGGACTTGGGTTCAATCCGAAGTACAGTACCAGCAGGGCTATAACTGCCATGGAGAAGGTCTGTACATTGGACAGATCAAAGACCTCTCCGATCTTTCCATTATAGACACCAAACATAGTTCTTTGCATTGCCCAGAGATGGTAACCAGCAGTTATGACTACACCAAACAGTGCGAGTATTACAAACGTTGGCACATTTACATAACTGAAAGTGAAAACCATGAATTCGGCGATGAAACCGGTCAAACCTGGCAATCCGAGAGATGCCATGAAAGCCAGCATCATTATAACCGCCAGTTTGGGCATTTTTGTAGCAAGACCCCCAAGATCATTGATGACCCTAGTACCGGTGGATGCCTGAATTACTCCTACGGACATGAACATTATGCTCATTATCAAACCGTGGGAAAACTGCTGGAACATTGCTCCGGAGATAGACAATGCAACAAGTCCTGCAGCTCCCAGGGCCACAAATCCCATGTGACTTACACTGGAATAGGCAACCATTCTCTTGAGATCCTTCTGGGACAGTGCCAGGAATGCACCGTACACAATACTTACAGCACCAAGCAATCCCAGGATTGTAATCATCATATCCGGGGTTCCTGTAGCAGGAAGCATTGGCAGGATTACACGGAAGATACCGTATCCGGCGATCTTGAGCAGGATGAACAGTACACTTCCGGCAGTCGGTGCCTCTGCATAAGCATCCGGTAGCCAGGAGTGGAATGGCACTATCGGAAGTTTGACCAGGAAACCGAAGAGAAGTGCAAGGAAAATTGCATCTCTGGCAATACCTGATCCAATCATCGGGAAATGGCTCATGAGATGGGCAATGCCCATATTTGCCACACCGGTCTGATCCCAGGCAGCAAAGTAAAGTCCGAAGATACCCAGCAGCATCACAAGGGAAGCTACATGGGTGTAAATAAAGAACTTGATTGAAGCATGCCTCTTATTCGGACCGCCCCAAATGTTCACCATGAAGAACAGTGGGATCAGTGTAAGTTCCCAGAATACATAGAAGAGGAAGAAATCCAGGGAAACGAATACACCGATAACTGCCCCCTGCATTGCCAGGATCAAGCCATAAAACCTGTTGGGAGTTGATCTGACATCATCCCAGGTGAACAGTATTAGCAGTGGAATTACTATTGCATTGAGCAATATAAGAGGCATTGAGATACCATCGACACCAAGATGGTAATTTATACCAAGACTTGGAATCCAGCTTGCCAATTCCTCAAACTGCATCGCAGCTGATGAGCTGTCGAAGCTGAAGTACATGTAAAGGGTCAGTATCAGGGTGATAAGTGTACCCATAAGGGCCACCACACGAGCTTGCTCCCTTGTTTTCGTAAGGAATGCAAATGCTGAGAACAATAGCGGAATCAGCACTATTAGGGATAATACCGGCAACATTAGAAGACCTCCATGACGAGCTTGATCAATATTACCAGGAGACTTACTCCTGTAATGACAGCCATCGAGTAGTGTTGTATAACTCCTGTCTGTATCTTCCTGAAGGAATCCCCTGCCTCTATTGTCAGGTAACTGATGACATTGACAATACCATCAATAAACCTGTCTATGTGATAACCTGCCATGGCAAGACCTTCATAGACAAACTTGACAGCAAAGAGCTGGGTGAATATCTCATTCTGATAATAGCGGTTGTAGAGGAGTTTGTACACAGAGTTGTCTTTTGAAACAAACCTGCTCATGTCTATTGCTTTCTGATAGTAGATCACAAAGGCGATCAACAGACCGATCACTGCCACGATAACAGGCATCCACAGTATGAGCAATGGTTCGTGGCCTGCATGATGGGCAAGTTCATAGTTACCCACCTCTGCCAAAGCAGGGATGTCCATGTTAACAAAGTTGTTCACAAAGGTACCGCTTACAAACTTGTTGAATGGTTCAACAACGATAGCTCCGAAGATCAGGGCAAGTATACCCAGTATGGAAAGCGGAACTGTCATTGATGCAGGAGATTCATGCCCACCATAATTGGTCCTGGGCTTTCCGGCAAATGTCATGAACAGCAACCTGAATATGTAAAGTGAAGTAAGCAGTGCTGCCACGATTGCAAAGAGATATGGGAACCAGTTTCCTGCATGTTCCCCGAAGAGATATGCATTTTCAATTATTGGATCTTTACTGAAGAAACCTGTACTTCCTATAGAGGTTCCGGGTATACCGAAGCCTGCAAGAGCAAGAGATGCGGCTACCATTGTTGCAGCTGTTATAGGCATGACCTTTGCAACGCCACCAAGTTCCCTCATATCATGGGTTCCCACAGCATGGATCACACTACCGGCACAAAGGAAAAGAAGTGCCTTGAAGAATGCATGGCTGACCAGGTGGAATATAGATACACCGACTGCTTCTGCACCGATGACCGCTCCCATACCCAATCCCAGCATCATGTAACCAAGCTGACTGATGGTAGAATAGGCAAGTACCCGTTTCAAATCGTTCATCACAATTCCCATTGTTGCGGCAAACAGTGCGGTGAAGGCACCCACATATGCCACTATAATGAGGGATTGTGGTGCAGCGATGAACATCGGGAAGGTTCTTGCAACCAGATAGACACCGGCTGTAACCATTGTTGCAGCATGGATAAGAGCCGAAACAGTTGTTGGACCTTCCATTGCATCAGGCAGCCACACATGTAGCGGGAACTGACCGGATTTACCAACGGCCCCTCCAAAGAACAGGAGAGTGATTATCGTAAGGTGGCTTACCTCAAAGCCAAGAATCGTTGCATTCATGGCAGCTATTTCGGGGATGTAGGAGAAGATCTCATCGAACCGGAGCAGGTAGACACCTTCGGGGATACTGCCGTTTACCAGTTTGAAAAGATCGGCAAACAGGACAATAATACCTGCAAGGAACATCACATCTCCAATCCTAGTGGTGAGGAAAGCCTTCTTTGCCGCTGAAGCAGCGCTGGGTTTCTGGTACCAGAAACCAATTAGCAGATAAGAACACAGACCCACAAGTTCCCAGCTTATGAACAACTGGAGAATATTGTCGGACAAAATCAGACTCAGCATAGACGCAGTGAAAAGAGAGGTCTCTGCAAAGTACCTTGATTTGGCCGGGTCATGTGACATGTAGCCTACTGAATAGATGTGAATAAGCAGACTTACAAAGGTCACCATTGTGAGCATTACCGCTGCAAGCGGATCTATCAGAATACCCAGATTAAGAATTGCGAACCAGTGGTAGGACTGGCTAATTACCTGATCCGGGTTCTGCAGCAATCCTATAGTGATCAGTAGAGAGATCAAAAATGATGCTGCTATTGCAAATATCGGAATTAATGCACCGCCATATGGGGTTTTCTTACCTACAAAGAAGGTAATTACAAAGGCGAGTGCGGGTAAAAGTGGTATTAAAAACGCTAAATTTTCATAAGCCATATCATTACCACCTCAACAAGTTAAGCTCGTCAAGATTGATAGCATCCCGCATCCTGTAAATGGACACCATGATTGCGAAACCTATTGCTGCTTCTGCTGCTGCCAGTGCTATCGAGAAGAGAGCAAATACCTGGCCGCTCATATCATCATTGTAAGTGGAAAAAGCTACAAGATTAATGTTTGCTGCATTTAGCATAAGTTCCACACACATCAGGATACGAATACCGTTTTTCTGTGAAATGAAACCATAGAGACCTATGGCAAAGACTATCGCAGAAAGTGCAAGATACCAATTAAGGGGAATCATTGGTTATCCTCTCCTTTTGCCATGTAAATAGCACCCATGAGTGAAGATAGCAGCACAATTGAAAGAACTTCGAATGGTACTACGAAATCAGTGAATATCAGGGTACCGATGGCTTTAATGTTACTCTGGTCTTCCATGTTCTGGGGCAGCTGATCAACTGTTGTCCAGGATGTTCCGTAAAGGGATACAAGAACCACCGCAAGGAACAAACCTACAATTGACGCTCTTAAAATGGCCCTTCCAATTACTTCCAGTGGAGGGATTTCCATGTGTGCAAGACGGATAAGGAACCTGCGGGGATTGAACTGATGTACAAATGAATCCCAGATGTCTGGCTTATCAGTTGCCATTATCATCACTTCCCATTGTATTCTTTGTCAGCATCACGGCAAAGAGGATCAGCACACCGATTGCACCCACATAGACCAGGATCTGTACGACACCCAAAAACTGGGCATTCAGCGTGATAAACAGGCCGGCGACTGTAAACATTGAAAATACAAGTGCTAGTGCCGCCCTGACTATATCCTTAGACAGCACTGCTGCCAGGGAAAAGAAAATTACCACGGCTGCTAATATGAAAAAGACCAAAGCTTCTCCTATTCCAATCATTGTTCAGCCTCCGGGGCGTCAATAGGTTCTTCCCTTGCCAGTTGATCTGGTGTAAAGAGAAGATCCTCATGTTTCCACGTGATTATACCATCTGTATAAATCTTTGAACTTGAGAGGGCATCCTGTGGACACTGGTCAATACAAAGACCACAAAACAGGCAGTGCCCGACATCTATTTCGGGGAACCACCGGGTCTTGGTACTATCTTTACTTACCCTGGCCCTCACAATCTTAATTGCACAGTTGGGACAGGTATTTGCACATATTCCACACCCGATGCATTTACTTTTATCAAGTTTTTGCAGCCCTCTGAACCTTTCAGGCAATTCCGAGCGTATTTCAGGATACATTCTGGTAACACGGGGCTTTCGGATGTTCTTTAAAGCTCTTGTGATATTTTTCAGAACCATCTAATCACGCTCCCAGATACAAACCTAATGCAATAGCCCATCCAAGGTTCAACAGGGAGAGGGGCAGGAGTTTTTTCCAGCTAAGATCAACCACCTGGTCGATCCTGAACCTCGGAACAGCCCAGCGCAGCATGATAATAAACATCATAACGATCGTTGCCTTGGCTATGAGGAACAGTGTTGGAAGGATTATTCCGAGTACAATATTATCAGTTACAAATCCAGGGAGATTCCATCCACCCAGGAAAAGCAGTGAAATCAAGAATGAACCGAGAATCAAATGGAAGTATTCTGCGAAGAATCCCAGACCGAACCTCATGCCACTGTATTCAGTAAAAACACCAGCCTGAAGTTCTTCTTCGGCCTCATTCTGGTCGAAAGGAAGACGACCCATATCAGCCATCATAGCAATGAAGAATACTATGAAACCAATCGGTTGCAGGAATACATACCATATGGGACTCTGGGCATGGACGATCTCAACCACATCAAGAGAGCCTGCCATCACGGCAACACTTACAATGGTAATTCCCAGAGGAATCTCATAACCGATCATTCTTGCAAAGTTACGGAAAGTACCCATCATTGCATACTTGTTATTCTGTCCGTATCCAAGTACAAATATACCGATAACGGCGATCGCAGAAACGGCCTCAATGTAGAGAATACTTATGTCCATCTGGGTTGCTGCCAATACATACTCGACACCGTTTATGTAAACAGCCCCGAAGGGAATAGCAACAAGCATCAAAAAGACCGACATCATAATTACAATCGGTGCACCGATATACAGAATCTTGTCTACTTTTGCAGGAATTATATCTTCTTTTGTAAACAATTTGATTGCATCCGCAACAAGCTGCAGCAGACCCATTGGACCTACCCTGTTGGGACCATATCTTTCCTGTATATCACCGGCAAGTTTACGCTCAATCCAGATAGCGGCCATTCCGGCTCCGAAAAGAGCTCCTATAAGCGCAAGACCAACGATTGCTTTTACCCATGGAAAAATGTTTGCTGGAATATCGAACATGTTTTCACCTATCCGCCTCACTGGTACATGCGTCCATACTTCCCGCAATCGCTACAACATCTGCAAGCTGAGTGCCTTTTATAAGGGGTGGCAGTGCCTGCATTGTGGGATATACGGGACCTCTGATCTTTACACGATAGGGTTTGTCTGAACCATCGGAGATCATATAGAATCCCATTTCTCCTCTTGGATCTTCAACCCTGTAGAACACCTCGCCTTTTGGAACCCTCATGACAGGGGACCTGCGATCATACGGCAGGTTCTCCGGGAACAGGGGGCCGGAAGGCATCTGATCAAGCGCCTGCTCGACAATATACATACTTTCGTATATTTCTGCGATACGCACCCAGATACGTGCGTCAATATCTCCTGCAGTTTCGGTACAAACCTTGAAATCCAAGTCATCATAAACAAGATAGGGATCATCCTTCCTTATATCAAAAGCAACGCCTGTTGCACGCAATGGCGGACCGGAAACTCCAAGGTCGCTGGCTATATCAGGTGTGAGTACACCAACACCTACAGCACGTTCCCTATATATCATGTCAGTTTTCATCAACTCGCCCCATTCCTCAACACCTTTTCTGACGTAGTCGAATGTTTCCTTGCATTTTGCCTCGAAACCTTCCGGCAGATCATCACGTACACCACCAAAACGAAGGTATGAGTGCGTAATCCTTGCACCGGTGGTCATTTCAAGAAGTTCCAGGACTTTTTCCCTAACAGCTATCGGGTACATGAACATTGATACAAATCCAAGGAAAGAAGCGTATTCCGCATATCCAAGCAGATGGCTCTGTATCCTGGAAAGTTCTTCAACTATAACCCTGATATACTGTGATCTTTCAGTCGGCTCGACTCCGGCCAATTTTTCGACACAACCTACAAAAGCTTCCTCATTGGTAAGAGCTGCAAGATAACATGCCCTGTCAACCACAGGAATACCTTGAAGGTAGGTCTTGTTTTCCAGTATTTTTTCAATGCCCTTATGGATGAAACCAATCTCGACCTCAGAGTCCTGCACAGTCTCACCTTTCACTTTGACATTCAGCCTGAAAGGTCCGGGTTGTGCAACATGCTGAGGGCCCAGGTGGATAAGCATCTCATCAGGACCAACATTAGTATCCATATTTATCACTCACACCAGGTTTTTAGCAGTATTTTGGGGGAATCCTTCGTAATCCTTACGCAGAGGCCAGTCTCCCAGCAATTCATCCGGAAGGACAAGGTTTCTCAGGTCCGGATGATTCTTGTACTGTACACCGAATAACTCATAGGTTTCCCTTTCATACCAGTTGGCATTCCAGTAAACCGGCACCACAGATTCAATCTGAGGGTTATCCCTAGGAAGTCTTGCTTTCAATGTCAGTACTACCGGATGGTCATAGGAACCTATGTGATACACCACATCAATTTCGTTTTTCTGAATCAGATCTACCGCTGTTTCAGAACAAAGATGTCCAAACTCGAGTTCCTCTTTTAGATACTGGCATACTTCCACAATGCTATCAGCATCAGCATATGCAGAAATGCGTCTTTCAGACTCGGTAGTTGTATCTGAGATTGCTTCCGGGAATTTACTGCTCAGTGAATCAATAATCTTTTCCGCATCCATGATATCACCCGTCATATCCTGATCCTTTATCTTCCCTGGCTTCAATCTTTTTCTGGATTTCAAGGAAGCCCTGAATTAATGCTTCAGGCCTGGGAGGACAGCCGGGAATGAAAACATCAACCGGGAATATCTCATCTATATTCTGTACAGTACTGTAGGACTCGTAGAAGGGACCGCCACTTATAGAACAGTCACCCATGCAGATTACCCATTTAGGAGAAGGCATCTGATCATATAATTTCTTGAGAGCGGGGAGATATTTCTTTGTAACATACCCACTGATTATCATAACATCTGCCTGTCGGGGGGAGTTCCTGGGAATGATACCAAAACGATCGGTATCCATAGGAGACATACCTGTTACAATAATCTCTACACCACAGCATCCCATTGCCTGGGCCATAAACCATAGAGAGTTCTTACGACCCCAGTTTATGAAGTCCTGAGCCTTTGTCTTCTGAAGGAATTTGTTTATTTCCTGAGAAGTGGTAGTTACCACACCGGGGATATTTTCTTCCTCTGCAACCTGTTCTTCAACAGCGGGCTGTTCATAGGATTTTTCCTTTAATTCTTCAGCCATTTAAGGGCCCCCTTCTTCCATAAGAATGCATAACCGAACAGGAAAACAGATATGAATACAAACATTTCGACTATCGCTACCGTCGGATCCACTCCTGTGCTACCTCTGTATATCATAGCCCACGGATAAAGGAAAAGGACTACGACATCAAACAATACGAATGCGATCGCATAGAGGTAATACTCCACATTGAACTGAATACGTGCAGGGCCGGTAGGAACCGATCCTGATTCATAAGTGGAATATTTCTCCGCACCCTTGCTCCTTGGACTGAGCAATTTAACGATCAGCATCGTCATTGGTGGCATCAGTAGTGAGACGACAAGAAACACCGCAACCGGGATGTAACTATATATTATATCACTATTGACAATTCCTGACATATACTCACCTGATTATGAATATCAATAAAAGTGGACCAATTGACTTTATGTAACGTCACTGCATTTGTATAATAAATGGTCCACTGGATTTTATTTTGAATCTTCTAATGAATCATCACATAAAAACATATTGGATTTATCACGCTTTATAATCAAAATTGAAATTAAAAAAGGCATTACACAAGACGTAAGAAAAACAAAACACAAATATGACTAAAATAAAAAAAATAGTTAGAAAGGTATACATCAAAGAGTTTTTGGAGCGAAGTATTTCTTAATCAGCTCACCGCATTCAGAACAGGAAATAATGATCCAATCCCCTACTTCCTCTTTTATATACCTTTCAAAGATAGAAGCTCCGCAAGCAGGGCAGACATAATATTTCTTAAAATAATAATGGTAAAATGCCGGGTTATCCTCCAGCCATTTTACAACAGCCTGCATTCTTTCAAAATATCGCTGCTTTGAAGGGACTTCCACGTTTTCAATTGCATCCGAAGCTTTTTCAGAAATATGCCTTTCATATTTTTTTGAACGGGATGTGATTTTCTTGTAATCAGAAATGTACCTTGATGTACTATTTAAATAACTAAAATATGTTTCGTGGGACTGGGGCTTGGAACAATTGCAAATTGTACGGAGGAAAAATTCCCCCATCACATCTTCCATAACATCAGCACAGGTCGTGCAGATATTGTAATTACCATAATGTTTGTGATCCTGAACCTCACCACAAATCAAACAGGTCTCCATTTGAATACCCCTCAGTCAACTTCAGTGGGAGTCATTGCTTCCCTGGTAAACATTATCGGGAAAACATTCAAGACACCAAGCAGGTCGCCTTCCCTGATTTTTCCATTTGTCTGGCCGAATACATATGCATACCTGACAGTGCGCTCCTTATCCACCGGACATGCTCCCTCAGTGGAAGCAATCTTGAGAACAGAAGCAACTGCATGATATGTGAAAGCGCATGGCATGGCAAGAGTATCGGGGTCAAGAGTGATTTCCCTGACAGGAATCTTTTTGTATTCCCCTGCCCTGATTTCCAGGTCGTTATCCGCAATCACCATTTCCCACCTTGCACGGGTTGCGATAGTAAATTCATAGGGCGCTGCCTTAACTTTTTTTGAAACAATTTCCCCTTTTTTCCGGGAAACTACCTGTATTACCTCTGCAGACATCCAATCACCATTTAAGCATATATGAACAAGGAGATATATAACTACCACCATTGATAATTAACAATAATCCATTTCCACCATTACTACTTTTAAAGTAACGAAAACTAAATATTAATAAATTGTGTATTCATCCCATCCCGATTCACACCGGAAGTCAAAATATAGTACACCTACCTGAATAGCGGAGAATCATATGCGAGTCAATGAAAAATGTGTCGGATGCGGACAATGTACCGCTTTCTGCAAACAGGACGCCATTGTAGTTAAAGGAAATGCATACATTACAGAAAAATGTACCAACTGTGGCGTATGTGCATTTTACTGTCCCCTTAAGGCTATTGAGGCTGAAAAATGAAAATCAATATAATCGGAGCAGGGCTTGGCGGCCTTTTAAGCGCGGCTTCACTTGCAATCGAAGGACATGAAGTAGAGGTCTTTGAAAAATTACCCATTACAGGTGGCCGTTTTACGAACATCGAATATCACGGTTTTAGCCTGTCCACGGGAGCATTGCACATGATACCTCATGGTTCTACAGGCCCTCTGGGCAACCTGCTCAGGAAAATAGGTGCAGATGTGGAAATCGTACCCTGTAAACCAATGGCCATGATCCGTATACCTGCAAATGGGGCAAATGATTACAAATCCGGATTTAAAGATATATCTTTCAATCAGTATGGCTCGCAATTCTCCATGTGGAACAGGCTCAAGCTTTCAATCCTTTTAATTACCACCAGAAGGTGGCCTCCTAAAAATATTTCTTTTGAAAACTGGATTCGTAAATACCTGAATGAAGATAGCGCACACAAAACCGCCAACTCCTTCTGCGGCTGGGCACTGAGCCTGACAAACAGGGATGTACCTGCAGAGGAAGCTTTTGAAATATTTGAGAATCTCTACCGCTATGGAGGAACAGGCATCCCAATGGGTGGATGTAAAGGAGTTACGGATGCTCTTGTAGAAATAATTCGTTCAAATGGCGGGATAATCCATAAAAATACCGAAGTGAGCCGGATAATTGTGAAAGACAACACTGCCCGGGGAGTAATAGCAAATGGGAAAAAACATTACTCTGACATTGTAATAAGCAATATTGGCCACCCATTTACAAGAGATCTTTATGAATCAGGTACCATAGATAACGCTTATGAAGAAAAGATAAACAATGCCAAACCTTCTGCAGGAATTAAGATATGTCTGGCCGCAGATAAGCCATTGATTGGTCACAACGGGATTCTCCTGACACCTTACTGTCGCCGGATCAATGGAATCAATGAAGTGACTAACACAGACCCAAACCTTGCCCCCAGCGGGAAACATTTGGTAATGGCACACCAAAGTGTCCAGCAGGAAAATATCGATAAACTTGAAGAGGAGATCGAAATTGGCCTGCAGGATCTTAAGGAAGTCTTCCCCAATAACAAATATGAAGTAATCCTTACCCAGTCATATTATGACGGATGGCCCGTAAACAGGGCATCCTCTGGATCAGATATAGGCAATATCACTCCCATTGATAACCTTTACGTAGTTGGTGACGGGGCAAAAGGAGAGGGAGGTATCGAAGTCGAAGGTGTCGCCCTGGGGGTTATGAACACACTGGATATTATAAAGCAACTATATGTGGAGTGAACAGTGTTCCTTAAATAACTCTTCAACCAATCATTAAAGGGGTTATTATATGCAGATCAGAAGGTTCTCTGTCCTGTTACTGTTATGTGTACTGTTGAGCATCCAACCTGCTTTTGCCTTCACATCATACGATGGCGAAGGGGATATGGAAATCTTACAACAGATAGATGATGACGTTTATGCTGCAGGAGGTAATCTGCAGATTAACAGTGATATAAACGGTGACCTGGTGGTTACCGGCGGCACCATTACCATCAACGGAGATATTTCCGGAGACCTGATAGCTGCGGGCGGTACAATAGCAATACGAGGAAATATAGCCGATGATGTCAGGATAGCAGCCGGGAAACTGACCATATCAGGAAATATCGGAGATGATGTCATTGCAGGTTGCGGCCAAATAATCCTGGAAGAAAATGCAACAATCGGAGGAGACCTGACAGCAGGCACGGATAAGGCATACCTCTACGGGGATGTTGCGGGCGATGTGTCAGGAAACTTCGGGAATATAATACTTGGCGGAAATGTCGCAGGAGAAGTGGATGTTGATACCAATAAAATACAAACCTTACCTGACGCCACCATCCAGGGGGAAACTATCACCTCTACAGATAGATACGCGGGGCAAACCGAATCCGATGAAAATGGATACGGATTCATGGATACTGTATTCTGGTTATTGCGTTACATAATGTTACTATTGACCGGCTGGATAATTCTCTACCTGGCAACAAATAGCATTGAGGACATGACCTTTCACCTCACGGATAAACCGATTCACAAGACTATAGCCGGCCTTTTATCATTGCTGGGAATTGTCATGGGATCAATTGCACTTACAGTAACAGTGATCGGGATACCTCTGGCACTGCTTCTATTCCTGATACTGGTGTTTATGCTTTACTGTGCAAGGATAATAGCCGGCTTATGGCTGGGAAAAAAACTATTCGAGTTGCTGGGCAGGACTACCACACGATGGAGGGAGATGGCAGTCGGCATATTCATACTACTGCTACTGGGAAGTATCCCATACATTGGCTGGATAGTCTATATGGTCGCCACTCTCCTATCAACAGGTGCAATCTATTATCTATTAAAGGAAAAGGTCAGGCATCGGCCTGCATGAGTCCAAATACATCTACACCTTTATTTTTTAACATCTGCGAAAGCCTGAAAAGGGGAAGTCCAACCACATTACAGAAATCCCCTTCAATTTTTTCCACAAGCACTGCACCAAGCCCCTGTATGGCAAAGGCACCAGCTTTACCCATTGGTTCACCGGTTTTCACATACGCTATTATTTCTTCCCGGGAGAGATTCGTCATCTCAACTTGAGTGGATATTATGTCACTTTCCTCAATCCCATTTTCCGAATCGATAACAACAATACCGGTTAAAACTTCCACAGTTCTGCCACTCATCATACCCAGCATTGATATGGCATCTTCTTTACCTGCAGGCTTGCCCAGAAATTTCCCGCCACATGATATACCCGTGTCAGCTGCGATTATCACAGAATCCGGATATTTTGCCGCAACATCACGGCCTTTTTCCAGAGCGTGCTGAAGTACCCGGGATGCAGGGTCCAATCCCTCAACCATGAGCTCATTGTAAGCAGAAGGAATTACCTGAAAGTTATCCCCGATGAGCTGTGTAAGCAACTCCCTGCGCCGGGGAGAGGTAGAAGCCAGAATTATCCTGCGCATGATAAGGTCTCACTGCTGATTATAAATAAACCGTCTCTTTGCATAGCCTCTGTAACCACAAACTATGTAAATGCAGTCCACCTTCACAAAGTCTTCACAAGAGCGACACTCCGAATACAGTACATTCTTCCTGCCTGCACGGGGACAGTTTTCAATCCATGCTTCAAGCAATTATCCGGACCTCCCTGAAAAGAAATGTACATTCCATGATATAAACCCGTATTTGTGTTGCATTAATCTTATGTAGGATATATATCATTTCATTCTCCATCCATGCCAGAGTATGTCACATTCGCACGTAATGTATTCATTCCTGTCACAAACATCTGCAGGAACAATTGCCATTACTGTACCTTCCGTCGTGAACCGTCCCATCCTGATGCACAATTGATGGGGGAAAACGAGATAGGTGATATTCTAAGCCTCGGAAAAAAGGCAGGTTGTACGGAAGCCCTGTTCGTGTTTGGAGAATATGCCGAGGAAGTGCCCGAATACATGGAGTGGCTTGGACAAAGAGGCTATTCTTCAACTGTGGATTATGTCTACAAGTTGTGCGAAATGGCAATTGAAAGAGGACTGTTGCCCCATACAAATGCCGGTATACTGACCTATGAAGAAATGGAGTTCCTCAAACCTGTAAACGCAAGTATGGGCCTCATGCTTGAAACCACTGCACGCTTGTCTGCCCATGAGCTGTCACCTGGCAAGGAACCAGACATCCGCCTTGCCATGATAGAAGATGCAGGCAAACTACATATCCCGTTCACAACAGGCATCCTTGTAGGTATCGGTGAAACCCGCAAAAATCGTATAAATTCCCTTGAAGCCATTGCAGAGCTGCAATTCAAATATAGGCATATCCAGGAAGTAATTATCCAGAATTTCATGCCCAAACCTGGCACCCGGATGGAAAACATTCGTCCACCATCAAAGGAAGAGATGCTCGATACTGTACAACTGGCAAGAAATATCCTGCCTGCAGATGTAGAAGTGCAGGTAGCTCCAAACCTGATTGATCCTTACCTGTTGATAAAAGCCGGTGCCAAAGACCTGGGAGGAATATCCCCCACAACAATTGACTGGATAAATCCTGAAGCTGAATGGCCGGATGTTGAAAAATTGAAAACTATGGCAAGAGACATCCCATTAAAGGAAAGATTACCCATCTACCCGCAATACATAAGAAGTGAATGGTATAGTAAGCAACTTGATGGATTGATAAATTCCCTTGCAAATTCCGAAGGATATCGAAAATAACAGAAGGATCCCTATGAAAAACACGATACCTGATGATATAATACAGCAGGCATATGAAGGAAAAGTTACCAAAAAAAATGCCCTCAGGTTGCTGGAAGTTGCCCCTTTGCAACTGTTTAACCTTGCCGACAAATTACGCAAGCAGGCCGTCGGCGATGATGTGACATATGTTGTCAACAGAAATATCAATTTCACAGACCGATGCATAGGCAACTGTGGTTTCTGTGCTTTCAGGAACCAGGAAAATTACCTTCTGGAAAAATCGGATATACTCAAAAAAACAAAAGAAGCTATTGATTTGGGTGCTACAGAAGTCTGTATCCAGGGCGGGTTACTTGAAGATGCAAACTTGGAATTTTACCAGAATATTCTCAGTTCCATCAAAGAAAATTACCCCGACATACATGTTCACGCCTATTCCCCGATGGAAATTTTCCACCTTGCAAATAAAAATAGGCTTTCTATCGAATCCACAATAAAAAGGCTCAAAAACAGCGGCCTAGAAACTATGCCCGGTACTGCTGCAGAGATTCTTTCTGACAGGGTGCGCGAAATAATATGTCCCGGAAAACTGAACACCCTGCAGTGGGAAAATGTAATCACTACAGCCCACAGGCTTGGAATTGCAACTACTGCGACCATGATGTACGGGCATGTGGAAACAAAGGAAGAAAGGATAGATCACATACTGAAAATAAGGGAGATCCAGCAAAAAACCTCTGGTTTTTCCGAATTTGTACTTTTGCCGTTCATGCCCTACAACAACCCCATCGGCGAGAAGATGATACAGGAAGGCAAATATGCCACCGGTGGCATGGAGGATTTACAGTTTTATGCGCTCTCCCGGATCCTCCTGCATACCCACATCCCCAATATACAGGCAAGCTGGGTCAAGCTCGGAAAGAAACTTGCACAGGTAGCTCTTGCCTGTGGTGCCAACGATGTTGGAGGCACATTGATGGAAGAGAAAATCTCCAGCTCTGCAGGTGCAAAAAACGGGGAAAATATGGAAGTTTCCGAAATAAAATGGTTGATTCACACTGCCGGCCGCAAACCCGTACAAAGGAATACGCTCTATGAAACCATTGAGGCAGGGAAATGATTAATGAAGAGATTGAAAATCGGGCTGAAAATGGGTTGGCCACCAAAGAAGATGCCCTGCAACTCCTGAAAGAAAACCCCTTTGAACTTTTTGGCCTGGCAGACCGGCTTCGTAAGGAATCAGTCGGTGACGATGTAACCTATGTTGTGAATCGCAATGTGTACATCACCAATATGTGCAGGGGCAAATGTAATTTCTGTTCATACAATCAGCAGAACGGTTACATATTAACAATACAGGAAATCCTTGAAAGGGTGGAAACAGCATATCTTGCAGGCGCCACCGAAATTTGCATACAGGGAGGTTTCCTTCCAGAACTCAAACTTGATTTTTATCTTGATATCGTACGAGCAATCAAGGAAAAATATCCAGATATAAGCATTCATGGATATTCCCCCATGGAAATCAACCACGCTGCCAGAGTTGACGGTCTCTCTCTGGAAGAGGCATTCTCAAAATTGCTGGAAGCCGGATTGGGAACCCTTACAGGGACCTCTGCGGAAATCCTCTGCGAAAGGGTGCGAAATATTATTTGCCCTGAAAAGATTACTACAGAAGAATGGATTGATACAGTAACATCAGCACATAACGCAGGCCTAGTCACAAATTCAACCATCATGTATGGCCATGTGGAAACCTGGGAAGAAAGAATCGACCACCTACTTATACTCAGGGACATCCAACAAAAAACGGGCAAATTCACAGAACTTGTCCCTCTTCCATTTCTGCCCTACAATAACAAGTTGGGTGAAAAAATGATTAAAAAAGGAATATATGGCCCGGGAGGAATAGAAGATCTGAAATTCTATGCTATTGCACGCGTTCTTCTCAATAAACATATAACCAATATACAGGCCAGCTGGGTAAAGCTTGGAAATAAGCTTGCACAGGTAGCCCTGAATTGTGGTGCAAACGATTTGGGTGGTACACTTATGGAAGACCAGATCACCGTTGCATCAGGGGGGATAAATGGTGAATACCTGCACCCCGAAGAAATGCAATGGATCATCAAAGGAATCGGGCGCAGGCCTGTCAGACGTGATACATATTACAGGGAATGTAAATGAGAGCAGTGATACCCTACAAAAAGGAAAATGCCAAATCCAGGCTTTCAACCGTTATGACAAGGGAACAGAGGGAGACCTTTGTCGAAAAAATGCTCCTGGATGTTGTTGCAACCTTAAAGGAAGGCGGAATCCGGAATATAGATATAATCACCACCAACGCCTGTGACGTGAAAAAGGAAGTAAAAGCAAATATAATTGAGGATGACACAGACCTCAACGACTGCTTGAATAAATATCTCTCTCAAAAGGAAGAGCCGATACTGATCATTATGGCTGACCTGCCCCTTGTGAAATTCAGTCATATAGAAGACATAGTAGCAGGTAAAGCGGATGTAACAATCGTCCCCGGCAAGGGAGGTGGCACAAATATATTGTTTATCCGCAAACCTGAGAATTTCAGGGTCAAATACTACGGTTCAAGTTTTGAGAGCCACTGTATGATTGCCGCACAACAAAATCTCTCTATTCGAGTATACGATTCATTCCTTGCAAGTACAGATATTGATGAACCACAGGATATTACAGAACTCATATTACATGGACACGGAATTGCAAAGGATTATGCCGAAAAAAGATTCGGAAAAAAGGAAGGTAAAGGAAGGGTGAAAATAAGCCCCTTCAATGAGATACCGATGTACTGATCCATTCCAGGAATTCAGAATCGCCTTCAATATTCCATGAAACAATTGCAGGCAATTCATAACTGTGTATGCTGCGCACAAGTTTTCTTATAGGTTCAAAATTGTTCTTGGTAGTTTTGGCAAAAAGGACGACTTCATCATCCTCGTTTACTTCTCCCTCCCACATAAAAACCGACCTGATAGGATACATATTCACACAGGCTACAAGACCCTGGGAAACCAACTCGGAGGCTATATTGCGTGCCTCAACTGTATCTGAAGTTGTGATATAAACAATAATAAATTCCATAATGAATGATAACATACAATAATTTATAAATCTCCTCCATATATGATACTACAGGTAAATTGTAATAATTTTAAACCCTTACTGACAAAATATATATCTTTACATGTGTTATTAGGGTCAATTCATATCTTATTTCGGTGATTGGATGAGCATTAATATAAATCGGTACAAGTGCGGATACTGCGGTGCATGTGTGGGTGTATGCCCCAGCGGAGCCCTCGAGCTTGTAGAAACCTGGGTGGAAGCTAATGATTGCTGCACAAGTTGTGGTCTCTGTGCTAAGATCTGCCCGGTAGGAGCTATTGAGGTGAATAAATGAAAGAAATGTATGATTTGATAGTTGTAGGTGGTGGACCCGGGGGAGCAATCGCCGCAAAAAATGCTGCAGAACTCGGACTTGATGTACTCCTTATCGAAAAAAGACAGGAAATCGGAGACCCTGTGCGCTGTGCAGAAGGGGTTTCTAAAATCAGCCTCAGCGACCACATCGAACCTGACCCACGATGGATATGCGCAGATCTTACAGGTTCTCGCATATATTCCCCGGATGGAACAATGATCGAAATGAGTGAAGAAATGTCAGGAGGGGAAGTAGGTTATGTCCTTGAAAGAAAAATTTTCGACCGTGCCCTTGTGGACCAATGTGCCAAAGCAGGTGCAGAAGTTAGAGTCAAGACCCGGGCAACCGGACTTATAATGGAAAAGGGTGTTGTATGCGGAATTTATGCAATGCACCTGGGTGAGGAATACAAAATACGCTCAAAGATCGTGATCGGCGCTGACGGAATGGAATCAAAGGTTGGCAGATGGGCAGGAATCGATACATCCCTGAAACCAAGTGATATGGAAACCTGTGTGCAGTATCTTGTTACTGATATTGATATTGATCCAAATTTCTGTGATTTTTATCTCGGAAACGAAATTGCACCAGCAGGCTACCTCTGGGTATTCCCTAAAGGTGAAAATATGGCAAACATAGGCGTTGGCATCTTGGGAAGTAAATCAGGTGACAAGAGAGCTATCGACTATATTAATAAATTTATAGAAGATGTTTATCCCGATGGAAGGATTATCGAAATGGTCTACGGAGGAGTACCCGTTCGTGGCCCCATCGAGAAAACAGTTAGTGATGGTTTAATCCTTGTGGGTGATGCCGCACGCCAGTCTGATCCAATTACAGGAGGAGGCATTATCAATGCAATGGAAGCTGGAAAGATTGCTGCAGAAGTCACTGCAGATGCCATCAAAAGAGGAGATTACACCACAAATACCCTTAACGAATATGAAACTCTCTGGAGATCCACCATCGGGAAAGAAATTGAATATAGCCTGGTAGTAAAAGAGACATTTGTCAAATTTACAGACAAAGATCTCAATCACCTTGCACAATCCCTGTCCAATGTCAATTTTTATAGCCTCAGTCTCAAGGACTTGCTTTATGCTTTATTCAAAGCAAACAAGAAATTATTATGGGATCTGCGGGGCCTTTTCAGAGATGTTGTCAACAACAACTTTGACTTCAAATATAAAAAGAATCAGTTTGACTGATTATTTTATTTTTTCCAGAAGGCTGGAGTTTTCGACTTCTTTATCCCCTGGATAACTGAGTATGGAAATCCATAAATGTACCCTTACTTGAACAGTTTTTCTACAGCCTGATGTGCCCTGGGCAGGGAAAATATAAGCAGGTGATCTCCCTCCCTTATCCTGTAGTTACCCCGAGGGATAATAGTTACTCCTCCGTGTACTACCATGCTTACGAGGGAATCATCCGGGAAATTCACATCCTTTAGAAGTTTTCCCGCCACTTTTGATTTGCGAGACACGGTATATTCAATTATTTCTGCCTTTTCGCCTTCAATGGTCGTCAGGGCTTCGATTCCCGTTCCCATTGAAAGTTTGAGTACTTCATTAACTGTGGCTTCCCTGGGACTGACAGCACGGTCCACACCCACCATTTCGAAAAGTGGCACATAATCAAAGTGATCAGCTCTGACAATTACCTTCTTTGCCCCCAGCTGTTTGGCCATCAGCGAACACAATAAATTCTTTTCATCACTGTCTGTGACAGAGATAACTACATCCATCTCACCGACATCTTCTTCCTTTAGAAGATCCAGGTCGGAACCGTCCCCACGCAAAACAAGTGCCTTTTGAAGATTATCGGCTATCATTTCAGATCTCTGGCGACCTTTTTCGATGATCTTTACGTTCAGACGTGTATTTTCAAGCAACTGTGCCAGATAAAATCCGACTACCCCCCCGCCAATTATCATCACGCGGCTGCGTGACTTATTGATCCCACCAAAAAAGGAAGAAATATCCTTCATTGCATCTGCTTTACCAATAATTACGATGTGGTCGCCAGCCTGAATCATGTCTTCACCATGAGGAATGATCAGTTGCGAACCCCTGAAAAGAGCACTTACGATACAGCAATCGAGCAAATCTATATCCCGAAGATGTTTGCCTGCAATACTACTATTGTCCTTGACAACAAACTCCATCATTTTTACTTTTCCGTCTGCAAAGGATTCAGAATCAATAGCAGAAGGAATTGATAAAATCTCAGCAACTTCAGACGCAAGGGCAAGTTCGGGACACACCATTACATCAATACCAACCTGTGTACGCTTGGCTACCGGCCTATCTATATAATCAGGATTACTGACCCTTGCCATGGTCTTGAAGTTCGTGCTGGACTGCTTTATCAACTTAGCAGCCATACATGAAACGATGTTTATTTCGTCATCACCGCTTACAGCCACAAGAAGATCTGCACCGATCAAAACTTTTTCAAGAATTGCAGCATTTGCTCCGTTGCCCTGAATGACCTGAACGTCGAGTTCATCGACCCTCAGGCAAGCATCTTCATCTTCATCAATGATAACAAGATCATTTTCCAGGTACAGTGATTTAGCTATATGATAACCAACTTCACCTGCACCTATGACAACGATTTTCATAAAGGCACCTCAATCAAGCTAAATAATTAGACAGGATTAAACGGTAATCTATGCCATGGTTGTTAAAGCTTACTAAAAAAGAAAAACAAGGAGAATCAGGCAGGAGAATCACTCGGGGAGTCGTCAGGAGAGATTACAGATTCAAAAGCATTTTTGAATTTATCAAAAACTCCACCTTTACCTGAGCCGGCGGATCCTCCACCCAAACTGTCAAATTCCTTGAGGAGCTTTTTCTGTTCCTCATTGAGCTTTGTAGGGGTCTTTACGATGACCTTTACGAGCTGATCGCCCTGTCCATGCCCATGCAGATGGGGCATCCCCTTGCCTTTCAGACGCAATACTGAGTGTGTCTGTGTCCCGGGTTTAATGTTCATCTTTACATCACCGTAAAGAGTGGGAACCTGTATGCTGTCACCCAGAGCAGCCTGTGCAAATGAGATGGGAATTTCGCATACTATGTCATCACCCATTCTTTCAAAGCGTTCATGGGGTTTTACATGAAGTACAATGTAAAGGTCCCCCGGCGGAGCCCCTGGACTTCCGGCCTCCCCTTCTCCGGACATTTTCAAACGCAGACCGGTTTCCACACCTGTAGGGATGTTTACCTCAATAGTCTTTGTCTTTCTGACTTTACCGCTACCATTACAGGTTTCACAGGGTGATTCGATGATCTGCCCCATACCATGGCATTTGTCACAGGTTGTAGCTGTCACAAAATTACCAAGGGGAGTACGACGGGCATGGGTTACCTGCCCACTACCACCGCAGTTAGAACATTTGACCGGTTCTGTACCGGGTTTGGCCCCTGTCCCACCACAGGTGTCACAAGTATGGGCCCGCGGAACATCGATGTTAACCTTGTCTCCGAATGCAGCCTGTTTGAGAGTAATATCCAGGTCATACCGCAAATCCGCACCTCTCTGTGGCCCCCGGCGTGTGCTGCGTGAACCGCCGAATCCGCCAAAGCCACCGAAACCACCGAATCCGCCGCCAAAGATATGCTCGAGGATATCCTCGAAACCACCGAAATCGGCTGTGCGGAATATATCTTCTTCCGAATACTGGTTATCAATTCCCGCATGTCCGAAGCGATCATATTGTGCTCTCTTTTCCTCATCAGAAAGGACGGCGTAGGCTTCGGATATCTCCTTGAACTTATCTTCAGCATCCGCTTCCTTATTTTTGTCCGGATGGTATTTCATTGCAAGCTTTCGATAAGCTTTCTTTATATCACTGGCTGATGCGTCCTTGGAAATACCCAGTATTTCGTAGTAATCACGCTTTGTAGACATGGAAAAACCTGTAAAGATGTCTTTTGTTTATAAAATATAAAAAGCAGGAAGGAATCCTGCCTGAATACGATTACTTCTTGTCGTTGTCGTCTACTTCTTCAAAGTCAGCATCGACAACATCTTCATCTGATCCACCTTCAGAATCAGATGCAGAAGCACCTTCTCCACCTGCTGCCTGTCCGGAAGCTTCAGCTTCTTCCTGTGCCTTCTGGTAAAGGAGGGCAGATATTTCATACATTGCTTCCTGCAGGGTCTCGGTTTTACTCTTGATTGCTTCAATGTCACTGCCTTCAAGAGCAGTATTGAGATCTGAAATAGCAGATTCTACCTTGGTTTTCTGCTCCTCAGAAGCAATGTCTCCTGCATCCTTGAGAGCCTTCTCGGCAGAACTTACCAGGGTTTCCGCATTATTCCTTGCTTCAACCTCTTCTTTCTTTGCCTTATCCTCTTCAGCATGTGCCTCGGCATCCTTGACCATCTGGTCGATCTCCTCATCGGAAAGACCACCTGGTTTCTCGATGGTTATAGACTGCTCTTTGCCGGTTCCCTTGTCCTTTGCAGAAACATGGAGGATACCATTGGCATCAATATCGAAGGTTACTTCAATCTGTGGCATTCCCCGCGGTGCAGGAGGTATTCCGTCAAGGACAAAACGTCCTAGGGTCTTATTTGCAGAAGCGATGCCTCTTTCACCCTGCAATACGTGAATTTCCACAGAACTCTGGTTATCCGCAGCTGTCGAGAACACCTGACTCTTACGTGTGGGAATTGTGGTATTCCTCTCAATCAATGGTGTTGCGACACCACCCATTGTTTCGATACCAAGTGTAAGAGGAGTGACATCCAGCAGCAATACATCTTCAACTTCTCCTCCCATTACACCGGCCTGAATGGCAGCACCTACAGCAACCGCTTCATCAGGATTGATATTCTTGTACGGATCCTTACCAATGAATTCCTTCACAGTCCTGACAACTGCAGGCATCCTGGTAGAACCACCGATAAGCAGCACCTTTTCGATATCTGAAGTCTTAAGGTTTGCATCCTTTAGCGCCTGTTTCATGGATTGGAGGGTCTTATCGATGAGATCCTCGGTCATCTTTTCAAATTGTGCCCTTGTAATATCGATATCGACATGTTTTGGCTGACCGTTAGAATCGGCTGTAATGAAAGGAAGGTTGATGTTTGTGGTACCAACGCCTGAAAGTTCAATCTTGGCCTTCTCCGCAGCATCCTTGAATCTCTGCATTGCTGCCTTGTCACCGGAAAGATCGATACCTTCTTCCTTTTTGAATTCGCTTATGATGTGATTGACAATCCTGTCATCAAAGTCATCTCCTCCAAGATGGGTATCACCACTTGTGGAAAGTACTTCAAAAACCCCGTCTCCCAACTCAAGGATGGAAACATCAAAAGTACCGCCTCCAAGATCGTAAACAAGGATTTTGTGGTCACCTGTTTCCTTGTCCAGTCCATATGCCAGAGAAGCTGCTGTGGGCTCATTTATAATTCTCTTAACTTCAAGCCCTGCAATCTTACCGGCATCCTTTGTAGCCTGCCTCTGGGAGTCGTTGAAATAAGCAGGGACTGTGATTACAGTATCGGTAATTGTTTCACCGATATAACTTTCTGCATCCTCCTTGAGTTTGCGCAGTATCATTGCAGAAATTTCCTGTGGCGTATACTCCTTATCGTTGAGAGTTACCTGATAGTCCCCTTCGCCAATATGACGTTTGATTGAGCTTACCGTATTATTCGGATTTGCTACCATCTGTCTTTTGGCTACCTGACCCACAAGTTTCTCCCCCTTCTTTGAGAATCCCACTACTGAGGGAGTAGTCCTGCTGCCTTCTGCATTTGGTAATACAGTTGGTTCGCCACCTTCAATCACTGCCATGCAGGAATTTGTAGTTCCCAGATCAATTCCAAGTATTTTACCCATATAGATTACCTCTTTGTAATATTATCAGATTTATAGTTAATATTTCTTATCAATTCGTTTCAATGAACTTCACTTCTCCTCTTTGTCAGAAGAAGTGTTTTTGGAAACCGCCACCATAGCGGGCCGAATTACCCTGGAATTTAACTTGTATCCAGGTTTGCAAACATCAATGATAGTATTGTCAGGATGATCCGCGTGTTCAACGTGCATCATGGCTTCATGTTTGGAAGGGTCAAATTCCTCGCCTTCACATTCAATCCTTTTGAGACCCTCTTTTTCCAGGATCGATACAAATTGCTTGAACACCATTTCTACACCTTCGACCACCGAATTCACATCATCAGTATTGTGAGCTGACTCTATGGCCCTCTCGAAGTTATCATAGACATCAAGCAATTCCACCATTAGGTTTTCCACCGCAAAATTGCGGAATTCTTCCTGCTCCTTGCGGGTACGTTTGCGGAAATTATCAAATTCTGCTCTCTTACGTAAAAGGTCTTCCTTCAGAGATGCAATTTCCGCCTCCTTTTCCTGAACCAGCTGTTCCAGCTCTTCAGGAGAATTTCCCGCGTCTGAGGAGTTATTATCTTCTTGTTTATCTTTACCTACCATCACTGACATCTCCGCCTTTGTATTGAGCGGTCCAACTTATAATAGAAATTGCAAAGAATTGGATTGTATGAGGTTCTATAAATAATTTGCGTATGCCAAGTGGGATCTAATCAGGAATATTGATTCTGAACCCTGTAAGAGAAGAACTTGACAACCAGCATACTAACAATCATACAAATCGCCAGTGCGGAAACTAGCCTATTCCATCCTATGGAAAAAAGACCATCGTTAAAAGCAAAACTCAGTCCACCCAGAAAAGAGATGATTGAAAAGGTACTTACCGAGGAAACAAGAGCTGCACCCACAATTGATCCCACTTCGTCGGCCCCTCTCTTTTCAAAGAAAACAGAACCAAGAATGAATATGATGGCGAATACCAAGAGTATAATAGCATAAGGTACGGGGTTCGAACCGGTGGTTACTATTTGCATTATACCCATGGCCATACCTACCATAAAAATTGCCATTGCAAAAGATATTAACAGTGCCTGAATAAAAGGATTTTCTGACATTTCCAAATCCATCCCTCTCTGCAAAAAAGAGGTCCTGATAGTATATATTTATTGTCTCGTTGATATAAACCCAAAGCATATATTAAATAAAACATTTCTCGAAATATGAACATCTTAATTTGCGAATATGCCACAAGTACGGGAATGGGAGGTACCTTCCTGCTTGAAGGTAAAGCCATGTTAAAAAGCCTTGCAGAAAGCTTTGCCGCAGGCCATCATGAAATCAAATATACGACATCTGCAACCGAAATTCAGATCGGCACACCTGTATATTGTAACCATGAAAACATAAAGACGGTATTACAGGCCGAGGCCAATAAATGTGATTGCGCATTGATAATCGCTCCCGATGACCTGCTTGCAGGGCTTGTGGAAGAAATAGTAGAACATACCTCTAATATGGGATCATCCCCAGAGGTCATCCGCAAGTGTGCGGATAAATTCAAGTGCGGAAAAATTCTTGAAAGCAATGGCATACCTGCACCCCAACTTGTTGAAACGGTGGAAGATATCAAAAAAGATACCAATTATGTTGTCAAACCCCGTTATGGATGTGCTGCGGAAAACACGATCATTACATCTAATCCTTCAATATCCCAGGACATGGTTGTAACCGAATATGTGGAAGGAGAACACCTGAGTGTGAGTCTTGTCTGTGCCGATGTGCCCCTCCCACTGACAATCAATCGCCAGTACATAGAAATTACAGGAAGAGGAGATAAAACTGTCATCGATTACAGGGGAGGGATAACCCCCTATGAAACACCTGACAGGGAACTGATTATCGATACTGCAAAAAGGGCAGCCCAGGCGCTTGGATGCAGGGGGTACACAGGTGTTGATATTGTAATGGGTGACAGCCCCTATGTAATAGACATAAATCCCAGGCCAACCACTTCGCTTGTGGGCATCTGCAAAATAATCAAACCCCAAATAGGAGAATTGTTAATCGATGCCCTGGAAGAGAACCTACCACCAACAGTACATATTACAGGCAATTATGAATTCCGAAAGGAGGACCTTTTATGAAAAAACTCGGGATAGATATCGGAGGGGCAAACACAAAAATTGCCTCCTCAGACGGCTCTGTCTGTGAACTCTACTATGTACCTCTCTGGAAAGGAACAAAACTTCCAACGGTTCTGAAAATTATCTCTGAAAAACACAATCCTTCTCATGTGGGTGTTGTAATGACCGGAGAACTTGCTGATTGTTACGATAACAAAAAAGCAGGGGTTGTCGGCATTATGGATATTGTAAGAGACAGTTTCGACTGTGAGATTGATTTTCTGGACCAGGAAGGCAATTTTGTAAAGCACACACAAAATCCCGCCTCCCTTGCCGCAGCAAACTGGATGGCTTCTGCAAGTCTTGTTGCCAGAAAAATGAAAGATTGTCTTTTTGTGGATATGGGCAGTACTACAAGTGACCTAATCCCTGTCAAAGGCGGGAGGATCGTTGCACACAATACCGATACACAACGTCTTGCAAACAACGAATTATTGTATCAGGGTGTCCTGAGGACAAATATAGCGGCCCTGCTGGACAGTGTGGCGATAAGTGCGGGGAATTGTCGAATCGCCTCTGAACTATTTGCCACAAGCGCGGATGCTTACCTTCTCCTTTCAGATATCGATGAAGATGCATACACATGTGAAACTGCTGACGGGAATGGGAAATCAGAAAAAGAAGCTTCTAGGAGACTTGCAAGGATTGTCTGCGCGGACCTGAATGAAATTGACATGGCTGATGTTAAAAAGATAGCAATGGCTGTTAAGGATAAACAGAAAGAAAGGCTTGCAGAAGCAATCTCAGAACTTTGCCACAAACATGACATAAATACCGTCCTGGCAGCAGGACTTGGGGAATTTTTGATCAAAAATACATGTGAAGAACTGGGTATTGAATGCATTTCACTTGCAGGCCAATGGAGTCAGGATATATCAAAGGTATTCCCTGCCTATGCAGTAGCCAATCTGCTGGAGTGAAACTAAAGAAAACATGAAAGAAAAGGTCGTACTAAAACTGGGCGGAAGCCTGATAAAGCAGGGGCCTGAATTACTGCTGTCACTGAAAAATTGGGTCAAGGATAGAAAAATACAGTTGCTAGTGGTACCCGGCGGAGGACCCTTTGCAAATCAGATAAGGGACATGGAAGAGACGACAGGTTTTGATGATGATACCGCTCACTGGTTGGCAATCCTATCCATGGAACAATACGGCATATATCTCAGGGAAAAGACAAAAATTGAAACAACTGCTACCCTCAGTTCTTTTGAAGGGGTACGAATCCTGCTACCCTACAGGTTTCTTACAGATAACGACGATCTGCCCCATTCATGGGGTGTCACATCCGACACGATCGGTGCTAAATTTGCCCAAATGTCAGGAGCAAACTATATAAAAGTAACAGATGTTGACGGAATCCTGCAAGAGGGAAATTTGTTACGGGAAATTACTGCTTCTGATATCATAAAAATGGGACAGAGTTGTGTGGATACCTGTCTTCCAAACTATCTTATAAAACATGAAATGAATTGCACAATAGTAAACGGCAACTATTTTTCCAGAATAACAGAGACTATTATGGGAAACAGAGACACAGGTACCTACATCAGGGGGAAATTTTAAATTATATACGGATTATGTACTCAATCCGTCATACTTATAGTAAAATCACAATAAGGAGAAATACAATGGAGAAGGTCAATTACTGTACCTCCTGCGGTGTACATCTTTCGGACAAAGGTTTTGCACGTTTTGCATGCCCCGAATGTGACACCGAACTTGGAAGATGCATAAAATGCAGACAGCAGAGTAACAATTACGTCTGTCCTAAATGTGGATTTATGGGTCCATGAGGTGTAAATATGGGAGATGTTGCAGCTACTATTAAAATAATGCCCGATGGCGTAGAAAGAAATCTTGAAGAGATAAAAGAAAAGATTGCAGGTGTTTTACCTGAAGGTTCAGAACTCTTCGGAACTGTCGAAGAACCTATCGCATTTGGCCTCAAGGCCATTAAAGCTACAGTTCTTGTAGGCGATCTGGAAGGCGGTACAGAGCCTGTTGAGGAAGCCATAGCAACTATCGAAGGCGTCGAAAGCGTACAGGTAGAGGAAGTAGGAAGACCTGTCTGAAGGTCTTCAAATTTCTTTTTTTGGGCTTGTAGATCAGGGGAAGATCGTTACGTTCGCAACGTAAAGGCCGCGGGTTCGAATCCCGCCAGGTCCATCCCTTCAAGCCTTATTTTCACTCAAACTCATACAATATATTGGCATTTGCCAGGGAATCGGCAATAAGACCATCAATATCCAGTTTTGCTTCTTCTTCGACTACAGCATCATACATGGCCCTTACCTCCGGACGTTCCGGAACTGCTCCACATTCTGCAGAACTCAGAGTGGAAATTTCAAATGTACCTATCTTCCTGGCCATATCGATAATCTCAGTTTTATCAAAACTTATCAGGGGGTGGTATATAGGAAATCCCAGGCCATAAATTTCAGCATGCAGGTTGTAGGTTGTCTGGGAAGCCACCTGACCCAGGGATGACCCGGTAATAATGCCTGATGCTTTTTCTTTTTCCATAACTTCAAAAGCGATCCTGTACATCGTCCTCTTACACAATATACATGTATTTTTAAGTGAACAGTTGTCCCGAATTGCCTGCAGATTTTTCCCATTGGGAACTTCATACATTTTCATGGGGGTGCCGGCAGACCAATCGTTAAGCACTTTCACACATTTGATGGCTTTCTGCCGTGTTGCCTCATCGGAAAAGGGCTCATTGTTGCAGAATACAGGAATGACCTTTACACCCCTTCTCATCAGCAACCAGGCAGCAACCGGGGAATCGATCCCCCCTGATAGCAGAACTACCATTTTCCCCTGAGTACCTAACGGAAGACCACCCACACCTTTGGAGATACCAGTAAAGACATAAGCGGCGTTTTGCCTCATTTCCACAAAGATCTCTTTATCAGGGTTATCAAGATTCACTGAAGGGTTCCTTCCCAGTGATTCAAGTTTCTCATAAACTGCATCGCCACAAATTCTTCCTAAATCCGCGGAGGTAAAGGAATGATTTCCCGAGCGACGTGGACGGATTGCAAATGATTCGGATTCTGCGATGAAATCACCGGCCATTTCAGCACATTCCTCTGCGGCTGATTTCAAATTTGAATCTACTTTACGGGCAAAAGAGGTAGAGACTACCCCGAAAACATTCGAACACACCTCTGCGGCTACTGGATCATCGGATTCGACAAAAATACGGCCCCTGTCCCTGATAACCCTATTATATGAAACCGCCTCCTGCTCAAGCATTGCTTTAAGGTTATTAACCAGTGTACGTTCGAAAAAATTGCGCACACCCATACTTTTCAGGGACAGTTCACCGTATCTTATGATTACTACATTGCTCATAGGGAAGAAAATTCACATATGTTAATTAAAGCTATTCCATAAAATATAACAATACATATTTAATAGGGAAGATGTAAAAACAGGTTGATGCTCAGAAAGGTTCGCAGACACAGCAACCAATGAATTGGGAATCGCCGGATTTGTAGTAACCATCCTGCTTTTTGGATATTCATTCATGCGAAATGCCTGACAGTTCAAGGATACATGAAAAAAGTATTTGTGGAAAACAAGTTGAATTGTTCCACTACGTTTAAATACAAAAATAATCCTATATGTACAAACGGGATTTACTAAAAAGTGGGGTACAAATAATTTACTTTTAGTATAATCCTTTTTCAAAAATGTATGGGGAGATTAAATATGACAAGACTGAACATATGTCCAAAATGTCATTCTGAAATGGAAGTCAATGAAAATGGAATAGAATACTGCAATGTATGCGATTACTGGACAGTCAAGGGAACAGCACGCCTTGATTCGATAACTATACTTGCCTGAGGAGGTATTATGATGCAAGCAGCCTCCTCTAAGACATGCACCCAATGCAGGGAAAAGTTAAAAATAATGAAGATGAAATCCAATGTCCTTTACTACTGCCGCAAATGTGGCAGGACAACTTCTCGGGAATTACTTCACTAATACTGTTGTAAAACAGTATCTTTCATTTTTTTCATGTGGCTGTCAAGACTTTCAACATCTTTTATATCCTTCTGAACAAGGGACACCAATCTATTTCTGATAGAAGTATCCACAACGACATCCATATATTCCAGATCTGTAGAAATCTTATCCGCAAGCATGTTTCCCCTTCTATCCCAATCAGTCAGAATAATAACACAGCGATCCATTTCCCGCAGTTTTTCGGATAGCTCAAGCAGGGGAATATGAGTTACTTTTTTGATAGGACCATGTATGCCGAGGCTACGCAATGAAGAAACATCCCTTTTTCCTTCAACCAGAATAATGTCACCTTCATCAGAACATTTGATGAGCTCTTTCAGCAATTCATCAAGCAGTTCATATCTTCTCTTAATTTCATACATCGAAGAGGGTGTCAAGGAACTATTGTTCAAAAAAGAAAACATCAATAGCCATATAAATGGAAAATTTATAAAAATAACCCTTCCGTTGAGGGTCGAAAGTAATATATAGAAATCTTTTCAAAATATAATAAGAAGGAGGGGTTTTTTGAGCTGTATATTTTGTGGAAAAGAATGTATGGATTACGACATAGAGGGTGGATCCGAAAAAGACGCCGAACCAGGGAAAATAATAGGGAAAGTCCATATATGTATGGACTGTATCGAAGAATTGCGAGATGTATTGGGAGTCACCCCTCTTGAGAGAGAAGTTTCTTCCATAGAATATGAGATAGTTGAAGAGACTATCCGTTGATAAATAAGGAGGATGATTTTATCCCTTATTTTAACCCTGAAATGGAAAACTTAGGAAGAGAAGAACTGGATAACCTTGTTGATGAAAGGATTAAATATACTGTCAAGTATGCAGCAGAAAATTCGCCATTTTACAGAAAATGGTTCAGGGAAAATAATGTCACACCCGCAGACATCTCCACCCATGAGGATTTGCTGGAGTTACCAATTGTTACAAGTGACACCATAAGAAACAACCAGCCTCCTGAAACACCGGATTTTCGTTTCAAGAGTGTAGACTGGAAAGATGTCTATACCGTGCATGAGACCAGTGGAACCAGCGGGGTACCCAAATCATTTTTCCTTACATGGGCAGACTGGCAGAGGTACGCCCAGAAATATGGCAGAAGTTTTGTATCACAGAATTTTAATGAAGATGACAGGGTAATCATGTGCGCTTCCTATGGCATGAACGTGGGAGCAAACACGATGACCCTTGCAGCCCGGGATATTGGCATGGCAATCATACCCGAAGGAAAATGCACGTTCCCTCCCCGAATACTTGAAAGTTACCAGCCCACCGGTATTGTTGCAAGTGTATTCAAACTGCTACGTCTTGCAAAAAGGCTTAGAAAACAGGGAATAGAACCCCCCGAAACCTCAATTAACAAAATGGTGGTCGGCGGGGAAAGTTTTGCAGAAGAAGCCAGGACATATCTTGAAGAGGTATGGGACTGTCCGGTTTACAATACCTATGGAAGCACCGAAGGTACCATGTGCGGGGAGTGCAGAATGAAAAACGGATTGCATGTACCCGAGGATATTGTGCATCTGGATGTCTATGACCCACACAAAAAGACCTTTGTAAAAGATGGTGAATGCGGCAGGATCGTGCTAACAACATTACTTGCACCAGGGGAAAGGTGTGGAAGCCTGCTGTTAAATTACGATACTGAAGACACGACCGTAGTTGTCTCCAGGGATAAATGTGAATGTGGAAGGACACACATGCGAATATTAAATCCTCAAAGGGAAGCCGAGACATTCTGGGTGGAAGAGACACCTTTCAACCGTGTGGACGTCGAAAAAGGAGTTTTCCAGAGGGATAACATGGAATACCTGACCGGCGAATATGAGGCATTCCTTTACGGAGAAACAGGAAACACCACTTTACGGGTAAGTCTTGAATGTGAGGAACCCGAAATATGTGACCGTGAAAATGTTCAGGAGAACTTCCTGAAAAGTTTCCTGCAATACAAACCTGGCCTGCAGGATGCCTATAATGAGGAGGCCTTTGAGATATTATTCAATTTCCTTCCTGAAGGTGAGATGGATTTCTATAAAGTAAAGGGGCGCCCAAAAAGAGTAGTGGACAGGAGATGAATTATCTCCTGATACTGAAATCTTTAAATTCGCCTGTTGGTGGCTCCCAAACTATTTCGACATCTCTGACCTGGGATGCAGGAGGACCCTCTTTGAGAGCATCCAAAAGGGCATCTATTTTTTTCTTGCTGCCTTCGACAACAGCTTTGACCCTGCCGTCCGAGAGGTTTACCACATAACCGGTAAGCCCGATGTCGGATGCTTTCTGCATGGTAAAGGAGCGAAAGAAAACACCCTGCACAATACCGGATACATGTATTATTGCACGTTCCATATCCATAAATTAATTTTCGAGATGATATTATATGAATCTTGGTCTCATGCTAAGTTTTTGTGCAAGAGGCAGGTGACCCTGAGGCATCCCGGCAGTCTCTTTAAGAATGCGGCTGTTGAGTTCATCCACAGACATCTCAACCTTGGAAGGCTTCTTTGGTTTGGATTCTTCCCTCACAGTAACATTGACTTTACCGCTTTCGGCTTCCCTGTCACCAACAACTACCACATAGGGCACCCATTCCTGCCCTGCATTACGTATCTTTTTGCCTACTGTTTCTTCCCTGTCATCTATATCCACACGACACTGAATACGTGATGCAACCTCTTCGGCAAATTCCATATGTCGCTCTGCAATGGGTATGACCCTGACCTGTGTGGGTGATAACCAGACAGGAAGCATCGGGACTTCTCCCCCTTCGGCCTTCATCGAGGCTTTTTCCAGCAGGGAATAAATACAACGCTCAATTGCTCCGCTGGGCGAACAATGTAATACGACAGGTCTTTTGGCCTCCCCGGCCTGGTCGATGTACTTAATATCGTATCGTTCTGCATTTTCCACATCTATCTGGACTGTGGAAAGCGCACTTGCCTTTTTCAGGGCATCCACAAAATTGAACTCGAACTTGAGCACAAAGTAGAAGAAACGTTTTTCCCACATTTCCACAAGAACAGGTTTATTGACTTTCTTTGCAAGAGCAGTGATGAAGTCCTTGTTCTCCTCATAAAAGTCCCGGGTAAGTCTGATTGCAACTTCATAATCGGAGACATCTATTCCGACATCTTTCAGCACATCTATTGACATCTGGTACTGGCGGCCGAATTGTTCGACAGCCTGGTCCATATCCCCGCACATGGTATGCATATCCGGCATAGTGAAAGCCCGCAGCCTGCGCAGGCCCACCAGTTCTCCCCTCTGTTCCTTACGGAAACTGTAACGTGTAAGTTCCACCATCTTCATCGGGAGGTTGTGGTGGGAGATGGTCATATCATGACTCATCAAAAACTGACCAAAGCATGCAGCAAATCTCAAAAACATGTGGCGTTTATCGGATTCGATGGAATACTGACGTGCAGGGAATCTATCCAGGTACTTCTTGAGAGTTGGATGGTTCATATCGTACATCAAAGGTGTTTCTACTTCCATTGCTCCTTCCCTGGAAGAAGAATCCAGCACATAACGCTCAAGCAGGGATTTTATCAGCCTGCCTTTGGGATAATAACGCATGTTACCGGAATCTGACCCGGGTTCATAATCAGCAATCTCAAGTCTGCGCATCAATTCAACATGAGGGGGCACCTTCTCCACAGCCCTGCTTTTGGAGATTTCATGATCCACAAAGGTACCGAGATTCGCATGATCGTTGAAGTTGAAACCATCAACATCATGCAGCACACCGTCAGGAGTCAGGACCTTCCAGTAAGATCTGGCCGTACTTTCGGCTTTCAGAGCTTCAGATACAACTTCTTCCTCTGTATCTACGCCTTCACCACAAGATTCAGTTTCAGGGTTGATAGTTCGGGAAAGTTCAGATAGGGGATGCCCTTTGCAACTGATTTTGAATGCTTTGTACCACCCAAAAGGAGCACGTTTTACATTAAATGAATCAATAAGACTCTTTTCAATATCCTTCATTACAGAAACCGCAATCTTCGGAGAAGAAAGGTCGGAACTTAAATGGGCATAAGGATACAGCATTACACTGTCTGTATTTACCTGGGATGCAGTCTTTTTGATCTCAGCAACAGCCTTTTCAGCTACATCTTTCGGGTTTGCCTCATCAGTACCTTCCACCGCCATGAAAACGGTCAAAGCTTCATCTAGCCTACCTTTTTTGAAGGAATCCTCTATCTGCTCTGCAACAGGAGTACTTTTTTTCACTTCATATTCAATATAATCGGAATGGATAAGCAATAATTGCATAAACTCACCTCGGGTCTTCTGGATAAATTGGAACAATCCTTATTAACCTTTTTCAAATGGAATCATCTGTAAGGCATGCTTCATCCGAATCCTTGCCGGTATCTTCAGTATCCTGACTGTTCGAATTGTCAATATATACCCGGTAAGCCGCTACCAAAGCCCCCAGGAGTACCGGAGCGGCAAAGAATCCTGCTATTCCCCCTACAAAACCTCCACCCAGAAATACCACGACAAGTACGACCGGATGTATCTGGGATTTCATACTCACAAAATACGGACGCAGGAAAAGTTCAGGCGGGACGTATATTACTATAGATGACACAATGAAAAAGATAATTGCAGCCTCTGCGCCCATTTCTATGTACCTGATAACAGATAGAATCAGAAGCACCATATAACCTGCAAAAAAGGGAATCACAGAAGCAATAAATATCAGGGTCGCAAGTGCCAGTATATGAGATAAACCAAAGGCATAAAACACAACTACTGAAATCGTACTTACAGTCAGAGCAGCATAGGCATTACCTATAAATATTCCACTCAGTATCCGATCCAGCTCCCTAAGGTAGCGGCCTGTATTTAATTGGGTTCCCTTTGGGGCAATACACACTGCTGATGCATACAGTTTCTCACCTTCAAGCAACAGGAAATAGCAAACAAAGATTGCCACAACCAGATTGATCATAAACATACCCAGACTTTTGGCATATGAAACAAAACCCAGACTACCTGCAAAAGAAAGAATCGAAAGCGATGAATCCCAAACAAGCTGGTTGACACGTTCAAAATATGTACCAGGCAATATTGCCCTTATAAAATCAAATATGATCTCAAGGACCTGTGACTGGTTTTCGATTACCCAGATAAGCTGTCTGAATATCTCTACAAAACCGGTGCCTATGATGATAACAAGAGGAGTTACGATAAACATTGTCGCAATGAATGCCCCGTAATGGTTTTTCTTGTTTATCTTGTCATATATAGGCCTGCATATATAGGCAAAAACCAGACCCAACACGATACCGTCTGCAAGAGGCAAAAGGATTTTCACAAGAGCCAGGAAAAGAATGAAAAAAGCAAGTAAAGCAAGTATTTTCCACCTGTTTTCGATAATTACGGATACACCGTCTATATCTTTTAACTCCATGAAACTCCCTTACATTACTGATAATATTCTCTGAATAAACTACCTTACATTACTATTTCATTATATTAAAAGCAGCGCATCAAATGTCAGGAATGATACGATTAGCATACCGGATTACCACACAGGACTCGTTGCATTTTCCACATCCTGTACATGAATCATGAATTTTTATTTTGCCGTTTTTCAATTCGATGGAACCTTTATCACATGCGTTGAGACATACCCCACAGCCACTGCAACGGGCAATACGTAGCAACTGCAGGCATGCATTCCTGTACATCCTGTCTGCAAGTTTCCTGTCAGCAGCTGTAACTTTCAAGTTACCCGATGCAAAGAATTTAACCGTATATGAGCGGCCCTTTGCGAGGACAACACCTATCTCAGGGGAATATACGACATTACCCAGCATTCTCATTACATCCGCTGCTTCTGACAGCGACACCCCGCGTATCCCGGCCTCTACAGAAAAATCACCCCCGCTACAGACAGAATGCCCGGAAACTGCACTTATGCTGAAATCTTCTGTTTCAAGGGGTGTGATAGATATTCCCAGCTGTTTTGCCAGGGCAAGCATTTTAGGAGGGTGCTGCTGCCAGCGCCAGAAACCATATTCGGCATATTCAGGGGGCAGGCCCTTTGAAGCCGTCCATTTTTGCAGGTATGCCATCCATCTTTCATACAGGTCGGGGAACAATTGCCTGACCCTCTCGAATTCACATTCAAGGGTAGAAGGGCAAAGATAGCAGCCCACCCTTTCAAAGCCCATGTCATAGAGGGGGTTATAAGCAAGGTTTTTCCAGTAGATATACAACCAGACTTCAATAGCCCTCCACTGCCTGATTGGAAAAACATTCAGCTGGCCCGGCACAAAGGGATTGGCCTCTGTTGGTGCGGTCTCCTGCCTGGAAAAGGACTCATATTTGCGTTTCCCGTCAACTGCAAGACAGGGATTCTCTGCACTGCAGGACTCAAAAGCCGAATTCGCAGGGGCCAGTTTACAGACTTTACAACACCAGCGGAAATCCTTGCCCGGGGGACCGAAACTTTCCACATTATCCCAGAAATCATTCTCTGCCCTTTTTTCAATAAGTTCTATACTATTGTCATTGCAAAAATCATGTGCAAATTGCACGGTCTCAGGAAATTCTATACCCGTATTGAGAAAAATTGCCCTGAGACGGCTGACATCCAGTGCCCTTCTGGCAAGGTCCAGCACAACCAGACTATCCTTGCCGCCACTGAATGATACGTTGACCGGGAAGGAAGAATAGGCGGGGTCATTGCCAATTCCTTTTATCATGTTTATAGCATTGGATTCTATTTTTTTGAGAGAAGTGTGGTTGGCCCTGATGACAGAATCCATGGAAGGCGCTGGATGATTCAGGTTTGCAGAATTTTTTTTGATTTTCTTGACCCGGAGCAAAGGTTTGCCCGGCCTGAAATTAGCTGAATCCTCAAGAGAGGTCCCAATACCCACCATTTTTCCACATCGCAGCAATACCGGGTCACCTTTTTCAATATCCGCTGAAAAATGATCGATTCCCTCCATGGAAATTTTTTTACCATTAAGATGGCGCCCGGTATAATGAAGATGTGCCGTTTTTGAATGCGTATGGTTTACAAGGACGCCGGCACCCATGTACGTGGGTTCAAACCTGAATTGTTTTTGCAGTATATCAAAATACATATGACCGATAAGTATGCCATCAACCAGCACCTCATCATTGCGGTCATCCCCGGCAACCTTGTTCAACAGTATGATCCTATCAACAAAAGGATTACAACCATACAGTTGCCTTAGCAGGCCATCAAGTAAGTCCCTTTCATAAGCAGAAGCAAATCTCACATCTGAAGGAGAAGTAAGGGATAATTTCGTACCTTCACTGCCACAAGTGTCACAGACAGGACCTATTAAAGGCACATTGCAGGAGCTACACCAGAAAATATGGTCGGTTAGCACCTGCTTATTAGACCGATTTCGGGTCTTTCTGGTTTTTGGACGACTCTTTTTGCTTGCGGAAGCAAAGGTAAATGTGGAGCGTTTTTTTTGCATTTTATAGTTTTTATATGTGCTTTTTTCAATTAACCTTTCGTCAGGATTGATTAACCAGATACCGGTTAATAGTTGCAGCTGCCTGCTTGCCAGCACCCATTGCACTGATTACAGTTGCAGCACCGGTAACCACATCACCACCTGCACATAATCCTTCCAATGATGACATAGTATCCTCATCGACAACTATTGTGCCCTTTGAAGTAGTTTCAAGCTCTTCAGAACCTGTAAAGATAACCGGGTTTGGAGAGGTGCCTATAGCAACTATTACTATATCAGCATCGATCACATGCTCAGAACCTTCAATTGGGATGGGACGCCTCCTGCCGGAATCGTCAGGTTCACCGAGTTCCATATTTACGCATTCTACACCTGTAACGGTCTTATTCTCACCTTCGAGGATACGGACCGGGTTGGTGAGCAGTTTGAAAATAACACCTTCTTCCTTTGCATGTTCAACTTCTTCGACTCGCGCAGACATTTCCGCCTCGCTGCGCCGGTATACAACTGTTACTGCATCCGCACCCAGGCGAAGGGCACTGCGGGCAGCATCCATTGCAACGTTGCCGGCTCCTACTACAACAATCTTATTTCCGCATTTGATGGGTGTGTCATATTCAGGGAAACGGTAGGCTTTCATCAGATTGACCCTTGTGAGGAACTCATTTGCAGAGTAGACACCGTTGAGGTTCTCCCCTTCAATACCCATGAACCTGGGAAGACCCGCACCTGTACCTATAAAGACTGCATCGAATTTATCACGGAGTTCATCAAGGGTTTTTATCCTTCCTATGACATAATCCAATTTTATGTCAACCCCAAGATTACGGATGTAATCTATTTCCTGCCTGACAATGTCCTTGGGTAGCCTGAATCCGGGTATACCGTAGGTTAAGACTCCGCCTGGTTCGTGGAGGGCTTCATAAATAGTTACACCATGCCCCGCTTTTGCAAGCTCTGCTGCTGCGGTAAGTCCCGCAGGACCTGCACCAATGACAGCAACGTTTTTTCCGCTGGATTTTGATTTTTCAGGGAATTTCACTCCTGCACCCCTT
Organism: Methanohalophilus mahii DSM 5219; assembly: GCF_000025865.1. NCBI lineage: Archaea > Methanobacteriati > Methanobacteriota > Methanomicrobia > Methanosarcinales > Methanosarcinaceae > Methanohalophilus > Methanohalophilus mahii. Next base: position 1,622,404 of record NC_014002.1, read on the forward strand.
TCATAATCCGCACAGAAACGCTCAAGCCTGCCGATGGCAATAGGATCACCCTTTTTCCCAAGTACACAGAACTTCTCACACTGCTCTTCCTGAGGACAAACACGTCCACAGATTGCCGGGAGGGCATTGGAGTCCTTGAGTATACCTATTGCCCTTTCAAAGTCTTTATTCTTGATCTGTGATACAAAACCGGGGATATCAATATTAACAGGACATCCTGCCACACATTGAGGATTGTTGCACTCAAGACAGCGTGTCGCCTCAGTTACAGCCTGCTGTTCTGTGTACCCCAATGCAACTTCACCGAAGTTTCCAATTCTTTCCTTTGGTTTTTGCTCAGGCATTTCCTGTTTCAGTGACACCTACAATCACCCCCGCATTTTGTGTTGTAATTTTCAAGAGCTTGCTTTTCCTGCGGCCTGTAAAGGGAAAGCCTGCTCATCAGGAGGTCGAAGTCCACACCTGCTGCATTGAATTCCGGGCCATCCACACATGCAAATTTGGTTTCTCCGCCAACAGACACACGGCAACCACCACACATCCCGGTACCATCGATCATAATTGGATTGAGGCTTACAAGGGTTTCCACGCCATAGGAGGCAGTTACACCCGCCCCTACTTTCATCATTATAGGCGGACCTATTATAACAATACGGTCAACCTGCTGGTCACTATCAAGAATATCCTTGACAATATCGGTTACAAAACCGTGATGTCCTTTGCTCCCATCATCAGTAGCCACATAGAGTTCATCGCTTACCTCTGCCATTTCATCTTCAAGAATAAGCATTGCTTCATTGCGGGCGCCAATTATCGATATTACATGGTTACCTGCTTCACGATATGCACGTGCCTGTGGGAAAACAGGAGCCACACCGACACCACCCCCAACCATTAATACTGTGCCGATTTTGCGGATATCCGAGGGAGTGCCCAGAGGACCGACAAAATCCTGCAAAATTTCCCCCGTCTTGAGGGTTGTTAATTGCCTGGTAGTCTTGCCCATTACCTGATAGATTACAGTTATAGAACCCTCATCAACATCAAAGTCGGCTATTGTAAGAGGAATGCGTTCCCCGCTTTCATCAATACGTAATATTACAAATTGTCCCGCTTTCGCTGCTTTTGCTATATCCGGAGCTTCGACCTTCATGAGGTGCACATCCGGAACTAGATTGCGTGTTTCAAGTATATTATAAGACATATGATCACATCAACGATTATTGGATAAGAGGGAGAGATATACGTATAAAAGTCTATCCGATGGTTTCAATTTACTCATAATACTTGTAGCTTTTCAATTGTTCTGGAAACCATAAAATCACAATATTATTCATTTTTGCGATAAAGCAACAGTAAACCCACTATTGCAAAAACAAAAAGAGGACTAACCAAACCAACAAATGTAAACCCCGAAGATGATTCAGATCGTGGAATGTAGGAATTTAAAGAGAGAGGATAATTATCATCCCATATCTCATCTTCAACACATTCATCCGTGATATAGGGAGTGACAACAATAGAAGAATGCTCAATAGTTAACTCAGGAGAGTTTACCTGATTAATTGAATAGCGGAATTCAACCGGAACCGGAGCAGATGTCGTATTTTCTGCCTCCCTGATTATCCACCTATAAGTAAATGTTTCATTTGGGGCAAACTCACGCGAATGAGTTGAATTGAATCCACATGGGCCTGTCTGTATTTCCAGAGAAGCGCCAGAATCCAGAATATGCTGATTGAGATTGACATCGACAACACTTGCCTGCTGTACAGTCATCTCAACTGCCAGTGAGAATGACTCATTTGCATGCAGAACAGGAGAAGGAGTAAAATATTCTGGGTATAATTCACCATTACAATAGACCTCAGTAACTGCATAGGAATCATTAGCAAGCACGCCTGTAGAAAAAGATGCTGTGAAGATGAAAAAGACACAGAACAATCTGAATACGTATCGATCTGTGTTTCTGTTCCATGGCAATATTTTATCCGACATCCTGAAACAACTAAGGATGAGAACTACATAAAAATTATCCTATTTGAAATAATTAATTGTATATACACATGAGCAGGCGTGCTATTAAAACAGTAATGATACTACCCAGTGACAAAATTATAGAAAACAAAATTAGATGTGAGTTTTGGCCCCGGAAAAACCGGGGCCTTTCGGAAAAGTTTTGTACGCCCGAACCGGGATTCGAACCCGGGTCGGGGCCTCGACAGGGCCCCATGATAGGCCTCTACACTATTCGGACAATGTCCGGGCACACTTTTCCGCTCACAAGAGCAGCACCCTAATACATTTAATTGTATATAAGGGTTTTGTTTACGCCTCTTCTAAAGAGGTGTTTGGTCCCGCCTCCCAGACTCGAACCGGGGGCATCGCGGTAACCGCGCGGTATGTGGATAATCCACACAAACCATACTACAGCCGCGCACTCTACCAACTGAGTTAAGGCGGGACATTACTCAGCGAGATATTCTCATCCTCACAATCTTATATAGACTTTTCGCCGAATTCCCATTTCAGAAGTATATAAATCCAAAATACACAGGAAATTACACCAGCGCTTAAAAGCAAAAATGAAAAACAGAATTCAAATACCACTGAAAAGAATAAAAAGAGGGTATCTGCCCTCAGAAAGTGTCAATTGCCCCATTCATAACAAGATCGGTAATCTTGCTTATATTACCAAGCCACTCGTCGGCAACCGCCTCGGCATCATCCTGAAGCGTAGCAAAATTTGCCCCTTCTTCGGGAATTACCTGGATACTGGCAACCATTGGCTGATCAATAGGCTTACCTATCTGTGATAGCAGACGCACATATACTTCATCTACTTGAGGTACGGCTTCCACAATATCCCAGGCCATCTGAGTAGAAAGCAAATTGTAGATCTTACCTACATGGTTGATAGGATTCTTACCACTTGTTGCCTCCATACTCATGGGCCTGTTCGGAGTTATCAAACCATTACACCGGTTACCCCGACCAACAGAACCATCATCCCCCATTTCCGCAGAGGTACCTGTTACCGTCAGGAAGATACAGCCACAACCACCCCCGGTTTTATCGGCAGCATTGATATAGGCGTTAACGTCCCTGTCGGTGTATTTGCCAGCAAGATCCAGGATATAGTCCTTCATCTGTTCCTTGAAACTAACATAGGCATCCATATCATCAACATATTTGTCAACCATTCCACAGCAAACAGTCAGGGAAATATCATCGTTCTCACGCAATCCCATGACCTTGATGTCTTCACCTATTGCAGGTAATTTTCCTTTCATATCACCTATAAGCTGCTTCTCGGTGTCATACACTATACGCTCAAGTTCGGAAAAAGATGCATGCCCGACACCAAAAGATGTGTCATTGGCAGTAGGAACTTTTTCCCGGCCAAAAACATCTCTCAAATCAGAAGAACCCGTACCGAGTTTGCAGTCAAGGATAATATCCCTTTCAAGATCAAGATTTACAATATTATTCCTCAGGTAATCACGTGCTGCCGAGAGAGCCACTGTCTCAGCCGGGATTTCCACACCGTTAAATTCCTTTGTAGCCCGCCCCACAAGAAGAGTATAGATTGGCTTGATGACCTCCCCACCTCCAAAAGCAGGGGAAGAACGACCTGCAACAATCTGGGTTTCATCCGTATTATGATGAAGTACAGCACCGCATTTTTCAATATATTCCGCACAAAGGGCGCGGCTTACGGCCTCTGCAATTCCATCAGATATACTATCTGGATGTCCCAGCCCCTTACGTTCAACAAGCTCTATCTCCTGATTTTCCACAGGTGTCTGGACAAGTTGTTCAACTTTTATGTTCCGCATAAACAAACCTCATGAAAACACTGAAATATGAATTAAATGAGCCCCAATTATCAAATCTGTGATGAAAGGAAAAACCCATTCTATATAAATTGGATACTATAGGTAAATGAATTAATTACTAAAGGTAATAGATACCTGGCTGTTTTTCTTCATCAAACCTTTATATGCAATGAAAGTATTGGAAATGTTGACCCAGATTCCAGAGGCAACCAGGATGATACGCATTGCAATACCAAATAAAGGCAGACTCCACGATCCGACCGTGAAACTCTTCAAAGAAGCAGGTCTCCCGGTACTGGAAGGATCAAGCCGGAAACTTTTTGCAAAAACAACTGACCCAGAAATGACCTTTTTATTCGCCAGAGCGGCAGATATTCCAGAATATGTGCAGGACGGAGCTGCAGACGTGGGAATTACCGGGCTTGATCTTATAGATGAAACTGATGCGGAAGTTGAAGTTATGCTGGACCTGCATTTCGGGAGGGCAAAACTGGTACTTGCAGTCCCTGAAGAATCAGGGATTAAAACTGCTGAAGACCTGAAAAACATGCGGGTTGCTACTGAATTCCCAAATATTACAGAGAAATATTTTGAAAATATTGACATCCCAATTGAAGTAATCAAAGTAAGTGGTGCCTGCGAGATGACACCCCATGTGGGAATTGCGGATGCAATCGTTGATATATCCAGTTCCGGCACAACCCTTGTGACAAACCATCTCAGGAAAATTGCAGATGTGTTCAGCTCTTCTGTGTACCTGATTTCAAATGCTAAAAGTTCCCAAAGGGAAGAAAAGATCCAGCACATAAAAACAGCCCTTGAAAGCGTACTCCATGCAAAGCAAAAACGCTATCTTATGATGAATGTGCCATCAGGCAAACTGGAAACTATCAAAGACATCCTGCCCGGTCTTGCAGGCCCGACTGTTATGAAAGTAGAATCAAAAAATTCCACCCATGCAGTACATGCCGTTATTGATGCAGAACAGGTCTTTGCAATAGTCAGCGAACTGAAAAAAGCAGGTGCATCAGACATACTGGTTGTACCCATCGAAAGAATGATACCCTGAGGAGAGTAAATAATGGAATTTGAGGTCATCCCCGCTGTAGATATGAAAAATGGTAAATGTGTCCAGCTGATACAGGGACTGCCAGACCAGGAACGTATTTCACTTGATGATCCCGAAGCAGTTGCGATTAAGTGGATCGGACAGGGAGCAAAAACCCTGCATCTGATAGATCTTGACGGCGCCATCGAAGGTAAAAGGAAAAATGCCCCGATTATAGAAAAAATCATTATGCTATGTGAAAGGGAAGGAGTCGAAGTACAGGTAGGTGGTGGAATTCGCTCTTTTGAGGATGCTGCAAACCTGCTTCACATGGGAGCTAACAGGGTGATACTAAGCACTGCAGCTGTCCAAAATCCTGATCTGGTTGAAAGACTTGCCAGGCAATTCAAACCCGAAAACATTAATGTTGCCCTGGACTCAAAAAATGGTAAGGTTTCTACAAAGGGATGGACCGAGCAATCCGAGTATACTGCGGTACAACTGGGGAAAATGTTTGAAGAAAAAGGTGCAGGAAGCATTCTGTTCACCAACATAGACAAAGAAGGATTAATGGAAGGTGTGGACACAGAACCCACAACAGAGCTAGTTAATGAACTTACAATACCGGTGATTGCTTCTGGAGGAGTTACCACCCTGGAAGACATAATGACATTGAAAATGACCGGTGCCTGCGGTGTTGTGGTAGGGAGTGCCCTTTATGCAGGTAATTTTACCCTTACAGAAGCGATAAATACAATCAGAGTGGATACTTCTGGTGGAGAGTAAGTATGCCAAGATCTTCCACTGTATCCCGGACTACCAGAGAAACCAGCATAGAACTTACGATTGACATCGATGGCAAAGGGGATTCACAGATAAATACAGGAATCGGTTTTTTTGACCACATGCTGGTATGTTTTGCACGACATTCAGGTTTTGACCTTACAATAGATGCTAAAGGTGATCTGGAAGTAGACGGCCATCACTTGATAGAGGATATTGGAATAGTAATGGGACAGGCTTTTGACCGGATAATGGCAGAAAAATCAGGAATTGCCCGATTCGGAGAAGCAAAGATACCAATGGATGAGGCCCTTGCCAGTGTAGTAATGGACATAGGAGGACGCAGTTACCTCGTAATGGACGCAACCTTTGAATCCGAAAACGTAGGGGAATTCAACACCCAGCTAACAAGGCATTTTTTTGAATCATTCGTCTCCAATGCAAAAGTCACCCTACATGCAACTGTATATGGTTACAATGATCACCACAAAATCGAAGCCCTTTTCAAGGCATTTGCCCAAGCAATGAAAAAAGCGACGGTTATCGAGGGCAAAGGGGTCAAAAGTACAAAGGGATGCCTCTGATTAGCATCCTTTTTCGAATTTATTTTTCAAACGTCTGTAAAACTCCTTTTCAACTTCCCCCCCGCTTCTGAAAAGACGCTCCACGATTAATTCTGGAGTACTCTTTGCAATATGGTTATAAATCGGATTGCGATCAACAATCAGGTTCAATTCATTATCAAGTCCTTTTGCTTCAATTCCATCCACCCTGATGGAAGCGTCGGTATTTTCCAGTATCTGGTCGGCAAGATGGGAAACAAAAATAGCCATTGTATTGGATTCTTCAGAAAGGGTTTCAAGAATTCCGGCTATGATTTTTGCAGAAGCTCCGGGTTCGGTAATGGATTCAAGTTCATCGACAAGCACAAGTTTGGATCCCGCCCCTGCCAGAGCTGAAAATGAGCGTAAGGTCGTTTCAAAGGCCCCCGCATCAAGAGTGCCCCTGGATTTGCTGAAATAATACAAACTATCAACCGGCCCGATCTTTAATTCATCTGCCGGCACAGGAAAACCCATATGAGAAAGAATTGTACATTGAGCCACTAACTCCAGCATGGATGTTTTTCCTCCGGAATTCACACCACTTAACAGGACTACCGGAGAAGAGGGAACTTGTGAAGGGGGCATTATCGAGCCCAGGGAATAATTTATAGGTTCCACATCAATGCCCTTTTCACAAAGGAAAATATTTTTTCCATTCTTGAAGTTCATACCACATTCATCTTCAAAGCCGGCAAGTTGCATCTTCAGGGAATGACCAAAACGGGCCACTGCCAAACCCACATCCAGATCAAGTAACCTCATAACAAGTTGTTTCAGGGGTTGCCTGAAGCCGTGTAACTCATATGCAATATCCCTTTTATGAGTAACTTCCCTGCGGAATATCTGCTGTTTGATCTGTTCTTTGAATTTTTGCAACTGGGACGTGTCAGCTTCTACAGGATAACAAAGTTCACATGGGAAAAAATAATCCACAAAGAGGGATTCATTTTGCTTCATTGAAAGAGTTTCAATGAATTCTTTCCGGGCGTCATTAATTATCTGGCTGAAAGATGCTGATATATTACGTGAAAGAATATCTTTTAACTCCACCTCATCCCTGATAACACCCAACATGTCATTCCCGCTGAGTGTAATACTACTTTTTTGGAGGAGATCATTTATTTCCCGGTTGCAATGCCCTACATATTTTGTAAGTTCTGAATCCACACTGTCCAGAATATGATTTAACCGGTCTATTTCTCCGTCCCTTCCTTCAACAATATTTCCTTCCGGATTAATGGCAGCCATGAGGTTGCAAAGATCCGAAAGATCCACATTGACTATTGAAGGGATGCCCGCTTTATCCAGTGTAATTGCGAGATTCAATGCATTCATTATTCGTTCATGATTGAAAGCAAAAAAAGAAATTTGTTTTTCAGGTAAAATATGCCATTCTTCAATATCCCGGGAATTTGTTATTATTTCAGGATTAGTATCCTCTGGAAAATCATATTCCAGGAAAGGTTCTCCTATGGCAATTACATGGGGATAACTGCGTGCAACATCTGCAAATTCCAGAGGATCTTCCACCAGCTGGACCTCAATACTTTTACCGTATTTTTCCTTTAAAGTGCTGTAATCATCGGTATTTGAAGTGACAATTACCCTATCCCTGATCCGGGGAATTGAGGGAGAGTTTTTCAGGGGTTTTATCCTCGAGAAACTTGCTGAAATCTCGTCCATATCATCGAGCATAAAGAGATATCCCATATGGTTTTCAACCCAGTCCCGGTTTATGTCAATAAGGTCTTTCCTGCTTGAAGGATATGGGATATAGGTATGTAACTTATCCTTTGCATAAGGTGTAGAAGCATAATTTTTGATGGAATCGATTATCCTTTCATAGATATCGACTGAATCCCGGGTTTTCAAGAAAGAAGAGATATCAAGACCATCCTTCGTAGACCTCACATCGTGTACAAGGGATATGGCATACCTTCTTCCTACTCCTTCGATCTCCGATATACTGGCTATATCGCCTCTGAGAATTGCCGCCATGGCGTCCTCTTCACAGCCAAAATGAGATATAAAGCGCTGTGCCATCTTTTCTCCTATACGTGGAGCATCAACCAGTGACTGCATATTATTGACCACCTTGCCTCTCATTCCCAAAGTCAAGTAATGTAGATGTGTGGATACCCCGCTCTACAAAATACCTATCTTTTTTGGACATTGAACTATAACCTGAATCCGCTCGCGGCTGTAATTTTTTTGAAAGTGAATGGTTGCGCCTGTTGTCTATCATCTGGCTTTTGTAGTAAGTAATCCACAATTCTTCCAGATTAGCAGAATCTTCAGAAGGAACCAAATGTTGTATTGAATCCACCGATGTTTTCAGGAAGTGCTGCATCCCCAGGATTTCACCATTGCATACATAAGCAAACGTTCCATCAACAACAATTACAGCCCTATCCGGATTGCGTACTGCAAGCCACCTGCAAAGCATATCAGACACACTGTTTTTAGGAGTTACATGTGCATAAAGGACTGTTTCCCCGCAAACTGGCCGCACAAACATGCAAAGTCTGTGATAATTGTTCCTGACCTCACGCATGTAACTGTAATATCGCTTGCAAAGTCTTTCTTTACCACAATAAAGACCATCTACCTCCCCTTCACACCTATACAATAGTCTTACAAGCTCAGCAGGATTGCATTTTCTGTGCCTGAGCACCAGGTCTATATAATTCAAGGGAGGAGAATCAAAATTGGTTATTCTGTGCCACCCATTGGGAAAAATACTTTTGACCAACGGTTGCTTATCGACCTTTCCATCAAATCCAACCCGAATTACTTCAGATTCCGGATTGGACATTTTCAACTTAGCCTCCCCTTCTTTGGGATCACAGGCATAAATAAGATCTGCCTCAGGCCGTTTCCTCAATTCCAGACAGGCCAGTAAGACACCTGTTACATTGGCCTTAAAGAGAATAATCATGTGCATCCTCCTGCAAATTGTATAAGGTTAGCCTGCCCGGAACCACCAATTTTGATGAAAGGACGTGCACGACCTATAACAACACCCATACGTGCAAGTTCATCCTCCCCACAAATTGGCCTCCTGGATCGCAGGATACGGGAAGCACTTATGGGGCCTATACCAGGCACCCTGAGAAGGGAAGAGTAATCGGCACTGTTTATTTCTACAGGAAACATTTCCGGGTTGACCCGGGCAAGTTCGAGTTTCGGATCATCATTCAAAAGGAAACCATCGTCATTATAGATTTGATCAATATGGCAGGAATCCAGCCCATAATCTTTCAAAAGATAGGATACCTGATAGAGCCTCTGTTCTCTCCATTTGGGAGAAGTTGAACCATTCTCAAGCGGAGTATCAGGTACCGGGTCAAAACTCATAAAATAGGGCCTACGTAACTGGTATTTTTCCATGAAATCATGCACGGTATTCACAATATCCCTGTCGGGTTCGTCAAGAGCACCCACCACAAACTGAGTATCGTTGGCACCTATGGTCTTGCGATCATATCTGTGCAGTTTCCTCTGTTTCCTTATCAATTTGCAGGTCCAGTTCAATCGCTGCAGGACATCTTTCTTATAATCGAAATTAGGACAGATTTCCGAATAGTTCACAGAACCCGTTGTTTCTGCATTTACCCCGAATTTGTTGGCAACCCCGGCTACCTCCTGCAGCAAATGCAAAGGTGTACCGGGCATGAGTCGAAGGTGGATATAACCATTAAACCCCTGACTTCTCAGGAGTCGGGCCACATGAAGTTGTTTTTCGGTTGTTGTTTCTGGATCCCCTATTATACCAGAGGAAAGGAAAAGGCCTTCAATCGCATTTTTCCTGTAAAAACCCCAGGTGATCTTAACTATCTCTTCCGGGGACAGGGAAACCCTGCGCACATCCCTATGGCAGCGATTCGGGCAATAAGTACACTCTCCGGCACAGTAGTTGGTCAGTAATGTCTTGTATAATTGTATGCAGCGCCCGTCAGGCCCAAAAGCGTGGCATACTGCACTCTGGTTACAGCTGTCATACTTTGTACCCGAGGAAAGGTATCGCATTCTTTCATGCAAAGTGAAATGATAGCCATCTGAAGGAATACTCATTACATGTAACTAGGTTCATCGCCTATATAAGAGACAAGAAAGTGGACTGAAAGTATTCATTGGATACCTGTCATTTTTTGACGTGAATATCCAGCCGAATCCTTGTTATTGGTTCCAGTTTTTTCCAGTCCACAATTGTGTCATCTTCCAGCACGCAATCATTCACGTTTTTATCCCCGAATTGACCATCAATCTCATAGACAAAAAGGCCTTCTTCACCATCAGTAGAAACAATCATCTCCCTATCTCCCTTTTTCCTGACATCAATATCTGCCACATTGCGCAGGGCTTCCATAAGGGAAGCACCTTTCTCAATTTCCACTTTTCTTGTGGGAGCAAACGAATCAACGGCTAGATGAATATTTTTCCTGTTGGGTTTTAATACGTGGGACTTACCGAAAACATGCCTCTCAAGAAGTTCAGATTCTTCAAGCACCTTTACATGTTTGGAAACTACAGGTACTGAAATATCCAGTTCCCTGGCAATTTCAGACATATGCATTTCTTTGTTGCTTAAGAGTTCCAGTATTTTAACCCGGGTTTCACTGCCAAGTGCATGAAATATCCTGCATCCCATAGAACTCATACTCAACTCAAGTGAATCGTAACTATATAAATTTAACTGGATTTGATCATTTGATACCCATATTTTTCAGAGCAGAAAGACTCTGAAGAGCATCCTCAGCTGATTTGTTCTCAATTATCTTAATGGAGTTACTTTGGCGGAGTAATCCCTCTATGACCGAAAAATCAATGTTTCCTTCACCAGGTGGCAAATGTTCATCGTTATCCCCGTGGTTATCATGAATATGAAAATGGGAAATCTCACGCTCAAGAAAAGCCTCCAGATTGCCCATTGTGTTGGCATGACCAATATCCAGTACAAAATCATTTGCACCTATATCAAAATCCGGTTCCCTGAAAAGGAAACATTCCCATTTTGGCATATTTTCCACACATATCCGTACACCGGCATCCTCACCAATCCTTTCCAGCACAGGCAACGATTTTTGGAATGCATTAAATGCAAAATCCATATCATAAGCAAAGGGGAAATAACCGGGATGGACAACCATTAATTCAGCATCAATTTCATTGCAAATGTCTGCCATTTCTTCCACAAGTTGAAGGGCTGCGTTCCTGATGGGCTCACGAATACTTGCCAGATTGAGGTCCGTACTGGGAGCATGGACCGTATATTTCAGGTCATAGGAAAAGGCGATTTCATTCAGCTTGAATAAATCATGTTTTCCTTCGGAAAAGATTTCTGCACAATTGACAACGTGTTCAATGTTTTGTAACGCTTCACCAAGAGATAAGTCGTGATAAGCAAACGAAGAGATACCGATCATAATAAAAATACTCCTGAGTTATAAAGAATAAACCTAATTATTTTAACTTATGGCAAGTGTACTTGAGACTATATTAATCTTATTTCGAATTCACCAGAATTAATAAAAAATAGTAACACGGAATGGTTAAATTAAAATTTAGGATTTGTTGCGTAATTCAAGCAATCGCAGGAAAGAAGATGCAGTAAATGTATCTCCCAATCCAACTGTCACTGCTGGTTCATTGACCACAAGTGTGGGAATTGCACAAAAATAATATTCATTGAAGATACCATAGATCCCAAAACCTTTCTGTTTGGCTCCAGTAATAGATTTTATTCTCTTGACCTGCAGGCTGCCATATTCGCTGCGCTTGAATTGACCGCACTTTTCCTCCAGCTTGGACCTATCAGGCAATGAGCCTGAAGAAGCAAAGTATGCCGCGCACTTCAAACCAAAATCAATAGCATCTATTTTCTCTTTATCCATATTATCTGAAGCAGAGAGACAAAAGACAAAATCCCTGGTATGGACAACAAGGGCTCTGGCCAAACTACTTTTAATACAATTGTGGGCCGCTTGAAACATTGCGGAAATATCCATTTCATGTATGCCTTCGATCCCAAAACCCATCTTCTGAGTCAAGGTTGCAAGTTCATCCTCATTCAACCCCATTGAATCAACCCTTCCTGCAAGTATAAGGAAAACATGTTTGGCAATATCCGATGTCGCAAAATGACCCAACTCAGCATGGATGAAAAACCCAGACATCGAGTTCCATTCATCAATCTGGGCAAGTACAGGGGATAACTTTTCCTCAAAAGAAGAACCGTCCGGATAGGAGGATTGGAGCATATGAAAACCGGATACAACTGCACCATCCATTTCCCCAATATGTTCCGTTGCATATTGCTTGAAAAAGTCAGAAATCGTCATTTGAGGGTTGAATTCATCAAATGTTGCAATGAACCTGTTTTCCCGGGATACAATTATCCTGCGTCCGTATAATTCGAAACTGTCTCCCTGACGGAAATCAAAAACAAAATGTATCGGCTCCTCATCGCCACTTTTACTTTCGAATTTGGGAGGGAGCACCATTCCCCTTTTTGAAAAAAGCGCCTCTTGTGCCCCGGAAAGATAAACAACGTTGGGTACAACCATATCAACATTGAGTCCAGAGAGTACATTGGCCATTATACCCATATTCCCCCCTATCCTGATCTCGGCCCGGTCAAAAAAACGTTTCTTGAGAAAATCAAGAACATCCTGGGAATAAATGAACCATTCTGCACCCCTGCCATATTCCATACAATGGATAAGTCCGGCAAGGAAATCTTCAAGGGAATTTATGATACGGGGCTGGTGCTCAATCTTCATCAGCAGTTCAATTTTATCCACCTCACCAATGATGGATTCCACCTCTCTTCCGGTTATCCTGTAAACTGCATCGATATTAGCATTGTAACCGCAAAGGATATTCATTCAATCCTCCCGCGTACTGCACATACCTGCCAGTACAGCTGCAAAGGCACTTGCTGAAATCGTATCCCCTATACCTACTGTATCAACAGGGTGATCCACCACCCTAGTCGGAATGATCAATACATCATGATTGCGGGTGCAGATACAACCTTTTTCAAAATCTTCCAGATTACATTTTCCCTGCCTGATAAGATAGGCACCCAGTTTATCGATTTGATCCATTCCCTGTGTGGATATAGGTACATCAAGACCTGCTTTTATATCCTCAAAACTGTTAATCCCGCCCTGGAGGGCCCGGGCAGCGGCTGTAGTGGATGCAAAAAGCAGGGAATCAAGATGTTGTTCAACATCAATAGGACAATCTTTGGAAACAACACAGATATAAAAGCCCAAAGAGTGTACATGGATCCTCTGCAACTTGAGCTCATGAAGCAATCGGACAGCTCCTTCATAAAGAGCTACTATAGCATCTTCTTCTTTTTTGATTACCGAATATGCAAGTTCTTCATAACCCAAAACATTCAGTGCATTGGCAACTTCCACAGTATCGAGACCCAGGGAATGGACATGATTGCGCACAATATCATTCAGAATTGCCGAGCGAATGAATTTATTCTGTATGGAAGTGAATTCCACATGTATGCAAATATCAGGATTGGCTTTTTTCAACTGCCCGATTGCCCCTACCGCCCGTGCTATGTAATCCCTGTAAGTCTTGCCATCTTCATATTCTTCTTTTATCATCTGGTAACCCGAGAGAATTGCCCCATCAACGGTTTTGCCCATCTCAGGGAGATGCTCATAGACCTCATCGGACATGTCAATACGAACCCAGGGCGGACGTGATGAAATGATCAGGCGATTATTGCGAGGAACGATTATCCTGTCTTCGGCATATTTAACAGAGAGTCCTTTATTGAATTCAATAATCCAGTTGACCTTGGCTTTATAATCGGGATTGCAGGCCTCTGCAGGAGGGAGCAATTCCATCCTGCCCTCCCTGACAAAAGGATGTAAAAGATTCGGTGAGGATACAAAGTAATCCGCCTGCTCAGGGGAAAGCCAGGGGATATAAGCAATCACATTATTCAGGTCCATGTTGGCAAGCAGGTTGGATATTATCCCGGCCTGCCCCCCCATCCTAGCTTCATCAAAAACAAGATTATCAGTCAACCATTCATGGATATCAGTTGAATAGGTAGGAATTTCCGCAGCTTTACCATCTTTCATCGCAATCAGGAGTCGTGCAAGGAAATCTGCAGGAGAATCTATCTGCCGGGGATAGGAATATATTCGCTGCTGAACAATATCAGCATCCACTTTCCTCAGCAGGTTTTCCACGTCCCCCGGACCAATATGCTTGATGGCATCCACATTACTGTTGTAGGCAACAAAGATTCCGTTTACACAGGGAATATTTCGTGCAACCGACTCATAACCTTCAATGTATCTCTTATCCCATTCCGATATATCCATTAAAATTCCCCTGAAACAATATCATGTAGTATATTCCGCATTAATACGCACATAATCATATGTAAGATCACAACCCCAGGCAACCGCAAAAGCTTCCCCAAGTGAAAGGTCCACTGAAATTATGACTGTGTCACTTTCCATTATGGATTTTAGCTGTCTGTTGGCAGAGGTATCCGCCACCTGACCATGATCTACCAGAGTAACTGCATTTTCCCCGTCCGAAAATTTCAGGGAAATCTTATCCTGATCAATAGAGGCACCTGAATATCCAGCAGCGGCAACAACCCTGCCCCAGTTGGGATCATGTCCGTATATCGCAGATTTTACAAGAGGTGACCGTACAATGGTTTTGGCAACCTTGCGTGCATCGGCCAGGTCAGAGGCACCGTTTACCTGTACTTCAATAAGTTTGGTAGCACCCTCCCCATCACGAGCAATTTTCTTTGCAAGTTCTACAAGGACATAATCAAGTCCTCTCTGGAAATTTGCTACATCAGGAGCTATTGAAGAAGCACCTGTGGCGGTCAGCAAAGCCATGTCATTGGTACTGGTATCACCATCGACTACCATCATGTTGAAACTGGAATCGTTGGCTTTTACAAGACATTCTTTCAGTGTATCGGCAGAAAGAATAGCATCCGTATAGATAAAAGCAAGCATTGTTCCCATGTTGGGTTCGATCATACCGGAACCCTTGGCAATACCCCCGATACGTACACCACATTCCAGTTCTACAGCCACTTCCTTTTCCATCAGATCAGTGGTCATTATGGCCTTTGTAGCATTGCGGCATCCCTGAGGATCTGCAGATAGTGCTCCGTAAACTTCATCCAGATGATCTTTTATCCAACCTACATCAAGAAAACGACCAATCACACCGGTGGATGCAACTGCGATGTGGGACTCCTGAACCCCCAGTTTGTTTGCAGCAGCCTTTGCCATCTCACGAGCATCGGCCATTCCCTGTTCACCGGTAAATGCATTGGCATTTCCGCTGTTTACAATTGTGCCTGCAATATATTTATGGTTTTCAAGATTGTCCCTGGTAAGAACCACCGGCGCCGCTATAACTTTATTGCGTGTAAAAACACCTGCGCAAGGACCTGCACCTTCAATCAGCGCAAGGCCCATGTAATCATCCTTCAGACCTGAAGCATGGACACCACGTACCGCACATATACCACCGTCAATTGCTCTCATGACCGTTAACCTCACAGATTACCTATACCCCTGATGATATCCCCTCTGGTGATTATGCCTGTAAGTTTGTCATTTTCAACCACTGGCAGACGGTTTATCTTGTGTCTGGACATCAGGTGGGAAGCATCCTCAATTGAATCTTCAGGAGAGACAGTGAATACACCGTAGCGCATTATTTTACTAACCGGCATTGAACCTACATCCGAAAGCATTTTTTTGGTATCTTCCCAGCTGATAAATTCCCGGATAGGAATCTCTATCACCTCAAAGGGGCTGGGGAGCCAGAAATCACCATGTTCGGGAATTTCTAGCAGAGCCAGCAGGTCAACCTCTGAAAGTATACCTACAATATTGCCGTTGTCCACTACAGGCATACCACTTATGTCATTATCCTTCAACGATCTGGCAGCATCACTCACTTTGTCTTCGGGACTGCAATAAATCACATCACTGTTCATAATTTCTTTTACAAGCATAAATCCACCTCCAAATATATCAGGGCGCAAGGCCCGCGTTCCATAGGCCATCGGTTTCCCTGAAGCCACACATTAGATTCATATTCTGTATAGCCTGTCCGGAAGCTCCTTTTACAAGATTGTCAATTGCCGAGATAACGACAAGCCTGTTACTCTTTGCGTCAATCTCAAAACCAATATCACAGAAATTGGAACCACGTACATTACCCAGCGCAGGTATATCATCGACAAGTCTTACAAAGGGACAGTCGGAGTAAAAAGAGTCGTATATCTGCCGGATATCTTCTTTTGAACACTCTTCATTAAGAAAGAGATGAGCTGTAGTCAGTATCCCGCGGATGGCAGGGATCACATGGGGAGTGAAATTAACACTATCAAGGCCACCAAGAGCATTCAATTCTTGCCATATTTCCGCCCGATGGCGATGATTTGTAAGCTTGTAGGGCTGGATGTTTTCCGCCATATTCGGGTAGTGGGATGCCTGGCTTGGATTCACACCGGCGCCTGTTATGCCGGATTTGGAATCAAAAACCGCAACATCTGCAAGCCCTGCTTTCACAACAGGAGCAGCCGCGAGGGTGGCTCCTGTGGGATAACAACCCGGATTGGCAACAAAAGTTTCGCCCTTTACCTCGGGATGCAGTTCCACCAGCCCAAATACTGCCTTGCGAGGGTCACGGTGTTTAAGGCCGTAGACCTTTTCAAACTCGTCCATACCCAGACGATAATCCGCACTCAGATCCACAATACGCAGGCCACTGTCAATAAGTTGAGGTACAATGTCCATAGCACTGCCATGAGGAACCGCCAGAAATACCACGTCACACCTCTGCCTTACAGCAATTGGATCAAACTCTTCAAATTCAAGGTCTGTCATGCCGGCCAGATGGCCATGTTTTTTGGATACTTTTTTTCCGGCAAGTTTCCTTGAAGTCGCCATTTCAAGATTTACATGAGGATGATTGAGAAGAAGGCGCATCAATTCTCCCCCGGTATAGCCGGTGGCACCGATTATGCCTGCATTAACCTTATCTTTCATGTCTTAGTGTTATGTTTTACCACTAATTAAAGTTATTACCATACAGGCAGACAAGGGACACAATGAATTACAAAAAAATATACCTGGCAGGCCCTCTTTTTTCCGAGGCTGAGAAGAATTTCAATGAACAACTCACACAGAGAATCGAAGGTGCAGGATATGACGTATTCCTGCCACAGAGGGATTCAACAGACACAGAAAGTATGCGCAAGAAACAGGATTCTGCAGAATTGTTCCGTAAAAATTCAGAAGCAATAGACAGAGCTGATCTCATCATAGCTATACTGGATGGAGGCAGTGATGTGGATTCCGGTACAGCCTGGGAAATCGGCTATGCTTATGCTAAAACCATCCCGGTAATTGGGCTGAGAACTGATTTTCGCACACTTGGAATCGAAGGTACGGTCAACCTGATGATAGAAAAAACCCTTCTTAAACTCATGTATTCAACCGATAAACTGCTTACAGAACTTGAAAATATGAAAAAATAAGCAGTTTAGAACTGCTTTTCCACAACTTGACCCTCAGGGGAATCCTCGGAAAAGACCTGTCCTTCAAACCAGTACACTTCTGCACCTGTAAGCCATGCGTCCGGTGCAAGTCCGGCTTTTATGCAGGTGTGATTCAAAAATTCCATA
The DNA here is from genome assembly GCF_000025865.1 of Methanohalophilus mahii DSM 5219. Classification (NCBI taxonomy): domain Archaea; kingdom Methanobacteriati; phylum Methanobacteriota; class Methanomicrobia; order Methanosarcinales; family Methanosarcinaceae; genus Methanohalophilus; species Methanohalophilus mahii. The sequence goes on from NC_014002.1 coordinate 1,640,395, forward strand.
GCATCAAATCCCTGCTCTGGGGCCACCTGTGGTAGGAGTAAACCCTGATAGAAACCCTGTTTGACTATAAGCCCATGTCTGCCTATCTCTATAAGATCGGGCAAATATGCAGGAGCCGCGTCAATTTTTTCTGGTGGCGTCAGGACGGTAACTTCGACCGTTATTAAATGCATCTCCTCTGGCTTTACAGGAGGAAAACGCGGGTCTCTTGTTGATGCTGAGATCGCAGAATCAACAATTGCATCCTTGAGGGATGAATCTGGATAGGGATGACCTATACAGCCCCTCAAATCTCCTTTCATAGAAAGAGTTACGAAAACTCCACGTTCCTCTTCAAAAACAGTAGTTAGGGACACAGAATCCGGATCCAGCTTAGTACCGTTCTCAAGAAATTCAGTGATTGTATTACGGGCAAGGCTTACCGCCATTTTACCTTCATCTAGGCTAAGCATAATATTACCTCCACTCAATCGTCCTTTGAGATTAGGACAGCAGCTTTTTTAAGGGCTTCGATTGCTGATAAGGGAGTTCCTGCGAGGTAGTCGATGCATGAGCCGCCTCCTGTGCTTATATGGGAAAAGCTGTGGTCAAAACCCATGTTCCGCACCTCTGCAGAAATATGGCCCCCGCCTGCAATGGAGTAATCGGCTTCTGTGGCAGCTTTTATAATTTCATAGGTCCCCAGTTCAAACCCATCCAGTTCGGAAACCCCGGCAGGACCATTGAGAATCACAGTGCCTGCCTGACTGATTTCCCTGGAAAAAGCAACAATCGTTTCAATTCCTATGTCATTGATCGAAAGTATTGAATCCCCAACTTCATCGATTGATACTTCGACCCTGCTGCCGTTATCATTCAATGCTACATCAACAGGTAAACCCACCTTTCCGTCAAAATCATCAAGAATTTGTTTTGCCCTGTCAATCTGTTCAAGATAGCCCTGGGATTCAATGAAATCCTTATTTGCCTTGCCTATATCAAAACCTGATGCTGCCAGCATTACATTTGCAACAACACCTGTCACAAGGACGCGGTCAGCACCACCGTTTGAAAGCACATTTTCAGCAACCATAAGGGAATCGTCAACCTTGGAACCGCCCAGTACGAAAATACAGGGTCTGCCCCCTCCCTTAATTCCCTTGTCCAGAGAAGTAATCTCTTTTTCCATTAAACGGCCTGCGCCACAGGGAAGAAGATGTGTAAAACCCATTAAAGAAAGATGGGAACGATGGGATACTGCAAAGGCATCATTCAAAAAGATGTCTGCAAGGGGAGCCAGATTTTTTACCATGTGTGTTCTGGCATGCTCTTTGGCAGGTCTTGAAATGGTTTCCTCGGAATAGAAACGTACATTTTCGAGCAAAAGCACATCCCCTTTTTCCATTGCTGCAATCCTTGAACGTGCATGCGAGCCGAAAATATCATCTACATATTCCACTTCCCTGCCCAGATAGTGACTCAGTCTTTCTGCATGAGGCTGCATCGTTGTGAAATCACTTTTTCCAGCCCGGCTTTGATGGGCAAGCAATACTACCCTTGAATCTTCAAGACCCTGTATTGTGGGAATGTGGCTGCTTATCCTCAGGTCATCCAGAATATTGCCCTCGGGATCCATCGGGGTATTGATATCGACTCGTACCAGAATTGTTTTGTCGTCAACATCAAAATCATCAATAGTGAAAAAATCCTTGTCCTGCACGGTATCCATCACCAGTCAACCTTTCCATTAACATAGGCTACTTCAGCCAAGCCCCTATATACATATCCATATTATATATGTTCTTACAAACCTGCTGAATCCAGTACAGAGTCAACATCCACATTCTCTTTAATCAGTCTAACGATTGTTTCAATCTTTGTCTTCTGCTGTATCCGGGCATGTCCGATTAAGTTTTCCATTCTTTCTATCGTGGAAAGAGTATCCCCCCTTACAAGTACAACAACCACGCCTGCTTCATCAGCACTTCCAAGTACAGCTTCACTGGGCCGGAGATTGCCCGTCAGGATCAATGCCCTTGCCCCGGCCTCTATAGCCGCCATCTGTATATCAGCACGATCCCCTCCTGTCACTACAACACTGTTTGGTGTGCGCCGGAAATATTTGATCGCCGAATTAACTTCCATAGCACCCACAAGATAATGCTCAACAAGTTTGTCCATTTCCTGACCAGCCGTCAGGACATCTCCTCTCAAATCGTCCACTATTTCTGCTATAGAAACCGCTCTAAGGGTGTGATCACGGGGAATTACACCAAATACCTTCACTCCCTTCTTTTCAAGGAAGGGTACGACCATATCCCTTACCATTCCAAGTTTGTCTTCTTCCACCTCATTGAGAATAACACCTGAAAGCATATTCCTATCAGCTATTAATTCAATGTCACAGAGAATCCGGTCCACTGCACTAACCGAATCAAAACGGGTGATCAGCAAGATCTTACTGTCCAGTATGGAAGCTACCTGGGGATCTGACAAATTGTACATTGCACCACTGCCGATACCTCCTTCCCCCTCTATGATCACCATATCTTTATCCCTGGAAACTTCCGAGTACGCTTTTTTCAGGGTTTCATCCAGATGTTTTTCCACACCAAGCAAAGCATCATTGGTAAGATTCTCGGTCAGCATAATCGGGGTGATGCAACTGCGTGGGGTTTCAAGAGCCAGCAGATCTCGCATTTGTTCTGCATCCTCATCGGAGAGAACACCATCTACATCCACCAACAGATTACCCACCGGTTTCATGTAACCTACACTTTTTCCACGTTCTTTAAGTATCAAACCAAGGCCACTGCATATCGAACTTTTACCAGAATAATTTTCAGAAGAACTTACAAGTATTGAAGCCATACAAACCCTCCCTGTTATCAATTTGATTCTTTCAATGTAAGACGCATATCCATAGCAAAACAACCGTCACCTTCCGGAAGGACCATCAGCGGATTGATCTCAAACTCAAGGATCTGCGGAAAATCCTCCACAAGTCTGGAAACACGTATGAGGACATCTGCCACCGCATCCACATCATATGCTTTTTCTCCCCTCACACCTGTAAGTAAAGGATAGGAACGGATGGAAGAAATCATTGAGTGAGCATCCTTTTCATTGAGTGGTGCGAGCCTGAAAGACACATCTTTAAGGATTTCTACATATGTCCCACCCAGACCAAACATAAGAAGCGGACCGAACTGGACATCCCTGTTCATGCCTATTATCACTTCCCGGCCGCCTTCGATCATTCTCTGTAATTGCACACCTGCAATTCGTGCAGATGGCATGTAGCGGCGTACATCCGACATCATTGTATGATATGCACGCCTGACATCCTCTTTATTCATCAGTGAAAGCCGGATACCTCCAACATCGGTCTTATGCGAAATGTCAGGAGACAGGACTTTCATAACTACAGGATAACCAATCCTTTCACTTTCCTCTATCGCTTCTTCCACAGAGGAAGCCTTCCCGATTTCCACAACCGGAATACCATAGGCTTTCAGAAGATCAAATGATTCAAGCCCCAGGGTTTTTTTATCCTTTGCTGCTGCTTTGCCGAGCAGTGCTGATGCCATTTTCCTGTCCGAATGAACTGGTTCGGGTAAAGGAAAGATCATATTTCGCCTTTTTCCATAATCGCACAGGGCACCCATACTGGCCACTGCTCTTTCAGGGAAGATGTAATTGGGCACCCCCCCTGCTACAAGGATGAAATTGCCTTCCATGACCCGTGTACCCCCTACAAAACTGCAAAGTACAGGTTTATCAGAATATTCCACCTTTTGGATTACGATCCTTGCGATGCTTGTCACATCAGTCATGGCCTGGGGAGAAGTCAACAGGATAACACCATCCACATTTGGATCTTTTAACACAATTTCAAGGGCATCACCGTAGAGTTTTGCACTTGCATCCCCCAGTACATCCACAGGATTGTAGAAACTGGCAGCATCCGGCAGAAACTCACGTAACCCTTCAATTGTTTCAGCAGAAAATGAGGCCAGTTCCAGGCCTTCATAATAACATGCGTCTGCCGTGAGAATACCCAGGCCGCCTGCATTTGTGAGTATGGCAATTCGCCTGCCTGCGGGGATTGGCTGGGTCGAAAATGCCCTTATGTAATCCAGCATGTCTTCCAGTGTATCTGCACGCACCACCCCGGCTTTATCAAAAGCGGCATTATAGGCCTGGTCTGAACCGGCAAGGGTACCGGTATGGGAGGATACAGCCCGGGAACCGGCAGCTGTACGGCCAGATTTGACCAAAACCACAGGTTTTTTTCTGGAAACATCCCTGGCAATTTCAATGAATTGAGATCCATTTTTGATACCTTCCAGATAGGCTGCAATAACCGAGGTCGACGGATCATCCCGGAATTCGGCCAGAAATTGGTTTTCCCCCAGATCAGCCTTATTCCCAAGGCTTACAAATTTGGAAAAACCCATACCGTTGGCTTCTGCCCAATCAAGGGTAGAAGTACATATGGCACCGGACTGGGACATCATTGCAATATTGCCCTCATACGCCATCGATGCGGCAAAAGAAGCATTCAGACCTGCAACCGGATCCATGATACCCAGACAGTTGGGACCTACCATTCGCATATCGTGTTTCCTGCATATTTCCAGGGCACTACGTTCAAGTTTTGCTCCCTCAACACCTGCCTCCTTGAAACCCGCAGAGATCACCACCACATATTTCACTCCTGCCCTGCCACATTCTTCCAGGGTTGAAGGTACTATTTTTGCAGGTATTACTACTACCGCAAGATCTACATCATCGGACACATCATTAATGGAAGCATAACATTCAAGACCCTCAATCTCTTCATTGCGGGGATTGACAGGGTAGATATTACCCCCGAAATCCTTTATTAAGTTGGAAAGGACAGCATTACCCACTTTCCCTTTTTTGTTCGATGCGCCGATCACAGCCACTGATTTAGGATTAAAAAGACTGGATAACATGATTATTCCCGAATCCCTCTCTATAATAAGGAGAAGTTCCTATGATTAATAAATTTATACCAAAGTCACCCAAAAGCTAATATTAACATAAAACCAATACGAGCAGATAGGTGATCTTATGAAAATTCTTGGCATATCAGGCAGTCCTAAAAAGAACGGAAACAGTGAACAGATGATAGACAGGGTCCTCGCAATGGCTGAAAAAAGAGGATTTGCCACCGATAGCGTATTCCTCTCAGAGATGGAAGTCAAACCCTGTATTGCATGTGGCAAGTGCAGGGAAAGCGATGAATGTCCCATCGACGATGATATGGAAAAGATCTATCCAAAACTGGATGAAGCGGATGCAATTATAGTGGCTTCCCCGGTCTATTTCGGAAGTCCCACTGCCCAGCTGAAAGCCCTCTTTGACAGAAGCGTCCTGCTCAGGAGACATAATTTCAAGCTCAGCAATAAGATTGGTGCGGGTATTGCTATTGGTGGCTCCAGGAATGGAGGACAGGAAAAGACAATCCAGGTAATCCAGGATTGGATGCACATTCACGGAATGGTTGTTGTGGGAGATGGAGGACACTTCGGCGGCATTGTCAAAAAGCCCTTTGAAGAAGATGAGGTAGGCACCAAGACCGTTGATGACACCATTGGAAAAGTGTGTGACTTACTCGAAATGATGAAGAAAAAATAAATGAGGACTTGTTTCCTCATTCCTTCCTTATTCATGAAGGCGACCTTTTTTGAATGAATTCAAAAACGAGTTACAGGATCGGTATTACACCGAAGGGTTCATTTCTAATTTCCTTGCTATAATAATTGGAATAATAACCCGCAGTGATGTCGTGAAATCCTATGACAGGGAAATCGTCAACATAATGCAAACAGAGAAAAATCTTAAACAGGGTGGCCGATAAAGTAACCCGGTGTTGCTTCCTCTATCTTTACCCTGCAACGCTGACCGGGGCAAAGTTCACCTGCTTTCGGGATCACAACCGGTTTATAGGAATCAGTGCGGGACATCAATCCCTTTACCTTTGCCTTTTGTGATATGAACACTTCAACTTCCCTGCCTACCATATCTTCCTTTTTTCCGAGTTTGATTTGATTGCAGAGCCGATGGAGTTTGCCCGAGCGCTCCACAACGATACGTGTATCGATGTTTCTGAATTGCAATGCTTCAGTGTGCGGTCTCGGTGTGTAACGTGAAATATTCACCTTATCTGGGTGATAGGTTCGAATCCAGTCCAGCGTAAGTTCGAAGTCCTCTTCATCTTCGCCGGGAAACCCCACAATAATATCTGTGAAAAGGGTGCTTTCGGGAAATGCATTCCTGAATTTTTCGACGATAAAATTTGCCTGTTCCATTGTATGTTTGCGCCTCATCTTCTCAAGAATTTTGTCCGACGCTGACTGGATGGGGAGGTGTAAAACTTTGTAGACCTTTTCACTGGAATAAGCCCGTAACAACTCATCCAGTATCCCGAGAGTGGAAGCCGGATTCATCATCCCCACCCGGACCCTGAAATCTCCGGGAATTGCAGTGATCCGCTCAAGCAGGGCAGGCAGATGGATTTCTTTATCCATACCATACTGTGCATTATCCTGGGATGTCAGCCAGACCTCACTGCAACCCTCATAAACAGCCTGCTCGATGTCTGTAACAATCGAATCGGCATCAAAGGAGTAAAGTGGACCCCTGGCAAGTGTAACAATGCAATAGGAACAACGATTATTGCAACCCTGTGAAATCTGACAGATATGGATGTTCGGACTGAATCTCTTGCGGGGAACATTGAGTAAACCTTCAGGAGAATCTTCAAAGACACTCATGGGCCTCAGGGAGTATCCTTCCAGCCTTTCATGAACCCGGTTGAGAATTACTCCAAGCTTAAGAAGGGAATTCATACCCAGAACATGAACCTCGGGATTATTTTCTAATATTTCGTCCAGTTGAACCTGAGGCATGCAACCTGTAACAATTACTTCCCTGCCCTGAAGGCCCCATTCCTTGATCTTGTGCAATATCTTCTGCTCTGTAGTATCCTTGACTGTACAGGTGTTGCATATGATGACTTTAGCTTCTCTTTCAGAAACAAGGCGGTGGCCCAGGTCCACCGCTTTAGCCTCAAGAATTTCGGAAGAGGACTGGTTGGCAGTACAGCCAAAGGTTGCAATGTGTATGTTTAGCAGGACAAAATCTCCATATTATAGCCTGAGAGGCGTATTTTCCTTATCATGTATATAAATCGAATCTGAGAACTTGACAATACCGGAACTACCCATTGATATACTGTGTACCCTTGCGTCCCCATAACCAAAAAGGTTGGTGCCTTTGAGGAAATGTCCGGAGGTCACACCGGTTGCAGCAAAGATTACATCTTTCCCGGGTACAAGTTTTTCAGTGTCAAGAACATCATTCATGTTGTCTTCGGTAATGCCCATCTTTTTAAGGCGGGGCATCTTTTCCTCTACCTCCCGCGCAATTACATCATCGGGTTTGCGATTGGCAACTGAAGGCAAAATCAGGCGTGCAAGTACCTTACCACCCAGGATCTTCATTGCAGAGGCTGTTAGTACAGCTTCACCCGAACCACCCGAACCCATTACCACATGGATACCTGAGCCACGTATAGCCGTTGATACGCCGGGCATGAGGTCACCGTCTGAGACCAGATTTACTCTGGCACCGGTTTTCCGGATTTCTTCGATTTTATCCTTATGACGCTCACGGTCCAGAATCACAACCACAAGTTCCTCTACACTACGGTTTAAAGCACGGGCCACTATCTCAAGATTGTCAATTGCCGGGGCGTCCAGATCAATTTCCTCTCCCGGGTGCTCACGTTCATACTTTACGACTTCCGGACCTACCACGATTTTATCCATATAGACATCGGGACCGTGGAACAAACCATTGGGTTCGGACATAGCCATTACTGAAATGGAACCCGGTACACCATCTGCACAGAGGTTGGTACCTTCCAGCGGATCAACGGCGATATCTACCTCAAGGTCACCATTACCAGTACCGACTTCTTCACCAATATAGAGCATTGGTGCCTCATCCCTTTCTCCTTCACCGATCTTGATGACACCCCTGATGTCCAGGCAATTGAGCATTCTGCGCATTGCTTCCACAGATACCTGATCGGCATAATTCTTGTCACCCTTACCTATCTGATGAGCAGCAGCAATAGCAGCCGCTTCTGTGACATGGATCAGTTTGGGGAGTAAGGCACTTTCTATCGGACCGGCATTTTTCATAATATTCTCTGCAGTCTGTGGGTGTGGCATTAATAATCCTCTCATTTGATAGATATATAGACGAATAATCTGTATGTACTTATTAATAAGTTTACCAATGGACTTATTTCAGGATGTCCACCAGTGACACTCGCTCCAGCACGATGTCAGGTATCCGCGATACTCCGATGGCATCTGTCTCTGCAAAACCGATTCCGAAATGAGTCCTTATATCCTCTTCCTTTTCACTTGAATAATCGGTCACTTCACTCCTGCAGACCATTGAATCAAGCTCAGGTAAAACAGCATTTACTTTATCTTTTTCACCAAGGACAAGAAAAACAACAGAAATATCCCCTTCCTTCATACCCATGGAAAATGCTTCAACAATCTGCCGTTTTCCGGAAACATACCTGAGAATTTCAACACCCAGGTCCCTGGCAACATTGCTGCCGGCTTTAAATGCTCTTTCAGCTTTTTTTATTGCAAGTTCGATATGGGGTGTACCTGCTATTTTACCTGCATTCATTGCCTGTATGGTAACATCATACTCATCTGCAAGGGCATTCAGTTTCTGCAAAAAAGCATTCAGATCATCGATAAATAGGGTACCCTGAGATGTTTTCCAGTACATGTGGGATTGAAAGGGGTTTCCCTACAATAAAGATAACGGTGGTCTTTCAACAGATTTAATAACAATTACATAATAGAACGGGTCAGGCGCCATTTCCGAGTACTTTATTTATATTGGAATTGATTAGGTTATAAGATTCACCCTATTAAAGCTTTAAAACTATCAGGAGAACTCCAATGTACTATTTAAAATGCATCGAATGCGGTAAGGAATATCCTAAAACAGAGGTCCTGTATACCTGTGAATGCGGCGGTTTGCTTGATGTAATTTATGATTATTCTCAGATTGATATCAAGAAGGAAGATTTCGAGGGAATTGCACTTTCTGTATGGAAATATGCAAAACTTCTTCCTGTTGACAGAAAACCTATAACGATACAGGAAGGTGGCACACCTCTCTATAAATGTGACAGATTGGCCGAAAAGGTAGGTGTCAGGGAACTTTATGTCAAACATGAAGGCATGAATCCTACCGGTTCCTTCAAGGACAGGGGTATGACCGTAGGTGTAAGCAAAGCCCTGGAACTAGGGATGAAAACAATTGCCTGTGCATCTACAGGTAATACTTCCGCAGCCCTTTCCATCTACGGTGCAAAAGCGGCAGTTCCTGCCGTGGTCCTGTTACCGGAAGGGAAAGTTGCACTGGGCAAGGTTGCACAGGCCCTGATGCACGGTGCAAAGGTGCTTAGCATACGCGGCAATTTCGATGATGCTCTGGAACTTGTAAGGGAGCTCTGCGATGAGGAAAAGATCTACCTCTTAAACTCCATTAATCCTTACAGGCTGGAAGGACAGAAAACAATAGGTTTTGAGATCGCAGACCAGCTGAATTTCCAAATGCCTGACCGGCTGGTACTTCCGGTAGGCAATGCAGGCAACATTACTGCCATCCATAAAGGTTTCAAAGAATTCAATCACCTGGGACTTACTGATAAAGTCCCAAAGATGATGGGAATACAGACCGAAGGCTCCTGTCCAATAGTAAAAGCCGTAAGGGAAGGAAAAACTGACATCACCCCCGAAAAGAACCCCGACACAATCGCAACAGCAATCCGGATAGGGAATCCGGTTAATGCCAGAAAGGCCCTTATAGCCATTTCCGAATCAAACGGTGGTGCGGAAAGTGTTACTGACGATGAATTGGTGGAAGCCCAGATAGACCTGGCACAACTTGAAGGAATAGGCGTTGAACCTGCAAGTGCCACCTCAGTTGCCGGCTTGAAAAAACTTGTAGAGACCGGAGTAATAGGTGCAAATGAATCCGTGGTCTGCGTGACTACAGGACACCTTCTCAAGGACCCGGAAGAAGTAATATCTGTTGCACCAAAACCCATTGTGATTGATGCCACAATGGAGGCTATCAGAAAAGTCCTGTACTGAGAGGAAATGATAATGGAACAGAACTACAACCCTGCAAGCATTGAAAATAGATGGCAAAATATCTGGTCTCAGGACAAAGTCTTCGAGGCCGAACCTGACAGCCGGGATAAATATTTCATAACAATTCCCTACCCATATCTCAATGGGAATTTACATGCAGGCCATACACGGACATTCACCATCGGGGACGTTATTGCAAGGCACAAGAGGATGCAGGGGTACAATGTGCTCTACCCAATGGGATTCCACGTAACCGGTACACCCATTGTGGGACTTGCAGAGCTAATAGCCAACAGGGAACCCCAGACGATGGATGTCTACTCCAATTACCACGGAATCCCCAAGAATATCCTCGAAGGACTTAACACGCCGGAAAAAATCGTGGAATATTTCAGCGTGGAAGCAGAAAAAGCCATGCGATCCATTGGATATTCCATTGATTGGAGAAGAAAATTCACCACCACAGATGAAACATATAAAAAATTCATCGAATGGCAATACAACCTACTTTACGAAAAGGGACTGATTGTAAAAGGCTCACACCCTGTCAAATGGTGCCCCAATGATGACAATCCTGTGGAAGACCATGACATCCTCAGGGGAGAAGAAGCCACGATCGTGGATTATACCCTGATCAAGTTCACCTACGATGGTATGGTATTACCCTGTGCGACCCTGCGTCCGGAAACCACTTTCGGTGTCACCAATCTCTGGATAAACCCCGATGTGGAATATGTCAAGGTTAAGGTGAAAACCGACGAGAATGAAGAGACCTGGATTGTAAGTGAACAAGCATACAACAAACTTACCTACACCGACCGCAAAGTCGAATTCCTGGGAAAAATCAGTGGTCTGGACATCATCGGAATAAAGGTCAAGAACCCGTTGACAGGTTCGGAAGTAATCACCCTTCCGGCATCTTTTGTCAAGGGAGGTAACGGAAGCGGAGTTGTAATGAGTGTACCAGCACATGCACCTTATGATTATCTGGCCCTGAAGGACCTTTATGATAAAGACCTTTCAGAATATGGTATTACAGAAAATCTGCAGGACATCAAGCTCATATCCCTTATCGATGTTCCGGAATACGGAGAGTATCCGGCAGTTGAAGTGATAGAGGAATTTGGAGTCCAGGACCAGAATGATCCAAAGGCCGAAACTGCAACAAAAATGGTCTATCGTCGGGAATTCCACGGGGGAGTCCTGAAAGAAAATACTGGAAAATATGCAGGTACGAAGGTCTCAAAGATAAAAGACCTTCTTACACAGGATTTGATCGATGAGAACATCGGCGAAATATTCTATGAATTCAGTGAACCTGTGGTCTGCAGGTGTGGAACCCCATGTGTGGTTAACATGGTTAAGGGTCAGTGGTTCCTCAATTATTCCAATCCTGAATGGAAGGATAAAGTATACCGTTGCATAGAGAATATGGACATCATCCCCGAAGAACTGAGGGTGGAGTTCAATAATAAAGTGGACTGGCTAAAAGACAAGGCCTGTGCCCGTAAAAAAGGACTCGGAACACGCCTGCCTTTTGATAAGGACTGGTTGATCGAATCCCTGGGAGATTCCACGGTATACATGTCCTACTACATAGTTGCAAAGTTTCTCAGTGAAGATATTAAGACCGAGCAACTAATTCCTGAACTCTTTGATTATGTGCTTCTTGGAAAGGGAAGTGTGCAGGATGCAGCAGAAAAAAGTGGAATTGAGGCCTCTGTAATTGAAAACATGCGAGAGGATTTCAATTACTGGTATCCCGTCAATCTCAGGTCCTCAGGAAAAGATCTCATACCAAACCACCTCCTGTTCTTCCTGTTCCATCATGTTGCAATATTCGGAGAAGAGAACTGGCCTCGTGCCATAGCCATCAATGGTTTCGTATCCCTTGAAGGACAGAAAATGAGTAAGTCCAGGGGACCACTGCTGACACTCAGTGAAGCAGTGAAAGATTATGGTGCGGATATTTCAAGAATGTATATCCTGTCCAGTGCCGAACAGACACAGGATGCTGACTGGAAGAATAGTGGAATCGAGTCCGCCAGGAGACAGGTAGACAGGTTCTACCATTTTGCAAAGGATACTATCGATACCAAATGTACCTCTGGGGCCTGCAGGGAAAAACAATTGATAGATAGGTGGATACAGAGCCGCCTGCAGCAACGTATCAGTGAGACAAACGAGGCACTTAAAAGTATACGTACCCGGCAGGCCCTACAGAATTCTTTCTTCCTGCTTCTTAATGATGTAAAATGGTACCAGAGAAGAGGTGGAAAGACTCTCCAGTATGATATACTCGATACATGGGTACGCCTGATGGCACCTTTCACCCCACATATATGTGAAGAGATCTGGAGTGAAATGGAAGGAACCCAGGGTTATGTGTCCCTGGAAAAATATCCTGAGTATGAACCGCAACTTATCGACAGGGATGCAGAAGCTGGCGAAGAGCTGATCAGCAACACTCTTTCAGATGTAGAGGAAATAATAAAAGTCACCGGTATAAAACCGCAAAAACTTGTCCTCTATACAGCTTCCCAATGGAAATCAGAAGCTTTTAAGCAGGCTCTTGAACTACAGCAACAAGGAAATCTCAACCCGGGAATTCTGATAAAGAATCTCATGCAGAACCCCGAAATGAGACCTTATGGTAAAGAAGTACCAAAGTTTGCAAAGAAAGTTGTTGACGATATAAAGGCCATGAAAGAAGAGAAATTCGAGATGGTATGCGGTTTCAACCTGGACGAAAAAGAAACACTTCAAGAAGCAATAAGTTTCTTTGAAAAGGAAATTGGTTGTGAAGTGCTGATCGGCAGGGAAGGGGAAGAAGCATATGACCCCGAAAAGAAAGCCCGCTTTGCAGCACCAATGAGGCCAGCTATTTATATTGAATGAAATAAGGAATCGGGCGGATACTGATTATATTTTAGTCATTATCCGTCTGTAATTTTGTCAGCTGTTTTATGTTTTCGTAAGCAGAACTGTTCATATTCAATTGGATAAGATTATTATTTTTTTCCATTGTGTAAATGAGATTTTCTGCTGCTTCATTCACAGACAATGGATGCTGGTTGCACCTATAACCAAGATGTGCCAACATGTGGAATAACTGCAGGGTATCAGGCGACTCTAGATTGTGTCCGGCTAACAATTCCTTGTTGGAGAATATTTCATAAGGAGTGCCTTCAGCAACCACTGTTTGATTCAATACATATATCCTGTCAGCAAGCCGGGATATTGTATTCACATCATGGGTTACAGTAATAATCGTTGTGTTTTTATCTTTATTAAGTTTTTCAAGTAAATTGATTAATTCTGATTTGCTTTTGGGATCAAGGTTTGCTGTAGGTTCATCAAGCACTATTATGCGAGGGTGCATCGATATAACTGCAGCTATTGCAACTTTTTTCTTTTGTCCACTACTCAGATGATGAGGGACATGTGCTCCATATCCTTCCATACCCACTCTTAAAAGGGCATCCCTTACCCTTTCATCCACTTCATCCTTATAAAGTCCCATATTTGCGGGCCCAAATGCTACATCATCATAGACAGTTGGCATAAAGAGCTGGTCATCGGGATCCTCGAATACCACACCAACATTTTGGATCTTTTCTACAATATCCATTGAAGAAATAGATTTACCGAATATCGATACAGATGGGGAAGGATTTTTCACTGTTCCATTGATATTTAACAAAAGCGTGGTTTTTCCGGCTCCATTTGGCCCCATTATGGTAACTTTCTCGCCTTCAAATATCTTCATATTAACATTATTCAATGCTTTTTTCCCATCCGGATATGAATATTCAAGACTTGATATTTGTATGGCTTCTTTTTTCATGGAATCACCGAATGAATATGGAATAAAAGAGCTATCAAAATAAATGAACTACCCATAAAATAATCCTTTGCCTTCATATTATATTTGAAAAACATTTGCGGAGCACCACCATACCCTTTGGAAATCATAGATTTGTGAACACGGTCCCCGCGTTCATAGCTCCTTATAAGTAACCCTCCCATCATATTTCCTATTAAAGCTAAACTATGTTGATTGAGCCCAAAGACAAACCCTCTCGAAGACAGGGCTTTTTTCATATTATGAAATTCATCAATAATTACAAAAATATAACGATAAGAAAAAGCAATCATCTGGACAAAAATATTGGGGATTTTCAGCATATAAATAGCTTTGATTATTGCATCGAACCTGCTTGTAGAAAATATCAAAAATGCAAGTAACAAAGCTGCAACACCCCTGAGAAATATCAAAAATCCCAGATACATCCCTTCTAGGGTTAAATCTAAGAAAGGCAAATTGAGGATATCATTTCCTTTTATTGTAAAAGCCATTACAATAAAAATCGAAAACAGAAATAAAACGGGATATTTCAAGTGTTGATATACGAATTCTGTTGGCAACTTTGATATTGAAACCAGAACAATGGAAAACAATATAGCTAATATTGCCAGAGGGATATTTTCAATAAATGCAAAGGAAAAAATAAGGGCTGTAAAAGTAATTATCTTGGCCCGTGGATCAAAATTGTGTATTATTGAATCTAGCCCTGAATACTCATCAACCCTTGGATAATTCATTATCGTTTCTCTCAAATTTCAATTATTTTTCTTCATACTTCTTTTTCATTCTTCTGGCACTTATCATCATTGCTACCCCGGCAATACCTGCAAGGTAGCCAAAACCAGCAACTATACTGACAGGTAGTGGCAGGTTGGAAGATGTACCGGAAGATGATTGAATAGATGATGTACTACTTAGATCTATCTCTTTTTCTGCCTTATGACCAAAATCAGAAGCAACTACCCTGTATTGATCCTGATCTTCTTCAGGACTGAAGGAATAGAAGCCATCCGTGTCAGTCGATGCATCTTCGATATAAAGGGTTTCTCCGCTTTCATCAATGATGTACACTGTGACCTCGGCATTCTTCATCGGATCGTCGCCTCCATAATATGCCTTCACCTTTATATTACTATCCGACTTTTCTACTACATCCATAAAGACGCTATGTGCCGAAGCAACTGGCATTAATACTAATGATAGAACCAGTACAAAAAGTATAATCTGATGTAATCTGGAATTCATTTTTATCACACTTTTCATTTATTTAATTTAACAGGTAATAATTCTGGTTTTACTTTTGCCAGATAAGTTACCGCTGAAGCAGTTACGATTCCTTCAATTATCATTACCGGGACATGGGCTGCTGCTGCTACTCCCGCTACGCCTAAAAATTCCTCGCCGGTGGTCAACAAACTTATGGAGAGAAGGATTGTAGTAAAGAAAACTGCGAGACCTCCACTTATGCCCCCAATTATTTTTTCAGATAAGCCGTAATCTACCCCTTTCTTGAAAATGTAAAAGCACAACAGAGCAGGGATTCCGACATTCATAGTATTGACACCAATGGTTGTTACTCCACCGTGCTGGAAGAGGAAAGCCTGTAAAGTCAAACCAACCAACATTGCAACATACGCAAGAGGACCCAAAATCACACCTACAAGACCATTAAAAATCAGATGTACGCTGGTAGGTCCCAGGGGTATATGAATAAGGGAAGCGACAAAAAATGCTGCTGTCATTACTGAAAACTTAGGAATTTCCTCGACCACGTCAACTTCCCTGTATCTCCACCAGAAAGACAGTATGGCTATGACTATAGTTATAACCCAACCACCTGTAATGGCAGTGGTGGATAGAATACCATCTGATATATGCATTATTTAGTTCACTCCTGAATTAACATATATTTGAAAGGAGAGAGGATAGGTTAAAGATACCTATAACCTCTCCTGAAAGTTTACTGTCTCTTTAGGTACCCTACAGCAAGCAGTCCACATGCTGCCATCAAAATTCCAAAACCTGGTGTCTGATTGGCTGTGGCGGAAGATTCCTGTTCGCTTTGTTCTTCATTCGCTGCATCACCAGATATTGTAGTATCTTCTGTTGCCATACTTTCCTCGAGTTCATCCGTGTATTTTACAAGATGGCTGCCGATGTGCCCAACCTCATGGAAATTTTCGTGAAGGGCTTCAGCATATTCCTGATGGGATGCAGGAGTATTGGATTCAATAGAGTGAACAGCATCAGCATTGGAATTGACGATTTCCTTGAGTTCATCTATTTCAGATTCGATGGCTGCAATTTCGGAATTTATTTCATCGGCATTTGTTTCAGGGTCGGAGTACAGGCCTTCCAAGGTTTCCACATGAGATAGAATATGTTCACCGATATGCTTCATATCATGGGTTTTAAGGTGGAAAGATTCCGCAGTGGCACGCAGGTCCTCATCCAGGGATTCATCATCTGCAATCTGGGCTGAGTCAACATGCAGAGTATCGGAAAGATCAACAAGTTCGTCGGCATGTTCTTCGATTTCCATCAATGCATTGGAGCTGTCATGGTCAGCTTGGGACTCTTCACCGCCAAGTTCATCTGTGTATTTTACAAGATGGCTGCCGATGTGTTGAATCTCATGGAAATTTTCGTGAAGGGATTCAGCGTATTCCTGATGGGAATCAGGAGTATCGGATTCAATAGTGTGTACAGCATCAGCATTGGAATTGGCTATTTCCTCGAGTTCATCAAGTTCAGATTCAATGGCTGCAATCTCAGAATTTATTTCATCTGCATTGTTTTCCGGATCAGAGTACAGGCCTTCCAAGGTTTCCACATGAGATAGAATATGTTCACCGATATGCTTCATATCATGGGTTTTAAGGTGGAAAGATTCCGCAGTAGCACGCAGGTCCTCATCTAGGGATTCATCATCTGCAATCTGGGCTGAGTCAACATGCAGAGTATCGGAAAGTTCAACAAGTTCACTGGCATGTTCTTCAATCTCAGCAAGGGCATGAGGAGCATCGGAGTGTGATTCATGGGCCGTTGCGGTCAAGCATGTCGAAAAGACAAGCAAAAAGGATACAAAAAGGATTCCATATTTTCTATTTAAAAATCTCATACAATCACCTTTAGAGTTTTTAGAGTTATATTAACCAAACTTGTTCTACAGATGTTGGTGATACAAAGTGTTATAATAAAAAAACGAGGATTTGGGTAATACATGTTATCCAAATGGGTAACATAGAATTTTTGAAAAGTCAATGCAACAGATATACTAAGAATTAAGAAATAAAGAATGAACAATAATCGACATCAAGCAAAATTTAATGAAGAATTACATAGTCAATTTCAGTTGTTTTGTCTTGGGAACCAGCCCATCCAGATTTACAAAAACCTTGAGTATTGGTAAAAGAACTATTCCAGTATATTGAAGATAACTATCGTCTTCATCCGTTAACTCATAAGCAGGGTCCGGTGAAGGTATTGTAATCCGCGTTATGGAATTGCGAAAGGATTTAATATCTTTTTCAGGTACTTCTTTTATATGATTGCCATGTTGCACCGCATCCATGATCGTATTTTCATGAAAACCCATTGATTTTAGCTCAGCTCTGAAAACCGGTCTTTCCAGCAGATAAGAAAATATATAGATCGCTACGTAGATGCGTTTGGATGCAGGGACATCTTTCAGATGATGGCCTATAAGAGAATAAATGTTCTCTTCTTCTTTCCCGGCATTCTCTGAAAGTTTATAGGTCTTTGACGGAGGTACCTCTATTTCATCAAGTTTTTTCAGATCTCTTAATGCCCTCAAATAGCCGGTCATGATTAAACGATGCTCATCGATACCTTCCGATTTGAGGTCTCTGGTGATGCCACTAATCGAAAGTTGTCGATTATCAAGCAACTTGAAAATTTTAGAATACAACGCCTCTGTCATAATAACTGAACAGTATTGTTAACAGGATTGAATAAATGTAACGGTATAAAATGTATGACGAAAAACTTCGATAATTATCAATATCAATACTACAACACATTTATTAATCTTAAGACCATATTAGTATAGCTGTATTAGCCTTTTCTAAATCAAATCAATAACCTACATATGAGGTTTTGTGATGCCCAGGAGAACCCGAATAATAAACGACCCATCTGAAATGGTACCCCTCCTACAAACATTCAGGTCAAAGGAGCATAAACATGTCTTCAACGCACTCAGTACAGAGTGGATGACAAAAAGCCAGCTTGACGAAAAAATGGGAATTGACACAGAGGAAAGTATCGATATACTCCAGAAATGCGGGTTACTGGAAAGCCAGTGGCGCATGCCCAAACCTGGAGATAAACCGGATAAGGAATATCACTCATCGTATTCAAAAGTACAGGCTAATTTCCAGTGTTCTTTTGATGACCTTAGTGAAATAATTACTTTAACGTTCACTCCTTACGAAGAAATAAAAGACCTGATAGGAGAACTGGAAAAGGAAGTAGAAAGTGGTAACCATTCCATGAGTGCTCTTA
The DNA here is from genome assembly GCF_000025865.1 of Methanohalophilus mahii DSM 5219. Lineage (NCBI taxonomy): Archaea > Methanobacteriati > Methanobacteriota > Methanomicrobia > Methanosarcinales > Methanosarcinaceae > Methanohalophilus > Methanohalophilus mahii. The sequence goes on from NC_014002.1 coordinate 1,659,001, forward strand.
CGCGTAAGCTCAACAGAAGTGCATTGTACATAAGATCTCTTGCCAGAAGAGCCAACAGGTTAACTGTTATGGGCCAGAGGCTGAAAATGAATGAGGAAAAGAAATGATTGACATTCTCCAGAGTAAAAGCGGTATTACCAAGTTCCAGATACTTATCGAAGTTGCCGCCCATCAGCCCAATGTCAGACAGAAAGAAATAGCAGAAAAAGTCGGTGTGACTCCTCAGGCAGTTTCAGAATATATCAAGGAACTTACATCTGAAGGATATATTTATTCTGATGGAAGGGTACGCTACAGAATTACAAAAAATGGAGTAGAATGGGTTCTGGAAAATGCTGCCGACATGAAAAGGTATGCCAAATTCGTAATGAGTGACATTATAAGCCATGTATCTACCTGGACTGCTATTGCCGATGAAAATCTGGAAAAGGGTGAAGATGTCTATCTTCATATGAGAGACGGTTTGCTATATGTTGATACTAAGGTAGAAGCAGATGCCCGGGGTGTCACCATATCTGATGCAGAAGAAGGAGAAGATGTAGGTGTCACAAACCTGACCGGGATGATTGACCTGGAAACAGCAAGTATTACGGTCTGCAAGATTCCCCGCAGCGAAAGGCAGGGCTCCAGAAATGTAGATTTGGAACGATTGAAAAAACTCACCGAGTCAAAGGACTATATAGCAGTGATTGGAGTTGAATCCCTAGTGGCACTCAAAAAAATTGGAAGTCAACCCGATGTTATGTATGGTGCCAAGGAATCAGTCGTAGAAGCTGCATTCCATGGGCTTTCCTCCCTTGTGCTTGCAATCGATGAGCAGGTCCCCACTATAATGAGCAAACTTGAGATGGAAAACCTGGAATACGAACTTGTAGACCTGAGTCTTCATTAAGGTAAAAACATGAAGGTACTTGTTATTTCAGATACACATCTCAAAGGTGGAGAAATTCCTCCCGGCTTGAAAGACCTGATTGACAAATATGACATGGTAATACATGCCGGAGATTTTACTACACCAGAATGTTATAGGGCTTTCAATGATACAGGGAAACTCAAATCAGTACATGGAAACTCCGATACAGACGAATTAAAAGATCTTCTGCCTGAAACCCTGCATCTAGACCTGGACGGTATAAGTGTCGGCGTGGTCCACGAAGCCGCCCTTTCAATAAACGATACAACAGCCCTGCGCTACAAAGCCCTTGAAATGGGTGTTAATGTACTGATATTCGGCCATATTCACAGGCCACTGATAGAAAAAACAGATGTAATGGTATTGTGTCCCGGCTCTCCTACATCCCCACGTATGTCAGACCCTATGGCCGCTGAACTAAATATCGAAAAAGGTGAAGTAAAAGCAAGATTTATAGAAATAAAAGGAAAATCTTGTGGTTTTGTCGGATTTACAAGAGAACTTGAAAACGCAGACAATTAATCTTTTTACTTTTTCCCATCAATAGTTTCTATTTTAAAGATAACTCCAAGCCCATTAAGGCTCAGGTGTACTTTATCTCCGAACTGGAGGATTTCCTCAACATGAACATTATTGCCCCATTCATAGACATAGTCATAATATCCCTGAATTGGTTTAAACCCCAGAGACAGAAGGCGGCGGTTAACTTCAGAGGGACTTGCACCTTCACTGTTAAACCATACCAACAGGTAAGTTTTCACAAATATCACCTAACTAAAAATAGATTTAATTATTTATTATACTTATGCAAAAAAATGTGTGCAAAATGCACACATCAAATCTGTTCTTTCAGGGATTTCAAAGCATCCAATACCATGGATGAATAACTTCCCTTATCGGTATTGTAGTGCTCTCTGGCACGAACCACATATGTATCTGAACCATCCAGATTATTTAATCTGTTAATTGTCTGAATAGCAGCATCAACAACCCACATGTCTCGTGTGTTACCATCAACTATGCTTATGGATTCAGATCTTATGGAAGTAATAGTATCCCCATCAGGAGTCTCATAAACACTGGGTTTGCCTGCAACAGCTACAAATGCGGGCGTTTCACATTCTGACAACAGTTGTGCTGCTTCCGGCTGGTACTGACCTGCGTATATTGTGAAAGTACCTGTAGGATCAGTAACCCGACCTCTCCAGTATTCTGCTTCATTGCCTATATTTTCCTTTTCGATAAGAGTCCCTACGATAAAAAGGCGATTTACCCTGGCCCCGGTTGGTGTTAACAGATACTGGGGAGAATAAACATCGTCACCTTCCCTGAATGAGAGATCCGAATTCCTGAACTCTTTTGCAAACATTCGTTTTGCTACTTCACGTACATAGGTAGACATTCAGGCCACCTCCAGATCTGCAATAAGCTCGTCAACCTTTTCCATATCAACATTGGATAATGGTTCAATGGATTTTGCTATTAAGTAACGATCAGCAAGCGATCCTTCCACATAATAATATTTCCCCACAAGGTCCTCACGCATTTTACTTATCACAACTGTTTGATCAAGAGCATCCGCTGCAAGATTAATTGCTTCCTCAAGCGTGATACCGGTCAATTCTTCGGTAATTTCCCTGTTCAAAAGAACATCCTGCACAATTTCCCCGTTATCAAGCACAGCTTTGATACGCAGATCATAAGTCCCATCAACCTTGCCGTGCTCCATACAGGCTCCTTTTGTAAGTGCCCGGTTACATTCAGGACAGCGTTTTATAAGACCGGAACCATCCTGAATATCAATCATTGCACCCTGGAAACTATTAGCTCCAACTTCTATTTCTTCAAAAAGAGGTTCAACTGTAGTAGTACGATTGAGAATTACTTCATAATTTCCATTCCACTCATTGACAACAATATTATTGAAACGATAAACATGTCCTTCTTCTACATCTGGCAGATCATCACGAGACCACTTGATAAATTTGATAGTGCCAGTTTTGTCACCAAGAATCCCGACCTGGGATATCGCATCATTGGAATTGTCCCATAATTGGACAACCTTGGCTTCAATGTTGGCCCACATGTTTTCCTGCCGCAATTCTGAAAGTAAACGATCTTCAGCCGACCCCTGTGGCTGGAATGAAGTATCAATATCCTCTTCCAGAGGTTCAATGCTGCTGGTGCGGTTCAGGGTTACTTCATACTTACCGTTCCATTCGTTGACAACCACATTACTGAAAAGATAAGATTTACCTTCTTCTACATCAGGCAGATCATCACGAGTCCATTTGATGAATTTGATCGTACCGGATTCATCCCCAAGAATTCCAACCTGGGAAATTGTTTCATTGGAATTATCCCATAACTGGACAACTTTGGCTTTGAGATTGGCCCACATATTTTCCTGATTCAGATCTGAAACCTGACATTCTTCAGGAGAACCGGCGGAAGTTGAACCTGCATCAATATCTGTTGCAAGAGGTTCTATGGAACTGGTACGATTCAGGGTTAATTCCAGTTTACCATTCCATTCGTTGACAACTACATTACTAAAACGGTATGATTTACCTTCTTCAACATCAGGAAGATTGTCCCTGGCCCATTTGATAAATTTTATTCGACCGGTAGAATCACCAACAAGACCTACCTGGGAAATTGAACTGTTTGAATTGTCCCATAATTGTAATACTTTAATGTCGACATTAACCCATTGATCCTGTTTCAAATCCGCAATATTAGACATGGTTGCGGGTTTTGATTGGTTGAAAAATTCATTTTTGTCGACATCATACTGCTTAAGCAAAACATTTACAGTATTTTTTCGTGCCTCATTTGCGGGAACTTTGAACTTGTTAATCAGTTTATCAAGCCGTTCTTCAATTTCTTCCAGAGGAACTTCTATTCCCATATCCTTAAATTGGGTCTGTATACCCTTTGCAATGTCTTCCATAAAATCACCTTGACCTCTTGTTTTTCCTTCTAGAGAGGCAAAGGTGAATATGCCGTTAGGGTATATATAGATGTTTGAAGTGGAGTGAAAGTAATCAACGCTCAAAAAGGTCTGCAACCTTCTGTGCTGAATCATCTTCACCAATTACAGTTATGATATCATCATATTCAAGTACAACACTCCCATTAGCGATAAATGATTCGTTACCTCTGCGGACCATTAACAAAAGGCTGTTTTCAGGCAATTTAAGTTCACTTATAGCTTTGCCCACAACTTTGGGATTACTTACATGTGCTTCTATGATATCAGCTCCTTCCCCCACTTCACACATAGAGAACATATGAGGACGGCCAACCATGTTGTCCAGCACAAGAGCAGTTGTCATTGCAGGACTCATTGCTCTTATTTCGAGGTCCCAGAAAGCATGCAGGTTTTCAATATTATTAACACGTGCAACGATCTGATCCTTATCAAAGTTAAACTTGGTCTTGGCAATCTGGCAAATTAGAAGATTAGTATTGTCCTTGTCAGTAGTTGCAACTACATATTTAGCATGATCGATTCCTGCTTCCTTAAGAACATTAATATCTTCCGCATCACCATGCACAACCCTTATATTAGATTTCATAAGTTTCTGGCAATTTTCTTCTGAAGGGTCTACAACTACTACATTTTCTCCTCTCTTTTCAAAACGCTCGGCGAGAATCTTTCCAACCTCACCGCCACCTAATAAAAGTATCTCCATTGGAATCACTCCTAAGAATTTAGCAATACGATTGGCAAGAGAACCAGTCATTAAAACCGTAATAATGATGGTAATAAATATAAGTCCTACAAGGGCATCACCGCCTACCATCCCCATTGAATTTAACTTTACTGCAAAATAGGTTGCAATCGAAGCAGGAACCACTCCCCGTGGACCTACAAACGAAATAAATAATTTTTCATTCCGATTAAAAGACGTGTCATGTGTAGAAAGAAATACAGAAATTGGCCTGGCCACGAAAATCAGGACCATTACAACCGCTACACCCACAAGTCCTATCTGTATAATGTAATCAAACTGCAGTAATGCTGCAAGTAACAGGAAGATCAAAGACAACATCATCAATACAAGATCAGCCTTGAACTCTTTTAATGCAGATTTATAGGGAACATTGGATGAACCCACCATAATACCAAATATTGCAACAGCAAGAATTCCCGATTCATTGGCAAGAGATTCAGCAATCACAAAGGTGGCAATCACCATTGTAAAGGTAATGAATCGTACTGTTTGTTCAGTAAGAAGCATTTTGCCAAGGATATTTCGCAACAAAAAACCACTGGCCATACCAAAAATCAGTCCCATTCCTACTCGTTGTATAAAAAAACCGACAAGTTCCAAGCCTGAAAGAGGTGAAACAATCAATTCAAAAATAAGTGCTGCTAATATAACACTTGCAGCATCATTGAGAACACCTTCAAGTTCAAGTATCTTGCTGACTTTATGGGGCACATTGACATTCCTTACAAGCGGAGTTATCACTGTTGGACCGGTAGCTGTTACAAGTGCACCAAAAAGAGCAGCAATACTCAGAGGTAGTCCTGCAATATAATAACTGGCTGTCGTGGCTAGTATAAATGTTACAATAACCCCAAATATAACAAGCCTTAATACACTCTTTTGAATACTACGTATAGAACGAAGGTCAATGTGGAGGCCACCATCAAAAACAATGACAGACACACAGAGAGCAACAATTGCTGTGAGTCCTTCACCCAAAATCGAGGGATCCAATATATTGAGAACCTCCGGGCCTGCAATTATTCCCTCAATCAGAAGGAAGATCAAAATAGGCATACGAAAGCGTATACTCAAAAGATGAGCTATAATCGTCAGAAGAAGCACAGCAAGTGCGACCTGTAAAAAATATATTGAATCCACCTTGTCATCTCCACTGAGGTTAATAGGATAACCAGAAAAAAGGTTTCCATATATAAATCTTTTATGAAGATATTGAATCCATAAAAAGAATCGTTGATATTTAGTTTAAAAAAGAAGAAAAATCCTATCTGCAAAAGCAGACAGGAAATAATTAATTTTAGCCTGTGATTTGCCTGAATTTATCGCAGCAGTTGATTTCAATATCGAGAAGTTTCTCAATATTCATCTTGGATGCGATACCCTTGGCACATCCTGGTACGGATGTAAGTACACCAATGTCAAGGTCTTCACGGATTTCCCTCATGACATATTCGTCTCCCAGGTCAAGTGATTCAACACCGAGTTTCTTGGCGACATAGTCCTTGGCTTCATTTATGCGCATGTTCTCGGAGAACTGCATCCTGGCAACAAGGTCACCGGCTGCACGCATTCCTGTAAGACCGGATGCCATGATATGTGAGATTGGCATACCGATTGGGTCGCCAACTCCTATCTATATACCATCGACACCTGCAATCTCGACCATCGCCTTGCTGGCACGGGTTACTGCATCGATTGGTGGAGTCTCGAACATTGGGATACCGCCGACACCCATACCCATGTCAACATGACAGGGGATGTTTGCAGCTGAAACGGCTGCCTTGGTGAAGGTTACTGCACGAGCAAGGTTCCATGCGGAGGACTTGCTGGTGTTGGTGTTACAGACCGGACCGAACACATTTGCACCGGCTTCCTCAGCAAGTGGCACCTGTTCATGTGGCCACAGCCCTGCAAGAGCCTTACCTTCGAACTCAAGTTCACCGTGCATACCCAGGGTACATTCTCCGGCCATACCTGCTTCGATGTAGATGTTGGGGAATTCTTCCCTGAGTGCTTTCATTGCGTACAGGGATGCATATACGTCTCCGTCACCTGCTGCACCGATAGTATCGAAGTTGACACCGTCACAACCTACTTTCTGCAGGTGCTGCATGATCCAGGTAATGTCACGGGTTGCATGGTCACCTGCATGCTCGATGGATTCACGGGCTTCATTGATCTTGAAAGCCTTCATGAGGTCACCAGGGTTTTCGAAGGGACCATCTGGTGTATAATAGAGACCGAGATTTGGCATTGCACCGTAGAGAAGGGGGACAGTCATGTTCTGCTGGCAGACTTCCATTGCCTGCTGTTCCTGGGCAATGACCGGTTTGACTGGTTTGAAACTGTAGTCGATGTGACCCAGTTCCATTGTGTCTGCACCAAAACCTCTCTCGTGCATCATACAGCCAGTAAGACGGCTGGATGGAATGCCCACACCACTGTTACCCTGATCACCGTCGATCCTGAGAGTACCAATGTCATGGGTTACCGGGATTTCCATACCTGGTTCGACACTGACAATGCGGTTGGAATCCATAATGATATCTGCGAGCTTGTCAAGTTCATCCCCGGAAAGTTCAGGAATGTCACCAAGGTCTGCTGCATCTGCACTACCTTCCTGTAGGTCTGCAATGATCTGCTCCTTGGTCATGGAGATACGCTCGCCGTCTCCCATCCTTACAAAATATTCATTTGCCATTAATAATCACCTTATAAGAGAAGCTCTTTTGCTTTGTTGACAGCTTCTGTTGCGTTTTCTGCATAGCAGTCTGCACCGATCTTTTTGGCCCATGCGCTGGTTGCAGGTGCGCCGCCTACCATGACTTTTACCTTGTCACGGAGACCTTCTTCTTCGAGGGCTTCGATTACTTCCTTCTGGCCCTGGAGAGTGGTGGTCATAAGTGCGGAAATGCCGACCATGTTTGCATCTGTTTCCTTGATCTTGGCAATGAAATCCGCTACAGGTGCATCACGGCCAATGTCATGAACTTCGAAGCCTGATGTCTGGAGCATGGTGGATACAATAGCCTTACCGATGTCGTGGACATCTCCCTCTACTGTACCATTGACGATTACACTGGCAGCCTTTTCAGATGCTTCAGGCATATCGTCTTTGAGTTCATCCACACCGGCCTGCATGGCTTCTGCAGCCATCATGACATGTGGAAGGAAAAGTTTACCTCTTTCAAAAAGAGTACCGACTTCGTTCATACCTGCTGCAAGACCATTCTCGATGATGTCGGGAGCCTCGAGTTCACCACGGGCTTTTTCGACAGCGGCAAGAACCTGATCTTTCTTGCAACTTACAATAGCGTCAGACAATTCTTTGTATAATTCTTCTTTTGTCGTTGTTACAACCTCCTTAAAAAGTTCTATAGTGAAACTATAGAAAAAAACAATCAGCGATGGATATTGGCATGTGTATACCCACCTGCCAACTCCATCAACTGCTTAATATCTATATATATTTTCCGTTTTAAAGTTTAGAATTTATATACCCATACCCTTGCCTGCCAAATTGCAAGGAAAGCAATAATTAATACAACAGCTGGCCATACATAATTGGCAGCCGGTACATAGGCGCTTGCGAAATATGCATCATAAGCTTGCATTGCAGCTTCTGTTTGAACCATTATTAAACCTCCTTAAATTGCATACATACATGCATCCGAAAGTCTGGCTTTACCTACATCCGTAATAACATACTTGTGGAGCAGAAAACCTTTCTTATGCACACCTTCGTCATCGACTTTAGCATCAATTTCCTTGATAAAAGCTACTGCAGCGAGTTCAATCAAATCCATATTGAAAGTATCACGTGCAAAGTCGCTGTATGCATTATAATCCTCCTGAAGCTGTTTTATCACTTCATAGTTCCAGTATTCATTGCCATCCCGCATAATTTCCAGCATTCTGACCTTTCGTGGTAAATCTGACATAACTTATACCTCCTTAGTCCCTCAAAGTTTCCAGCTCAAGGCTTTCTTCAGAGAACATTACGAAACTGCCTATGATACATAGAGCACCACCAACCAGAACTGTCCACTGTGGTACATCACCAAAGAACAAAATGGTGGAAATCACAGCAAACATACCGTAAAGGTTTGCAATACCCTGTCCACGTCCTACACCGATCAGTGGGAAGGACTTGTACCAGGACACATAACAGAAACCGAATGTAATTCCTGCAAATGCGAACATAAGCATTGTCAGTGGCTCAAATGCCTGGACAGCATATGTAAATACATTATAGCCTGCAAGATAAAGCAGTGGCAAAGCAACAATTAGCCAGATACAAAGTTCTGCAATAAATCTCAGATGAAGACCGACATCGGCACTGGAAATATCCAGTCCCTTATCAGCAACAGCACCTTCGATACCCCATCCTGTTGCAGCCATCAATCCACCAAGATATCCGATCCAGCCAACACTTCCGGCCCGGAGTTCAGTAATCACACCGCCACCGAAAATGGTGATACCACCAGCAATAATTACAATGATACCCATTGCTGCCCTTTTACTGATCTTCTCACCGTGCCATACATTGGCAAGTGCCGCACCAACAACCGGGTACAGCAAGGCAGCTACAGCTGCGAAAGCTCCTCCTACAAAACCCATTGCCATATAGGAACCCAATATTGCTATTGGACCTCCGAAAAGGGATGCAAGCAGGAACCATTTTGAACATGGCTTGAAAGCCTTTGCGGTTCTTACCATCTCACCATAATTACCTAATACACCATTCCATACAAGAAGTGCAATAACCACAGTTACAGCATTTATCGCGGTAATTAATACAGCCGTAACTACAAGTGCCATAGAGTCACCACTTGTAGCTGCGACATCGGCATACATTTTATCAAATGGGTTCAATACCCATACAACGGTACCTGGTATGTACCAGAGACCCCAGAGAACTGCACAGAAAAGTGCCCACATATATCCATGGCGGATACGTCTTCCGTGTTCTGCTGTTTTTAATGCTTGTATATCTACCAATAATATTCCTCCAGTTCATTTACAATTGTTTATAGTTACTATAGCAAATATATATAGATATTAGAGAGGTTATAAATTTGTGGGTGTATTAAACAATACACCCACGCAAATCAACGGAATTATTCCATTGCTGCTTTACATTTTACAACTGCGTCAGTTGCGTTCTCGGCGTAGATGTCTGCACCGATCTTGGTTGCCCAATCCTGGGTAACGGGTGCTCCACCGACCATTGTCTTGACGCTGTCACGTACACCAGCTTCCTTGAGCTGTTCTTCTACCTGGGTCTGAAGGACCATTGTGGTGGTCATCAGGGCAGAGGAACCAAGGATATCTGGTTTCTGTTCTTTTACAGCGGTGACGTAGTCAGCGATTGGTACATCTCTTCCGAGGTCGATGACATTGAAGCCAGCGATCTTGAGCATGGTTGCAACGATGTCCTTACCGATGGTGTGAATGTCACCTTCGATGGTACCGATTGCGATTGTACCCTTGTTTTCGGATTTTGTGCTGAGTTTCTCAAGTTCCGGGGTGAGAACTTCAACGCCTGCGCTCATTGCTTCGGATGCAGCAATGACGTGTGGAAGGAAAAGGGTACCCTGCTCGAACTGGTCACCAATCTCGTTCATTCCGGCAGTGAAACCTTGCTGAATGAGTGCAACGGGGTCAAGTCCTGCAGAAATACATTCTTCTGCAACTTCTACAACTGCTTCGTCATCAAAGTCCATAACTGCAGCTTTTCCTTTCTCTTGTAACTCTTCCTGTGTAGCCATTTTTATTCTCCTAAAAATTTAAATTGAAATTAAATTACATTGCGTTCCTGACATCTTCGTCTGCCCTGTCCATGACAGCCTTCATGTCTTTCATGATGTCAGCATCGATTGGTTTAACTTCATGGTTCTTCATGACGTCAACAACCTTTTCATGAGCAACAGTTGCAATTTCCTTGGAACCTGCTGCTTCCCAGTCTCCGAACATATCCCTATTGATGACTTTTGGATCGGAGACCCTGTCGATGTAGTTCCTGGTCTGCTTGTGTGCAAGGAAGTTCTTTCCTACTCCAACCTTCTGGATGGATTCTACACCAAGGGTCAGTTCGTCAACCGGAATTCCACGCATTGCAGACTTGGTCATCTCTATGATGTCGTTGTCGAATACGAGCTGCTCAAGGGAGAAGGTCATACCGAGTTCAAGCATACCCGCACCATAAAGGGTGTTACATCCTGAAAGCGCTGGAAGCAGGGTTGTCATGGTCTTTTCATGACCTGCCTGGCCATCTGGGACCTTGGCATCAGCCTAGGTACCTGCAACAAAGGAAGGGAGGCCATAGAACTGTGCAAGCTTACCAACTGCCCCACTGATCAAACCGAGTTCTGGTGCACCTACTGGAGCTGTACCTCTCTTCAGGTCGAAGGTTGTGGTAGAACTACCGTAGAGACATTTTGCACCTGGAACTGTGAGCTGTGCAAGGACAATACCTGCGAGAACTTCTGCGTTGTGTGTAACGAGGGTACCTGCACGGAATACAGGGGAAGAACCTCCAGACATTGCCATACTCAGGACGTTCAGTGGAAGGCCAAAGCGTGCACCTTTGATGATGACCTGGCATGCATTTACACTGAGTTCAAGTGGGCTGGTTGGGCAGAGAAGCATGGACATCGTAGGTCTCTTACGTGCCATTTCTTCGTCGCCACCATAGTACGCAACAACCATGTCCCTGTAGTATTCCACACTTTCTTCGACAGGGTCGATGTGGTGGAAGTGCTTTGAGGTATTGGTCATTGGTGTGAATGTTTCGTGGACATCCTGTGCACCCTTACCTGCCCAGTCTCTGGCAGATACTGCGAGGGAGTAGTAGTCAATGTTGTCAGCCCAGTCACAGAGTTTGGCAGTATTTGCGACGTCTTCCTCTACGGAATCGACCGTTTTGTACTTGCCAGGTGCTTCATAGTTGCACATCTTGACACCGGTACCAAAGCAGGTCCAGTTGACCTTACCTTTGTGTGACTGCTTTACATCTTTCTTCTTATCACGTGCATTGAGGTAGAAGCTGGATGGACAGTCACGAAGAGATCTGTTTACAAGGAATTCAGGGATCTTTACGATCTGAGATTTTTCGTCGACGTCACAGCCGGCTTCCTTGAATATCTGTCTTGCTTCAGCATCAGAAACCTGGACACCAGGGTTCTGGAAGACTTCCATTGTTGCGGAATGGATCATCCTTAAATCCTCTTCAGAGAAGAGGTTAAGTTCAACGCCATTCAATGGGCGTGCACCTGGATAATAGTGTTCTTTCATTTTCCTTTCACTCCTATATTTATTCGATATTTCGCGGTTTGGTGGATAAAACCACCAGCACAGGTTTACATCGGACCAGGAGATGGATGGATCCGCATCCCATGCTACTTTTCAGCCAACAAATTATGGGAAGGTAAGCCAACCCTTATTCATTGGCAAACTTACAACCTCCATAACTAAACATAACAAACTTTGCCGAATATCCGTCAAATTTGTAGTGTTGCAAGTTCCATCTCCATTACTAGCTGTCATAATCTGATTTTTAATACGCCCATATATATTTGTCGGTGAAAGGCAGACCAGTGGGTCACCATTAATTATCACAAAAGGGAAAGAATAGCAGATGGTAATCGATTCATGAGATAGAAATTAACTGAAAATCAACTAGATTTGTCATTGGTCCAACAACATCCATATTGAATCATCAATGATAATGGACACCGTTTATATCAAATCAATTTTACGATTGAATTCCATTAAAAAAACAAGGCAATTTGCTCCAAAGCTCCCAATAATACACAAGTATCATTCGACATATTAATTTTGAGTATACAGACAATGTTATTTCTACATATCAGTACAGAGTAACAATCGGAATACAGAAATACAAATGGAAAAAACGGAACTTATAAATAAGAAGAAAAGCGCGCTCCACACGCGCATGCTAAAAAAGAGATATCACGTTGTTTTAATATCTATATCTATATAATGAATTGCGTCCACCGGACAAATTGCAATACAGCGATGACAGGAAGTTCCAAGGCATTTTTCACTATCATAATGCACATATTTCTTACCATTCTCTTCCAGCGCTATAATAGCATCTTCAGGGCATTCCTTCTCACACTTACGACAGAGAATACAATCCGGAGCCTCCTCTTCTATTACGATACCCAGATTGCGCACAACTTCAAGACCTTCTTTGCCTACTTCATCAATATCTTTTATAACCCTTTTTTCAATTACAGGATCATTATAAGGCTCGGGTAATCTTGGAAGACCATACATTTCAAGCATCTGATTGTATGTTTCAATGGGCATTCCCTGTGTCCAGTAGGAAAGTTCACAAACATAGAAGTTCGAAAACGTTTTGCTTTCAGCCATCATCAAATGATCTGCTTTTATCCTGTTGGCTACTTCCTTAACTTCCTCAAGACGACCACCATCAAATACAAGCTCCCTTGCAAGAGAGATCGAAGTATTACCAAATTGCACAATTGATTTGGAGAAGTTTGGACAGGATCCCAGTATTCTGGCTTTTTCCGCATCAATATATGCACCTGTTGCACCGGCCATGTACATATAATCAAGGTCATCATATGCAAGACCTGCTTCAACAAGTAAAGTCAGGTGTGCAGCACGTATCGCACCAATCGCTTTGCCTGCTTCTTCGATATCCCTGTCGTATATTTCCACACCGTCAGCCAGAATTACTTTACCGTTGGGAAGATTTGGAAGCTTCGTGATTACTCCAGTATCCAGAGCAACCGAAATTGCCGCAATTACCCCTGTACCGGTAATTCCCTTTGCAATCAGGTCGCTGGCTTCTTTTATATCACCTGTAGCCGGGTCAATCAGATGGGCTTTGCGGGGAGACATATCCTCGTCCAGAATAGTGATTCTCCAATAATCTCCCTCAGGATTTACATCGGATATCGCACCGGGACTTGCAAGCATGCCACAGGAAATTCCCTGTCCCTCTATTGCAGGACCCGCAGCTGCACTGCCGGTAATAATCTTATCCCCTATTTTCAATGCCATTTCGGCATTTGTACCATAATCCGTTACAAGAGAAGGTTTTTCCTGTTCATAGAAATCGGTCTCAATCATCATTGCCAGTGCATCCGCACCAATCTCATGTTTGATTGCAGGTGGAACTATGATTTCGCAATTTGGAAGGGAGATCACACCCTCAAATATCTCAGAAGCATTGAAAACCCGTGCATCACGCACCACATTTTCAACACCAAGCTTCTTTTGTTTGTTTTTACCTGCATAAGCAAGGTCGCGAAGTTCAATATTCTGGAAAATTGAAAGCTGTATAGGGTTTCCGCATATAGCAATGCGTTGGATATCTGCCGGGTCAACATCAAATCTTTCGATTATTTTCTTTACTGTATCCATCATTATTTCATGTGAAATCTCGGGACCTACCTGAATCGAAAAATCCAGATGGTCCATCACATTTCCACCCGGCAAAGGATGGCGCATTGTAATAGCAGTCTTTAGAACATCCTTCGTATCAAGGTCAATCAATTGTGCCCGAAAGCCACTTGTTCCCAAATCTATAGCAATACCATACATTTTATACACCTCTGTTAATACAGAAAGGAATGCATAGAGAAGATAAAATTCGAAGGTATATAAGGTTTTGTGAAGTAATCACAAAACCACACTGTTACATAATAATTTAATTGACATGGACTGTAAATTAACCGTTGTTCTCAAAATCAAATCCCAGCAGGAATGTACCACTCCCACATTCATTCTTCTCACACATCCTTTCTTTAATATATTCATCAGTAGGAGGGGAAGGGGAAGCCAGAATTGCATCACTAACCCCTTCAACACAGCCGACAGGTTCACATTCTTTGGGTGGAAGGACAACTACAAGCGGTTCTTTACTGCTATTAGCCTCCATAAGGACCCCCTTGTCATAAATGATAATATTGCCTATTACAAGAGAATCTGCACACTTTTCCACTTCTTCAATCCTTTCTGCATCTTCAGTGTCTTCACCTACTTTTTTATCTTTATGTTTTAAGATTACATTTGGACCAGAGGGCCACTCATAGTTCATATCCGTAAGGAAAGACACAAGTACATCCATATCAAGTACTTTTTTCACACCCTGGTTATCACCTCTGCCCAGACCCATTAAAGTCATTTGGTCAGCCTTTTCCTCCATTTTTCTTATGGTTTCCCTGTCCTCTGAAGAAAGCAGCGTTGTAGCCCCTACACCTTTTATATGACCCAGTTTTTCAAGAACCTGTTCAGTTATTTTATTTTTATCCAATTTGTATCCCTCACAAAAGAATGATTAAGTCATTTTAATGAAGTGCTAATAATCTCTTTCTTTTGGATATTTAAGGATGTCGAATTATTGACGCATAAAATCTATAGCTACGAACATAATAATAGTGGTTTTGTGAAGAAGATACACAACTGTTATATAATATCCCCAAACATAATTATCAGATAAAAGCACCAATCTTAACAGGAGTGAGAATATGACAGAAGTTACTGTAAACTCAAGAATCTGTGGTTACAAGCATAAAATTAACGCAGAAAAAGAAGGTAAAAAGATTAATGTCGATATTGACAGTGACTGCAAAAAAATACAGGCAATGTCAAAGATGGAAGTACCAAGAATGGAAATTTTTGACATCCGGGACAACTACATCACCAAAAAGGCACAGGAAGCACACACATGTCCAACCTGTATAGTTCCAAGTGGAGCAATTCATGCCTGCCACCTTGAATCAGGATTCATTTCCAAAACACTGGCAAAAGAATCAGGTAGCATCAGTATCGATTTTGATGAAGAAATTGATGATTGAACAAATAAACACATAAATTATCCACTCGCAGGAGACAAAGAATAGAATGACAATAATACCAGTTGCACCAGTTGGAAGAGTTATCAGAAAAGCAGGTGCAGAGAGAATAAGTGAAAGTGCAAGTGCGGAGCTTGCCATGATACTGGAAGAATACGGCATGAAAATATCAAATGAAGCCATTGCTCTTGCCAGACACGCAGGAAGAAAAACAGTTAAAGAAGAAGATATAAAAATGGCAGTTGATATTGCACGCAAGACACGCGACTAATTTCAAAATAAAAGATCAATAAAACTAATTCCCACCAGTGTGGATATAGTCACTATAAAACCGGCAATCAAGATTCCTCCCAGAATGGCCATGAGAGCGTGCCTGAATTTTATTCCAAAAACAAAAGCTGCTGCACAGCCGGTCCATGCACCCGTAATCGGAAGAGGAATAGCTACAAACATTACCAATGCCATGGTTCCGTATTTTTCAAATCTCTCCGAATGGTTACGGTGGGTGCGTGCAAAAAGCCACCCAAAAAACCTATCTAAGATGTAAAAACGCCTGAGCCGGGATGACACCGGCTCAAGAAACAATAAAAGAGGTACCACAGGAAGCATATTACCAAAAACAGCCAGAAAATATGCTTCCAGAGGAGACATATTGTATAAACCTATAGCAATTGGAATTGCCCCCCTGAGCTCAGCTATCGGCAAAGCAGCCATTATTATAGTAGCAAGCCAGGAAGGAACTGAGCCCAATAAACCGATAAACTGGTCACCAAAAAGCATTAAATAACCTTATTCCTCGCCTTCAATTGAGAGATGAGCAAGTAAAGCATCCAGCTGGATGCGCTCATCAGCCCCTTCAGTAATCCTGAAATCGATCTCACCCAGCACATCAACAATTGAGACAAGTTTCCGGGCAGGTATATCAAGATCAAAGAGAGACCTGTAAACCTGGCCTACAACATCTTCGCCGGATAAACCCCTTGAAACCATTAAATCATCGAGTTTTTTGCGAGATGAAATAAAGTTGCCTCCAAGAGCACTTTCCAAAAGGGCCTTTATTTCTTCAGGGTGAGCCGTAGCAGTAATCCGATAAATACTGTCCGCATGGATACTTGTATCAAACATTGAAGCAGCCTGAACGGCATTTATTGCTTTGCGCATATCCCCTTCTGCAACATATTTGATGGCTTCAATACCATCATCTGCAATATCCAGACCTTCCTTTTCTGCTATATGCCGACAACGCTTGCCTATTGCATCATCGGAAAGAGGACGGAACCTGTAAACCGCACATCTGGATTGTATTGGCTCAATAATCTTGGAAGAATAGTTACATGAAAGAATAAATCTGCAATTGTTCGTATAGCGTTCCATGGTACGCCTCAATGCAGACTGTGCATCAGGCGTGAGAGCATCGGCCTCATCAAGAAAGATTATCTTAAAATCCGCTCCACCGATTGGAGAAGTTTTTGCAAAATTCTTTATTTTGGTCCTGACCACATCAATACCGCGCTCATCCGAGGCATTCAGTTCAGTGAAATTTTCCCGCCAATCATCACCAAAGAGTTCCCTGGCAATTGATACGGCTGTAGCTGTTTTTCCTACACCGGGCGGACCTGAAAAAAGCAAGTGTGGGAGATTATTGGTTTTTATATAGGAGCGCAGTCTTTCAATCGCATCTGATTGTCCCACCACATCTTCAAGCCTGTAAGGCCTGTATTTTTCAATCCATATTTCTTCTTTCATAGCTATCCTCCAAATTCGGCGAGCAAGGGGGAGCAAGAATAAGATTTAATTAGAGTTTAAATTTTCGCAAAACATGACAGGAGATGAAGCCAGAAATGACTTCATCTGTAAATCTTTTCATAAGCAAGTTTTCCTGAAAAAGGAAACCTGAACTTTGCACCCCTCCATGCCATTATGACAAGTACAAGTGTCAGGAAAAGGGACAAAAATCCTCCAATGTCAGCAAGTATCCAGCCTACATATGGAATCCAGGCAATCAGATAGATGCCTATGGAAAGAGGCAAAAACGTTAGTATAGACTGCAATGCATGGAATTGTACAAACCTGTTTTCCCTTTCTATGAGAAGGAAGATAAGACCTGTGATCCAGAAGCCTACATAACAAAGCACAGCTTCAACGTTTTCATCCAAGCCGGTAACTGTTGAATAACCAAGACGACCCATCAAATCACCTCATTTCAATACAGCCCTGTGGGCATTTTTCCACGCACTTACCACAGGATATACATTTTTCCTGATCGATCTCCGCAAGGAATTTGGTTACATGCACTGCATCTACAGGACATGCCTTTTCACAAAGTTTGCAACCAATGCAACCGTTTTCACATACTGCTTTTACAGTCTTTCCTTTGTCATGGGACATGCAGACTACATGTACCTTTTCTGACTGCTTTGCAAATACCAGAATGTCGTTGGGACATGATGCAATACAAATACCACAACTTGTACACAAATTCTTGTTAATTTTGGGCAAACGGTCATCACCAATATGAATAGCATCGAATGGACAAACTCTTACACAGGTGCCCCGCCCCATACATCCGTAGTTACAACCTTTTTCACCTTCAGAAAGCATCATCACGGCTTTACAATCTTCAATACCTTCATAATTGAACCTGTCGATACAATGGATGCCCCCATTGCAACGAACATAAGGGTATTCTGCTTCAGCATCAGAAACTTCCTGGCCCAAAATTCCGCCGATTTCTTTGGCTACATCAAAACCACCTACCGGACATCCGGTAAGTGGGGCATTGTCCTCCACCACATGTTCAGCAAAGTCAGCACATCCGGCATACCCACATGCACCACAGTTTATACCTGGCAAAATTTCAGTTACTTCTTCTACAAGAGGGTTTACATCCACTTTGAATTTCTTGGAAGCAACAATCAACATAATACCAATGGCAAGACCCAAACCTCCCAGAGTTGCCATAGATTGGATGAGAATTGTTGTAAGATTCATATAGGTATCACCTTGAAGTAGTTAATAAACGCCATTGAGAGGAAGGCAGCGATTATAAATGCCTGAGGCAAACCTTTCATTGCAGCAGGGACCGGTACTAAAGAGGTTCTTTCTCTTATACTTGACATCATCACCATTACTATGGTATAACCTATACCTGCCGAAATTCCAAATACAATACTTTCCAGGAAAGAATATTCATTCATTACGTTAAGTAATACTACACCCAATACAGCACAATTTGTAGTTATAAGAGGGAGATAGATACCAAGTGACCTATAAAGGGAAGGTATATTTTTCCTCACAACAAATTCAACAAGCTGTACAAGTGAAGCGATCACCACAATGAAACTGATGAGTCTTAAAAAGGTAAGACCCAATGGATCAAGAATAAACGTATAAATTCCGTAAGAAATTATTGAAGCCATTGTCATGACAAAAATAACGGCCCCTGACATACCTGCAGCACCTTTGGTGTCTTTTGTGACACCAAGGAAGGAACAAAGCCCAAGGAATTGTATAATCAGGAAGTTCTTAATAAAAGCTCCTTCTAAAAAAATGGCAAATAAAGCTTTTTCTACCAATTTCATTCACCTCTTGCAAGTTTTTTTGCGCGTCTGTGATTTATAAGTGCCATTAAAATACCTATTGTAAGGAATGCACCGGGAGGCAAGATCATGTAAGCGGCAGGCTCAACCATTGGCAGTGCAATAAGCATTTGTCCGAAAACAACAATTTGACCGGTTCCCAAAATTTCCCGGGTACCACCTATGAGTACCAATGCAAAAAGGAAACCTGTTGCAATACCAAGTGCATCTACCAAAGAATATGGAACTGTATTCTTATTTGCATAAGCTTCTGCACGCCCGATGATTACACAATTTACAACAATCAAGGGAATAAAAACGCCCAATGCTTCATATAAAGGCGGTGTATATGCCTCCATTACCATTTCGACAATAGATACAAAAGTGGCAATGATCAAAATAAATATAGGCAGCCTTACTGTGGAAGGGATCTGTTTTCTAAGAGCTGAAACCATCAGGTTAGCAGAAATCAAAACAAAAGCAGTCGCTGCAGACATTCCTATTGCATTATCTACGGAAGTAGTTACTGCCAGTGCGGGACACAAGCCCAACACAAGAGCAAATACTGGATTGTCTTTTGTAATTCCACGAATGAACTCGTTGAATGCTTTACTCATAAATATCACCTAATTAAGTTTCATGCTCCTTGATTTCATCAATTTTTGAATTCAATGCATCCACCACAGCATGAGATGAAGTAGTTGCACCGGTAATAGCATCTATTGAACCCCCATCTTGTGAAAGTTGAAGGTTGTCAACAGCTAAGTTGGAAAATTGGTTTTTAAATTTATCCTCCGTGATTTTTGCACCCAACCCCGGTGTTTCAGAATGACCCATTACATCCATACCAGTAATAGTATTAAAGGAAGAATCAATACCACCAGCCAATTCAACTGGTCCATTATAGCCGTTTTCTTCACTAAAGAAAGCATAACCTACCAAATTACCAGAGGAATCAAATGCTTTATAATAAAGAATTTGTTCCCCATTATTGTATACAGGTTCAAAAGATGAAGCAGAAGGCACTACTTCTTTCATAGCTTCTTCTTGTGCTTCTATCTTATTAATTTCAAGTTGTTCCTGTGTGGGCACGTAAGTAAGACCGAGCATTAGAGAAGCAACCAGACAAACCAATACAAGTTTGCCTATAATAATTACAACATCTCTTTTTGATTCAGTCATCAATCTTCACCCCCAGCCTTTCAAAAGGAATTTTATCCATAATTGCCTTATACTTACGTTGGAGGAAGGATTCATCCGCAAAAGAACCTGGCAAGGTGGAATTATCAATAAATGCCGTTACACAATTGGCCAGGAATATACTATAAAAGACTGCAAATATGTAATTTGCATAATGACCATATATTACAGTTAAAATGCCGCAAAGTACACCGTATATAATCCTACCTTTTTTAGTCACCGGTGAAGAAGGAGAATCAGTAGCAAGGAAAAGTACACCAAAAACAAATGCACCTGTGATCACATGCCCCATATTATCCCCTACTAGAAAAGCAAGTATAAGAGTTGTCAGCACATAGAAAGCCGGAATCTTCCATTCTATATACTTCTTTAAAATCAGATATAAACCGCCAATCAAAGCAATCGGTGATACACCAATAAGTAATCCTGCCCCATTCTCAAGGAATATGTCGGAAATACCTCCCAGTTCAGGGAAGGACACGGGATACATATAGGATGAATAAGCCAAAATTAGGAAAACCCAGGCAACCAGCACAGGATTGAATATATAGGAGCCAATTCCGCCAAAAGCATGTTTTCCAATGGCCACTGCAAAAAAGGAACCCACAACAGGAATCCATATTGGTGCTTCAGCCGGCAACATAAGAGCGAGCATCAATCCAATGAGAACAGCCTGTCCATCCATTATCGTAATTTTTTTATTGAATACTTTCTCAATCACCAGTTCAGTAATTACTGCCATACCAATCCCGGCAAAGATTATAGCAAGTGCATATAGTCCGAAAAAATAAACCGAGACAAGACTTACAGGCAAAAGAGCCAGAACTTTCATCCATGTTATTTTTTTGAACGTTGTATCTTGTTTGATATGAGGAGGGGGCGATATTGTAAAAGTCATGTTATTCACTTCCGCATGAACATCCTAATTTAATATTTGATGATTCCTTTTCAGAAAAATCTTCATCGGCTCTTGCAATTGCTTCCTTGGAGTACTGGATGAGTTGCATTACATGAATCTTACTGGGACAAACAGAAGAACATCTTCCGCATTCTATGCAGTTCTCTATATGCATCTGTCTACACTCATCAAAACGACCCTGATTGGAAAGAGCTGCTATCCTGTTTGGAATAAGATCCACAGGGCACACATCCACACAACGGGCACAATGTATACAATCCTTTGAGATATCCTTTAGTACTTCATCTTTGTCCTGAACTATAATGGAGGTGGTCATTTTAGTAACCGGGACTTCTTCATCATACTGTGCCACTCCTGTGATTACGCCATTTGAAATCAGTTTCGCAGGTTCACCACGATAATCACCACAAGCTTCGATAACATCCTTAAAAGATGTACCTATTTTTACCAGAAGACGCTGAGGATTATTCACCTGACCGGAAACAGTAACCACCGTTTCTATATAAGGCATGCCGGTATTGACCAGGTCATTTAGTGCTTTGGCGGATTTCACTCCACATATGGCAACCCCCACACTGGCCGGAGTGCAACGGAAAGGTACTTTCCTGCCTGTAACATTATAAGTGAAATATTCAAAAATATTTTTGCCGTATATCTTGTCCTGTGAAACTACGATAATATCAGTATCCTGGTCATTGAAATAATAACCAACCCTTCTCTTACCGATAAGAGGTGCCACCATTATAGTTTTTCCCTCATAATCCAGGCCATCAAAGGCATCGATGGAATCCTCATCATCATTTCTCAGAACAATGGCCCCCCGACTGGCACCAGCGGCTTTCATCAACAAACGTAGTGAATCAAGCATCTCTGATGCATATTCCAGGGGAGTTTCATAGTTATGGCCGACCCATTCAGATGCGGTGGCATTGATCAGGACTGTATCGATATCACAATCCGGAGGATTCAAGACCAGGTGGGTAGGAGTACCATAGTTTTCCACGATCCCTGCCTCTTTGATAACCGAGATTAATTGCTCCCTACCGGAGTCTTTGAAGGGAGTGAAATCTTCACATTCTGTTTCTTCTACTGGCTGGATAACTACACTGTTTATCCTGTTACCGGATGGATGTGAACTTTCTTCAACTGAAACCACTTCTCCACAGACGCTGGAATGGATTGCAGCACATCTATCAGAAGGACATTCACCAATCTTCTGGCCAACCTTAACAACTTCCCCTTTACTTACAAGTGGTTCACAAACGTCTCCATTGTGCTGCTTAAGAGGGATAACCATTTTATCAGGGATTGTTTCCATAATATTAATTTCTGCCATTTGATACCAACTCCTTAGAATGCAGGATCCCTTTCTACTTCAGGGGGCTTTGCCCCAGGTACTTCAATTTCTATGGTCTCTGCGGAGAAGTTGGTCGGAGGATCGGTTTCTGCAGGATCACTGTCATATCCAAGGGATGCCCAGTCAATTACAGGCTGCTCTTCATGACAGGTCAGACAATCCGGCCTTTCCTCAAAGTGGACTTGTTGAAGAGTTTCTGAAGCAGATACCCCATGACAATCATCACACATAAGAGGATCTGCCATTCCAGTTTCAGAACCTGCAATGTTGTGTCCCAGCTTATAGTGAAGATCAACCTGTCTCAGGACTGCATCTGGATAATCTGGTGTACCGTCATTGTCACCATCATAGGTCTGCATTTCCTCAGAAGTTACTGTTCCATCATCGTTAGAATCAGCTGCTTTTACTTCAGATATCGGAATCGGATCACCCATTGAAGCACTGGTATTCGGATTGGCAAGGACATCTGAATCCTGGCCTGCATCCCACCAGCTGCCTGTTACCACATTGAAAGCAGCTAGTTTTACACCACTGTCATTCTTACGGTCAGGTAAATCAAGCTCGCCTTCAGAGACACCATTTGACCAGGCAAGTTGTGGAGCAAAGTCTTCCATCCTGTGAGAATCCTCACGTTCGCCTGAAGACCAGTTAAAAGACTTAAGTGGAGTTCCTCCGGGTAATTCGCCCCCGGGTAGGGCCGGAATATGACAGGATTGACATTCCATAAATTCCAGGTGTGCATCCGT
Source organism: Methanohalophilus mahii DSM 5219 (assembly GCF_000025865.1). NCBI lineage: Archaea > Methanobacteriati > Methanobacteriota > Methanomicrobia > Methanosarcinales > Methanosarcinaceae > Methanohalophilus > Methanohalophilus mahii. Next base: position 1,682,307 of record NC_014002.1, read on the forward strand.
AATCGGGCCATGGGAGATGCCCTCATGACAATCTGCATCCTCACAGCTCTTCATGCTAGCCAATTCACCATGTACAGATTCCTCTTCAGGGGTTTCGGATCCATGAACTTCACTTCCGGCAATGTTGTGTTCTTCTGTAGTGTGACATTCAACACAATTTACATCAGCATGTACATCATATTTATGATAATCTTCTGAAGCCCACATTACAGCAGTGGTCGGGACATCCATTTCATGGCAGCTGTCTATGCAGGAGGTTTTGGTCGGGGCTGCATTCACAGCATCATGGAAAGCTATGAGTATTGGCAGAGGTGTTAGCACATCAAGAGTATAGGTGGCTACATGGAGCGGATCCTGCTGGACAACAGGAATAGCATCTTCCAAAGCAGCATCATTGGCCGCGGAGAAATTACCTGATTCAAAGGCCATCGCCCTCTTTTCAGCATCGTACAAACCATATTGTTCATGGCAGCTCATACAATCGATATCAACGCTGTATTCTTCCAGTTCACCCCCACCCGGATGATAGCGACCGTATTCTTTCACCCACTGTTCTTCTCCCTGGACATCAACATTATAATTGGTTAAAGGTTGCCACTGGGCGATGTCCCTCTGTACATGAGAGGATTCGGCAACTTCTTCATACACACCCATATGACAGCCTCCACAACTTGAGTCCGTCCATTCACCATCTGTCATATAGTGCTGTGCAAGAAGATCGTTTCCACTGTATCCCAAATACAGGTTTATCCCTGCTAATACAAGGACGATAAATGAAACCGCAACGAGACTTGCTTTCAAACTTGCCATAAATATCACACATTGTAATTTTGCAACTTCATAAAATATTGGTCATAATACCAATCGAGCCATTAAGGCAACAATATATTCCTTCTATATAACCTGCTTTCACATTAGATATCCGCCATTGTGGCGAGTATGCAACCATAAAGCAGATATGATGACATAATCATGATTCGTTATTATTAAAGCAGAACTGACCAATTGAATATATTTATAGATTTCGAATTAAGTTTAAAATAAAACACCTCATTTCCCTTCGCATGAACCCGAAATACCTGGTGATTCTTGCATTGATAATCATTATGGTTGTTGGATTTGCATATGTGCAATCCCCCTCCGAAGACAATTCTGAAGAATACCACACATATAGCCAGGCAAGAATGCTGATGGATACAGATGTCACAATAACTGTTGTGGATAACAATGAAACACATGCATACAACAGCATAGAAGATGCTTTCATGAACATGGAAAAGGCATCCAATCTGCTTGATTCCTATAATAACAGCAGTGAAATCCACATTCTCAACGAGCACAAGGAAACCGAGAATGCCAGTGATGATCTAATACACGTAATTGAAAGAGGAATTTACTATTCACAGATCAGTGACGGGGCATTTGACATAACTGTAAAACCTGTACTGGACCTGTGGGCAAGCAAATTCGGACCCGATCAACCCAACGTCCCCCCTACAGAAAAAGAAATAAACAACACACTTTCCCTTGTAAATTCCTCGAATATTACCATAGAAGACAACACAATAATTATTGAAAAGAATATGGGAATCACTCTTGAAGGAATAGCCAAGGGATATGTCGTAGACAGGGCAATAATGAGCCTGCAGGAAAATGGAATTGAAAACGGATTTGTAAATGCTGGTGGAGACGGACGATATATGGGGGAAAAATCTGATGGACAGGAATGGTCTATTGGGCTTCAGGACCCGGATAAAAAAGCAGAACCGATAACCATAATAAATGCCCGCAATATCGCTGTTGCGACCAGCGGCAATTACGAACGCTACTACAACAAATCCGCCAGCGCATCACACATCGCAGATCCTCGTACAGGCTATCCGGTTTCACACCTGATCAGTGCAACTATAATAGCTCCTACAGCCATGGAGGCAGATGCACTTGCAACTACCGTTTTTGTAATGGAAGAAGAAAAGGGACTCGAAATGATAGAAAAACTGGAAGGAGTGGAATGCCTCCTTATAAACAGTGAGAAAGAAATTACCAGGTCAAGCGGGTTTGCTAAATACGAACAACTTAAAGATTGAACTGCCGGAGGGTTTCATATACAGGGCCTTCTGGCGTCAATATACTTTTTTTTAGCCTGAAGTTATCGACCGTAAATTTTCCGAATTCGACATTCTCCATCTCCTCAACCATACTGGCAAATTGCTCCATATTGGAGCGGGGAATATGTTTTATTCGTGCAATAGTTGCATGAGCGGTAAATTCACGTTTATCGGGTTCAAAGCCTTCTTTTTCAAGGTAGTATTCAACCTGCTTATGCAAAGGGTCAAAATCGCCTTCCATACCTAACCATAATACACGCGGTCTTCTGACATTGGGAAAAACTCCCGTCCCTTTTATAAGGCATGTGAAAGGTTCACAGGAAATATTTTCAAGAGATTGCCCCACATCCGCAATTTTGTCTTCATCAACATCTCCCAGGAATTTCAAGGTAACATGGACAATTTCCGCAGGGACCATTTTCATCTTTCCCAAATCCCTGAAACTTTCCTGTACCTCTTTTACTATCTGCGCAAAATCCACGGGGAACTCCACAGCAACAAATGTTCTTACCAAACCAAATCACCATATTGAAATTAATGGTATTCTTTAATAGAATAACGACACAGAATAATAAACCTTATTTTATTATGCAGACAAAAATTAATACTAGCAAAAATATAATCTAAATAAAAGAAAACGGGGATGAAATGGACACTGCTGACATACTTGTAAAATCCGCACTTGAAACTGCAACACAGATTAAGGCTTCTGCAATAATTGTATCAGGAAATGTTGACAGGAATTTATTTGGTTGTGACCTGCCCGTCTACTTTGCTGCAAACCCATCGAGAAGTGCCGTTGAAAGCCTGATACCTCTCGACGAAGAAGAAGGAAGGTTAAAACAAATTGTCAACCAGATCCAGAGAGATGCCGCGGTTTCCATAGAAGATGTAGAAAATGCAGCAGCTATTGAGCAGGCAATAGGGGATATTAAAAAAGGAAAGGTTGTAGGACTGGTAGTTACAGATGATTCAGGTGCTGTAATCGTCCATAATATTTCAGGGAATCCACTATTAAAAGCGCTGGAAAAATTTGAACAGAGAGTCTCCCCTGAAATAATAAGAGCAGTTCTTAAAATTGCTCTGGAAATTGCTTCCACAGGCAGGGAAGGCAGTCCTGTAGGTACAGCTTTTATAATCGGTGATCTTGAAGAAGTGATGCAGCGCTCCCACCAGATGATCCTCAACCCTTATTCAGGCCATCCTGAAGATGAAAGGAACATCTTAAAGAAAAATAATCGGGAATCGATTAAAGAATTTGCTCTGCTTGATGGTGTATTTATAATATCTAAAGAAGGAGTAGTGCATGCCGCAGGTCGTTACCTGGATGTTGATGCAAAGGACATAGGGATAAATAAGGGACTGGGAGGCAGACATGTATCAGCAGCTGCGATCACCCGGGATACCGTGGCGGTTGCAATAACTGTTTCAGAAAGTGGCGGAACAGTACGGATGTTCATGGATGGCAAGGAAATGGCCTCTATAGAGTGTAACGACAGGGCCATCCGTAAACACTGATCACACCTTAAATCTCAGGAGTGCGGCAATTCCACCAAGAGCTTCCAGTTTTTGCCCGGGTTCAAATTCGGTACTGAAAACCACAAGCTTTCCCTGAGAATACTCCACATTCCTAATGAAAGCGTCAATTCCTCCACCTTCGCCTTTCTCCCGTTCATGCAGCAGGAATTCATCAGAAATGAGAAGCGTTTCAATCGAACCGTAATTGTTGGCCCGCTTAACTTCCTCCACCCCATAGACAACTTTGCCATCCATAGCTATTTCCTTTAGCAGGGACTCCATGAGAGATGCTTCCCGGGCTATACGTGATTGCTCCATAATCCTATCAACCGCACCCCTGCGCAGCACTTCCTGGAAACCAGATGTGCCTATCGAAGAAGTGTCCTCCACGATAATACCTCCCGCAAGCTCAGGGTCATTTGATTCAACATATTTGAGAAAATCATCCTTGGTAAAGCCGGGCCCTGCAACCACGACAGACTGAGAATCTGAAACCACATATTTAAGCTTGTCAAGAATCTCATTGAAAAAGACCTCTCTTAAAGTGCCTTCTCCTTTACCCGAAGACTGGCATATATGGGCATAGGATTCCACACCATAGTGGCGCACAAGCCCGATGTCGGCATCCCCTTCCTCGACTGCAACAATTATTACGCCCGGTTTTTTGGAAGATGCCTCTGCCTCATTGATCCTTTCAATCTGGTCTTTTTTCCAGCGCTTTATTATGGAAATATCAACCCCGTCCTCGACATTCAGGGTATGATAAGAACCGGCATCCATTCCGTGCTCAATGGGACCATGGATCCTGAGACGGTTGGAAAACTTATGGAATTCCAGATTTTCGACCCTGATACCAAGCCGCACAGTCTTCTTCTCGATTTTTTCAGGGCGTATCTTATCGTTTGCAGAATCGGATTTGCGTTTGGTCAAGGCAAATATAAGATCACCTTTCTCAATTATGTACTTAAGATGCCAGAGGTCATCCAGGGTCTCCGGTACTACGGTGATCTCCCCTTCATTTCCTTTCAGGTTTTTTTTGGTAACTCTCATACAATCACGATTCACTTTTTGATATCTGATTCGCCCGGCGGCAGTACATTGGCAATCTTGTCAGGGGATGCTATCTGTTTTACAAAATGCACATCCTTTAGACGGTCCACATATATACGGTATATTTTCTTTGCTATATCGTTCTGGTTGAATTTGCCGGGTGTCAGTTCTACCACATGTTCACCCCGCGCTTTCACAGCCGAGACAGGACCGCCGATTGCCCGGGTCTCGGGTTTGAGTTCCAGGCCCACCGCAGCCCTGACTGGCACGTCCCTGTAATAATTTCGCTCACCCCGGATAATAAAGGAACCTTTCTTAAGATACTCCCCGGATTCCGGCGTCTTTGTGACCTGTTCGGGATAGATCCAGTAGCAATCCCCGCTGAACTGGCCCCCTTTCCAGATACTTGAAAATGAAACCACGAACTCCGCTGCTTCCTGCAAGGTTGTGTCGGGAATTTCCTTTCCCCCTGTCTTGACAACAGTAATCGGGGCCCCCGGTGCCTGAGTATGGAATACAAGGTCCCTTTTTTCCATGTATTTCTTTACAATTTCCTCGTTGGTTGTGGCGTCCCTGCCACCTACCACAAGGAAACCATCCGAAGAAAAGAACCATCGGAAACGTTCATACCAGTGTTTCTTATGCACTACCTTGAAATGCTTTTTAGGTGCTGCTTTTTTCTTTTTCATTGCATTTTTCGTATCTTCGATTGCAGCAAGGGCCCCTTTACGCTTCTTTTCCAGTTTCTTGGCTTTCTCATAATAGCGCATGGCATTCTGGGGCACTGTCAGTCTGACATCAATATTCGCCTTCTTGCCATCAAGGTCCAGCAGGACAAGACCCTGTGAACCATCGATATTTATTATCTTTTTAGCCGCAGGCAGTTCATCCTTTGCATCTGAGATTATTGACTGGATTTCTTTCCAGGAATAATCTTTTTCACGGGCATCAAGAAGGGTTTGCAGTAATAGCTCTATGTCCTGATAGTGTTCATATATCTTCTCAGCAATGGAGGTATTTTTCTCTATATCCTTCTCAAATTTCTTAATGGCACCCTCTTGTTGTTTGAGCCTGCGCTGGAATACGTCTTCTGTTTTTTCTTTCACAGAGGCTTCCTTTTTTTGTTCCAGGGATATTGCAGCTCTTTTGCCAAAGAAATCATCCAGTGCCTTGTTGAATGAATCATAGTAATTCTTTTCAAAGTCTGCGTATTTTTCAAGATCAAAGGGTACTACATCAAAGGTTTCTTTTGAACCCGGTTTGCTGACAGTACAGGGTTTTAACTGCCCTTTTTCCAGAGGTGAGAAAAGAACACCTATTGCTTCAATCAATTTAGAGGCGATCTGCGGATCAACTTCCGAAGCTGGAAGGTTTTTGTCGACACCACTTCGCAGACAGACTTCTTCTGAGAGGATACCCCCCAGATTAAAACGCGTTGCCAGGGTTCGCACTACATCCGAGTCGGAATTAGAAAACACTTCACATAACTGGTCCTCATTCACATCAAGAGGTGTCAGCTGCGCTTCAGGGTACTGGTAGATCTCACCACTCCTGATACGCCTGCCCTTAAAAGTAACAGGGTTCATAGGCAGAATGATTTTTCTGTCGCTGTCCAGCAATATTATGTTGCCCTGTCCAAAGATCTCTACGACAAGAACAGTCTCATCGTCCCCTCTTTTTATACCAATCTCAATAATACGGTCAAAATCATATTGCCTGAAATAAGTTATACGTCCACCCATTATATGTTTACGCAAAAGCATGGGAAAGGACTGGGGATTTTTCGGGCTGGGAGGAATATATTCACTAAGGTGCAACCTGCTCCCGGCCTCAATTAAAAGATTGGCCTTACCTTTCTTAAAAATATAGAGGTGGATACGCAGAAGGCTCTCACCGGGCTGATAAATCTTGCCTATTTTGGAATCGACCAGGGAATTTTCCCCTGTGCCAAGTTCCGTTGCCAGTGCAGCCACATCTGCACTTGTCATCTCTTCTTTCATAAACTGTACTAATTGGGGAAGGGGCTATAAAGTTTTGTGCAATAGATTAATATCCCCGATAAAGATTAGTGATGAAGAAGGCATCGAAGATGAACACATCAACAAAACGCTATCTCAAATCAAGGTTTCATGATTATTACAGGGAAGCAAAAATACATGTCCCCCATTCCCTGACCAAACGTGAATGGGGATTCATCTCGTATGACTCCATGCCTGAAACCATGATGTACAGGCATAAAGCATTCGGTACGGGAGGAGAACTCAGAGACTATCTTGTATCAATGCAACCAGCCCATGTTTATCATTCGGTTGCCCTTTATGATTATCCGGATGCACCCACAATGAAAGAGAAAAAATGGCAGGGTGCAGACCTCATATTTGATCTTGATGCCGATCACTTGCAGGACGCCCCTTCTTCCTATGCAGCAATGCTGGAAATGGTAAAAACAGAATCATTAAGATTGCTGGACTTCCTGATAGACGATTTTGGTTTTGATGAAGATAATATAAAAGCTGTCTTTTCCGGTGGAAGAGGATACCACTTCCACATAACTGACCCTAAAATATGGGAACTGGAAAGTTCCCAGAGAAGGGAAATTGTGGATTATGTGGGGGGAAAGGGGATAAAATCTGAATATTTCTACCAGAAAGAATTCATGATCGGAGACCATGGAACCGGAACACGTACCTTCAATGACCGAACGGAGATACTTTCCAAATATGTAATAAAAAACCCCGATACAGGCTGGGGAAAAAGACTTGCTGAATATATTGCCTCATATCTTGAAGAAGAAGGACAAAAGGAAGAAAAAGAACGTTTTGCAGATATAAAACATATAAAGGGATTCGGCAAAAAAACACGACAACGGATGAACCGGATAACCAAAGACAGTAAGGCTCTGGAAGACATACGCAGAGGAAGACTGGATTTTGGGAAAATTAAGGATTTCAAAGCCATAATGGCCCAGTTTTTTGATAATACAATCGACCAGCATCGTGTCACACTGGCAGGATCGGCACAGGTGGATGAACCGGTCACTGCAGATATAAAAAGATTGATACGATTACCGGGTTCCCTGCATGGCGGCTCAGGGATGAAGGTAATTCCTTTAAAGCTGGAAGACATGGAAGATTTCGAACCACTTCAGGATGCTGTTGCCTTTTCGGATAGGCCGGTAACGTTAAAAGCCATAAAACCTTTAGAAGTACAAATGAAGGATCTGGATATCCGGGTTGAAGAAGGAGTACAGGAGCTTCCCGAATATGCAGCGGTGTATTTGATGTGCAGAGGGGTTGCTGAATATGGATCGTACTGAACTGAAGAATATTCTCCGTCAGGAAAACAGCTCGTCTTTAAATTCCCTTCCCTACGATTTTTATGAAAAAGTTGATGAATATATAAGGGAATTGGAAGAGGAAATCAAAAAGATCAACAATCCACGATCCGTTGAATCAAAGATTCTAGAAGACGAAATGCAAAGTGCCCTCAATGATGTGGAAACGATCTTTATCAGGAGAATCCGTAAAATAACATCCCGAGCAACCTCAAATGCATTTTCCAATATCTCATCCAGACAGGACCTTGACAAACTCCTGGAATCCGAACGTAAAGTTTTTGATGCCACCCTTTCAGCAATCCAGGTTGCCAGATCCGAATTGCTCGAACCTATCATGAACCCCCAGGATAGACAGAACAAGGGGTTTGCGAAAGAAAGTATAATATCTGATGAAGCAGATGAAGAAGAGGAAAACGGGACCATCTCGCAGGAACTCCCTGCAGAGGAAGAAACGGGCAAAAACAATATAAGTAAGGAATACTTTGTTGTCCGAATATTGAAAGACCTTCCTACCATAAAAGCGATGGATAATCTCAATTATACACTTGCAGCAGAAGACGTTGTGGTTTTGCCTTCCATGAATGCTCAGGGACTGGTAAAACGCGGTGCTGCATATCCAATAAATCAGGAATAAAAATCAACATTAAAGGTGTGAAGATAATGAAGATCCCAAAACGGTTCAGAACATACTGCCCTTACTGCAAAACCCATACAGAACATGTTGCTGAAAAGGTTAAAAAGGGCAGGGAATCAATGACCACACGTATCAGAAGGCAGAAGAAAAGGCATACTGGTATAGGAAACAGTGGGAAGTTCTCCAAGGTCCCAAGTGGTGACAAACCAACAAAAAGGATTGCCCTGCGATACCGTTGCAGCAAGTGCAACAAGGCACATCAGAGACCCTGCTTCCGTGCAAAGAAATTCGATTTCAAGGAGTGAGCATAAATGGCCGAACCAAACAGCAGATTTTTGAAAGTAAAATGCAATGATTGCTCCAATGAGCAGGTTATTTTTGGCAGTGCAAGCCAGAAAGTAAGCTGTCTTGTATGCGGCAGGACCCTTGCAGAACCAACTGGCGGAAAATCTACAATTACAACACATATACTGGAAGTACTCGAATAAAGGGATATTAATGGAAAACAACAAGTGGCCTGAAGTCGGTGATTTTGTAGTCTGTGCGGTAAAAAATGTCACTGACTTTGGCGCCTACACGACTCTTGAGGAATACGACGGAAAAGAAGGATTCATCCATATATCTGAGATTAAGGCAGGATGGGTCAAATATGTCAGGGATTATGTCAGGGAAGGACAGAAAATTGTCTGCAAGGTCCTGAGAGTAGATACCTCACGTCGCCATATTGACCTTTCCCTAAAAGATGTAAACGAACATCAGAAAAGGGCAAAAATCCAGGAATGGAAGAACGAACAGAAGGCTGAGAAATGGCTACAGTTCGTCGCAGAAGAAGCAGGACTCGACAAACAGCAACTTCAGAAAATAGAAGATTCTTTTGACACAGAATTCGGAAGTAAATACTCTGCCTTTGAAGAAGCTGCCATGCGCGGGGAAGACGCCTTCAGCAACCTCAAGATCGATAAAAAAGTTGTTGAAATCATTGTCAAACTCGCACAGGACAATATCAAACTGCCGTTTGTGGAGATTGCCGGACATATAGACCTTAAAAGTTCTGCACCGAACGGAATCGAGATCATTAAGGAAGCCTTAAGGGCCGCCAGTGAAGTGAAGATGGAAGATGTCCGTCTGGATATAACATATACCGGTGCACCCAGATATCGTATCAGGGTGATAGCTCCCGATTATAAGGTTGCAGAATCTGTCCTGAAGGAATCTGCAGAAAAAGCCATCGAAAAAATAGAGTATCTTGGCGGAGAAGGTGCCTTCCACAGGCATGCGGAAACTGCCAAGGCGTGATAACGATTGGGTAAAAAGATTTTGAAATGCATTTCCTGTGGGGAATACACCCTGCAGGAAACGTGTCCAAAATGTGGGGAAAGGACTATCAAGCCTTCACCTGCACGCTATTCTCCCCGTGACCCATACGGGAAATATCGCAGATTGAGCAAAAGGAATTGATTCCAATGCAGAATACAAAAATCGTGCGTCATAATACTGAGATTGAAATTCAGGATTCTACCCTGCTTGTCGGCCTGCCGGGCGTAGGACATGTGGGCAAACTTGTTGTTGATCACCTCATCGAGCAATTCGAAGCAGAAAAACTTCTGGAAATATATTCCACCTCATTCCCCCCTCAGGTACTTGTAGATGAAAATAGTACAGTGAGACTTATAAGTAACATATTCTATACATTTCAGGTAAATGGCAAGGACATCCTGCTGCTTGCGGGCGACCAGCAAAGTACAAATTCAGAGGGACATTACGAGCTGTGTGACCTGTATCTGGATATTGCCGAAGAGTATGGGGTTTCCAGGATCTTTACCCTTGGAGGATTCCCGACAGGACAGCTGGACCATGTTGATGAAGTCCTGGGTGCCGTGAATCAGGAAGACCTTGTAGAAAGTCTAAAAGAGCACGGAGTAACCTTCAAGGAAAAAGAACCCAACGGTGGAATTGTTGGAGCTTCTGGACTAATCCTTGGCCTGAGCAAATTCCGGGATATTGATGCTGCATGCCTTATGGGATATACATCCGGATATCTTGTAGATCCTAAAAGTGCCCAATCACTGCTCGCTGTGCTGAGCAGTATACTTGATATCGAGGTTGATATCAGTGAACTTGAGGAACGTGCCAAAGAGATGGAGAAAATCGTGGCCAACCTCGTAGAAGCAAAACAGCAGCAACAACAGCAACAGATGCTCACGGAAACACCCAGGGACGAGGACCTGGGCTACATCGGATAAACATGTTGATCAATGCCGACCTGCACCTGCATTCCAAATATTCCATGGCCTGTTCCAATAAGATGGAACTGCCTGTAATGGCCCGGGAAGCCGCTAAAAAGGGAATCAATCTTGTGGCAACAGGAGATTGCATACATCCCGGATGGCTTTCCGAGATCAAGGAATATGCGCAGGATGACGAGACGGTAGGCATCGATAATACTTCTTTTATCCTTACAACTGAGATCGAGGACAGGAATCGCGTACACCACCTGCTGCTAGTTCCCTCCATATCCAAAGCAGAAGAACTGGCGGAAAAAATGTCCTCCTATGGGGACCTCGCTATTGACGGCAGGCCGACGGTGAAACTGGACGGTTGCCAGGTAGCGGAAATCGCAGCCGACACCGGAGCCCTGATCGGTCCCTGTCATGCGTTTACGCCCTGGACTGCCATGTATGCCTACCATGACAGCCTGAAGAGTTGCTACGGGGATATGACCGACAGTATTGCTTTCCTTGAACTGGGGTTGAGCGCTGACAGTGATTATGCAGACAGGATCGAAGAACTCCAGGACCTGACATTTCTTTCAAATTCCGATGCCCACTCTCCCTGGTCCAACAAACTGGCCCGGGAATTCAACCGCCTGGAGGTCCCTGAGATGTCCTTTGAAGGTGTGGAAAAGGCAATCCTGAGGAAAGAAGGGTATGGCTGTGTGCTCAATGTGGGATTTTTCCCGCAGGAAGGCAAGTACAATGAATCGGCCTGTATCAAGTGTTACCGGCATTACCCGATGGAAGAAGCAATGAACCTGAACTGGAATTGCCGGGTTTGTGGCGGCCAGATCAAGAAAGGCGTGGCAGACCGGGTAAACGAACTGGCCAACTATGAAGCCCCGCAACACCCATCCCACCGCCCGGATTACCTGCACCTGATCCCCCTGGCGGAGATCATTATGATGGCCCTGGGCCATGCAAGCATCAATACAAAGGGGGTGAGCAATGCCTGGAAGGCTCTTGTGGAACGTTTCGGCAGCGAGACCGCGGTGCTGCTGGAGGCTGACATCTCGCAGCTGGATTTCGTGGATCCCAGGATTGTCAGAAGCATCGAGGCCTTCCGCAACGAAGACGTGATCCTGCACCCCGGCGGCGGGGGCAAATACGGCTGGATCGAGCTGCCCGACAATTTGAAAACAAACACAAAATCCGGTTCCCGGAAAGTCGACCCCGATGACCCGACACCAGAGGCAAAGAACCAGAAAAGCCTCTTTGATTTCTGATAATCGCGCCCTTCGATACCTTTTTAAGCCATAAACTCCTTCAAGCCAAGCGCATTGTGCCGGGGTGGCAGAGCGGACTAATCCAACGGCTTACAAAATTGCCGCGGAGTCCAAACGCGGCAGGCTCGAGACCTGTTTCCCCTAACGGGGTGCTTGGGTTCGAATCCCAACCCCGGCGCTGAAATTACAGTAAACGGCCTGGTAAGATCTTATTTTTGAATATATTAATGTCCTGTATGCTGAAGGTTTGTCAGATGCACGTGTACTCAAAATGATATTTCTGATCTGGTAAGTGTTGCACTTGCAGAATTCATTGGCATGTATAAGCGTGAACATTATGAATCCCAGGAAACTCATGCATTCTCTGAAGATCGCGAAGGAAAACCTGTTAGGATTGTTCATGAGTTGCAATAAAGAAAAGTTCATATACTTTCCAACTTTCAAATATTATAAAACGTGAAGCATATGAACTTGTGTGGGTGGCTACTGTGCATATCAATACAAAATGTAAATGCGAGAGAGAATGTTTTCATAATGTTAGAGTACGGGTTATTCAGGACAGAGACACTTTGGAAATTGATGATGCTAATGTGATGGATTCGGCAGAAGCGGAACAACTCACATAGTATATCCAAAAAGAGCTGCATGGATATGTGTATGATGGGATAACCACCCGGCAACTTTGAAAGGTCTTTAAGGATAAGTTTGGGGTAGCATTCAGTACTGCTGTGATGTTGTACAAAGACTGAAAATTGAAACGGATATGTATTGAATTGAAATAAGATGAAATGTTCAAATCAGACATTTTGCACAGTGAATAGGTTTATATACAACAAAAATATGCCAACAATTTTCAATCTTCAATCAATAAAAAACACTTAGTAGTAATTAGTTTATATAAGATGGTAAAAAACAGCAATTGCAATAAATTTAATATAAAAATTAATATTTTATAAAATGTTTTAGTAGTGAGAATATGATTGAAGAACTTAAACTTGAAAACTACCGCTGTTTTTCTGAGCATACCATCCCTTTTAGTGAAAAAAATGTAATTGTCGGGGAGAATAATGCTGGGAAATCAACAATAATTGAAGCTCTTAGACTTGTTTCAATTATAACTTCCAGATATAAGAGCATTAACTATAATTCTGCTCCAAATTGGCTCGATCTCCCGAGTAGAGAAAGAGGCATTAAGCCCTCTTTGAAAGAATATAATTTTAATTTTCAGAGTGTATTTCATCGATATGGAAACCCTCCTGCAAAAATCATAGCTAAATTTACCAACGGAACGCAAATTATTATCTATATAAATAATAATGAAGATGTTTTTGCTCTAATAAAAGATAATGATGGCAAAATTGTAAAGAATAGAAAACAGGCAAATAATATAGTTATACCAAATATTCTAATATTACCACAAATTTCACCTTTAAAGTTTGAAGAAAAAAAACTTACTGAAGATTATATCTATAAATCTACTTTTTCGAATTTGTCATCCCAACATTTTCGAAACCAATTACTTCTATATAGGGATGAATTTGAAAGATTCAAGTCTTTAGTAGAGGATACATGGGATGGATGTAAAATTGTTAATTTGGACAAAAGCAGTGAGGCGGTTCAACCAGTTATTTCACTGCTTGTCAGAGATAACGACTTTGTTGCTGAAATTGGTTGGATGGGGCATGGTTTACAAATGTGGATTCAAATAATGTGGTTTTTGTCTTTTGCCACTGAAGAAGATATAGTGGTTTTAGATGAGCCAGACGTCTACATGCATGCTGATTTACAAAGAAAAATAATAAAAATACTTGATGAGAATGATTTTTTACAAACTCTGACAACCACCCATTCAGTTGAAATTATTTCAGAAGTAAGTCCAGAACATATTTTAATTGTGGATAAAGAAAGAGAAGAATCAAAATTTGCTAATTCTATCCCATCAGTGCAAAAGCTAATAGACGGTATAGGTTGTTTACACAATATTCAACTAACAAGGTTTTGGAAATGCAAAAAATGTATTCTTGTTGAAGGAGAGGATATGGATTTTCTAAATCATTTGCACTCTAGATTATTTCCTCATTCAGAAACACCTTTTGAAATAGTCCCAAATATGCCTATAGGCGGATGGAGCGGTTTGAATTATGCAATTGGTACTTCGTTAATATTACAAAATTCAGCAGGGGAATCTGTAAATACTTATTGTATTTTAGATAGAGATTATTATCCAGAAGAAAAAATAAAAGATACATGTGAGGCGGGTGCTAAAAAAGAACTAAACTTGCATATTTGGAATCGAAAAGAAATTGAAAATTATCTGGTAATTCCAGATGTTATTGTTAGAATTATAGAAAGAAGAGCAAATGAAACTGTAAGTATAAATGCTTCTGAAATTTGTGAAGTCATTGACAGCATTTGTGATGATTTATATGATGCAACATTTGATAACTTGTCGAACGAATATAGAAAATTTTATCGAGACAAACAAGAAAAAGGAAATACCGAGTCTAGATCGTTTATTAGTGAACATTGGGACTCTACAGAAAACAAATTAAAACTAGTTTCAGGGAAAGAGGTAATATCAAAATTATCCAAGTGGAGTCAAAATAAATATAATGTATCTTTTAGTGCAGGAACTATTGTTCGTGAAATTAAAGCAGAAGAAATTGACTCAGAAATCCGTTATGTGATTGAAGCCATCGAAGAAAATACTGCTTTTTTGAATAAACTATGATTTTTAAGTGAAAATTATATACTGATATTTTTACTAATTTATATTTTATTTGTATTAATATACTCATATACTTGATTTCTATTGCTCGCATATCTTTAGGTATTGGGTTAAGTACCCATTCATGAATTTTTTTGATATACAAAGGTAAGTTTCAGCATAATTAATATCAATTCCCTGCATTGAAAACTTGTTCGCTTCTTTGCCGATATACTCAAACCCATAGGCCCCCAGAAGATAACTTTGAAGAATTCCAGCCTCTCATACTTAGCAGTAGATATAATTTTTTCAGACCTAGCAACAATGCCTTTATAAAAACAGAACTAAAACTAATATCACGACAAATTTATATAACATCTAGCACTGTGTGGGTTTTATACTGTTTTTCCCCAATTCGTGCATTGCTTTTTTAATTATTTTATTTACTTTTAACATTTTAACTTCTTAAATTACTAATATAATGATATGAAAATAGATTTTAGTAATAACATTTTTATTGTAAACTGATGCATTCTAGTTGATAAATATGCTTAGAGAAGGAGAGACATACAAAAGAAGCAACCTCCATGATGAATATGGCGGGAATCGACAAGGCGGAATTGCAAGCTGTAGGAAAAGCGATATGATTTTGCTTTTTACGGGAAATTCTGGTAAAGAACATGGTTATGAAGATGGATGGAAAAGCAATTATATATTTCACTATACTGGTGAAGGACAAGTTGGAGATATGGAATTTAAACGTGGAAATAAATCTATAAGAGACCATCTAAAAAACGGTAAAGAGATCTATTTATTTGAACAATTTGGAGATGGTTTTGTCAAATGTTTAGGTGAAATGAAATATAATTGTCACCAAATAAGAGAAGGAATTGATCGAAATAATCATAAAAGAAATATTATTGTTTTTGAACTCCGCAAAAAAATCCAGTAAAAAATAATGCCAAACTCAAAAATCAGAATTTGGCATCCAGATCATCCATCCTCACTTAAGCACATTATCGCTCTGCAATTCAAACGAATCCTGTACACCATTCACATCCACGGTGTAATTACCTTTCTCCAGACCGTAGACATCCAGTGGGACGCTGATCTCGAAGGGCACAAGGGCCTGGGTACATATGGCATCCTTAGGGCGCTTAGTCGGGATATGGACATTGAAGGTGTTGCCTGTTTTCTCAGTTGTTATGTTGGCCTCATCGATCACTGTGCAGCCGTTTGGCAGAAAGCCCGTGGCCAGGACACTGATCTGGACGGGAAAAGACTCCATCACCATTATCTCTATGTCATCCACATTTGCTGTACCGTAGACATACTCACCATCATCACCGTCTGCAGGGGCAACGGGTTCTCCTTCAACCTCCAGCGTCAGACTGAAAGTGTCTTCCTCACCCGTAACGTTTTCCCATGGACGCTTGTAGATGGCATCAATCTGCTGTTTTCCGTCATCCATTATCCTGAAGGTCCATATATGGAAACCTGCTGCACCCACGACATCCTCATTTTCCGGCGGCTCAAACTTATCTCCTACAATTTTGATACCATCGGAGGTTGTCAGGTTCCACTGGTACCCTGTGGAGGGATTTTCCTCCAGGCGTATTGAAAAGTAATCCCCGGTGGAAGCATTCACTGTGTTGCCACTCCATTCACCGGACAGTTCCGTACCATTGTTCAACGTGTGGGCATCCACACTTTCATTCACACCTGTACCACCGTCATCCGCACATCCCAGGGAAAGGACAACTGCGGCCACCACAACGGTAAAGGCAATCAAAAGCAAGCCTGCCCCTGCATAAGTATTAATCTTCATTTAACCATCTCCATGTAAATAGATAGTTTTCACATTATATATTTATTTTTTAAGCTGCGAACCTATTCGAACCTTTATCACTGGGTTCGCAGGGCTTCCACGGGATCGAGCTTTGAGGCCTTGTTGGCAGGATAGAGGCCTGCAACCAATCCTACAGCTAGGGCAATCAGGAAACCCACAACTATGAGATAGAACGGGAAAATATAAGGCAGGTTCAAAAAGTAAGCAACACCATAGGAAGCCGCAATGCCTACAATCGTACCCAGCACACCACCAATGGCACTCAAAATCATCGATTCTATGAGGAAAAGGGTGAGTATGTTCCTACGCGTAAAACCCAGGGATTTGAGCAAACCCACTTCCTTTGTCCTTTCGGTTACGCTGACAAGCATAATATTCATAATACCTATCGAGCCCACAAGCAAGGCAATCAACGCCACGGAAGTAAGAAGGGTTGTCAGGGCACTGGAAAGCTGATTCAGGTTATCCAGGATATCCGCCTGGTTGAAGATTGAATAGGGTTTTACATCCTCATTATCCAGCTCCCTTTCAGAAACACCAAGGCTTCTGGCAAGCCTGCGGTCAACTTCATCCGAAACCTCCCTCACAGAACGGGATTCATCGACGGTGGCTGAGATCCCTCCATAGTCCCCAAGACCCAGCATCTCATTCATCGTAGCTATCGGGATAAAAATACGCACATCGGATTCCGCCCCGCTCTGGATGAATGTTGTTTTGGGACTGTCAATAATTCCTATTACTTTGAAAGAATGGGATACTTTTGTGCCATCCCTGCGTACAAACTCAATATCAATGGAATTATGATTGGAGATTTGCCGGTCGAATTTCTCATAGGCCACATCCGAACCCAGCACAGCCACATACTTATCCTTATCACTAAAAAAAGTGCCTTCCGCAAGCTGTATATTACCAATTTGCTCATAATCCGCCGAACATCCCTGTATATCAATCTGACGGACAGTAGAAAGGTACGTTACACTTGCAACCTGCTGCCGGATGCCGGATATACCCTCTATTCCCGGTACACTGCGCACAGTATCCAGCTGTGCGTCATAGAAAAGATCAATATCCTGACTGTAAATAACAATAAAATTCGAGCCCTGGGTACCCAGCTCTTCTACAAAGAACTGGTTGAAGCTGGCGCCCAGGGACACATTCGCAATAACTGCTGCAACACCTATAATAATTCCCAGGGTAGTGAGGGTGGAACGCATTTTGGAACCGTTAATACTCCCCAGGGAAAGACGGAAAGCCTCCTTGAAATTCAGCATCCGATTAACACCTCACTCATGACGCAATGCCTCCACAGGGTCCATTTTAGCAGCTTTGCTGGCAGGATAAACACCCGATATGAGACCCACGACAAAGGAAATGCCAAAACCCAGTATAATAAGGCTTAGCGGGAAAACACCACTGATATCGAGATAATTATTTACCGCCATTGAGGCTGCCATACCCAGCAGTACACCGAATATCCCTCCGAAGAGGCTGATTATTACGGACTCAACAATAAAAAGGGTCAATATGTCAAAATAATTATAACCAAGGGATTTCATGAGCCCGATTTCTTTTGTCCTTTCTGTGACTGTAACAAGCATGATATTCATGATACCGATGGAGCCTACTATAAGGGATATCAGGGCTATTGCAACCAATATGGATGTCAGGGCACTTGAAAGCTGGTTTATCTGGTCAAGTATATCCTGCTGGTTGAAAATTTCATAGGGCTTGGCATCCTCATTATCAATATCCCTGCTGGGAACACCTACCGACCTTGCAAGGTTTTCATCCACATCATCTGTAACCCTATTCAGGATTTCGAGAGAGTCGGCTTTAATGAAAAATCCCCCGATATCGTCCCTGTGCTGCATTTCCTGCATGACGGAAAGAGGAATGAAAACACGTCCGGAAGGGTCCACTTCTGGGGATACGAAGGAAGCGTCCGGGTCCTGTACGATGCCCTTTATACGAAATGTCCGTGTACTTACTCCCCCGTCCACGTTCTTAATACTTATATTTATGAAATTCTTAACTGACAGGTTCCGATCAAACTTCTCATAGGCCACATCAGAACCTATTACGGCAACGTTCTGGTCCTGATTGGTAATAAACTGCCCATGCTCCATTCTTATATTACCAACTTCCTCATAATCGGCAAGCACCCCACTTACCGTTGCCGTACGCTCTGCTGACTGATATCGTAAGGTGGCAGACTGTTGGTTAATGGGAGATACAGCAGCCACACCTTTAGTATTCTCAACAATATTAAACTGGGAGTCCCCGAATACATTGTTCTTCTCAGTAAACACCACTATAAAATTTGTACCTGATGCTCCGATTTCCTCTTCAAAATACTGGCCGAAACTGGCCCCCAGTGATATATTGGCAATAACTGCGGCAACTCCTATGATAACACCCAAGGTAGTCAGAGCAGAGCGCAGTTTTGCACTCCTGATACTGGCAAAAGCTAGTTTTAGTGCTTCAGAGAGGCCGACCATGCAACATTACCCGCTTATTCATCCTGTTTCTGCCTCTTGCGATACAGATAACCACCTGCAATCAGCAGGACAAGAATCAGCACTACCGCTGAAATTATAGCAGCATTATTATCTTCTTCAACTTTTTCAAATTCGAGCGGTCTTTCACCCACGATAAACTCGTGTTCATTAAGACCATTGCGAAAGCTGGCAATTATTGTTACATTTTTAGTACCGGTATATTCTTTCTGATCTGAAGTAACATCTATTTCAATGGTAAACAGTTCATCTGAATCCATGGTACCCACAAAATAATTCGAAGGAGAAAAGGAAACTCCTTCTGCTTCCAGAGCTACTGCCACTGAAGAAAGTTTGTTTGGATGGATATTGGCCACATCAAATTCCAAAGTTCCTTCACCATTCTTTAAAACCAGTGGCCTGGAAGGGATTACTTCCAGTGAATATGAATCCACAACTATAGGAACCTTCCAGTTATTGTTAAAGGAATGGGAGTTACCAATTGTGGAAAGGTCCAGATAATGGGTCCCATCTTCTATATTTTCAGCAACTTCTATATTGTATGTGACCTGTAAGGAATCTCCTGCTCCAAGTACACCTTTGCCTTCATAGGGTTCACTGGTAACCTCTATCATCTCAGTTCCCTGAAGAGTTGCAGACTGGACCCTGGCATATGTATCATAGGTCTCATCACCTATTGAAACAGTACCTGACTTGGCCGTATTTTCCAGTGTAAAACTGATAGAACCTGTATCCCCGGGCATGAATACCTGGGGTTTGGAAATCATATTGGAAAGTACTACAGTGCCTTTACTATCAAAAGTATTGGAACCTACTTTTAGGTCGAAGGATTCCTTGACCCATGAAAGATCACTATCAGCCCGGTAAAGCAAATCAAAGCTAGCTGTACCGGTTTTGGCATTTTCGTCAACATACAACCTGTATTCATGGATTGCTGTGCGGTCGGGAGGGATTCTGCCAAAATTCTGGATTGCATTTGTTTCAGAATCCAGTGAAAGAGGATATTCTGGTTCTATTTTGATTGAAACATCCCCGGCTTCTCCAGAAGCGTAATTTTCAACTTTTACCCACACAGACACATAATCGCCTATATCCGCAGGATAGGGTTCGTATTTGAGCACATCTACCCTCAGGGTCGAACTTGATGAGTCTTCTGCAGCAGTAGCAGGAACCACAGCTATTGCAGAAACCATCAGCAACAAGGAAAAAACAAAAAGTATCAAAAATCCGGATTTTTTCATGGTTATACCTCTATTAAGCAGCGTTGACCTTGGTAGTCCTGTCATCAATTACACCGTCTTTCAGGTAAACTACCCGGTCTGCGTATTTATTAGCAAGATGTAAGTCATGAGTAATCATAATGACCGTGCGACCCCTTCGATGAAGATCTGTAAAAATATTCATTATCTCTTCCCCTGTTTTTGAATCCAGGTTCCCGGTGGGTTCATCGGCAAGTATTATAGAAGGGTCGTTTACAAGCGCCCTGGCTATTGCCACCCTCTGGGACTGACCCCCAGACAACTCGGTGGGTTTGTAATCCATACGTTCTGAAAGTCCTACCTGATCCAGTAATTTCTTGGCCTTACCTCTTACATCAACCCCGGGCCGTCTGTTAGCATAGGTAGGCAATTCCACATTTTCCAGGGCACTTAATCGTGAAACCAGATTGAAACTCTGGAACACAAAACCTATCTCCATCCCTCTTAACTTTGCAAGTTCATTATCGGAGATACGGTTCACATTCTTCCCCATGATATAAACTGCACCACAGGTAGGCCTGTCCAGACATCCTATCATATTCATCAGGGTACTTTTACCCGACCCCGAGGGACCCATGATAGCTACAAACTCCCCCTTCCTGACAAGCAGGTCCACATTCCTGAGTACCTTGATTGTCATATCCCCCACTTCATAATCCCGGCAAACATTTTCAGCCCGCACGACTATATCATCCTACGGAGGATTTTTTTCCAGTTTCATCATCCTGTTATTCAAAAATCACAACCCTCCGATTGAAAAATACTGATGGGACATATGGAGTGATTTATGGGACCAATATCGAAGATAAAAATGGGAGAAATATCCAGATTCGATGTGATCATCTTTTTAACTCCTTTTAGCATAAAAGAAAATGAAGATTTTTCTCATATTTCTTTCTTGCACTTTTTCCTTTTTATAAAACTGTGATCCAATGGATATAAACATTTTTCTACAGGTTTTTCTGAAAGGATATTTAAATACCATTAAAACAAATCAAAATGTGATGGGCTGGAAAACTAAGTATTATATTTTTGTAACCACAGTATTGTTGCTATTAATTATCCCGGGGACAGCGGCTGGAAAAAGTGACATTACTATTGAGGAGATCTACAGTGACGTGCAGAGCTGTGATGTCAGGATTATTTCAGAAAGCACCTATAATAATCTCACAGTAGAAGCATCAATGTTGCATGAGGGAGAAGTCATTGATACACAATCTATCGATATTGACACCTTGACAGCTGCTTCTCCACTTACCAGAGTATTCTACTGGGAAACCGCAATACGGGATCGAGGGGCTTATAAAGTACATATAATAGTCAAAAATGAGAATGGGGTTTTTGCCCGACAGGAAAAAACGTTTGTACATGGCCATCAGATTCTTCCTGCCATAACAATTGACAGTATGACACCCACACCAACAGGAATCGAAGCCATAATAACTCCTTATAAATCCACGCTGATAGATATTGAATATATGCTGGTGGATGGCAACCAGGTGGTGGACATAATAGAAGAAAAAGCCATTCCTGTGCATACCCAACCCCTGGCCCTGAACAAAAAATGGAATGTGGTTCTCAAAAATAAACATGTATACCAGGGAAGACTAAAAGTCAGTATAAAGGACCCCTATAGTATATCGTTGCTCAGAAGCCGCTCTTTTGTGGCAGAAGAAGATGTGGAAATCAGCGATATTTACAGGGATGAGATTGGTGCAAGTGCTACAATATCAGGCATGTCCCAGGTACCTTTCAGGGGGTCAATAAGATTCACTGTTTTTGATAGCAATGGCAAACCAGTAGAAAATATTGTCCTAAAAAGTCCGGTTCTGCTTGCAGAAGATGATGAAACTGTAGAGGCAATCTGGGAAAATAAACTTGATAGTGGAGAATATATACTGCTAATCGAGGCCATCGGGGAATACGGAAAAGTCATAATATCAAAAGAAAGCATAATTGATGTCGAAAAAGAAATTGGACCTGCTACAATAAATGAAGAAAAAGAGGAACAAAGCAATGCCACACCTGCAATTGGTTCTCTTATTTCAATAATTCTGGTTTTTCTGGCATACCTGGCAAAAACAAAATATTGATCAAACCATGCCATTGAAATTTGAACTTTTTGTTGCATTAAGACACATTGTATACAGGAAACGTCAGACCATACTTTCCGTAGGTGCTATAGGAATTGCGGTTATGATTCTTGTTGTGTCCAATGCATTCATGGCAGGTTTTACCGATAAGCTGTATGAATCAACTGTCAATGATATGGCCCATGTAACCATTACACCGGAAGAAAACAGTGAATATATCCACCTATACAAAAATCTCCAGAGTGAACTGTATAAGATTAATGGTATCAAAGCAGTATCTCCGTCCCTTGCAGGAGACGCCGTATTGCGAAATGAAGATAATGTCAAAAATGTCTTATTTAAAGGAATAAATCCCCGTGACGAAGATGCAGTATTATCCACCAGTGAGGACATAATAAGGGGAAGTTTTTTCGGCCTGGCTACTTCTGGCAATACAATTGTAATCGGGGATGACCTGGCAGATGAACTTGAGGTCGGCCTTGATGACAGAATAGAAATATCCTTTCCGGGATCCGAAACTCGTTTTTATCGAATAATAGGGGTATATGATACGAACACCCCCCTTGATTCAACACTGACCTACACTTCCCTTCAAACAGCCCAGTTATTCTACGCAACTTCTGATGTTGTCAATAGTATCAGCATAAAACTTTATGACTTCAATCAAGACAGGGAAATTGCACAGCAAATTGAAGACAAAGGTTATTCTGCAGAAGGATGGACGGAAACAAATCCGGAAATACTTCAGACTATTACAATTGAAACCATTTCCAATAATATCATGCTGGGCTTTATTCTCCTGATAGCATCTTTTGGTGTCATAAGCGCCCTGAACATGGTGGTCATGGAAAAGACAAAGGAAATAGGCATCCTTATGGCAATGGGTGCGGGCAAGTCGGGCATACGGAACATCTTCATCCTTGAAAGTGGTATCCTGGGTTTCCTGGGAGCTGTTGCAGGAACTATTACCGGTATTGCAATTGCACTATCAATAGGTAACTATGATGTGCCCTCTGAACTTTACCATATAGACTCCATACCCGTGATAATACGATACAATGATGTATTGTTGACAATCGTCATCGTGTTCATACTGAACCTCATAGCAGGAGTATATCCGGCAAGCAGAGCCGCAAAAATGGATCCGGTAGAAGCAATAGCAACACATTGAGCAACACATTGATCTGTTAAAACAGAGGGAAAAGTGTATATACTAGACATACATTAGGGTGTATAGATAAGCGGGTTTTAATCCCTTTTTTAGTACCCCCACTCCCCAGCCCGCTCATACCACCCCCATTATGGTAAGCGAGCATTTTGGGATAGTCAAGAATATGAGATATTAACATATATACTCTTTGCTTCTGAATTTTAAGTATGTTTAAAAATTTCAAGCACACTTATTCCAGGGACTCAAAGAGATCTCTTACATAACCTGCCAACTGTATACTTACATCTACAGAAGACATCATAGTATCAGTCTTTACTATACTGCAAGCCATATTTTCAAAAGAATCACAACCCTGCGGATCACGGATATCAGTTACAAACACATCCAGAAAATCATGGTAACACCTTGCAACCTCGTTTGAAGAAATACCGTAACCACATGCATTCATAAGTTTACCGGCAGGACCGCTAACAGGTTCATTCCCGATAATAGGACTGATTGCAACCACATTTTTACTTTTAAGGATTTCAGGCATTCCATCAAGGGATATGATGGGACCTATGCTTGTAATGGGATTGCTGGGACCAATCAGGACATTGCTATCTTCCCGTAGTTTTTCCATTACAGCAGGAGATATAGAAGCTTCATCAATTCCAACCATCTTAACTTCAAGTACATCGGGTTTGCCCTGATGCTTAATCCAGAAATCCTGGTAATGCATCCAACCCTGAGGTGTACGGATCATGGTAGATACCGGATCGTCTGACATTGGCAGGACGTTGGCTTTGATACCAAAGCTTGAACAAAGGTTTTCAATCGCTTCACTAAGGGTAGCCCCGTTGTGAATCATCTCAGATCTCATGATATGTGTGGCCCGATCCCGGTCCCCCAGCATCATCTTTTCATCATAACCACAATCCTTCATAGCATTGAAAGTGTGGAATGTATCACCTGCTATACCCCACCATTTTTCCCGGTCAATCATAGCGGCAAAGAGGTAGAGTACTGTATCAATATCCGGTGTTACAAGATTACCCGATACCCACAGGTCTTCGGCGGTATTCACGACAACTGTGATTTCTTCTTCGTCCATTGTCCGCATCAGGCCATCAAGGAACTTGGGTGTGCCGGTTCCACCGGAAAATATTATCATGATATTACCTCATCATTTCACTATCAAAATCACAACATCATTATAATATGAACGGTTATTTAAAAATATGAAGGTCATGAGGGACCCCGTACACGGTCATGTCGAACTTGACGAGCTTGCAGTATCCCTAATGGATACACCCCGCATGCAGCGTCTCAGGAGAATACGCCAGTTAGGACTATCCAACCTTGTATATCCGGGTGCCAACCATACCCGTTTCGAACATTCACTGGGCGCACATCACCTGGCTACGACCCTTGCGGGAGAAATAGATTCCGTACAGCAATCTGAAATCGATGAACTCAGGGTTGCTGCAATGTTGCATGATATAGGACACGGCCCCCTTTCACATGTGACAGAAGGCATCATCAAAAAATATACCCGCCGGGAGCATGAAGATGTAAAACACCTGCTGCGCAAAGGGGATATAGCAGAAATTTGCAGCGAAACCGGCCTCAACATATCAAGGATTGCAAATCACATCCTGGGCAAAACCTCCCTCGGACAGATCATAAACAGTGAGATTGATGTTGACCGCATGGATTATCTCATTCGTGATGCACATTATACAGGTGTTGCATACGGACTTGTAGACCACAGCCGTCTGATCCATAAAATGCAATTCTATGAAGATAAACTGGTTGTAACAGAAGGCGGCCTCAATGCAGCCGAATCCCTGCTTGTATCGCGTTTTTTAATGCATCCTTCGGTATACTTCCATCACGTGACCCGCATCTCGGAAACAATGTTAATAAGAGGTATCGAATATCTGGTAGAGCGGGAGAAACTCGATCCCTCCAGCCTCCAGGACATGGATGACTACCGCCTGTTTGAAACCATGCGCCAGGACGACGGTTACGCAGGTGAAATGATCAACAGGATTGATGAGAGAAAACTGTACAAACGTGCCCTCTATGTAGGGTTTGATGACGTTGATGAGAAGGTTTTGGGCTATCGCAAATCCATCCAGAGAGTGGAAAAGGAAATCGCAGAAGAGGCGGGAATTGATGAAAAGAAAATCCTCATAGATATTCCAAAGTTGCCCCGGATAGAGGAAATGAAAGCATTGATCAAGGTCAACGGGAAAAAAATGACCCTTGATAAAGCCTCCCATCTTGTAGCAACTCTTGAAAAAGCTCATCGTGATAACTGGAAACTCGGGGTTTATACACCCAGAGAACACAGGGAAAAGGTGAAAAAAATTGCAAACGATTTTTTCGAGGTGAAAAAACATACCTTACAATACAAATTAACGGATATAGAAGAGGATATAAGTGGGAGTAATTGAAAAAAAAGCAGGGGAAAGAAAACTCTTTCTTAAATGGCGCAATATCGGGGACGGTCTGCTTGTAACACTTACGGGTGGCGATGAGCATATAGGAGCGGTTGCTGTGGGTAATTCTGGTGCTTGTTCAGTGATTACCCTGCCCGGACACAGGGATGATGAAATTGCACACCGACAGGCAGGCCGTATTAACAGGAAAACCGGCATGGATACTGTTTTCCTTGTGGGAATACATTTCAACAACATACAGCCTGATGAGATCAGGAAAATATGTGATACCGCAGAACTTATGGTTGACGAACTTATAGATATAATTGAGGAATAATATGGAAGTCGTAGTGGGAATCAGTGGGGCCTCCGGGGCACAATACGGAATCAGGTTACTTGAAATATTTGCAGAAAAGGGAATTTATACACACCTGGTAATAACATCTGCAGCCAGGCAAATAATAAATATAGAAACAAACTGGCAGATCGAAGAGGTGGAAAAACTCGCCTGCGAGGTACACGAGGAAAAGGATTTCACTGCTTCTGTAGCAAGCGGATCCCATCCTTACAATGCTTTGGTAATAGCCCCTTGCAGCATGAAAACCGCTGCATCCATCGCCCACGGGATCTCCGATAATCTCCTCACACGGGCTGCTGATGTCTGTCTCAAGGAAGGCAGGGATGTTATCCTGATGGTGCGGGAGACCCCTTACAGCCGAATTCATCTGGAAAACCTGCTCAAACTCAAGGAATCGGGCACCCAGATTTTGCCTGCATGTCCTGCATTCTACAACAAACCAAAATCAATAGAAGACTTAATTGATTTCATGGCTGGACGGGTACTGGATCTTCTGAATATAGATAATGACGTATACCCCAGGTGGGAAGGAGACAGCGACTGAACCAATTTTCACCCTCTTCTGAAGCCTTCAATAGTTAGATATATCTAGGAGAAGTGCATTTAGGGGGGATGACCTTACATCATGTGGGATAGTAGGGTAGCCTGGCCGATCCTCGAGCGTTTGGGACGCTTGGACTGCGGTTCAAATCCGCGCTATCCCACCACTATTCTTCATGTAACTACGAATTTTAACGAATATTTTATAAACAAGCCTGACGTGGGAAAAGCTATGGCTGCCAAGAAGGTAAGATTGTTTGCCAATGTCAGGGAAAAAGCCGGAACTTCTGAAGTAGAGGTCAACGGTGATACCGTTTCTGAGATATTGGATGAAATAATTGCAAAATACCCGAATCTTGAAAAACTTATATTTGAAGATGGCAAAAAACTCAGGGGATATATAAACATCCTTATCAACGGGGAAAATATCCAGCATCTTGAAGGTACAGACTCAGCAATTACAGAAAAAGATGAAGTAGCTATATTCCCCCCGGTTTCCGGTGGATAAATAAAGATGGTGGGACAATCCCATGGAATACCGGGATGTTACCAATCTCTTTTTCATAGGAACTGGCGGGTTCCTGGGAGCTATATGCAGATATGGCACTTCAATCTTAATCCCCGGTGCCCGGGGAACACTGGTTGTGAACGTGCTGGGAAGTTTCCTGCTGGGATTGTTACTGTTCTACTCTGACTATATCGGTTACCTGACCCCACGCATCCGAATGTTTGCAGGCATCGGATTTTTAGGTGCATTCACCACATTCTCCACATTCATTGTACAGACTGTGCAAATGCAACCTGTATACGGGTTTGCAAATATGATGATAAATCTGCTACCCGGTTTATTTGCAATCTTTCTTGCAAGAAGCCTGGTAATATACATTGGAGGCAGGTGAAA
The DNA here is from genome assembly GCF_000025865.1 of Methanohalophilus mahii DSM 5219. Classification (NCBI taxonomy): domain Archaea; kingdom Methanobacteriati; phylum Methanobacteriota; class Methanomicrobia; order Methanosarcinales; family Methanosarcinaceae; genus Methanohalophilus; species Methanohalophilus mahii. The sequence continues at coordinate 1,710,273 of NC_014002.1, forward strand.
TGAATACGACAGGCTATTTACTTGTTGGAATCGGCGGGTTTATCGGTGCAATCCTCAGGTATATGGTCGCGGGAATTGTCCCGAAAAAGGGAGATATACCCACAGGTACACTCACAGTAAATATTATGGGTACAACAATACTCTCATATCTTACATATTCCCATTCCCTGCAGCATCTTTACCTGTTGAATATAGGTATTCTGGGTTCATTCACCACTTTTTCCACCTTTACATATGAATCATTCACACTCCTGGAACAGCAGGCCAACCGGAGTTTTCTTACAAATATAATGCTTAACTGTGTATGCTGCATAGCCGGTGTCGGACTTGGGCCTTTAATGGCAAACCTAATTTAAAATAGAATTCAACAAAGAAGGCAGACTTTATGCAATCAAAAATAATGACAATTTATCTTAGTGAGAATGATACATACAAAGGAAAAAATGCCCATCAGGCCATCATCGAATTCTTGCTTGAAAATGATGTTGCCGGTGCCACCGTGATCAGGGGTATCGAGGGCTATGGAGTACACAGTGTAATCCATAAAACAAGTATCCTCAGGCTTGGAATGGATCTTCCCATCATAGTACAGGCCGTGGATGAAGAAAATAAATTGTGTAATATCCTGCCCGAACTCAAGAAAATGGTTCCTGATGAACTCATTGTGATGCAGGATGTGGAAATCCTGGCAGGGCATAAAAGGGATTAATTTACCTGTAGAGGACTATCGCCCTTCCACGCACATCTATCAGGGTAGTGGATGTAAGAGAGGCCAGTTCCTCTGCAATTGAATCCATACTTTCACCGGGAAAACTTTTGAGGATTTTTACCTTGACAAGATGATTGGCTTTAATTTGTTTTTTCAATTCAGTTACAACCGCATCATCAATTCCCTTTTTACCCAGCGTGAGAATGGGTTTCAGGTGAGTTGCCTGTGACCTAAATTTCCTTATTTTATCCTTATCCATCAAATAACACCTGCCTATAGGGACCTGCATGAAGTATATATAACTAACTTAAAGAAAAGCATTCATTCATCCTTGATGCCCTGAATGGATATCAAACCATCCTCCACCAAATACTCAAACCAGGGAGTGGGTTTGGAGGATATGCCTACTGCACGTAGATAATGACTGCCGTTTTCTTCCTGCACCTCAATCATACCGTCGTAAAGTTGTTTTAAGGTAGCAATTGTGCGGGAGTCATGCATCTGGTCTTCAACTACGAATAAACCAAGTCCTTTTATGGCTTTGATTCTGCCTGTGAACACGTGCAAGAAACGAAATACAGTCTGGATATTAGAGTACATTAGAATGGTCGAGACAGAATTAATACAGAGGATATTATGGGATATTTGACGTTTCATCCAGAATTGTTCAAAAAACTGACTTATTCGAACACCTATACCCGTAAGGTCCACAGGACTTGAAGCACGTTTTATGTTATCAGTATCATCAGCCGCCATCCCCAGCGTCTTTGTCACACAATCCACAATCCCTATGTTGGATACAGGTAGGGTTTTGTCAAAGGAGGTAAACCATTCCAGGACATGTTCACCCGGTTCTCTTGTAGAAACTATGACCGAAGATTCTTGCCTTTTTAGACCGTTTTTAAGGATATGGTAGGCAACATCCTCCTTTCCACTCATAGGAGGACCTATTACCATCAGATTGCTTCCTTCACGGATTTCCCCGATAATACTATCCAGTTCTTCAATACCCAGTGAATAGGATGTCATATATTCCAGCCGAACTTTCTATTTTAATTTATTATATAAGGATAGCCCTTAATAACATTATTCCTGATAATACACTCAGTTATCATGATCTTGCATGTTTTACTATATGCCCTGCTTCAGGAATTATTATTTCCTCGATTGCAAGTTCCACAGCCTTTGGTGAACCAGGAAGGCAGAATACAGCACAACCCTGTATGATACCTGCAGTTGCCCTGCTCAATATTGTGGCAGATCCTATCTGATCCAGACTTTTAAGGCGGAAAAGTTCTCCGAATCCTTCAAGTTCCTTTTCAAATAGCGGGCAAAGAGCTTCTATGGTCACATCAGAATCAGACAAACCTGTACCACCGGTTGTAATCACAACATCGGCTCCATTAAATATCGATGATAAGACTGCTTTCCTTATATCTGCGATATTATCTGCCACCAGACTGTAGCACAATACATTGTTGTGAGCAGCCTTGAGAATATCTGAAATAAGTTGCCCCGAGACATCATCCACAGCAGAAGGGGCATCCGTGGACCCATATTTATCAAAACGAGAAGTTGAGATGGTTATAATACTAAAAGAATATGCTTTATCAGTTCCTTTTTTATGCTCTTTGGTGCTGGAGCTCATAAAAGAACATATAAAAACTGCATATATTATAATTCTGCTGCATACCCTTTACAAATACAACAAATGACCGATAAGACTTATAAACTACCAGACAGTATGGAGGGCAATATAAGATAGTACACCATCCCATCAATACATTAAAATATGTAAATCTCAATAAGAAACCAAAACTTTCGAGAATGGGATTATTCTACATCATTATCATTCCAAGGAGGCTTTTAGTCCATGACAAGAAAACCAGCAAGTATGTACAGGAACATTAAACAGCGCTCATATACACGCAGAAAGTACATGGGTGGTGTTCCGGGAAGCCAGGTAATACACTACGACATGGGAAATAAGACCGCAGATTTCCAGGTCAAGATGTCACTTATATCTGAAGAGAAATGCCAGATGAGGCATACAGCCCTCGAAGCAGCAAGGATATCAGCTAACAGACATATGCTTTCCAAAATCGGCCGTATCAATTACCATTTCAAATTGAGAGTTTACCCACACGAGGTCCTGAGAGAAAACAAACAGGCAACTGGTGCAGGTGCAGACCGTGTATCCAGTGGTATGAGAAAAGCATTCGGCAAAGCTGTAGGTACTGCAGCAAGAGTCTCTGCCGGGCAGAAGATATTCACTGTTTCTGTCAATAAGAAGAATTTTAAGCATGCCAAAGCTGCACTTAAAAGAGCAGGACAGAAGCTTCCAACACCAATAAGAATTGTTGTTGACGAAGGCGCAGAGCTGGTACAATAAAACCAGCTTTTGAGGAGGGAACACTTATGGAAGACTATGAATCCTTGCTTGACCGGGCAATGGAAAACCTGCCGGAAACCGAAACAACAGATGAACGTTTTGTAATTCCGGAACCCAAGATTTATTTTGAGGGAAAAACAACGGTACTGGACAATTTTGCACAGATCAGAAGTGTCCTTAACCGTGATGCAGATCATCTGATGAAATACCTCACAAGGGAACTGGGTACCGCCGGTAAGGTCGAAGGTGGCAAGGCCATATTCCAGGGGAAGTTCCCAGTTCAGGCCATCAAATCCAACATAAATGCCTATGCTGATGAATATGTTATATGTTCGGAATGCAACAGGCCAGATACGGAACTTGTGAAGGTTGACAGAGTCCTGATGATGAAATGCGCCGCATGTGGTGCACACAGGCCTGTCAAGAAAAGGAAAGCCACTGCACCTACCCCCGAATCCGCTCTTGAAGAAGGAAAGGAATACGAAGTAAAGATTGATGCTGTTGGTTCCAAGGGTGACGGAATCGCCAAGATGGCAAAATTCACTATTTTCGTGCCTGGTACTGCCAAAGGTGATGTCTTAAAAGTCAGGATTAAAAAGATCAGTGGAAACCTGGCTTTTGCAGAAAAGGCATGAAATCCCCGGCGCAATCAAGGAGCAAAAATCCAATGTCAGGCGGTGAAAGGGAACCGGGAATCAATGTATTTTCGATTCCCGGCCTAAACATTGACCTCAAAAATTCAAATGGTTCTCTACAGTTGAATTCCCGGGGCCAGCTTAAGTATGCCTGCTCACCCATCCTGAAAAAAATTAATGAAAGATTACGGGAAGAAAAACCCGTACATATGGGCAAGGACAGGGTGATTGCTTCTACCTGGCTGCCCCCAATCCCGAGCGGTCCTTTCAAAAGGCTCCTGAACGCTGAAGTACAGCATGCTTTGGGAAGACGGGTTCCTGAAACTGTTTCTTTTGAGATTACAAGACAATGCAAATGTAATTGTGATCATTGCATCATAAGTGGTGGAGAGGAAGATATTGACACAGAAACTGTCAAGAAAACCATAGATGATGCTCTTGATATGGGTGCATTTATAATTATTTTTACAGAAGGAGATCCTCTTCTCAGGGAAGATATTTTTGAATTAATAGATTATGTCGACAAGGAACGTGCAATTGTCAATATGTACACACCTGGAACAGACATGAATCCGCAGACGGCAAGAAAACTAAAACAAGCCGGACTGCATAATCTTCTGGTCAGCATATATTCAACTGATCCCGAAAAGCACAATGCGGTAAGAAGACTTGAGGGGGCATTTGATATGGCTACATCCGCCATTAAATACGGACTGGATGCCGGGTTATTAGTCACCATGTGCACACATGCCTCCCCAAAAAACATGGATGAACTCCCACAACTCTATGCTCTTGCAACACAACTGGGAGTGAGCGAATTTTCAATATGGGAAAGTGCTCCGAAAAAAAAAGGTGATGCTATTATATCACCTGAGGACAGGGAAAAAGTCCTTGAAATGCACCATAAAGCCAATTCCACAGAAAGCGGGCCCAGAATATTTACCAATACTTATTTTGAAGGTGAGATGCTGGGTTGCATGGCGGCTCAGCGCTGGATGCATATCTGCGTGGATGGATCGGTCAAACCCTGCCCATATATACCATTCAGTTTTGGCAACATACTGGACCAACAATTAAAAGACATCTGGAAGAACATGAAAAAAGCACCCCGATTTGAGTCAGGGGATGTATTCTGCCAGATGCAGATGCCACAATATCTTGAACTTGTGGAAAAGATTCCAGATGGAGTTATACCCCCATATCCATTTGACAAAATCGAATAAATAATAATGACAAAATAAACCAGATTAATCTTGAGGATATGCATGAATATGAAACTAGATCCATGGGGCTCGTCAAATATCGACGACTATTCGAAATTGTTCGATGAATTTGGAATTCAGCGTTTTGATGAACTTCTACCCCGGATCGAGCAACCCAGCGCTTACATGAGAAGGAAGATTATCTTTGGTCACAGGGATTATGACATGATAAGCCGGGCCATGAAACACAATGACCCGTTTGCGGTAATGAGCGGGTTCATGCCTTCCGGAAAGGTCCATCTCGGCGGAAAGATGGTCATGGACCAGATCGTCTGGCACCAGCAGATGGGTGGTGAGGCTTTTGTGGGTATTGCCGACAGGGAAGCATATTCTGTCAGGGGATTTTCCTGGGATAAATGTAAACAGATTGGAATTGAGGAATATATCCTTAGCCTGATTGCCCTGGGATTCGAACCAGAGGGGCATATTTATTTCCAGTCCCAATCCAAAAATGTAAAGGATCTGGCCTTTGAACTGGGTGTCAAGGCAAATTTCTCGGAACTCAGTGCAATCTATGGTTTCAATGGACAGACCAATATAGCACATATGGTCAGTGCCCTCTCCCAGAGTGCGGATATTCTCCAACCCGAACTTGAAGAATTCGGTGGCCCCAAGCCGACAATCGTTCCCGCGGGGGCCGATCAGGACCCCCACATGAGACTCACCAGAGGACTGGCAAACAAGATGAACATGTTCCTTATCGAAAAAAGGATGGATAAGAATAACACACCTTTTGTCAGCGTCCGCAGCAAGACCGCTCCTGCCGATGCGCTTGAAGAGGTTTCTGAAGCGTTGCCCTGGGATACAAAACTGTTCGAGGGGCATGTAGATATTTTTGGTGTGGATGACCTGACTAAACTTAAGGAAATCACAATGGAAGTCGAAATGAATAACGGAGGATATGGATTCCTTCCACCGGCTTCGACCTATCATCGCTTTATGTCCGGTTTGCAGGGCGGCAAGATGTCAAGCAGTGTGCCTGATAGCCTTATAGCCCTTACCGATGATCCGGATGATGCCGCACGCAAGGTTAAGAAAGCTAAGACTGGCGGGCGTATGACCCTGAAAGAACAAAAGGAACTCGGGGGACAGCCCGACGAATGTTCGGTCTATGAGTTACTCGTATTCCATCTTAGTGACGATGACGGGGAACTGGCACAGCTCCATTCCGAATGTTTGGATGGTAGCCGCATGTGCGGAAGTTGCAAAGGCCTGGCAGCAGAACGCATGGCAGAGTTTTTGAGAGACCACCAGGAAAAAAGGGAACTGGCACGCGAGAGACTTGAAGAATACGGGCTCTGATACTTAAAGGGAGATACTATGGAAGACCTCAATCTTACACTGAATGAAAAGGAAGTACTTCTCTTCCTCAAACAAAAAGGTACTGCAAGTCCCGGGGATATAGCCGATGGAACACCCCTGAAAATAGAGAATGCTACTCAGGCATCCTTTTTGCTTGAAGAGAAGGGTCTTGCAGAAGTTAAGGATGAAGTATCGGAAAAATATCGCCTCAGTTCAGAGGGTATGCAATATGCCAAAAAAGGCCTCCCCGAAAGACAGGTGATCAACAAGATCGACGGGCCTACTCCTATAAAGGACCTGCAGGAAATGCTTTCACCCCAGATGGTAGGAATTGCAACCGGATGGCTCAAGAGGAAAGGCTGGGCATCCATTGAGAAAGGAAATATCATACCTGCAACAGATATATCTGAAACCGATGACGAGATTGCCCTGGCAAAACTCGATGAGACAGCAGTTACCCTTGAAGAAACCGGCATTGACCAGAAGGTTATAAAGGACCTGGTCAAACGCAAACTGGTAGAAAAAGAAGAAACAAAAAGCCGTACTATCACAATTACAGCCGAGGGGAGAAAAATCGCTGCATCAGGCCTTGAACTCACCGAAGATATCACCCAGCTGACCTCCCGGTTGCTCAAGAGCGGGGAATGGAAGAACAAGACATTTCGCCCCTACAATATCGATAAACCTCCAAAAAGGGTTTTTGCAGCAAAAGTACATCCCTACCAGCGTCTGATAGACCAGATGCGCCAGATATTCCTGGAAATGGGATTCACCGAAATTAAGGGAGATATTATACAAAGCTCTTTCTGGAATTTTGATGCCTTATTCCAGCCACAGGACCACCCTGCCCGGGAAATGCAGGATACATTCCACCTGGAATCCCGTTCACAATTGCCGGGCGAATACTTGGAAACAGTATGTTCCATGCATGAAAAGGGCGGTGACATTGAATCCAGGGGATGGGGTGGCAAATGGGACAGTGATGTAGCAAAACGTAACGTGTTGCGCACCCACACCACCTCGGTCAGTATCAAACACCTGGCAGATAATCCAAAACCACCGGTCAAAGCTTTCTGTATAGACAGGGCCTATCGCCGGGAAACAATTGATCCCACACATACCCCGGAATTCGAGCAGCTGGAAGGTGTGGTAATGGACAGGAACATGTCCTTTGCCAACCTGCTGGGATGCCTGAAGGAATTCTATCACAGGATGGGATTCGAGAACGTCAGGTTCAGGCCCGGGTACTTCCCCTACACCGAACCCAGTGTCGAACCCGAGGTTTATATTGAAGAACTTGGATGGGTCGAACTCGGTGGTGCCGGCATATTCAGGAAAGAGGTCACTGAACCTCTCGGCATCAAAGAACCGGTTTTGGCATGGGGCCTGGGTGTTAGCCGCCTGGCAATGCTGAGATTGGGTTTGAAGGATCTGCGTGAATTATATCAGTCCGACATTGAATGGTTACGCAAAAGTCCTGTCTGCAAGCTCTGATTCAAAACATCCGGGCCAGCAGCGACTTCCTGGATTTTACAGCCGCTGCCGGACACAATTCCCGGCAGCAATAACACAGTATACATATTCCAGCATCTATTACAGCGTGCCCATTATCCATATAGATGGCCTCTGCAGGACAATTTCTCACACATGCTCCACAGGCAGTACACTTATCAGCATCAATTTCCGGCCGGACCGTGAATAGGTGCCCTGCCTTTTGGATAAGCCAGGGAGGCAGCATTCTCAACAGGCTAAGACCCGGTTTTTTGAAAGGAACTGTAATCTCATCCACGTTTACACCGACTATTTGAGGTGAAATATCACCGTAAACTCTGGCTGCCACATGGTTGGAAGGTATTGAAAGAGGATCAAAGCCCATTAACTGTGCCGCAACCACATCCAGGGAAATTCCGTCTTTTGAGGCAAGGATTGCACCAACCTTAATTGGTTTACCTCTGGAGGGACCATCCCCTTCCATTCCCACAACTGCATCGATAATTGATAATTGTGGAGTTGCCACATTGTAAATATCCAGAAGAATTTCACTGAATATCAGAGGGTCTGCCATCGTATGTGCTTCCTTCCTGATGCGCAGGGGAACAGCACCGAACATATTTTTCACCGCACCGGTCATCGTTGTGAGTTCATGAGTCTTGAGCTTGGGCAGATTAATGATATAATCAGCATCCAGTACCCTGTCACTAACATATATCTCATTCAAGCGCAGGGGTTTTTCAGGTTTTACTTTACTAAAACCTGCAGTCTGGAAATTTACAACTTCACCCCCGCCCTCCAGAGCAGCCTGCTTTATACCGGATTTTTCAAGCGCTTCTGCAGTTGCTCCTGCAGATGTAATACCGGCACAATCTCCTACAACAGGAAAAGCATCCGCCTCCCTTACAATTTCACATACTGCACGAACAAGAGAGGGATGGGTTGTAGCCGCATCTTCTGGTTTCCGGGCAGCAAGCACATTGGGTTTAATCAGGATACGCATACCTGCCTTGATTTTATCAAAACATCCAAGCAGGTCGAGTGCCTCCCATACTGCCTGTTTGGAGGTGGAATAATCCATACAGTGAACTAATGCTACCCGGTCAGGACTCATTGTAGGAATTATCAGGAAAAGTGCTTAAAAGACTTATGGGATTTGTGGTTATTACTCTTTATTCCCTCAACTATGCCCATAATATAAGCAGGGATTGCCCCCATAGCCGTGCATGTCTCACAGGAAGTACCGCCACTACTTATATCAAGGTGGGCAGGGGCCTGTTTTATAATTGATTTTGGCAATCCTTTCCTGCCAAGTCCAACGAGGAACAGATAAGAATCTTGATGTATTATTCCCTCTGCAGCATCCATAACTGTCATTCTTTTAGATCCATCTATCCTGGAAGTGGTTGCAACAGGTTTACCAAAATGTGCCGGAAAACCTTTTTTTGGAAGGTCCTGTACAAAAAAATGGTGTTCTTCATTGAGTTGTTGCAGATAGGCACCTGATTCTCCTATTGTTGTTTTTTCCACAACGTACTTCACAAGTTCATCTTTTTCCATATCAAAAGGAAAATCAAAAAGGGCAAGGCTAAAGCCGAATATCCTGCAAATCGGGGCAGCCCGTGCAATGGCCCTATAATGGGCATCAAGGACCTTTATACGATCATAAGTATTGACAATTCCAATAGTCTGCATATTATTCTCTCCTCCACACCATCACATGCTGGTTGCAATTTTCCAGGTATTCACAGCATGCACAGTCATCCCACAATTCTTCTCTGGAAGGACTGATTACTTCAACAAAACCTGATTTACTGAAAAAGGATTTGGCCGTGGTTCTTGCATATACTGCACTGCTCAATGAGAGTTGCAGGGCACTTGAGACGAGCAAAGCACCTATTCCTTTTTTCCTGAATGAAGGGTGAACTGCAACACTATGTATCTCCTCAAAGTTATCCCTTACAAATGCTACTGTGCCCACTATCCTATCATCAACTTTTGCCAGCAGAAAATCTCCTGTATCCAAATCTTTTCCGTCGAGAAAATAGGTACAGAGCAACGAGTCTATTGCTGCCCGATCATCCGGAACAGCCTGGCAAATTGTAATATCCTGTGTAATATGCATGTTCTCTGAATCCTGTCCCTGAGGAAAAGGATTTTCTATAAATAGGTATTGCAAATATCATCCGCCACTTATAAATATAAATCCATTTATTCCTGCCTTCAATCTTCTTTCCATCAGGAAGACGATTCTTCTCATTGTCGGGGTATAACATGTTAGAAATACTCAAGAAATCCCTGAAAAAGGCCCCTATTGTAAAACGCGGTAAATACCCCTATTTCATACATCCGATTACAGATGGTGTACCTGCAATAGATCCCAAGCTGCTTGATGAGATCAGTGACTACATCATAGAGTACTCCGATATGGATGTCGACCGGATCCTGTCTATTGAAGCGATGGGAATCCCCCTTGCAACAGCAATTTCTCTGAAAACCGGCATCCCATTTTCTATCGTGCGCAAAAGGCAATACCAGCTACCCGGTGAAATAAAGATATCCCAGAGCACCGGATATTCTAAAGGTGAACTCTACATAAATGGTATTGAAAAAGGAAACAGGATACTGCTTGTTGATGATGTGATCAGTACAGGAGGTACCCTGCGCTTTCTGGTAAAGGCCCTGGAAGAAAAAGGCGTTACTATAAGCGATATAATCGTTATTGTAGGCAGGGGAGATGGCGTGCAGCAACTTGCAGGAGAGGGAATAAGGGTCAAAACCCTTGTGGATATAAATGTAAGTGAAGACGGGGTTTCAATACTGGAGGACACCGGTGAAACTAATTGAGAATTTTGACATTGACCTGGAATCCATTGTAAATATGGTTATTCAGGAAAAAGCCACAAAAGTAGGCCTCCAGCTGCCCGAAGGATTCAAACGCCAGGCAATGGAGATTGCAGGATATATAGAGGATAATACCGATGCAGAAACCCTCATTTCCGGCAACCCCTGCTATGGGGCATGCGATCTTGATGTGCAACTTATCAAAGATACCGATCTTGTATTCCATTTCGGCCATTCCAGACTCGAGCCCTCTGAAAATGTAGTTTATATTGAGGCACCCTCCCATCTCGATATAAGTGACGTGGTTTTTCAGGCTGCAGACAAACTTAAAGGAAAAAGGGTAGGCCTACTTACTACTGTGCAACACGTGCATAAACTGGAAGAAGTAAGGAAGATCCTTGAAGAAAAAGGATTCGAAACCATTATAGGAGAAGGAGATGGACGGATAGTGCATCCGGGACAGGTACTTGGCTGCAATTTTTCAGCGGCATATGACATAACCTGTGAAGAATATCTGTATATTGGCGGAGGGAAGTTCCATCCGCTGGGTATAGCCCTTTCAACAGGCAAACCTGTACTCTGTGCAAATCCGTTTACTTCATCCATCGAACACATCGATCTCAAGCAAATTATGAAAAAACGATATGCAGCAATTGCAAAAACCATGGAAAAAAAGAAGTTTTGTATACTGGTATCCACAAAACCCGGGCAGGAAAGAATGGAACTTGCCAGGAATATAAGGGACATTGCCAGAGAAAAAGGAAAAGAGGCATACATTGTAACAATGGATCTCATTACACCCGACCAGCTCCTGCAATTCCAGGCGGATGCATATGTCAATACAGCATGCCCCAGAATTGCAATTGACGAGGCAGGAAGATTCCCGGCCCCCATGTTAACTCCCCCTGAATTTGAAATCATACTGGGAATACGTGAATGGGAAGAACTGGTTTTTGATGAGATAAGGGAATGATAGATGAAACAGCGAAAACTCGAGATGCTACTGCAAAAGGTCAGGGGGTTTGATGACCCCGATCCTGCACTGGAACAATATGCCACACCCGCCCCTCTGGCCGCTGAAATATTACATTTTGCATACATGAAGGGAGATCTTGAAGATACAGTTTTTGATATGGGATGTGGCACCGGGATACTTGCAATCGGTGCCGCAATTCTGGGAACCCCAGAGGTCGTGGGATATGATAGTGACCCGAAAGCAATAAATGTTGCAAGAGAAAATGCCGTGTTGATGGGTGTTGAAGTTGAATTTGTTAATTGCCCTATAGAAAAGGTGAGTGGAAAAGCGAACACTGTTGTAATGAATCCCCCGTTTGGCGCCCAATGTAAGGGAAGTGACAGACCTTTTCTCTCAGCTGCTCTAAATGCAGGGAATGCCATCTATTCTATTCATAACAGCGGAAGTTTTAACTTTATAAGGCAATACATAAAGCCATCAGTTATTACCGAGTGGTATACTACATCTTTCCCGCTAAAAAGAACATTTAAATTCCATAAAAAAGATGTAGAACGAATTGAGGTAGAAATATACAGAATGAACTCCTTATCACATCATAATTATTGAAACTAAGAGGGATTATTATTAGGATACGCAACAAAAAGAAGGCCACTAGAAGGAAAATCAAGGGTTCTTCAAAGAAGGATGAAAAAGAAGAAAATCAAAATCCAAAAACTAAGGGCCAGCAAAAGGAAAAGAGAGAAGCTAGGGAGAAAAATACTGAAAACCTGAAAAAAGAGAAACCCCAGAAGCATCTCAAAGAAGAAGCTGAAAAGCACATTGAAGAGCAGTTTGTGCTGCCCGGTGATATTGTCGGTACTAACGAAGAGTATGAAGCCGGTGAAGGGACCTATACATTAAGAGGGAACATATATTCAACCAGGACAGGAAATGTTGAGATTGACAGGAAAAAACGTAGTGTTTCCGTGCGGGCTACATCCGAACTTCCACCTGTAATAAAGAAAGATGATATTGTAGTCGGCAATGTGGTGAATGTACGTGATTCAATGGCGCTTGTACAGATAGCAGCCATAAAAGGCCATGGTGAAAGGGAAGTCAACAATCCCGGAATTGCCGCCATCCACATATCAAATATCAAGGAAGATTACGTCAAGAACATAGCCAATGAACTTGCCCTTATGGATGTTGTTAAGGCAAAGGTGATTGATATTGATAGCATGCGCCTGAGTATTGCTGCAAAGGAACTGGGTGTTATGTCCGCAGTTTGTGGCAGATGTGGCGAAGCCCTTGCTATTGAAGAAGGAAAACTGAAATGTCCCGCCTGTGGCAGGATTGAAAAGCGTAAACTTTCCGCTGATTATGGAACAGGAATTATCTAACGCAAAGGGCCAGGAGATTTATTATGGAACTGAAGATCATTGAGAAAAAGGATGATGAAATACAAGTAGAAATCAAAGGGGAGAGTCACACCCTGCTTAATATGCTTAAGCATTTCCTGCTTGAAGATGAGCATGTGGATATAGCAAGTTACGATATGCTTCACGTAAGTATTAGTGAGCCGGTCTTCTATGTAAGGACCGATGGCAAAGACCCTGTGCAGGCAATCAGGGATGCAGCGGTGAAACTCACAGCAGAATGCGATGAGTTCAGTGGTGTTTTCGAAAAAGCCCTCGCGTAATCCGGCAGGAGATCTGGGCCAGTATGTCACTTGATGAAGATAAACTGAAAAAATTCGGTTTTATCGAAAGGGGACCAAAGGATGCCATTAATATTGACCCCCTGCAAACAGGAGGTATCCTTACAGAGGACGCCCGCAAAGCCCTGCTTGAATGGGGAGACGGTTATTCGATCTGTGATTTCTGTGGCGGAGTATTGGATCTTATCAAAAAGCCACCTGTATATGAATTTGTACATGAGGCCCTGCCGGAGTTCATAGGTACCGATGAAGTAAGAGTCACACATGGTGCCCGTGAATCCAAGTTTGCAGTAATGCATTCAATGGGCAAAGCCGGAGACACTGTCGTGCTTGACGGGCTGGCACACTACTCCTCATATGTCGCTGCACAGAGGGCAGACCTTGAAATAGAAAAGGTGCAAAGCTCCGGTCATCCTGAATATAACCTTGACCCTGAAGGGTATGCTCAGGCTATCGAGAAGGCTACCAGTCAGAGTGGCAAGCCTCCGGCACTGGCCCTTTTGACATACCCGGATGGCAATTACGGCAACCTGGCCGATGCAAAAAGGGTAGCAGATGTCTGTCATGAGTACGATGTACCATTACTTCTCAACTGTGCATATTCAGTAGGCAGGATGCCGGTAGATGCAAAGAAACTTGGAGCCGATTTCATTGCAGCCAGCGGCCATAAATCCATGGCATCCTCGGGTCCGATTGGCCTGCTCGGCGTGCAGGAGGAATACGCAGATACCGTTTTCAGGAAATCCTCTACAAACAAGAACAAGGAGATTGAATTGCTGGGCTGTACTTCCAGGGGGGCTGGTCTGATGACAATGATCGCCTCATTCCCTCAGGTCGTGGAGCGTACCAAACACTGGGACGAGGAAGTTACCAATGCCCGCTGGTTCTCGGAAAAAGTGGAAGAACTGGGACTTATTCAGGTAGGACAGAGACCACACAATCATGACCTGATGTTCTTTGAGACACCACCGTTTTATGAGATCTCAAAGACCGCCAAGAAAGGCAGGTATTTCCTGTACAAAGAGCTCAAGAAGCGCAATATCCACGGTATCAAGGGCGGCCTTACCAAATATTTCAAACTGAGTACCTATCAGGTTGGCAGGGACAATCTTTCCTATGTGATTGACTCCTTTGAGGAGATCATCGACAAATACACTAAAGAATAAGGGTCAGAAGGTTGCACTTTCTCCCACGAAACTTTTATTATCTACAGAGCCTATATATTTTTACCGAGCGGCTGTGGTTTAGTGGCTATGACCTGAGCTTCCCAAGCTTAGAACCCGGGTTCGAATCCCGGCAGCCGCATCCTTTTTTAAAACTCAATCGTTCATAGTATGCAATTCGTGTACACTAACATTATCCTGCATAAATAAAGAATTCTGCAAAGGCAAGCCCAAATAATATATAAAGATTTAAACCAATTGTACTCCATGGGTAAAATTACAACTAAACAGTTAGCAGAAGACCTGGACAACTATAAGGTAATTGATATAAGATCCATTGATGCTTATAATGGCTGGAAAGAAGCCGCAGAGGCAAGAGGCGGGCACATCAAGGGTGCAAAAACGCTGCCTTACAAATGGTTACACTATATTGACTGGATAGAAATAGTCAGGAATAAAGGAATTCTGCCGGAAGATTCTCTTGTCATTTATGGGTATGACCCACAGAAAGCAGAAGAGGTGGCAAGGCAATTTGAAAAAGCCGGGTATCCTGATGTAACTGTTTTCAATAATTTTCTCGAATGGGCAGAAAAAGATTTGCCCATGGAGCATCTTGAAAGATATGAGCACCTGGTTTCAGCGGATTGGCTTAATCAATTGATCACAACAAATAATGCTCCGGAATACAGCAATAATAAGTTCGTTATCTGTCATTCCCATTACAGGAACCTTTTTGATTATGATGAAGGCCATATTCCCGGCGCAATCCCTATGGACACAAACTCCCTTGAGTCTCCAGAGACATGGAACCGCCGCTCACCGGAAGAACTAAAAGCTGCTCTGGAAGAGGCAGGTATAACATATGACACAACAGTCATTCTCTATGGAAAATTCTCTTCACCAAATAATGATGATCAGTTTCCGGGAAGCAGCGCAGGCCATCTCGGTGCAATGAGATGCGCTTTCATAATGCTTTATGCAGGTGTGGAAGATGTCCGCATACTAAATGGTGGTCTCCAGTCATGGCTGGATTCTGGTTATGAAGTCACTACAGTTCCTTCTAAAAATGAAAAAGTATCTTTTGGAATTGACATACCTCAAAAACCGGAAATTGCTGTTGATCTTGAAGAAGCAAAAGAGATCCTTGCGTCCCCTGACAAGAACCTCGTAAGTGTCAGAAGCTGGAAGGAGTACATTGGAGAAGTAAGTGGCTACAATTATATTGAAAAGAAAGGAAGGATTCCGGGAGCGGTATTTGCTGACTGTGGAACAGATGCCTACCACATGGAAAACTACAGGAACCTGGATCATACCATGCGTGAATACCATGAAATTGCAGCAAACTGGAAGAAAATTGGGATTACTCCCGATAAACGCAATGCATTTTACTGTGGAACTGGCTGGAGGGGCAGTGAAGCCTTTTTAAATGCATGGCTTATGGGCTGGGATAAAGCAGCAGTCTATGATGGTGGATGGTTTGAATGGAGCAGTAACAATCTTCCTTTTGAAACGGGGGTTCCTGAAGAATGATCATAGAAGATTTTATGCCAAAAGTTGGAGAAAGTTCTATCAGGGAAGAGATGATCAATTGCCTGAGGGGAAATCCTAAAACACTTCCGTCCGTATTTTTCTATGACCATAAGGGTTCTGAATTGTTTGAGACTATCACTAATCTAGAAGAATATTATCCTCCAAAGATTGAGATTCCATTGCTCAGGTCAACTGCTCAAAAATTGAAACAAGAATTGAAAGACTGCGATCTTGTAGAGCTTGGAAGTGGAGATTGCTCAAAAATTTCTGTCTTTCTTGATGAAATACCAGAAGAGATTCGCCAGACTATAGTATACTATCCGGTTGATGTATGCAAACAAGCTATAGAGAAATCCGCCTGTAATCTTCAGGACAGATATCCTGAAATGAATATCCATGGGATTACTGCTGACTTCCTTGGGCATATTGAAAAAATCCCTGCAAAAAGGAGAAGATTCTTCTGCTTCTTCGGAAGCACAATCGGCAATCTTACTGAAGTACAGGCAATGCAATTCATGACAGACCTTGGCAACGTTATGAATAAGAACGACAGGCTTCTTCTGGGAGTGGACATGGTAAAAGATATTGATATCATCGAAAAAGCCTATAATGATGGCCAGGGTGTTACTGCAGAATTTAACAAGAATATATTAGAAGTTGTAAATGATCACATTAAAACTGATTTCTATCCAGAGGAATTTGTTCATGTTGCATTTTTCAATAAAAAATATTCCCGAATCGAGATGCACCTGAAGGCGAAAAAAGATCTGGAAATAACAAGCCCCCTATTAAAAGAGCGGATAGTATTCAGAAAAGGCGAGACCATCCACACAGAAAACTCTCATAAATATACTGTTGATGGCATCAATAAAATGGCAGATGCTGCAGGGCTTTCTGTAGAGAATATATTTAACGATGATAAAAAATGGTTCTCCCTTGCTGAAATGGTGAAACAATGACAGGTTTTGCAAAAGATTTCCCTATACTTGCACAGAAAGTCTATGGAAAACGTCTGGTTTATCTTGATAACGCGGCAACAACACAGAAACCAAACTCTGTGATTGATACAATATCTGATTTCTATAAGACTGATTACAGTAATATTCATAGGGGAGTGCATTACCTGAGCGAGAGATCAAGTGAAAGGTATGAGAAAACCAGAGAAAAAGTCAGTGACTTCATAGGTGCCCGCAACTCCAGTGAAGTGACATTTACTGCCGGAACTACCGATGCCATAAATCAGGTCGCACGTTCACTTGAACCTTCCTTAAGGGGAAATGAAGTCCTGGTAACCGGTGTGGAACACCACTCAAATATCGTCCCCTGGCAGATGGCAGAAGCAAAACTAAAGGCAATTCCGATGGATGAGGATTGCAATTTGCTGCTGGACTCTGTAGATATCACAGATAAGACAAAATTGGTTGCTATCAGTCATGTCTCAAATGTCCTTGGTTCTGTAAACGATATCAAGGAAATAACTGAAATTGCAAAAGACCATGATGTCCCGGTTCTGGTGGATGCTGCCCAATCAATACAGCATCTACCCCTAGACGTAAAAGACATTGACTGTGATTTTTTGGTTGCTTCAGGCCACAAGATGTATGCATCAACCGGAGCTGGGGTGCTTTATACAAACGATCGCTTCAGTGACCTCATGCCGGCAAAGGGCGGAGGAGGCATGGTTGATAAAGTAAGTCTCGAAAAAACAACATATCAAGAACCCCCGTTAAGATATGAAGCAGGCACACCGCACATTGCAGGAATAATAAGCATGGGTGCATCGATTGATTACATGCAAAAAATTGGTTTGGAAAAAATAGAAAAGCATGAGAATGACGTATATTCTTACGCAAGAGACAGATTGCTGGAAATGGATAACGTGACAGTTTATGGAAATACTACCCGGATGTGCGGGTCAATCTCCTTTAATCTGGATCAGGTCCACCATTATGACGTCGGCCTGATGATGGATAAGATGGGAGTAGCTGTCAGAACAGGTCATCATTGTGCCCAGCCATTGATGGAATCCCTCACAATAGAAGGGACAGTACGGGCAAGTTTTGCATTGTATAATACAAAAGAAGATGTGGACAGGCTTATTGAAGGGATTGAAAAAGTAGAGATGATGTACACGTGACAGATGCTATCCAGGATGAAATAATAGGGGAATTTGATGGCCTTGAATGGCTTGAAAAATATGACCTCCTAATCCGTTCGGCCAGAGAGCTTGAACCCATGGATGAAGAGTTCAGGACCGATGATAATTCGATAAGCGGCTGCCAATCCAGGGTCTGGATCAGGAGTTATAAAAAGGATGGGAAATTGATCTTTGATCTCGATAGTGATGCCATGATAACCAAGGGTATTATGGCCCTCTTACTCAGGGTGGTAAACAATCGGCATCCTCAGGAAATTGCAAACATTGATCTGTACTTTCTTGAAAAAA
The DNA here is from genome assembly GCF_000025865.1 of Methanohalophilus mahii DSM 5219. NCBI lineage: Archaea > Methanobacteriati > Methanobacteriota > Methanomicrobia > Methanosarcinales > Methanosarcinaceae > Methanohalophilus > Methanohalophilus mahii. The sequence goes on from NC_014002.1 coordinate 1,728,719, forward strand.
CCGGATTGAAATCAAATCTCTCACCCGCAAGATCAGACGGACTGCGGGCAATCATCAAGAGGATTAAAGAAATAGCTCAAAATGAGGTTGGCCAGAGCAACTTTCAATAATGACATATAATTTCATAATACCGGTCATACAGAATTTGTATTTACAAAAAGTAGCAATAAAACAGCCAACAAAAATATAAATTATTAATCATTATAGATATCTGCAGACAACAAGAGGTTGAAACAATGGAAGATGACTATGATGAACTCGACGATGTGATTATGCAGAAACAATCAAAAGGTGAATCTGTCAAAAAAGAGCATGATATGTTGAATAAGGCTGCATCGCATCCATTAAGAAGGAAAATCGTCAAAACAATAGGAGCCTTTGGGATCAACACAGATGAATTAGCCGCAAATATCGATGAAGATCCTTCTGTACTGAAATACCACATCGACTTCCTGCTCAACGGGGAACTGGTCAGGATTGAAAATGATGAATACAGGCTGACAGACAAGGGTATTGAGTTACTTTCCGACTGCCAGTCCGGCAAATCAAATCCTAAATGTTAAAATTGGTTTGCAAACTTTCCAGACATAAATTTCCACAAACCTCTTTAACTCAAAAACCAATAGAAAGTATGGAGGAGTATTATGAATTGCGCAATTTGCGGAGCAGAAGCAGACAGTGAATACTGTAAGAAATGTGAGAAAATCCTGGATGAGATCGTCCAGCGTGTCGGTGAAAAGCGCTGGAGTGCAATGGACGATTGCAGCTACATATACCCGATGATCAAAAGGGCTGCAAAGGGGGAGCTCTCGGTCAACGATATAATAAATGCAATGGAAGTAGAAGACTAAATCCTTATGGGGAGTGGAATTTTATGAGAGAATTCACACCGGATGGCCTGGCCAAATACAATGGTAAGGACAGGGATGAAATCTATGTTGCCTATAAAGGCAATGTCTATGATGTTACAAACAGCGAGTTATGGATGGACGGAGATCATCAGGGTATGCATGAAGGGGGTATTGATCTTACAGAAGAAATGGAAGAGGCACCTCATGAGGAAGATGTATTCAATGAATTCGAAGTTATCGGCATACTTGTGAATAACCATTAAAAAGACAGCAGGGATGTTTCCTTTGGAATTATCCCTTACTTTATCCTTAAGCGGAAGTTTTCATGGCTGAAAGGACAAGATATATAAGATCACCATCAAACCCTTTTATATGGACAAATACAGACTCATCTGCCCAAAATGCGGCAAAACTTATGGCAAATATGACATGGTATGTCCCACTGATGGAACTTTTTTGAGATCGGAGTACTCAAAAAGTAAGTTTGAACCATGTGATCTTCCGGGAATATGGAAATTCTACAACTGGCTACCCGTGGAAGGCATAATAAAAAAGGGTACTGGAAAAACATTAACCTATAAAAGTGAGAAACTTGCCGAAAAAGTCGGTCTTGAGAATTTGTATATAAGTTTCAACGGTTACTGGCCGGAAAAAGGGGCTTTTATGAGGACCTGCAGCTTCAAAGACCTTGAATCATATCCTACAATGCAGAGAGTAATCGAGCAGGAAGAAAGAAGTACGATGGTTGTAGCCTCTGCAGGTAATACTGCCCGTGCCTTTGCGCACGTATCCTCTATAACAGACCTTCCTTTGCTTCTGGTAGTTCCTGAAAATGCTATTGAAAAACTCTGGATTCCCGCAGGATCGACATCATCAATCTGTGTTGCAGCAGTACAGGGGGATTACTATGATGCCATATCCATAGCCTCCGAGATTACCGAGAGAGAAGGATTCGTACCCGAAGGCGGTGCCCGGAACGTAGCGCGCAGGGATGGGATGGGAACTGTAATGCTGGATGCAACACTGACCATGAAACATCTGCCTGACCACTATTTTCAGGCAGTGGGCAGTGGTACCGGCGGTATTGCTGCCTGGGAAGCAGCTATGCGCCTGAAGGAGGACGGCAGGTATGGAGATAAATTGCCACAGTTGCACCTTGCCCAGAACCTGCCCTGTGCACCCCTGATCCAGTTACATGGGGGAGTTGCTGTGGACCCTAGATGTCCTGAAGGAATGTACGACACCGTCCTGTTTAACCGCAAACCTCCGTATGCAGTGGGCGGGGGAGTGAGGGATGCCCTTGAAGCCACAGAAGGAGACCTGTACGGGATTACAAATGAAGAGGCAGAGGAAGCCAGGTTGCTATTTGAAGAACTTGAAGGCATCGATATTATGAATTCAGCAGCTGTTGCCACAGCCGCCCTGATAAAAGCTGTCAGGAATGCAAAGGTATCAAGATCAGATCTCATAATGCTCAATATCACAGGCGGGGGAGTAAAAAGGGCTTTAAATGAACTTGCCACCATCATGCTTGTACCTGATCTCGTAGTATCCCCTGATGACAGTGAAGCACCAGCAAATATCATACAAAAAACTGAAGACAAGTTCGAATAAAGGAATGAGACCACATGGACCCGTCTCAGGAAGTATTTAAAGCTATAAAGGAATCAAATATTGATTTTATTGTAAGTGTGCCCTGTGCAAATCTCCAGAAACTCATTCCCATGGTAGACAGTGATCCGGACATCATCCACGTTCCCGCCACCAGAGAGGAGGAAGGCATAGGAATCTGCGCCGGGGCCTACATGGGAGGTAAAAAACCGGCCATAATGATGCAGAATTCCGGGATCGGTAATTCCATCAACGCTCTTGCATCCCTCAATCGTCTATACAATATCCCGTTATTGATAATTATAAGCCACAGGGGAGTTGAAGGAGAGCCAATCTGCGCCCAGGTACCAATGGGTGAAAAAACTCCTCTCTTACTCGAAGTGCTGGATATCCCTGCATACAAACCAAATCTTGTAGAGGCCAAAAAAACTATCGAGAAAGCCACCAGAAAAGCCTTTGAAGAAGGAAAACAAGCAGCTATCCTATTGAGTATAGGTTTCTGGAGGGAATCATGATACGCTATGATGCACTTGAGGTTCTTGCTGAAAAAGAAGGAGATAAAGACACCCTGATTATTGCAAACATCGGATTCCCCTCAAAAGAGTTATACGAAATATGTGACAGAAAGGCAAATTTTTACATGCTTGGTTCAATGGGCCTTTCTTCTTCCATCGGGCTCGGGCTGGCCCTGGCAAGACCGGACAGGAAAGTTATCGCAATTGACGGTGATGGATCGGTCCTTATGAATATGGGAAGCCTGGCAACAATAGCCAACCAGCATCCTGATAATTATCTCCTTGTAATCATCGATAACGGTGCATATGGTTCAACAGGCAATCAAAAAACCGCAACCTCAGGATTGACAGACCTGAAAAAAGTTGCTTTAGGGGCAGGCATACAAAATGTTGCTGTGGTGGCCGATGAGTCAGACCTTAAGAAGAAACTGGATACAATGGAAAATGGTGTCCTCGTAGTAAAGACAAAAGCCCGCAACAAAAAGGTGCCTGTCATCCACCTCTGTCCTGCAGATATCATTGAGCGGTTTATGGAGATATCCTCTCCACCATCCCATTCAGGATGAAACTTCCATTCTTTATACTGTCCCTTAATTTTTCGGCCATTATGAGTGCACGTTTACGATCTGACTGGCGCACAACGATTGGGACATCCATATTTTTCCCTTCATAATCGAATTTAAGACTACCCAGTTCTGCCTTGAATACACTACTGCATAAGGTTGAGCAGAGACCGCAGTTAAAACATGTGTGCCTGTTCAGTACCATTTTGTCACCGTTGAAATAGATTGATTCCATAGGACATCTTTTCATGGGTTCACATACATCACACCCTCGACAATTGCCAGGATTGAAAGCAACTTCAAGGTCTACATCTTTCCAGGCATCTGCATAACTTGTCATTGCAACCTTTATCCTGCGATCAGCATCCATTACAGGCATCGGTACTGCGCTGTCCGTTTGCCTGATCGCATCGAATACTGAATCATCAACTACAGGCACTGCAACTGCCCAGGAAACAATACATTCAGGACCTGCAGAAGTCGCAAAACCTCCCATATGATCAGCCACCATGGAATGCATATCCGCAGTTGCTATAAGATTGGGTTTTTCCGGGCTGCTACGCGTCCCTGAACCCAGGATGAACCCTTCCGCCCCATTGAGAAGAATACGACTTCCCACACCGATACCATGGAGCTGCGGATCATTCTTTACAGGGTTTATTTGCCCACATCCCGACAGGGTGGCTTCAGTGGCATCGGGGGCAAAGGCAGTTGCATGAAAAATAGTGGAAACAGGAGACGGGGAAAAATTCACAAAGGCACTGTAGTTCTTAAATGCATGCCGCGTTGCAAACAGCTGTGCGTATGGCATATCCTCAATGGACACTGTATCTGAATATTTCCTCCCTTCATCGGTAACTACATCCACATCCACAGGATTACCTTCCACAATTTCCCGGAAAAGGTGGCCTCCTCCGTAATTTTCCCTCTCATGGCTGTGTGCTGTACCAAAAACCATCAAGTCCAGTATACCCAGTCTTTCATTGGGACAGGGGCCCACATGGGCATCCACTCCATTTATGGTTACAGTACAAGCGCGGGTGAATTTTTCCACGGTATCTACCGGAAATGAGAGAACCGCATAAGTTCCACTCATAATCGCTCTGGTAGCAGCAGTCACCACCTCTACATCCTCAAAACCAACATTGTCCCCTGCATCGATCATATCACAAAGTTCCTGAGAAGTTAGAACTGTTGCATCTTTACGGTTAATTTTCTCAAGAATGTGCCCTACTGCCCGCTCCATATTATTCCTCAGTATTTTTTGTGTTCTTTTCACTTAGATCCGTGAAAAAGTCCCCTATTTCTTTCATATCTTCATGACTTCCCAGCAACACAAGAATATCTCCCTCCAGAATACGTACATCCCCTCCGGGGTTTGTGATAGTTTCCAGTCCTCTTCTGATTGCCAGGACTGTAATCCCGAATCGTTGCCTGAGGGAAAGTTCTTCAAGGGTCATCCCCACCACATCAGCTCCCAGAGGTACACGGAGGGAGACTATATTCACATCCGGGATATCAAACTGCATCTGTTCAAAATTCAGAGGGTCAGAGGAGACACTGCGAAACATGTCATATCCACCTGCCCTGGCATCTTCAATAAATTTTTTTATCTGGTCCTCCGGAACAAGGTAACGTCTGAGTAGGCGAACAAATATTTCCACAGAAGTTTCAAATTCTTCCGGAATGACCTCATTAGCCCCCTGTTCATAGAGCGGACCCATCTCCTGTAGATAACGTGTTCGTGCAATGATGTGGATATTGGGATTCATTTCCCTTGCAAGCCAGATTACTCTGCGGGTTGCCGTTGCATCAGAAATACCAACAATCATTATTTTTGCTGAATCAATATCCGCCTTTTCAAGTACACTTTCCTGGGTTGCATCTCCATAAAAAATATTTTCTCCTTTTGAAATACCTTCTCTTACACTCTCCGGATTGGTTTCAATAACCAGATAAGGAATACCCGCTGCATTGGCAGCTTTTGCCACTGTTTTACCATTGAAACCAAAACCTACGATGATAAGATGGGAAGACATTTTTTCCTTTTTATCGTACATCTTTGTTACATCTTTACGGGCAAAGCCGCACTTGAGCTTATGTGGCAGAGGAAGTCTGAGAACATTGGCAGCCACAGAGGGAGAATAGGAAATTGAAAAGGAAGTAACTGCCATTGTAAGAATGGAAATATCCAGAAACATTTGATATAAGTAGTTGTCAAGGAGACCATACTCAACCCCGAATTTAGAAAGGACGAAAGAGAATTCACCCACCTGGGCAAGTGCCATACCGGTGAGAATAGAATTGCGAAGGGGATATCCCAGAACCATAGAAACAAAACCACTGACAACTCCCTTGAATAACATAACACCGATGGTCACAAGTAATATCATTAAGGGGTTATCCAGGAAAAATTGTACATTAAGCAACATTCCTATTGATACGAAAAAAATACTCAAAAAAACATCCTTAAAGGGAAGAATATTGTTCAGTGCCTGATGACTGTATTCAGATTCAGATATCACAAGGCCCGCAAGGAAGGCCCCCAGTGCCAGGGACAATCCCGCACTATAAGTGAGCATAGCAACAGACAGGCATATGACAATCACGGAAAGCAGGAACAATTCAGGATTGCGGGTTTTGGCAATATGATATAGGATATGGGGAATCAGCCACCTGGCAAAAAACATTATGAATATAATAATTGCCAGAGATTTCAGAAGGATCATAAAAATTGAGTTTGCATCATTTCCACCAACCCCTGCCAGGAAAGGAGTTGCCACAATCATTGCCACTACAATGACATCCTGGAACAGTAATATAGAAAGGATCGTGCGACCATGCAAACTGTGCAATTCTGCTCTCTTTTGGAGTGTCTTGAGAACAATTGCTGTACTGCTCAGGGATATCAAAAACCCCAGGAAAAGGGATTCACTGAAACCAAAACCAAGATATGTAGCTGCAAAAAGAGTCCCAAGGGTTGTGAAAAGAACCTGAAGGCCTCCTCCCAGTACCACAGAACGCTTCATATCCCAGAGTTCTTTGAGAGATAACTCCACTCCAATGGTAAATAGCAATAGAATAATACCAATCTCGGCAAGAATGTCGATATTATCTGGATTATTAATGAATCCCATTCCATAAGGACCCACTAAGACACCAGTTATCAGGAAACCGACTATAATAGAAATACGAAGTTTGTGACATATATAGAGTACAAAAATGGATATTCCAAAAATAATGATGATATCATTGAGTATAGCCGATTCCATAAAAACGAATTATGTGAAGATATCTAATAAATATATTCATTTCAAGGTGCCTTCTAAACATGGAATCAAAGAAGTCCCGATTATTTCAAAATCACGTGTTTCCAAAAAACAAAAATATCATATAATTTGGAACCATAGATTTGATAGAAGTGTTTTTTATTTATACAACCATGGAGATATGAATGATAGAAGATCTCAAAGAAACTACAAAGGAAGTAATACAGGCAGTGTTGCCTTTAACTGTAGCCGTATTTTTGCTCATGGTCATGATCGAAATGAATCATGACATGTTCCTGTCTTTTTTCGTGGGTTCATTAATGGTCATACTGGGTATGATTCTTTTTCTGCTGGGTGTCAAAATAGGTATGCTCCCTATTGGGGAATCAATTGGTTCTGAATTATCAAAACATAATTCTTTATTGTTCATCCTTGGTTGTGCATTCATCTTATCATTTATGGCAACTGTTGCAGAACCCGATGTGAGGGTACTGAGTTCAATGATAGATTCGGTATCAGAAGATAGTATCCCTCGCAATGTACTGATTCTCTCAATTGCATCAGGTGTTGGGTTTTTTGTGGCCGTATCTATGTTGAGAATCGCCTATGGAGTCCCGATCAAGTACCTATTTACAGCTGGATATCTGATTATTCTGGTACTATCCTTTTTTACAAATCCCGACTATCTGGCCATAGCTTATGATGCAGGGGGGGTAACTACAGGTCCCATGACAGTACCTATAATCCTTGCGCTTGGAATAGGTACCGTGTCTGTACTCGGAGATAAATCTGCACTTACCGAAGGCTTTGGACTGATAGGGCTTGCTTCTATTGGACCCATACTCGCAGTAATGCTTCTGGGGGTACTTGTACCTTGACTGCCGTTGAACACAGCCAGGACCTATTATCCGTGGTCCTTGAAGTTATCGAAGCACTGCTACCACTTGTTATCTTTTTCCTTGTATTCCAGCTATTGTACCTGAAATTTCCCTCCTCATATTTCCTAAAACTTATGACAGGTCTTTCAATAACTGCAATGGGAATGATACTGTTTCTCTATGGAGTTTACAACGGATTTTTCCCGGTTGGCCTGGAAATTGGGAGTTATTTTGGACAAATAAAATCCAATTGGATATTGATACCAATTGGTTTTGTACTGGGATTTCTGGCCACTTTTGCAGAACCCGCTGTTAGAGTATTATGCTATCAGATAGAGGAATCTTCAAGTGGATACATTAAATCAAATTTGATGCTTTATACCTTATCTGTAAGTGTTGCTGCATTTGTTGCCATCGCAATGACCAAACTGGTTTATGGAATACCTTTCCTTTACATAATAGTTCCTGGTTATCTGCTTGTCCTTGTGTTATTATGGTTTTGTGATAAAGATTTTATAGCAATTGCTTTTGACTCAGGAGGTGTGGCAACCGGACCAATGGCTGTGACCTTCCTTATGTCAATGGCTGTAGGCGTGGCCGCGTCCCAACCAGATAGCAATCCCATAGTGGACGGATTTGGAATGATTGCATTGATAGCGCTGGCACCTATTATATTTGTCATGATGTTAGGTGTATATATGAGATACATAGGAGGAACTGACAATGAATAATGATGTGGACGATCTTGTCCTTATAGTAACAATCGTGAAAAAAGGATGGGGAGATACTGTAATAGAGGCATCCCGTAAAGCAGGTTCAAAGGGTGGAACAATTATATTCGGACGGGGCACAGGCGTACATGAAAAGAAACATTTTCTTGGTACTTTAATTGAACCTGAAAAGGAAATAGTATTAACAATTGCCGAGTCCGCAAATGCCGATAATATATTGGAATTTATCAAAAATGATGTGGGTCTCGACAAACCTGGCTGTGGAATGGGATTTGTAGTACCTGTTGACAAAGTCTTTGGAACCGCTCACATATTATGTGAACTGGATCCGGAATGTGAGCATCAATATACAGATACAGAGGATTGAAATATATTTAATAGCAGATCAGTCTGCATTTTATTTTTGCAGCAGCAATAAAGATCATACATAACTGAAAGGAAAATTAATGTGAATCGCTTTTGAAAGACTCAACCCCGAGAATACCCGCAATCTCCAATCCTTCACTGCCAAGTTCAGAAAGCCGGTTGAAAATTTCACTGCGATCCACGTACTTTTCAGTACGTGTTCCGTCTTCTTGCTCGATCTTGATAGTAATTTCACCTTTCACATATCCTCTTTCACGACATTGGGTTATAATGTCTGAATATTGTTCTGCAACGGTTTTTAAGCAGTCAAATATCTCATTACTGTAAATGGCGTTCTCATCACCGCTCATCAGATTGACAAGTTTGCTGGAAGCAATGTTGGAGCGGGCAAATTCCACAAGGTTCTTGACAAGCGAATCAATCTCTTCAAGGGTTATTGATTTAAAAAGCGCAGGGTCTGCAATAATATCAGTATCATCAAAAACCACGGAATACTCATCGCCATCTGAAATGATCTTCAGGGAATGGTCTGCCTTTTTATTGTTGAAAGAGGCTTCCACATGTTCATTGCCATCATACTCAAACGATTTCAGTAAATATTCGGACATATCTTCCATTTTGATCTTTTTTTCCTTGGATATTAATCCGGCCCGTGTCCACGTAGGGATAAAAAGAGTATCAATCAGATCTTTTATCGCAACAGAAGACCTGTTATAACCCAATTCAAAGAAAGATTGCATTGACCCTAAAGTTGAAATCTTCTTGCCGGTTAACTGGCCATTTTCCGCTTCCATGGAATAGCTTTCATGAGAACCGTAAATTCCGCCTTCAAAAAGAGGATTCAACATAGAAAGGACCTGACTGCCAACAGAATTCATAAATTTGTTATAGTCGTTTCTTTCCTTTTCGAGGGAGAGATTTACCTGTTCCAAACCTTCATGTGCAGCTCTGTCACATGCATCCAGGACTGACTTTTTATAATCATTCAGATAGTGCCCGGCGAAATCAGGATCAAGAGATTTGACACATTCCACAACTTTCCCGTTGGAACTGTCCAGTTCCTCCAGTGCCTTTTCAAGAGAATAGATACTTTTCCGATAAAGTTCATTTTTTTCAATAGCTTCCTTCTCTACAGGAAGAACTTTGGAACAGGCATCCACAAAGTTCTTTAAATCCTCAATAAAATCCCGCTGTACAGGCAGATCCGTAGAATCCTGAAATGTATATTTCATGTTTCCCCCAGTTTAATGCTAAATATCTGCCTGCAAACATTATATATGTTATCGTGGGGATTTACAGGAGAACTTCCCTGACAGGTGCAAGTAACAGGCTCATGTATTTTACAGCACCGTTTTTAAGATCCATTGGGTGCAGGGTTCCATCTTCAAAGATTGTTTCAAGTTCTTCGTAGCCATTGCATGTAAGATTGCCCCCAAATTTCTCAGGCCTTTCGAATACGACCTCTTCGTAACGGGGGAATATATGGTAGCGAAAGAGCTGTAACACAGGATTATCAACTATTTCACCAGCAGGACAGAAAGCCTTTTTCATCTTTTTCTTGATGACTGCCTCATCATCATCCACAGAAATATAATTGCCTCTGGAAGATGCCATTTTTTCACCGTCAAGTCCCAGCAGGATGGGAGTATGGAGACATATCGGTGCCCTGTAACCCATTCCAGGCAATCCTTCACGGGCAAGCATGTGTATCTTACGCTGATCAATTCCTCCCACAGCTACATCAACATCAAGCATAGCAATATCAATGGCCTGCATTATCGGATAGACCATCTGGGAAACCCGCGGATCATCCATTGTTCTTCCGACCTCATCCATACTGCGGCGGGCCCTGTTCAGGGAAGTGGTACAGGTGAGTTTGAGTACATTGAGCATGTATTCCTCACCCATCTGGAAATCCGAACCATAAACAAAATTGGTTTTATCAGGATCAAGCCCCAGTGCAAGGAAGCATCTCCTGTTGTAATCAGCAATTTGTTTCACTTCTTCCATAGTACCTTTCTGATTCAGGAAAGCGTGCACATCTGCAAGGAGTACCGTAATATTAAAGCCCGCCTTCTGAAGGTCGATCAATTTGTTGACGGTAAGCACGTGGCCCATATGTATCTTACCGCTTGGTTCGTAACCGGTATACGCAGAAGGCTCTGCTTTTGCTTCCATCAGTTCATCCAGTTCCTTCTCTGTAACAATTTCCTGAGCATTCCTTTTAACAAGATCTATTCTGTCCATGGGGTCACCGCATAAAATAATTAAACTGATAATAAGTCAATAATTGTGCAATCTCTATTCAATCCAGAGATATATGTCTTTTGAGGAAATTATCTCCCTCTGCTGTACTGAAAAGAGGTAAATCCCAATCCTGGGAGATACGTGTACGTGTGGACTGTGTCTTTTCCTCCAGAAGAGGATTATATCCTTCTATTGGATATTTTTCCCTGTATACAGCCACACCTCGCCTTTGCCATGCAGGTTTCTTTGCCAGATTTGTGCCTCTTTCAAACATCATCTCATGTATGTCCTGTGATTTTTTGCCATGCATGACTGAAGCTGCACTCTTTCTGTCAATGCCTTCATCTATAAGAGTGTAATAGCCATAAGAACTGACAAAATTGCGCCAGGCTTCCTGTTGTCGCCAATGCATATATTCAGTAAACTGGTCATTGCATACAGGAATCACACGGCAGTCAAAGGCCACAGGTTCCTCAATTCCTGAAAAAAGGGTAAAAGCACTGCTCAGAAATGAAGGGACAACCGAATCAAGTTTCTCCACTCTTCTGTCAAAGGGCAGATCCGTGAATACAAGGCTTGCCTCATCAGAAAAAGTGTATGCAAAAACCGGGTTCATGTTGCTTTTTTTGAAAAACAACTCTATTGAATCGGCCATACAGGTGGCAAAGAAAATATCATAGGGTTTTTGAAACCCTTCTTTTTTCAGGGCACGCTGGAAGTTCCTGCCATCTACGCGAAGAATTACCGGAGATACACAACGCAAATCTGCATAAATCTCTCGCTCTTTCATGAGATGATCAGTCTTCTACTTGCTCTTTTTTCCTGAATTTGCTGACAACATCCCTGATAAGAACAATGTCCCCGCTTGTGACTACCCAGCGATAGGGAATTATGACACCCTTTGTAGGAACATCGAAAAAATCACGGCTGATGTCAGAAAGAGCAAGACCACTTATTACTCCCTCATCTACGTTCATTACAAGGTCGTCAACTTTACCCACATAAGTACCGAGGTTGGTATATACGTTTAACCCAAAGAGTGATGTAATATCTGCGCGCATGTTATCCCCTGTTATAGTTGTATATTGTATAAGAATTTACGTTGATCATATATATAAATACATTTTCTTAAATGATATATATTCTGGCAAATTTAATTACATGAGCTGAATCCATCATATAAAATATTGGTGACATTAATGCTTACAAGTACTTATATTCACATCCCTGGAATCGGGAAAGAAACCGAGCGGAAGATATGGTCCGGTGGAATTACCACATGGAATGAATTCCTGCAGAATAAAAACGCAATAAACCTCCCGGGTTCCAAAAAAGATAAAATTGCAATGGAAATTGAAAATTCCATGGAAAAACTTGAGATTCGCGATATTCCTTATTTTGCAAAATCGATACCTACATCCGAACACTGGAGAGGATTCCGTAATTTTTCGGACTCTGTAGCCTACGTAGATATTGAAACCACAGGGCTTTCACCTTCATCCTCAAAAATAACTGTCATTGGGGTTTATGATGGCAAAGATGTGAAAAGTTTCGTGCGGGGCATAAATCTGGAAGAAATAGTACAGGAGATGGAGCAATACGACTTCCTGGTGACTTTCAATGGTGCGCGTTTTGACCTGCCCTTTATACAGCGAGAATTCCCCCAGATAACAATGGAGCAAATGCATACCGATCTTATGTATCCTTTAAGGAGAATCGGATTGAAAGGCGGACTCAAAAATATAGAACACCTCCTGGGAATCAACCGCTCCGAAGAAACTGAAGGCATGGACGGTTTTGAAGCCGTGCGCCTGTGGAAGGAATATGAAAAGGGAAATGAAGAAGCCCTTGACCTGCTTCTTGAGTACAACCGGGAAGATATAGTGAATCTGGAAACTATCCTGGATATTACATATGACAGGTTCGTTGAACACTGCTACAAGGGGTGCACACCACAGAAATGAGCGAAAATATTGTGCCGGGAAATCCGGACATATCAGATTTTCCCCATCTGCCTGGTGTATACCTGATGAAGGATGAAAATGAGACCATTATCTACATCGGTAAAGCCAGGGACCTGAAGAAAAGGGTCAGTCAATACTTTCAGGCTGACAAAAACAAGAGTCCAAAAACAAAGGTCCTTGTTAGCAAGATAAGGGATATAGAATACATAGTTACATCCACAGAAGTTGAAGCCCTTATCCTGGAAGCCAACCTTATCAAAAAGAACAGGCCCAGGTACAATATCAGCCTTAAGGATGACAAACGTTATCCCTATGTGAAGGTAACCATCAATTCCAGATACCCGCGCATATATCTGGTCAGACGCAGGATGATGGACGATGCTGTCTATTTTGGACCATACACCAGTGTAAAGCCGGTACGCACCACCCTTGACCTGATATCCCAGATATTCAAAATCCGCAGGTGTCACGGTAATCCTGCACAGAAGAAAAGGCCCTGTCTGAATTACCATATAAATCGCTGTATGGGACCTTGCACAGGAGATGTGGATGCTGAAGAATACAGGGATAATGTGAAGGCCGCAGTAAAGTACCTCAGGGGAGATACCGGTGACCTGCTGGGCAAACTCAAACAGCAAATGCAGGAATACGCAGAAAAACAGCGATATGAGGCAGCTTCGGTTATCCGGGACCAGATAGGAGGTTTAAAGGAACTTGCAAAACAGCAAAAGACAACTGCAGGGATCGATGACCGGGATGTGATCGGTTTGCATGTGGATGAAAAAGACATCTATGTCCAGCTCTTCTATGTGCGAAACGGCAACATGGTTGGGAGAGCGGATTTTGAACTGAACCGGGGGAAAAGTACATCCTCTGAGATCATTGCCGAATTCATTAAGCAATACTACCAGGATTCCCCTGTTCCTCCCGAAATTGTTGTACCAGAGATGCCTCCAGAGGAAGAAGTAATCCTGAAATGGCTGTCTGAAAAGGCTGGCAGGAAAGTCACCCTGAACATTCCCCGGATAGGGGAAAAGAAAAAACTCCTTGATATGGCGATGAAAAATGCCACAATGGCCAAAGAGCGGGCAAATACGGAGAAAGCAAAAATGGAGGGGACACTGCAAGGGCTGGAAACCTTACAGGAAAAACTGGGAATTGGTACACTGCCCCGACACATAGAAGGTTTTGACATATCCAATATATCGGGAAGTGACCCGGTAGCTTCGATGGTAGTATTCAAAAACGGTACACCTTCAAAAGCGGACTACAGGCATTACAATATCAAAAGTGTTGAAGGAATTGATGATTTTGCCATGATGGCCGAAGCTGTTGAAAGGCGATACTCCCACATCAAAGATGATAAACAAGCCATGCCGGACCTTATACTTATCGACGGGGGAGAAGGGCAGGTCAACGCCGCAAGCCGGGAATTACAAAAACTGCAGATAAATATACCTATAATCGGCCTTGCCAAGAAATTTGAGCATATAATTTTTCCAGACACCCATCCCCGTAAACTGCTGATTCTGCCTAAAAAATCACCTGCACTAAAAATGCTCATGCAGGTAAGGGATGAAGCACACAGGTTTGCAGTGGCATCCCACAGAAAAAGGAGATCAGCAAGACTTTCCCATTCCGAGCTTGATGGGATTGAAGGAATCGGGGAAAAGAAAAAGAAAGAACTTCTGCAACATTTCGGATCTGTGGAAAAGGTCAGACAGGCTGAGGAAAAAGAGATCGCAGAAGTTGGGGGAATCGGAAAGGCACTTGCAATGCGTATTGCCGAAAAACTCAGGGAACAAAAATGAGCACGACAGTTATATAAAAAATACTGTCCTAATTTACTGCAAGGGGGATTAGATAATGAGTTACAACAAGATGCTTATTTCCGTTGACGGTTCCGGTTATTCGGAACAGGTGCTTGAAGCAGGGATGGAAATTGCAAAGGATTTGGATAGTCGTATTTACGTTGCTTATGTGATACATCCGGGTTCATCCCTTCTGTCAAACCCTGATTCCTGGAGTCCTTCCCGCCGTGTGCTGGAGGAGATGGGCAAAAACGCATTTCGGAAGGCCATGGTTATTGCAAAAGAGAAAGGTTTGTCCTGCGAGACAAAAATGCTGGAAGGATATCCTGCAGATAAGATCATCGATTTTGCTGAACGAAAGAATGTCGATATGATCGTCATTGGTTCCAGAGGTCAGCAGAGCACCAAAAAATTCCTGCTTGGCGGTGTTGCGGAGAAGGTCATACGCAATTCCAAAAAACCTGTATATGTGGTTCGTTGAAAATATTCTTAAATACTATGCCAGCACGGTTAGTCTCGGGTGATGCAGATAGCTTTGATAAGCAAAGAGCTCGCACAGGCCAGATCAGACCTATCTGACGTAGAGGCATACCCTTTTGAAGAACTGGTTGATATAATCAAAGACGTGGGTTTTGAATGCAGCAGGTGCACACGCTGTTGCACCCGCGATTACAATGATCATGTTTTCCTGCTGGAGAAGGATGTTGAGAGAATCGAGATGATCGATTCCTCAAAAATTACACCTGCACCTTATTTTGATTACTGTGATAACAAGGGCAATTTCTATGTACAGGGGTATGCCCTGACCTACAGGGATGACGGGACCTGTGCTTTCCTGGGGGAAGATGGCCTGTGTACCATATACAAACAGAGGCCCGCCATATGCAGCATATATCCCTATATGCTCAATCGCGAACCCGACACCAGGGGCAAACTTCTGTGGAGACACGTGGCAGGCCTGAATGAACACGGTTACTACCACTGTGAAATGACTGAAAAGGATGCCATGCAGATAGCAAAAGATGTGGTGGAATATGAAACCGGCTTCCTTCAGCACCGAATAGATTTCCTTACTACCCTGCTCTCCTATTTCAGGGAAAATAAACTCAAACCTTCCCAGAGACAGTACGAAAGACAAATGAAAAAATACAATTCAGGAAAAAAAATTCTCGTTAACGTATACCACTGTGGACAATTTCATACTTACCATCTTGCAGATAAAAGTTAAGCCCATTTTCCGGTCAATTTCCCATCCAGTGCCAGTTTGCCCAGAAGCCTATTTACATCCGGTTCGATCGGTGCAGGAACCATATTTTCATAAGGAGTCGAAGGCAGTGGGGTCAGGTAATGAGCCCGCACCTTGCCACCTTTACTGATTATCCAGTTGATCATATCCAGGGTCATTCGCTGGTCCTCTTCGGTCTCACCGGGAAAACCGAATATGAAATCCACCATCGGCACGATAGCTTTGTCCACGCAATGCTCAACGGCATGAGAGATATCTTCACTGCTATGTCCCCTGCGAATTTGCCTGAGTATCCTATCGCTGCCTGATTGGCCACCCAGGCTTATACTTTTGTTTGTGCAGTATTTATTTACCAGTTCCAGAGCATCCTCCGAAACGAATTCAGGACGCACTTCCGATGGGAAAGTGCCAAAGTAGATATTCTTTCCTTCAAACTTTGCAAGGCAGGCAAGTAATTTCTCAACTTTATCCAGCCTCGGATGAATCCCGTCACCCCCGTAGGCAAAAGCATTCGAAGAGGTGAATCTCAGGTCATTGTAGCAGCGTGCATAACGAACAATGGAATCAATACTTCGATGCCGCATTTTGTGCCCGAAAAGTCTGGGTGTCTGGCAATATTTGCAATTCCAGGGGCATCCCCGGCTGATTTCAATTGGTGACCTGGGGCCTTCACAGTCAAAACAGGGATAATCATCGAGGTTTACCGGTTGCCGGGCAGATGTGTGCACTATATTATCGTTTGTTTTGTAGGCGATCCCGGCTACTTTTGAAACATCCCCACCCATTTGCAGGGTATCCACAAGTTGTGGCAGGGTTTCTTCTCCCTCCCCGATAACCACATAATCAAAAAATCCAAGAGTTTCTTCCACTGATCCTGATGGATGCGGCCCTCCTGCTATATAGACAGAATCGGTGTTTGAAGAGGATACTTCCGTAAATATGCTTCTTTTTTGTGCGGTGGAAAAGCTGTACACCATTATGCCGTCAACGGGGTGTCTGACAAAACCTGCATTTTCAAGCAAGGGATAAAGGGTCGCCAGACTGTATGAGTTCTTTCGATTCCAACGGATATTTATATCCATTCAATTCACTTCCTTAAACAGTAACTACAGTGAAAGGAACCGGTGTGAAGCACAGCAGGCCCAGCACAAAGGTAACTATTCCCAGTAGCATCCTTTTACCTCCAAGTTCATGCCTGTCTTCCATTGGACGGGGATGGCCTGCGGCAGCGAAAAGGAAGAGTAAAATCGCCCAGAAAAACCAGATCCCGGCATTCTGGCCCATTACAGTGCCTATATAAATAGCTATCAATCCGAGTATAACAGGCATTGCGGAAGAAATGTATTTCGCTTTTTCACCAAGCATTGCACGCATGGCATGCCCTCCATCCAGCTGGCCCGAAGGTAGCAGGTTGAGCAGGGTCACAAACATGCCCACCCAGCCGGCAAAAGCTACCGGGTGAATGGTTTGGCCACTGGAACCCATCAACCATTGCAGGAAGGCAAATAGGGGAGGCATCTGCAGGTCTATCATAAGGGTCCCGGGTGCCTGAGAGAATTCAACAGGGGGTTGCATCAGACCGATGACAGTTACTATTACTGAAGCCACAAGCCCTACAAGAGGGCCTGAAACTGCCACATCAAACAGGGATTTCCTGTCCGGTATCATTCCTTTGTGTTTGATAACCGCCCCCATTGTTCCGATTATGGAGGGAAAGGGAATGAAATAGGGCAGGGAAGTTTTCATGCCATGCCTGCGAGCTGCGAGGTAGTGTCCCATCTCATGTGAACCCAACACACCCATTATAGCGATAGTAAAGGGCAGACCTTCAAAAACAGAGATCGGATTTGCAATTACATCTGCCCCGAACATGCTTGCACCGGCAAACATGGTTGTAAAAAAAGTGGCTATTGCAAGCACAATATTAATCCAGACCCTGTCTTTTCCTTGTTTGAAAGGAATCGCTGCAATTACCTCTTCCCCTAATTTAGATTCGATAGCAAGGTTGTAACCCCTGGATGCGAACTGTGCCGTGAGGGATTCCTGTATAATCTTTTGGCTAACCCGTGGCATCCCATAGAAATAGACCGAACCAGCATGGTAGTTGACCTCATATACCCTGAAAAAGGGACTTACCTGGAGATACATCCAGTCAATAAGCTGTTTGACCTGAGGGTCTACCGAAGATTTCCGTTTAAAACCCATCTTAATCCTTTATTTCCAGCCAGCCTTCTTTTCCGTCTACATTCACGTTCATACCATCCTTCAGCATCTCAAACGGATTACTTTCCAGACCATCAACCAGAGGGATTTCGGAAATGATCGCTCCCACAGCTACTATCGGTTCACATTCCAGGTTTACCATTGCAACCGGAGCAACACCATTTTTGAAAAGCTGATAAATTACATAGGAACCCACTGTAGAGCCTTTCCCATGAGGAAATACCAATACCTTACCACCTATTTTTTTCCCGAAAAGACAATGATCAGGATCAACGATCTTACCTGTCTGAGGATCTACGTTGCCCAGAAAAGAGATCGGATCTTCAGAAAGCAATACTTCACCGCCAGCACTTCCTTTTGAGATGCCCCTGCCTTTAATCCGAATGGGAACCACCCCCCTTTTCCATGCATTTTTCAATATTTGCAATTGTTGCGGCCACCTTGCACATTCCAGGCAGGTAGGCATAGGCTTTTCCGGAATTTACTGCCATGTGAGATAACTTATCGGTTGCCGGGGAGACCACCATACATGTGTCACAGAGAACCTTTGCACCACTTTTCTCGATACGTTCTACAAGCCTGGGATTGAACTCAGCAACTTCTCTGGAAGTAAATATCCAGACATTGTTATCCACTACTTTACCTTCAAGCTTTGCAGCAACCTCTTCCAGTTCTTCCGGTGAACAGTGAGGACAACCCACAGCAGCGCTGTCACATTCTGTTATTCCATCACCTGATACTGTTTCATAAACTTCATCTATCTGGGTTCTTTCAATCGTCAATTGTTCCGCGGGCAGCTCGAAATCTTTCCTGCAGCTTTCAGGAGTGACACCTTCCACATGATAGAGGGCTACCGCACCCGATGCGGCCATTGCAGCACCCAGCGCTTTGAGCTGGTCCCTGTGAGGTGTGGATCGCATCCTGAACAAGGGCACACGTTTACCTGCTGCTTTGCCTGCGATATAGCCCAGGACTGCATAGTCCGAAGCATCCAGTTCACAGTCCACGGAGATCATAAGTTCAGGTATCCTGTTCTCATCCAGATGATAGCCATAGTTTGCGGTTTTACCCACAAGGGCTGCACAGAGAGCAGAAGGGCCACCCTCACGATTGGTACGGGCTCCAATAACGGAATTGGCGTAGGATACAGCCGAGGATTCACTCCAGGCAAGATGATCACCGTAGGTCGCCGAGAAACTTTGCAGGTAGTAAGGCGTGCATGTACACTGGACCTCTATACCCAGACTGCTATATGCCTGGATGATCTCCTGCTGCTTTTGGGCGAATTCAGCAGATACTCCCATCTCCTGCCATCTTTCAAGATCCATGCCGGCAGGATTGAGGATGGAAGGCACCTGCACCTTGCCGTCAAGATCGGATATCCATTCCAGACCAGCATCACCCATCGTTTTATAGGAAACGCCTGCAATCTGGGCACTTTTAATGGGAATCAGGCGGTCTGCCTCATATATATCACCCAATGCGACCAGGATTTCCATGGCCTTTTGTAGGGTAGGTCCGCTTTCCCCTGACATTATTCGTTCTTCTTCAGGTGTGAGATACATATAAAAACCTTCAAATGTAATCAGTTAATGTTTTTTGGCATCGTGGCTCTTTCGAATTTCTCTTTTTCTGCCAGCACCTTTGTGGCATCAATACCCATTTTAGTAGTTGTACCATCGGATGCCCCGCGGGGATCAAGAGAACTTCCCCGGACGCCGGGAATTATCATAACATCTGAATCCGCCTTCACACGTGTTGCCATGGCAAATTCGATGTCATCACTGTCAAATATATCTATATCCTCATCCACAACAATCACATGTTTGAGACTGGTATGGGCGGCAAACGCTGCCATTATGGCGTTTTTTGCATCTCCCTCTGTCTGCTTTTCAATCTGGACAATGGCATGAAGATAGCAGCAGCCTCCTTCGGTCAGAATTACGTTTCTTACTTTTGTAACTTCCCCGACAGCCTCGTAAATACGGGGTTCATAGGGTACACCCATCATCAGCAGGTGTTCAGGACCTGCGGGCAATATTCCGTGGTATATGGGGTCTTTACGATGCCATATTTTTGTAACAGTTATGACCGGCTCCTGGCGTACAAGATCATAGGTACCCGTGATATCCACAAATGGGCCTTCATCTGTCCTTTCTTCGGGATAGATGTAACCTTCCATGACAATTTCAGAATGTGGGGTCTTTATACCATTGTCACATTCAAAAAGTTCCACGGGATTGCCCATCAGGGCAGCCGCATAATTAAATTCCTTGCCTTCCCCCACCCGTGTTGTGGATGCAAAAGCAATCGCAGGGTGCGGGCCCAGTACTATGGAAACAGGCAATGGATCACCATTATTTTCAGCCTCTTTTTGCAGAAGATATGTATGTCTTGGAGGCACGAGGCGCCCGGCCAGTTTATTTTTCCCCACAACCATCAGGCGATGGATAGAGGCATTTGTCACACCTTCATATTCGGAAACAACTATTCCTGCCGTGATATAGGGACCACCGTCTTTCTCAAAATGAGTCATAATAGGAAGAGAATAGAGGTCCACTTCCTCTACACAAACTTCTTTTGTAGGAGAAGAATCCACAACCCTTATTTCCCCATCCGGCTGTATCCCGGAAAGACTCTGGATAATATCACTTCTATTGACATTAAGCATTGCTCCCAGCTCATCCCTGCTTCCCAGTACGTTCATAATCGCCCGGTAGCCATTAATATTTTCGAAAAGGACCGGTCCGGAGGTATTTTTTGCAATCATTGGTGCCTCGTACTCGGCATTCACCTTTTCTTTGATTACAGTAAGCCTGCCGGAAGTACGGATCCTGTCAAGAAAATCTCTGAGGGTCATTGGTTACTAGTATAAAAGGGGATGATAAATACATATTGCCAATAAAAAGTTGTAAGCTCCCATCAAATAATTGTGGGAAACAGGATAATGGAAAGGAGGTTGACAGGAGCCCACAGATATTCGGCAATTGAGAGAATGATATGACATTATAAATACCATCTATTTTGCATCACATGTGTAATCCAGATAGCTAACAACATCAGTACTCAAATCCATCTGCTTCATTGATATTTTTGAGGACCTGGGCTATCAATAGCTGCACTTCCTCTGAATGAGATTCGGATAATTCCCCGCCTTCAATCTTGAGCAACTCTCCTATATCCCCTATCATGCTATGGATCATGGCAAGCATTTCTTCCTGGCCTATCAGTCCTGCATAATATGCATAAAAAAATGTTGTGCCACTACGCCTGACTTTTTTCTTGAAGGTGGAATGGGCATTGGATACTTCCTGCCTGGAATACGGACCCTCTGCAAATGGTACAATATCCGGCAGGTTTTCACCTATCCAGGTCATTTCAGAATGGTCGGATACATTTTTGAAATCTGCACAGAGGCGGGCTATCATCCATTCACGCGCTGTCAAATGAGTTGTAGATTTAAGGTACCTGTTAACTTCAGAGTATGTCTTGTTTTCCATTTTCTTGAATTTCTCATACCTATTCATGCTGATACCTTCTTTGTATTGCAACCAACATAATACGCATTGCTGTGATGTTTTAATAATTTATTCATAAGAAAAATGAAGCAGAGGTAAAAACTCCCAGCTCTGCACAAAAGGACCCACAGATCAAATCATAAAAAAATTAAAGGAAACGTCTACAGGGAAGGCCCGCATCCCGTAAACTCAGGGAAACATTTCATCCAGTTTATCCCTTCCTGCAATGACATCATCCAGAGAAAAGACTTCAAGATTGAATATTCCGTCAAATCCTGACAATTCTTCGAGTACGGTATAATCGATACAACCCGAACCTGGCCCAAGGTGTGCATCTCCGAAATAATCACCCTTGCATTCCCCGTAATTATCGTGAACGTGTACATGGACAACATGTTCTGCAAAAAGCCGGGCAAAGTGCCTGAGCAGGCCACAGTCTCCCCTGCAGGTCAGGTTGGCATGACCAACATCAAAAGTGATACCAAGAGAGGGAGAATCAACTTCAAGCACTGCCCTTATAACTTCCTCTGCACCACAGCAGAGATTATCAGGAGCTGTATTTTCCTTATTTTCAAGTCCCAGTACCACACCTCTGTCTGAAGCAAAGGCTGCCAGTTCTTTCAGGTTTGCAATCATTTTACTGAAAGATTTTTCATAATCTGCTCTCTGGATACCAGGATGAATGACAACAACATGGGAACCAATCTCTGCGGCAAGATCAATGGACTCTTCCATGAGTCTGAAATCCTGTTTGCCCATGGCTGCTGTATCAACCACAAGATCAGAAGGATAGGTTGGTACATCGGCAAAATAAGGAGCGTGGATCGATGTCTCCAGATCACAGGTGGACAATTCATCAAGTATTGAAAAGAGCCTCTCCCTGTCCAGTGTTTTCCCATTATATACACCAAGCTTGGGAATATAGAGTTCAACAGAATCAACATACTCATCGAGTTCAGGCAGCGGGGCTGCAAAGGAAGATGCACCAATCATATAGAATACTGTTCTGCAAGCAATAAATAATCCTTTTGGTAAGGCAAAGAGACACTGTTCCCAAACTCGAAAAGAATAAATAAATCGATTCCGGGAGACAAATCCGAAAGGTTTATGAATTATATTAAATAATCCAAACCCACCTTAGATGAGTCTATGTTATAATTCATAACATACAGAACAAACCCCTAAAAGTTGTTCTACAACAATACATGGATTTATTATAATTAATTAAAAAAGGAGGATAAAAGACATGGAACCACTCATAGGAATGGGTGTGTTGGCACTAATGGGTGCAGCGGCAACTATCGCCGGTGCATCGGAAGATCTGGAATCCGATGTCGGTTCTCAGAGTAACCCGAACTCCCAGGTACAGCTGGCACCCCAGATGATGTATCCACACAGGATTTTTAACAAAGCCATTTCAGGTGAACCACCCTCCAATGCATTAATTGCAGCGGTCGGAGGTGCATCTGCATCGGTGCTTATGAGCGCCTACAGTATGTCAGTGGTCTTTGCCATAGCAGTTGGAGCTCTCATTGCAGCCGGTATACACGGCACTTACGCAACAACTGCATATTTGGGAAGGAGCGCAAGCCAGAAAAGATTCAGACAGCCCATATATCTTGACATGGTTCGTTCACACGTACCTGTTATGATGGGATTTGCCTATATTACCACATTTTGTATCCTTGTTGTGTCATATCTCATGACATCAGTCCTGGCACATCCCTTCCCGCTTACCCTGCTTGCATTCATATGGGGTATCACTATAGGAGCAGTAGGCTCTTCCACCGGGGATGTGCACTATGGTGCAGAACGTGAATTCCAGAATGTGGAATTCGGATCCGGGCTTAACGCTGCAAACTCTGGTAACATCGTGAGGAAGGCAGAATGCGGACTGAGAAACGGTATTGACAACTCCTGGTTCTGCGCCAAATTCGGAGGACCTCTGACAGGCCTTGCTTTTGGTATGGTAGTATTCCTTAGTGGATGGATCACTACAATATTTGACCCTTCAATGGGAGCCAATATTGGCTGGCTGGCAATTGTTGCCGGACTTGCAATCATACTTATTTTGGTCTTAGGAAACCGCAGACTGGAAGTTTTCGCACGTAAACAGTACGGTCCGTACAAAGAAGATGAAGAGGTGACTGCATGATAGATATTGCAGGAGTACTGGCAGCCAATTTCCTATACGTGATCCTCATCACACTTGGAGGAGTGCTAGTATCCGGAAGTGTCCACTTCGTACCTGTGGGTGGTGCACCCGCAGCAATGGCACAGGCTACCGGAATTGGAACCGGTACAGTACAGCTGGCTGCAGGTGCGGGTCTTACAGGACTTGTAACAGCAGGCGCAATGCTGAACGTGACAGACAGTATCGCCCTGATCCTTGCAGCCGGTATGGTCGGTGCAATGATTATGATCGGCGTAACTATGATGGTCGGAAACCTTGTGTACGTCTACGGTGTCGGTGTCCCCCCGGCTTCAGCAAAGGTAGACTATGATCCGATCACAAAGGACAGACAGGATATCTATGTATCACAGGGTACTGAAGGACACGGTCTTCCAACTGTATCATTTGTAAGTGGTATTATCGGAGGAGGTCTGGGTGGTATCGGCGGTGCACTTGTCTATTATTCCCTGATGAGTATTGCAAACGGTATGGCCTCTGCAGACTTTATAGGTCTTGCAGCTATCTTTGCAGTGGGAATTTTCTTTGTCAACGCTGTGATTCCATCTTACAACATAGGCGGTACAATCGAAGGATTCCATGATCCTAAGTTTAAGAAATGGCCAAAAGCAGTAGTAACATCTTTAATTGTTACATTTATGTGCGCAATTGTAAGTGTAATTACAATAGGAGGTCTGTAACATGTCTGCAGGAGGAAGTGGCGGAGGTGCCGCAGAGGCAATTCCCCAGAATAAACTTATCGCTTTCGGAGCAGCAGGCGGACTTATCGCAATCTACCTGAGTTATTTCATGGTACAACTTGCGGGACCTGCATTTTCATTCATAGGTGCCCTCGGCGCGATTTGCGCTATTGTATGGGGCGCCGCTGCAGTACGCAGGGTGGCCAATTATGGTTTGGGCACAGGTGTACCATCAATCGGTATGCTGTCACTCGGTATGGGTATAGTGGCCGCAATGTTCGGTCTTGCAGTAGGAGGTATTGCCGGACCAGTAGTTGCTTTTGTAACTGCAATGATCATTGGCCTTGTAATCGGTATCCTGGCAAACAGAGTTATAGGAATGGGCATACCGATCATGGAACAGTCCACAACTGAAATAGCAGGTGCAGGTACCCTGGCGATTATAGGACTCAGTACAGCCATGACAGGCACTTTCATGTTTGATGTGATTCTGACCGAGATAGTCGCTACAGGTTACATCGCACTGATTTTCATCGTTGCAGGTATTGCAATTCTTCATCCTTTCAACGCAAACCTCGGACCCGATGAAAAACAGGACAGGACCCTTTCCACTGGATTTGAAAAAGGTGCTATTGCAATGGTGATGGCCGGTATCGTCTCTGCAGTTTCAGCCGGTGCATCCGCTGCCCCCACGATCGTTATCGGACTGGCCATATGGTATGTTTCTTTCAGCCAGTACTGGAACTATGTTCTCAGGGACGCATATGATGTGGTTGGAACAGGTCTCCTGCCAAAGGAAGAGGAGGAATCGGAATGAGCATGGTACATGTTGCCCCTGAAGTACACTTAGTACTGGACCCGATGTCATCCCTGCTTGCCGCAGAACGTGATGATGTCATTGCATATTCCATGGATCCAGTAATGGAAAGAATAGATGACCTTGATAAGATCGCAGATGACCTTGTGAATTCCCTCGCCCCGGACAGGCCCCTTCTCAGTTCCTTCCCGGGAAGAGAAAACACATCATACAGTGCCGGCATATACAGCAATGTGTTCTATGGTGTCATTGTAGGACTGGTATTCTCAGGAATTCTGGCAATTGTGATCTACATGCTTAGCATGACGGGAGGATTGTAAAATGGCAGAAAAAAGAGAACCAGCAGCCGGATGGCCAATCCTCAAGGGAGAATATGATGTAGGAGATCCGGAAAACTGTGTTGCAGTAATTACTCTGGGTTCACACCTGGATGGCGGACCCATGCTGGAAGCAGGAGCTTCAATTACAGGCCCCTGTAAAACAGAGAATCTGGGTCTGGAAAAAGTTGTATCCCACATTATTGCAAACCCAAATATCAGGTATCTGGTCGTAACCGGATCTGAAGTAAAAGGACACATAACCGGTGAAGCATTCATTATGCTGCACAAAAATGGTGTCAGTGATAACAGAATCGTGAATGCCAGCGGTGCTATTCCATATGTGGAAAACCTGACCGAAGAAGCTGTACAGAGGTATCAGGAACAGATCGAATGTATCGATCTTATCGGTACCGAGGACATGGGAACTATCAGCAGCAAGATAAAAGAACTTGCAGCCAAGGACCCTGATGCTTTTGATGCAGATCCCCTTGTGATAGAAGTCGGCGGTGAAGCAGAAGAGGAAGAAGAAGTCGGTGGCCTAAAGCCGATGGCATCCGAGATCTCTGTAATTCGTGGCAGGATTCTTGATATCGAGAGGGAAATGGCCAGGATTGGAGAGTTCAATAAATTCCATGCCGGTGTCCACGCAGGCAAGTTTGAAGGAATAATGATCGGACTTGCCATTACATTATCCCTACTTGGCCTGATATTATTCGGGAGGTGAATGATATGGCGGAAGAAGAATATGGAAAAGGCGTGCCAATGGTCATTGAACCAAAGATGGGCGCCATTGATCGAGTGGTCGAAGATATCCGTTACAGGGCCCAGCTGATATCCAGGAGCCAAAAGCTTGATTCGGGTGTATCAGCCGCAGGAATAGTCGGTTTCACAATCGGATTTCTTTTTGCACTGATAATGGTTATCATACTACCACTATTGGTATGGCAGGTGATTTAAGATGGCTGACGAACAAGCGAATAACAATATTCCAGCCGTAGTGGTGGACTCGGAAGATTTTGACAAAATACTCAAGAAACTCAATGATATCGACGAGAAAATTGAGTTTGCCAACAGTGAAATCACACAGAAGATAGGCAAGAAAGTAGGAAGGGATATAGGAATACTCTATGGAGCAGTTGCAGGCATATTGATGTTCTTGCTCTATATCTCGATATCACCTATACTTTTCTAAAATAGAGGTAATAACATGTTCAAATTTGATAAGAAACAGGAAGTATTCGAGGTCGGAAATGTCAAGTTCGGCGGACAGCCCGGCCAATACCCAACCATTCTCGTCGGTTCAATGTTCTACAACAGGCACAACATTGTAACTGACGAAGATACTGGCGAATTCGACAGACCAGCAGCAGAAAAACTCTGGGACAACATGCTCGAGATGGCAGAAACTACAGGAAACCCCTGTGTCAACCAGATCGTGGGTGAAACCCCCGAAGCTATCAAAAAGTACATAGACTGGTTTGTTGAGTACGATGAAAAGACCCCGTTCCTGATAGATTCTTCAGCAGGGGACGTCCGTGCTGCAGCAGCTGATTATGTTACAGAGATCGGTGTTGCTGACAGGGCGATCTACAACTCCATTAACGCCAGTATCCACGAAGAAGAGATCGAAGCGGTCAAGAGAAGTGACATTGAAGCATCCATCGTACTCGCATTCAATGCGGTTGACCCAACCCTTAAGGGTAAGATTGAAGTACTCGAAAAGGGTGCATCCGGTCAGACACAGGGTATGCTTGATATCGCCAAGGATTGTGGAATCACAAAACCCCTGGTTGATGTTGCAGCAACTCCCCTTGGTGCCGGTGCCGGTTCATCCATCCGTGCAGTAATTGCTGTAAAGGGCCACTTTGGCCTGCCTGTAGGTGGAGGTTACCACAACATGGCATCCGCATGGGACTGGATGAAGACCTACAAGAAACAGTTCGAAACAAAGGAGCAGCGTAAGGCAATCTACATGCCTACTGATATCGGTACAAACCTCATACCACAGATCCTGGGATCCAACTTCCAGCTCTTCGGTCCAATCGAGAACACAAACACCGTGTTCCCGGCAACCGCAATGACCGATATCATCCTTGCAGAAAATGCCAAGGAACTCGGCCTTGAGATCGAAGACGAAAACCATCCAATCAACAAACTGGTCTGATATTTCAGATCGGTTTTACTTTTTCTTTTCTTTTTTAGCACACAAATCTTCTATTGCACAAACCTCACAAGCAGGAGACAGTGGTTTGCATACCGTTTTGCCAAACTGGACAAACAACTCGTTAACTTCTCTCCAGTAAGATACCGGAACCTGTTTTTGTAACTCAATTTCGGTCTGGTCAGGAGTCACGGTATCCACAAGACCCAGCCTGTTTGATATCCTGTGTACATGAGTGTCCACTGCAATTGCTTTTTCCAAAAAAGCATAGGAAAGCACACAATTTGCGGTCTTCCTTCCAACGCCTGGAAGTTTAAGTAACTCAACCATGGAAGCAGGGACCTGTGAATCATATTCATCTATAAGTATCTGAGAAATCTCTTTAATCCTGCCGGCTTTCACCCTGTAAAAACCCACATCCTTGATAAGAATTTCAATCTTTTCTACATCTGCCTCCACCATCTGTACAGGAGTAGAATATTGATCAAAAAGTCTCCGGGAGGCAACTTCTGTAACTTCATCCCTGGTGCGCTGGGAAAGAACAGTTGATATCAGTATATAGAAGGGGTCCCTTTCGGTGGAAAAGTATTCATGAGGATAAAGGGGTTTCAACCTGTCGAATATTTCTTCCGTGTCCATGGATAATTCAATGTTATGCAAAATAATAAGGTTTACCTGATGGAAAGGCTTCAAACGAATTCGAAGTTAAAGGCAATTACTTATAACTGTCATGGCTATTATCTTTTATGAAGCAGAACAAGATGTTACTCTATGCTTTAATGGCAATTGTTGTGCTGTCTGTCGTTTTTTCGGTGGCAACATACAATACACCCGGAAATGGTGATAAGGAACAGTCTGTAAAGCCTTCCGTGGCATCCACTTCAGGTTCCTTTAAAGACCTGATGGAAATGACAGCTATGGAAAATACAAACAATGCTCTCCAGCTGACAATCTACTCCGGCAACTTTGCCCTTGTCAAGGAAAAAAGGCAGGCACAGCTGGAAGAGGGTTATAATAATCTCAGGTATTCGGATGTACCGACCAGGATAGAACCATCATCCGTCATTCTGGAAGATACCGGTGACAATGGCATTTCGATAATCGAGCAGACATACCGCTATGACGTAGCCAGTAGGTCCGGCCTGCTGGAAACTTATACAGGCAAGGAAATAATGGCATATGACACCGATGGAAAACAGTACACAGGAACCCTTCTGAGTTACCGGGACGGGCTGGTCCTGCAGACTACAGAAGGTGTCATAAGCCTGTCCGAGACTTCAAAGATTGAATACCCGGATTCAGCAGACCTGCTCACAAATCCGACTCTCATCTGGCAACTGTATTCTCCCATTTCCGGTAATGTGGAGATGCTCACATCCTATATCACAAATGGAATTGGCTGGGACATGGGCTATGTTATCAAGACTGATGCTGAAGAAAAAACGGCTGATATCGAGGGATGGGTCAATATAGATAACAATGCAGGTACATCATTTGAGGATGCAACAATAAAACTAATGGCAGGCGATATTAACAGGCAGTCTGCACAAAAAGCCTATGATTCTGTGAGATACGAAGTTCCCGCTGAAGAAGCTGCTGCGGGTTCCTTTGACCGGGAAAGTTTTTCGGAATACCACATGTACACCTTGAAACGCCAGTCCAGCCTGCCGGATAAACAATCCAAGCAGATCTCCCTGTTCTCAAAGGACAATGTGCCTGTGGAGAAGGAACTGGTTTACGACAGCTGGAATGGTGACAGGGTCAGTATCAGTCTCACTCTGGACAATTCAGAGGAAGAAGGGCCTGGAGTTCCGTTACCTGCAGGGGTTGCAAAACTCTACCAGCCTGACAGTGCAGGCCATCTCCAGTTTGCAGGTGAGGACAGGATCGATCATACACCGGTAGGGGACAGCATCCGCCTTACAGCTGGATATGCATTCGATGTGACCGGTGAAAGAGAACAGGTCGAATATGAGAGAATTGGTACAAACAGATACAGGACCACAAACAGGATCACAATTTCCAACTACAAGGAAACAAATGAAGAAGTTGTGATAGTGGAACGCCTCTATGGAGATTGGGAAATCACCAAATCATCCCACCCATACACCAAGCAGGATGCAAATACCATCGAATTCAAGGTAGAAGTGCCTGCTGAGGGAGATGTGGAAGTTACCTATACATCCCTCTACAATTACTGAGCACCCTGCGCTCAGTCTTTTTTTAATTCATTAAGTAAATTGCAGAAATCCGAACAGTCCATTTCATTGAGATTTATCCCAACATCTTCTGGAGAATATCCCAGTGAAAGGGCCAGTAACTGGGAATAGTGAATTACCGGGATGCCAAACTCCCTGCCTTTTTCTGCAAGGGATACCTGACCCGCATCGAACTGCATGTGACAGAAAGGACACGCTTCCACGATGCAATCTACATCTGCCCCTTCAATCTTGCCTAGTTTGTGTTCGGTGATTGCAAGAGCCGTTTCACCCAGGGCTGACCTGACACCTCCACCTGCACCGCAGCATTCCATCTTATCGGGATAATCCACACTTGTGCAGCCCAGCACCTCCACCAGTTCATCAAAAACAGAAGGATGCTCCACACTGGCAGTAGCCCTGTTTGATGAGGGTTTGAGCATGTGGCAGCCGTAATGTAAGGCCACTTTCAGATCCAGTTGTCTGACAATTGTTTCTTTTATTTTTTGCACACCTATTTCTGAATACAGGAATTCGATAATATGACGTACATCAATGGTACCATCAAAATGGCGCCCGATTTGTGACAGGTGACTGTTGGTCTGCTCTTTCAGGACAGGGTTGTTTTTCAGTTTGAGATTGGCATCCGCCAGGGATCCATAACAGCCGTTACAGATTGTCAGAACATCTCTCTCATCTGTTTCTGACAATGTGATGTTCCTAGAAGCCAGGGCCAGCCAGGTGGGTTCATCAAAGGAACGAAACACGCCGGGTGCAGGACAGCAGGATGCACCTTCAAGCTCTTTCCAGTCAATACCCAGGCTTTCAAGGCAAATACCTGTGGCTTTTTCAATCCCGGGATAACGGTTGGGCACAAGACAGCCCAAGAAAAGGGATATTTTCATCATTCCTTCCCCCCTGTAATATCCCCGAAACCACAACTTGCAAGCAGGAGCTTTACATCTTTCAGGTCATCAGGATGGCTGTGGACCGTGGATGGCAGGGAATTCAGGCCCAGTTGCATGCGTTTTTCTTTGTGAGCGTCATCAATAGGGACAGCGTGGCCATGTTCCTGAAGCAGATTGGCCACTTGCCTGTGTCGCTCCAGAATCAACCCCTCATGGGCGGCAATACTGCGCACAGCAAGTATGGCATCCACAATTGCAATACCCCGGGGACATCTCTCCTGACAGTTGTAGCAGGTCGTGCACATCCAAAGAGATTCATCAGAGATGGCTGCATGATCCCTGCCTATCTTGCGCACAAGCCGCCTGACATTCAGACTGGCCTGTCTGCCAGAGGGGCAACTACCACTGCATACGCCACACTGCATACATTTCAGGACATTGAAATCCTCTATAACCTCCTCAATTGAAGGAGCACCTGCCATGATTATATTCACCTACCCGAAAGTAGATTTTCATTTGTTATAAAGATGAGGCATGTCCTGTATTTTTGGTTTAATTTATATGAGGAAAATACCCTGGCCAAATGTTTTATATAATACTAATACGGTATATGGTTACTGCCTTCCTATAAAGGGTGAGCGAAATGAAACATAAGCCAGAGATACAGACCAAAGAAGACGTACTTGAAGCGGTCGTCGAAAATGATGTAAAGTTTATACGTACCCAGTTCACCGACACAATGGGAATTATCAAGAGCTGGGCAATTCCTTCTGAGGACCTTGATGAGGCATTCGATGAAGGAGTGATGTTCGATGGATCCTCGATCGAAGGATTCACCCGCATTGAGGAATCAGACATGATGCTCATGCCCGACCCTTCAACATTCCGTATCCTGCCCTGGAGACCAACCGAAGGAGCCGTCGCCCGAATAATAGGTGATGTAAAATTGCCGAATGGCAAACCCTTCGAAGGTGATCCACGTTACATTCTCAAAAAGGCTCTCAGGGAAGCCGATGACATGGGATATTCCATGAATGTGGGACCGGAACTTGAGTTCTTCCTGTTCAAACTGGATGGTCAAGGCAATCCCACAACCGAGCTTACCGATAAAGGAGGTTACTTCGACTTTGCACCCCTGGACATGGCCCAGGACGTGCGCAGGGAAATTGACTATGCCCTGGAACACATGGGATTCAAGATAGAGGCATCACACCACGAAGTTGCCCCTTCACAGCACGAGATCGATTTCAGGTTCTCGGATGCCCTTACCACCGCAGATAATGTAATCACGTTCAGGTATGTGGTCAAATCCATAGCAAACCACCATGGTTACTATGCAACCTTCATGCCAAAACCACTCTACGGTGTAAACGGCTCAGGAATGCATGCCAACCAATCTTTGATGTCACAGGAGGGGGAAAATGTATTCTTTGATCCGAATACTCCAAACCAGCTCTCCGACATAGCCAGGTATTACACCGGCGGACTGCTGGAACATATAAGGGAATTTGCGGCAATAACCAACCCAACTGTCAACTCTTATAAAAGACTCGTACCAGGATATGAAGCTCCCATCTACATAACCTGGTCCGACAGTAACCGCAGTTCCCTGATACGTATCCCGTCAACCAGAGGCAAGGGCACAAGGGTAGAACTCAGATGTCCGGATCCGGCATGCAATCCATATCTTGCCTTTGCAACCATGCTTTCTGCAGGCCTGGATGGAATCAAGAACAAAACCGATCCTGGAGAAGCAGTAACCCACAATATATTCAACCTTTCCGGAAAGGATAGGGAAGACATGGGAATCAATTCGCTGCCCGGAAGTCTCAAAGAAGCGATCGATGAGATGGCAGGCAGCGAATTTGTTAAAAAGACCGTGGGTGACCACCTTTTCAACAATTATCTCTGTGCCAAGAACAAGGAATGGGATGATTATAAGGCGCGGGTACACCAGTGGGAACTGGATACCTACCTTAGCGTACTTTAAGCAGGGATTTCACAGGAAATCCCGCCCCCAAATCTTTTCTATACATACACTTTATACACACTTTTACATATCATAACAGGGTGATGCCGATGTGCGGGATAATAGGAGTTATTGACAGACATAAACAAAAAATGAATGGTTCGGGAATCAAGGAAGCCCTCAGCCTTATGAATGAGCGTGGCAGTGGTGAAGGCGCAGGTTATGCCGCATATGGCATATACCCCGATTTTGAGGACTGTTATGCCCTGCACATATTCTTTGATAACCTTGTGGAACCAAAATCAAAAGTTGATGATATCATCCAGAAGTGGGGACGCATCGTCCATCAGGAAGAAATTCCTACAAAGGAACAACCCAACCTGAAAAGGAATCATGTTCCCTGGAGATACTTCTTCAAACCCTACACAGACCTTATGCCCGGAAGTCTCACACCGGATGAAGATATTGTCAAATATCTGGTCATGGAAATAAATTCTTCCGCTATAGAAGGGGCCCTGGTTTTTTCCTCCGGGAAAAATATGGGAGTATTCAAGGCCGCTGGATGGCCTGAAGATGTGGCTAATTTTTACAAAATAGATGAATATGAAGGCTATATCTGGCTGGCACATAACCGTTATCCTACCAACACACCCGGATGGTGGGGAGGAGCGCATCCGTTTAACCTGCTTAACTGGTCGGTTGTGCATAACGGGGAAATCACTTCCTACGGGACAAACCAGAGATACGTGGAAAGTAATGGTTACCAGTGTACAATGTTTACCGATACCGAAGTTGTTGCATACCTGTTTGATCTTCTCGGCAGACATCACGAATTGCCATCAGAGATTATTGTAAAAGCAATGGCTCCACCCTTCTGGGATGAGATTGATGAAATGGATGATCACGAGCGTGCACTCAACAAGGCAATCCGCCTGACCTACGGCCCAGCTCTCATGAACGGTCCCTTCGCAATAGTTGTGGCCACCCATAACGGTATAGTGGGGTTCACTGACAGGATAAAACTCCGGCCACTGGTAGTTGGGGAACACGGCTCACGATTATACATCTCCAGCGAGGAAGCCGCAATCAGAACCATGGATCCCCAGGTGGAGGACATCCACATGCCGGGTGCAGGAGAACCTGTAATCGGGAGGGTTGTAACATGAGCCTGGGAAGC
Source organism: Methanohalophilus mahii DSM 5219 (assembly GCF_000025865.1). Classification (NCBI taxonomy): domain Archaea; kingdom Methanobacteriati; phylum Methanobacteriota; class Methanomicrobia; order Methanosarcinales; family Methanosarcinaceae; genus Methanohalophilus; species Methanohalophilus mahii. The sequence continues at coordinate 1,762,933 of NC_014002.1, forward strand.
GTACCCCTGAAATACCGCATCCAGATAGACAGACAGCAATGCATGCAATGTATGAGGTGTGTGGATAATTGTTCCTATGGTGTATTTCGGGAAGAGGATGATGGCAATATCCTTATCGATTCCCGCAAGTGCACAGCATGCCACCGTTGCATTTCAATGTGTCCGCGGGATGCCATCAATCTCAGTGAAAGACCAGTAGACTACCGCAGCCACCCCCTGTGGACTCCTGAGGCCCGAGAGGATGTCATAAACCAATCACGAAGTGGCAGGATCGTGCTGGCAGGGATGGGAAATGCCAAGGATTATCCTATTATCTACGACAGGTTGGTACTGGATGCCTGCCAGGTAACAAATCCGAGTATAGATCCCCTGCGAGAGCCTATGGAATTACGTACCTACCTGGGACAAAAACCTTCAAAACTTGATATACGGAAGCAGGAAAATGGGGACTTTGAACTCAATACCAAACTATCCCCTAACCTGGAATTGCAGACCCCGATAATGATCGGACATATGAGTTATGGTGCTATCAGCCTCAATGCCCAGTTAAGTCTTGCAAAGGCAGCAGCCAAAACCGGCACATATATGGGAACCGGGGAAGGTGGCCTGCATAAGGACATTTACCCATATCAGGATAATATGATCGTGCAGGTTGCCTCAGGAAGGTTTGGTGTGGATATTAACTATCTCGAGAGAGGAGCAGCTATCGAGATCAAGATTGGACAGGGTGCAAAACCCGGCATCGGCGGACATCTGCCCGGGGAGAAGGTGTGCACAGATGTTTCCTGTACACGAATGATACCCGCAGGCAGCGATGCGATTAGCCCCGCCCCTCACCATGACATCTACAGCATAGAGGACCTGGCACAGCTGGTAAGAGGGCTCAAGGAAGCAACCGAATGGAAGAAACCGGTTTTCGTAAAAATTGCAGCTGTACATAATGTCGCAGCTGTGGCGGCTGGTATTGCAAGATCCTCGGCAGATGCGGTAGTAATAGACGGTTTCCGTGGAGGTACCGGAGCTTCTCCAAAGGTATTCAGGGACAATGTGGGCATTCCCATCGAGGCAGCAGTTGCCAGTGTTGATCAGAAACTCAATGACCAGGGCATCCGTAACAAGGTTTCGGTAATTGCCAGTGGAGGGATTCGCAACAGTGCCGATATTGCCAAGTCCATAGCCCTTGGTGCAGACGCCGTTTATATCGGAACCGCAGCCCTGATTTCAATGGGATGCCGGGTTTGTGGGAACTGTTACCGTGGTTTGTGCCCCTGGGGCATTGCCACCCAGAGGGAGGATCTTGTCAGCCGGCTTGATCCGGAAGTTGAGTCCGAACATGTTGCAAATCTAATTAACTCCTGGACCCTGGAACTCAGTGAACTCATGGGGGCAGCCGGAATCAATAGTATCGAAAGTCTGAGAGGTAACCGTAGCAGGCTGCGTGGTTATATGCTGGATGAAGGCACCCTGGATGTGCTGCAGGTAAAACCTGTGGGGGCCTGAGAATATGGAACCAGTACGCATAGATGCAAAAGGACTCCATTACACACCCCTGAATCAGCAGATACGCAAAGCTGTTTCAGAGGGAGCCACTGATATTATCGTGGATAATGTGCTTGGCCAGCGATTCATAGCAGATGGGTTGAAAGGAGAAGTAACAATCCGAATCAACGGTGTTCCAGGGGGCGACCTTGGAATGTTTATGAACGGCCCCACCTGTATCGTGAAAGGCAACTGCGACCACGCACCCGGCAATACCATGGACAGTGGAAAGCTAGTTATCCACGGAAGTGCAGGAGATGCCGTAGCTCACAGCATGAGAGGCGGCAAGGTCTTCGTGAGGGACGATATCGGTTACAGAGGAGGTATCCATATGAAGGAATATGGAGAAGGGCACAAACCCATCCTGATTATTGGAGACAATGCCTGTTCTTTTCTGGGAGAATACATAGCCGGGGGAGTAATAATTGCCCTTGGCAGGAGTGGAAAGGTTTTTGGAGGCAGAGGTGTTGGCAGCGGAATTCACGGTGGCGAGATCATCCTGCGAGGGGAATTAAAAGAAAGACAGCTTGGCGTGGGTGCCAAAATAACTGAATTCACAGAAGAAGATCTGGAAAAGATAAGGCCTTATATTGAAGAATTCTGTGAATATTTTGGAATTGACCCGGAAAAATATCTGGATACCAAATACACAAAAATAGTCGCGGCAAGCAGCAGGCCTTTTGCGGGCAAATATGTCTGGGAGTGATATAATGACCAATTACCTCGATCTTAAGGAAAAAGTCTGGGACACCAACCGTTGCAGCGGATGCGGAGGGTGTGTGGCAGTATGTCCTGCAGATGCCCTGTATTTCAAGAAGGGAGAAGAATCCATAAATCCCTCCAGCAATGGCTACTGCAAGGATGCCACTGATGGTGTTCCCTGTGGAGCATGTTATGATATATGCCCCCGCATAGAAGGAGAAATGCCCGAAAGTAGCAGCTGCAGGGAAGAATACATGGCTGCAAAGGCAGGTTTTGAAATCCCCGGAAAACAGAGTGGAGGAGCGGTTTCTGCGATTCTGTATGACAGTCTGGAAAGGGGCATTATTGATGCCGTTGTAACTGTAACAGAAGATCCATGGACCCTGAAACCAAAATCCTCAGTCATCATGTCCAGTGAGGCATTGATAAGCAGTGCAGGAAGCCGTTATAACTGGTGGGTTCCGCTGCTTGCAGCCCTGAAGGAAGCCGTAATCAGGAAGAAATGCAAGAATATAGCAATCGTTGCCTTGCCCTGTGCTGCCCGGGCAGTGGAGAAACTGCGCAAGAGTGACAATGAATTGCTTGGACCCTTTGCAAAATCGATAAAATATGTAATCGGCCTGTTCTGTACAGAAAGTTTCGATTATGAAAAACTCATGGAAGGCAAACTCAAATCAGAACTGCAGATCAACCCACATGACATCGAACGCATGGATGTAAGAGGAAAACTCGTTGTCAAACTCAAGAATGAGGAAATCAGCATTCCTTTGAAAGATATCGAAGATACTATTCGCCCAGGTTGTCACATATGCAAGGATTTCGATGCCCTGTATGCTGATATTGCTGCAGGTTCTGTGGGAAGCCCGCAAGGATATACAACGTTAATTGTGCGCAGCGATACGGGAAAAGTAGCAGTCGACAGAGCTCTTGAAAGCGGCAGGCTCGTTGCAACAGATGAAGCCGATCCTGCAGTTGTCACAAAATACAGGGATAAAAAGGCAGAAAAATGAATGAAAAAGCAGTTAATCACTGCTTTATTTTACTTTTTTATTTCTATTGTAGATATTCAAATACTTTCATCCCGCCTGCACCAATTTATAATAGCATGATTTGCATATACAAACCGGGAGAATATGATGGGCATCTATACTGTAACCGGGCTGAACAAATATATCAAAAACGTGTTAACTTCTGAAATGGCCCTGCAGCACATCTGGGTGGAAGGGGAAATATCCAACCTCACAAAACACCGATCCGGCCATTATTATTTTTCCATAAAGGACGGATCAAGTCAGCTAAGCTGTGTCAGTTTTCGCTCCACAAACCGCAAATTGAAATTTGAACCTGAAAAGGACATGAAAGTGCTGGTTTTTGGATCGGTAAATGTTTACACCGTCCGTGGACAGTACCAGCTGCAGGTGCTGGACATCCGCCCGGATGGCGTGGGCGAATTGTATAAAGCATTCGAACAACTCAAAAAAAGACTTGAAGCAGAAGGGTTGTTTGCTCCCGAACATAAAAGACCCCTTCCCCGTTATCCACGCAAGATAGGAGTTGCCACATCTGCCACAGGCGCAGCTATACACGACATATTGCATGTGCTACAAAGACGCTATCCTGTAGATATCCTGCTCTGCCCGACAATTGTCCAGGGAGAGACTTCCGCAGATAGTATTATAAGATCCCTGGAATTGCTTAATCGTACAGATGCAGACCTCATTATCACCGGCAGAGGAGGAGGTTCCTTTGAAGACCTGTGGTCATTCAATGAGGAAAAGGTCGCACGTGCTATCTACAATTCCAGACTTCCAGTTATAGCGGCGATAGGGCATGAAACTGATTTCACAATATCAGATTTTGCAGCAGATGTGCGTGCACCCACCCCCTCAGCAGCCGCAGAAATTGCAGTGCCCGACAGGACAGAAATGGCAAGACACATCGATGTCCTCAGGCAGAGAATGGAATCTGCACTCAAAACTCAGATTCAGAACCAGAAAAAACATCTTGAATACCTTTCAGGCCGAATTAGTCCTGATAGGTACAGGGAACTGCTCAACCAGCGCACCCAACATCTGGATGAGGTTACATATCGCCTGGCATCCAGAACGGAATATATGATGCAAACTAAAGTTGCAGAACTCGGTGCCCTTGCAGGGCGATTGAATGCCGTAAGTCCCCTTAATACTTTTGAACGTGGATACTGTGTGGCGCAGTCCGATCAAGGAGGGACCATAACCGGTGTTATTGATATTGAGAAGGGACAGAGTTTACAATTGAAATTCAGGGATGGGTGTTGCAGAGTGGAGCATAAAGAAAATTTGGATGAGGGATGCTAAATGTCATCAAACACTGAAAACAGGAACTTTGAGGATAGCCTGCTCGAACTCGAGGATATTGTGGAAAAACTTGAAAACGGACAGATTTCCCTCCAGGAAAGCATGGAAATGTTCGAGAGAGGAATAAAACTTGCAGGCATCTGCAATAACATTTTGCAAGAATCTGAACAACGCATAGAGCAACTCATAGAAAGAAATGAAGAAATTGAAACATGGGATTTTGAGCAGGAATCCTGAAACAAGTCTGTTTAACTTCTATGCATAACGAAATCAAGAAAGTATAAGTAATTCTTTATTCATAAGAACTTACGATGAGTGAATTGAGGGAAATCCCCTGTCATATTGATGGCATGGACGAAATCGTGGGTGGTTTCAAGTCCCCTTCGATCATTCTTATTGCGGGGACGGCTGGTGTAGGTAAGACAACCATGGCACTGCAGATGCTGTCAAATGCAGCAAAAGACGGCGAAAAAACCCTGTACATACCAATTACCACGGAAAATTCCGATCGGCTGAAGATGTACCTGTCTACTTTTGAATTTCTGGATGAATCTGTGGAAGTACATGAGATTAACAGGCCGATTGCAGAAAAAGACCCACTAAGTACCCTTATCGAAATGGACAATACCATATCATCCACAAAACCAGACAGGCTTGTAATAGATCCTATCACACCTATAGGATTTGGATTTGTGGAGCAGGAAAGAAGACGTTTCTTCTACACGCTGGACTCAATGGTGCGTGAATCCAACTCCCTGGTGTTTCTGACAGGCGAACTAATGAAAGATGAAATTCACAATTATGTGGTCAGCCATCTTGCAGATGGAATAATTTATCTGTCCAGAACCAACCAGGGCATGCAAACCTCCAACCAGATGGAAGTTCTCAAGATGACAGGAGTTCAGCCCCCCTACAGCAATGAGTGCATGACCCAGAAATTCAATTATATGGTGAGCACACAGGGATTCAGGGCATACCCCAATCTGAAGTATGAAGAACAGGCTCCTGAGAATGGAAAGGTGGAAACGGGCATCGATGAAGTTGACAAAATGTTAAATGGAGGCATCCCGGCAGGTAGTTCTATTCTTGTAGGGGGAGAACCCGGCACCGGGAAAACAATAATGGGATGGCAATTTATTCAGCAGGGACTCGAAAACGGGGAAAACTGTGCTATAATCACCTTTTATGAAAGTGTAGACCAGATAATAAAGGCCACAGGTGATCTTGGGTGGGACCTGCAACCATATATTGACGAAGAAAAACTTAGTATAATCACTTATGAAACCGAAAAGATCTGTTATGCAGAATATTCCAACCGTATAAGTAATATTGTTGAGGAAAAAAAACCTTCCAGACTTCTAATCGATGGCCTTGTGAATGTAGAAATCACAATAATAGACCCTGTTAAGAGAAGAGGTTTTTTGCATTCCCTTGTAGGTTACCTGAAAAGCCATAGTGTTACGACGCTGTTTACCACAGAACTTTTTGGCGGGGCTGAAAAGATAAGAAGCAAGGAGTCGTCTTTCATAATGGATAATGTAATCCTGCTTAAACAGACAGATACTGAAAAGGGAATGAAGAGGCAGTTCCAGATCATCAAATCAAGAGGAACTGCCAGTGAACCCCTTATAAAGGAATATAGGATAAAAGAAGGCGGAATTGAGATAATGTGAACTACACCTGAGCTAAATACTCAGGTGCTTCCTGCTTCATTCTTTGAACTTATGTTCACAAGTCCACAGGCTCTCCCCGTAGTTCCTACGGTGCTTCAAATACCTATCAAGTTCTGTGTATTTAAGGCAAACTTCTTAATGTTGACTGCAGCATTGACATCTCTGTCATGTGATGTACCACAATCATGACATTGCCATTTACGGTCTGCAAGTGTAATGTTTTTGTTATGATACCCACATACATTACAGATTTTCGTACTTGGCTCGAACTGTCCGATACGAAGAATTGTTTTTCCGTACCATTCGGCTTTGTATTCGAGTTTTGTTACAAAGGAAGACCACGATGCATCGGATATATGTTGGGCAAGATTGTGGTTTTTGAGCATACCGGACACATTAAGAGTTTCTAATACTACTGCTTGGTTCTCACTAATGAGCTTTGTCGAAACCTTATGCTGGAAATCGTGTCTTTGGTTGCTTATTTTTTCATGGATTTTGGCTATTTTTTGACGTGCTTTTTTTCTATTTTTTGACCCTTTCTGTTTTCGAGAGAGGCGTTTTGATAGAACTTTAAGACGCTTCATTGAGTTTCTAAGATGTTTTGGATTATCGATTTTGTTACCATTTGACGTGATGGCAAAGTCCTTGATACCTACATCTATACCCACAGTATCGTTTTCCGAAAATTCCGATTTTTTCGGGGTTTCCAGACCATTATCTACAAGAATACTAATGTAGTATTTTCCGGTAGATGTGCGTGATACTGTAGCGGTTTTTAGGTCTCCATCTCCATAGTGACGATGTAAAATAGTCTTGACGTTACCTATTTTCGGAAGGTATATCTTATTATTCTCAAAATCAACCTTGTAATTCTGAGGTACATTATATGCCTGTACTGGATTTTTCTTTGATTTAAACTTAGGAAAACTCCTTTTCTCTCTGAAAAATCGTGTAAAGGCATTATCGAGATTGAGAGTAGCACCCTGCAATGACTGAGAATTAACGTCTTTGAGCCATTCGTGCTCTCCGTCTCTCTTTAATATTGTAATCCCTTTGTTCAGGTCAAACCTTGAGATTGATTTTCCATCCTGTTCATAGGATTTGATTTTTTGTTCTAAAGCCCAATTATAGATGAATCTACATGCACCGAAGTGTTGAAAGAACTTCTCTTCCTGCTCTTTTGTAGGATACATTCTATATTTGTAGGCTTTTAACATACAAATATATATTAGAGTTAACAATATTTATAATTTAAGTTAATGGGATATGGCATGGAATGTTGGATATTTTGTAGTACCATTGGAAATATTAGCACGGAAACGGCATTAGAGATAAATACGGAATCAGGGATAATGGACGCTTACATCCCCTATGTTTCATTTTAAAGAAATGAAACTCCAATTAAATCTTCAATTTAATGCGATGCTAAAGACATAGGGTTTTACGCTCTGTTTATAAATCAGAGGTTTTGCACTTTCCTCTCAATTGTTGTCCCAAGTTCTGTAAGACTGCACTTACCCGCCTTTTCAACTATCAGATTCTTTTCCACCAGCTCTTCTACCAGTCTTTTGACAGAAGGCTGTGCAAGATGCATATTCTTTGCAATACTGGATGTCTCAAGATCACCTTTGGACGCCAGCATTTCAAGAAGTTTTTGTCGATTCGTGTTCCCTGTCACAAAACCCATCATTTCTTCCATAAAATCACCATTTAATATTAAGTTTACAGCTATAACTAACTTTCTTCAACATTGAAGAAGACATATGAATAGGAATAATTTTATAAGCATCAACCCCCATTTAGGGGGTGGCAGGCTAGTCTGGGTAGGCCGGCGTTACCTGTAACTCGAAATCGCCGATATGCGGGAGACGAAGCTGAAGGAAGCCACCAGGATCATTTTCAAGCCTGTGATCTCAACTAAGAAACTCCGTCCTGTTTGGATGATGTTGCTAGAGAGGTTGGTTGGAGAATCGGCCCTCTATCTTTACCGCGGAAACCGGTCGAGGCCCGGAAGGGAGCAGACTTACCGCGAACATACATCGCTCTCAGGGTTGCGGGGTGGAGGCGAGGCCGCAGTCCACTGGAAAATGAGAATGGTGGCAACCTGAAGCATGCCTGCCACCTTATACAAGGAAAAAGTTATATACATGACTGGCTTATGGACTGCTTACCCGGGACGAGATAGCCAAGCCCGGTATGGCGCAGGATTGCTAATCCTGTGGTGCTCGCCACCTCGGGGGTTCGAATCCCCCTCTCGTCGTTAATTACTTTTTAATTGTCATATCAATGAAAACATAGAAAGTTAATACATGTCAGATAACATGAAAAAACTCCCGGTTATCCAGAGACCAGACCCTGAAGAAAAAGAAAAAGTGTCTACCTGTGGTGGTTGTGATTCAAAGGGAAATTGCAATCACTGGGGGATTCGGCCAGGTTCTGAAAAAGAGGAAGTATATCGTAATGTATTAATTTATCTTACAATGGGAATTGTCATCATAATTACAGCTCTACTTATAAAGGCTTTAATTTCATCATTTTAAAAAAGGATTATTTGTATGGAATACACATTTTCCTGCCACATGACAGACAGGTTATACACACTGTTCCTTTTTTCAGCCGTACACTGGAACTGCTACCCGGTACAAGATAAGAATTACAACTGCGACACACCCTTCTGCGAAGGGATGCAGGCAAACGGATCCTGTATCGCATACCGATACTGCGTGCAAGTGTAACATATCTGTCACTTCTGCAAGGATGTGCACTGTATGATGCTTCTGCAAGCTTGAAGAGGCGTTCAATTCTCTGTCTTGCCAGATCTTTCATGAGATTTTTCTGCTTTTTTCGGGATTTAGACACACAAACTACCTCAAATATTCAGGAATCCGTATTGTTTTCAAGAATAATTACCTTTGCTTTACTTCTTTTTTCTACAAGTGTTTTAAAGAGATTCACATCGGCGTCCGTTCCCTCAACACTTCCATAATGCATCGGTATGACATAGGCGGGCCCTATACATGAAACTGCTTCTGCAGCTTGCTTTTCATCCATAGTATAATTTCCCCCAATAGGAAGCAGAACTACATCAGCTTCAATGACAGACATTTCATCGATCAAATCCGTATCCCCGGAATGATATATACGCAAACCTTCCAAATCAACAACATAACCCACACCTTCACCGGGCGGATGGAAGGATTTGCCTATATTATAAGCTGCAACTACCTCTATATTCAACCCCTTTATTGCAAGTTCATCTCTGAGAACATCCCCAGCTTCAATTCTTCTTGCATCGCCACGAAACTGCAGGCTGCAATTTGACGGAATCAGGGTAGTAGCCGTACTTTTTCTGACCTTCTGAATATCCTGAGGGGAACAATGGTCGAAATGTTCATGAGTTATAAGCAGTACATCGGCCTGGTCTTCGTAGTCGATATAACCACCCACTTCATAGGGGTCAATATATACCACCAGATTATCCCCACGCAACCTGAATCCTGCGTGCCCCAGCCAATCAATGTGCACTTTTCCTATATCTATACCTTTCAGTCTATAACCTCCTGTGAATATTTAATTTAATGCCGGAAAGTTGATTAATATTTCTTTTTATCAAATAATACAAGAAAACATCCTTTATATCCTATAATTCAACTTTTTCCAGTCAAATTTAATCAGAGATTAAATGGGAGTTTCATTTTAAAAATGAAACATCAAGAAATATTAATACAAACCGCCTTGAATTTAAATTAAATCCGACCTAACAAAATTTATATAGAATAACTAATGTATATACAATTAGAAGTCAGTTTTGAAAGGATTTTATACGGCTTGGAAAATTGACACCAAAGAAGAAGGGACCTAAAATGAAAATAAGAGTTGTCAGTTCTAAAGAAGAAATCGAGACCCTGGATGAAAATGAGGAAATTATTCACCTCGCATTCAGGCCATCTAATACGGATATTTTTTCCCTTGTGATGAAATGTCCCAACGTAAAGGCCCTGCACATCCCCAGCTCCTATAAAAGAACAATATCCAGCTCAGCAAGAATGTATCTTGAAATGCAGGATATTGACTTACTTGAAGGCGATGTATGGGGACACAGGAAAGACATAAACGAGTATTCCGAAGTTTCCAGAAGTGTGTATGACCGTATCGAAGAATACAGGAAAGAAGGGCTTGGCGAAAATGAAATTACAGACAAAATGGTCAAAGAAACCCGCCTAAGCCCGGATTTCATAACGTTCTTAATGAAACAAAATTCCTGATTCTACAAAAAAGTCATGATCCCTTCAAGGGATCTTCAGCTTTCTCTTTTTAATCTGTCTTATAGTAATTATTCCAGTGAAGGAAGTTTAAGCCCTACCACCGAAACTACAATTATAAATATCATCAGTGAGACCACATAACCGTATCCCTCGTTTGCCATTCCCAGGGAATGTACAAGAATAAGCATAACGGCGAAAAGGGTTACTGAGCCCACAGCCAGCAGAATTTCAATGCTCTTTTTACTCATGAAAACTTACATGTTCAACTTCATACATGAAATTAACGCAAATAAAGACAAGCTATAAAAATAATACCGAAGGAATGTATCAGAAAAGGTGGTAAAGAGCTGTTATGACAGAATTTGAAAGGAAACTTGTGCAGTCTTTCAACGATTATTTTGAAAACTGCAATATAAAAGCGATAGCCCACCGCATAAAACAACATCGTTTCACCCCCCAGTTCCTGGATGTAATGGTAGATTCTTTAAACCCGGATTTTTATTTAGGGATAGAGTGCAAGAGTATTTCAATTGAAAAGGGGGCCAATGCACTTTATTTCAGCCAGCATTTCACAATAGACAAAAATGGGGCGCATCAGGTAATACGCATATCGGAATACCTGAGAAGGTCCGGAAGAGCCGGTTTTCTGGTTGTTGAATTGAGACAGGGATCAGGAAAATCCCGGGAAGCCTATATAATACCCTGGAAAGACATCGAGGAAAAATACGGATCCGGAGAACTGAAATACACAATTGATGAAATTAAACTTCATTCAAAACTTGAAAGAAAGGGAAACGCATATCATATCGAACCTGAGAAATGGTCCAAGCAAAATAACTGGATGTATACGGGGGAATGACATATAGAAAAAGTACTCAGATCAATGAAAGAACATGCAAGAGAATGTAATACAGAAATACAGAAACACGATTCTGTATATGTGGTATCCCATATCGACGCAGACGGGCTGACTTCTGCCGGAATCATATGTAAAGCCCTGCAACGTGCAGGTATCAATTATGAAATGAGGTTTGTAAAACAGCTGGATGACAATATCATAGAAGACATCGCAAACATAAATCCGGAACTTGCAATCTTCACAGATCTGGGAAGCGGCATGCTGGACAGCATAAATGCAAAGGGGATCAATGCTATAGTTTCAGATCATCACCAGCCCCGCGGAGAAGGGAAATATCACCTCAACCCCCATCTTTTCGGTGCTAACGGATCATACCAGTTAAGCGGCTCCGGAACAACCTACATCCTTGCAAATGAAATAGGCCAGAATACAGACCTGGTTGATATAGCCATGGTTGGTGCTATAGGAGACATGCAACATCTCAAAAAGGGGCATTTGACCGGAGTTAACCGCCTGTTGCTTGAAGAAGGAGTGAAAAATGGCCACCTAAGTTACGAAAAAGATATCACTCTTTTTGGTAAACAAACCCGCCCCGTCTATAAACTGTTGCAATTTTCTTCCGATCCATTCCTGCCAGGTCTTTCGGGTGATGAGGATGCATGCATAGGCTTTCTCCATGACATGAATGTCCGTTTTGGAGGAGATGAACGGTGGAGACGCTGGATTGATCTTGAATCTGCAGAAAAACAGAGAATAATCTCCGGGGTCATGCAACATTGTATCAAATCCGGACTCCAACCCTTCAAGGTTGAGAGATTGGTAGGGGAAGTTTATGTCCTGCTCAATGAACGTGAAGGAACAGAAATGCGGGATGCTTCCGAATTTTCCACCCTGCTCAATGCCACAGCACGTTATGACCGCGCAGAAACCGGACTGGCCGTATGCATGGGAGAACGAGGAAAATCTTACGAGGACGCAAAGAAACTTCTTGGGGAACACAGGCAAAATCTTGTCAACGGCTTAAAGCTTGTGAAAGAAAATGGCATTACACAACTGGACCATATACAGTATTTTGATGCAGGAAACAAGATCAAAGAAACTATTGTAGGCATTATCGCCGGCATGAGCATTACTTCTGCCGGAAGGCGAGACAAGCCTATAATTGCCTTTGCAGATTCAGATGATGGTGTAAAAGTATCCGCCAGGGGGACACAGGACCTTATTCGGAAAGGACTCAACCTATCACAGGCAATTTCAGATGCTGCCGGCTACGTAAACGGCGCAGGAGGAGGACATGACATCGCAGCAGGAGCAACAATACCTGCAACGGGCAGAAACGAGTTCCTCAATAAACTGGATGAAATAATAGGAACCCAGTTCCAGAAAAGCTGAAGTTAGAAATAGTCCTCGATTTTGTTCATGGAATTGATATCCATCAGTGTAGACATTGCATTGGTACGGATATTGATTCCCTGTTCTTTCATAATAGCCATCGGATTGGTGCCCCCGATAACCACCACCCCAAGATGGTCACGTTCCACAGGAACATCAAGTACACGGCTGTTGGGATCTCCGACCTCCAGAATACCATTAATACCAATATCCATCATTCCCGAAAGGACACTGTTGATCTCATCCCTTTTTGCAAGATGGACTTCCCTTAAGTTTGCAAGAATCTTACCAGAACCGGTCTGAAGCATCCGGGTTACAGAGGTAATGTCCTGCGACATGAGGACTTCAAGAGGATCTATTGTGGTGCTGGCATAGGTCAGGACATCAGTGAATCTGACGGGCAAACCGTTGCGGATCTGCACAACTCCCCCAAATTTGGGATTTGTCATAATTCCCGATTTTAGCAAGACCCCGTCTATGGTCATGCTGCACATTGTAGCAATACCTACCTTACCCTCAGGAATGGTTAGATCACCTATAACGTCTCCGCTTTCCAGGATCTTTAAGAAAGGACTTACTGAAAGGCCACTGTTGAAAGTAAGCTTCAAAAACTCCAGTACATCGACAAAATCATCCGCATCAGCAATGGAGAGGTTGACAATTATATCTCCCTGCATACTTTTTAAGTCCAGTGTGGTCCTGAACATAAGGTCTTCGATCTTTGAAGACGTGAACTGCACAACACCATGTTTATCCTGCATTGATACACCTTTAAATCGTTTTTATGAAAAATGTGCACAATAACTTATATGTTTACTCATTGAGAATGTGACTGAAAATATCAGTATACTTTTCAGGAGCTGTCAAGAATTCCAGCCTGGAAAGGTCTTCAACCAATCCGTACATGTCTTCTCCCCTGAAAAGGCCAAATTCAGGCACATCCATGGGTTTAATGTGACGTATTTCGGGCACCTTAGAATATGCGGAATTCTGTATAAAACCATCTTCAAGTAAATAATAGGCACCGCCTTTTTTATCTCTTACAGGCTCATACACCGATGAAAAATTACGACATACCCAGTTGGCCATTTTGAGGGTTGAATCCGATGCATTGATCGTAATATGACCGTATCCGGGAGGTACAACCACCACATCCATTGCGTTAGCTTTTACAACCACAACATCTTCGACCATGCCATCATTAACTTTCTGGAGAAGATAGGTAGCACTGCCTTCATGTACCTGATAAACCTCTGCATAGGAAAGATTGCTGCCCGGCACCTGCGGATGATAATGACCGGCTGTTTTTACATATTCCACTCCCAACATTGCCGGAGGTATTATTGTGATATCATACCGCAGATTATATGATTTTATTTTTTCAAGATCCTGGGAATCCTGGGACAGGTCCCTGTACATATAATAGAGCTCTTCATTTTCCCTGCCCTCGAGCCATTTTTTGTCATAAATAACTTCAGCCATATCATAAAGCATACGTACATCTGGTACCCTTTCAATCCCACCGAACATAATTTCATTTGACATGATAATACTCCTTCAAGACTTATTCCCCATTTTCAGCTGTCAGCGGCAATATTAATAAACAAAAGAATTTAAAACTTTCCTCCAGTGCCTTTTTAAATATAGGCTGACATTATGTTGAACGGGATGCTGAAATGGATAGAGAAATCAGGTTAATACATACTGCTGATACACATATTGGTTACCGGCAATATCACAGCGATGTACGCCGCCGGGATTTTCTGGAAGCCTTTGAAAAGGTCATTGATGATGCCATTGACATGAAGGTCGATGCTGTAATTCATGCCGGGGACCTGTTCGATTCCCGCAATCCCACCCTGGAAGACATTCTCGAAACAATTCAGATAATGTCTAAATTAAAAATGGCCGAAATTCCCCTGCTGGGAATAGTGGGTAACCATGAAAGCAAACAGCAAACCCAGTGGCTCGATCTGCTGGAAAACATGCGCCTGGTAAGACGTCTGGGAAACAGTCCTTATATGGCAGGCAAGGTTGCGATTTATGGTATAGACAGTATACCCCGACCGAAGATACAATCTTTTGACTACTCCGTTTTTGAAACCGCTGAAGAAGCTACACATAATATCCTTGTAATGCATCAGCTAATGAAACCGTTTCCTTTCGGGGAATGGGATGTGGCTGAAGTAATCCATTCATTCCCCTGTGCACTGGATGCAATATTGCTCGGGGACTACCACAAGTATGAAAAAACAATGGTGGAAGATACATGGGTTACCTACTGTGGAAGCACGGAAAGAAACAGTGCTGCAGAAAAAGAACCCAGAGGATACAATATAATCACTGTTTCTCAAAAGGGTATTGATATAGGCAGGCGACAGATAAATACGAGAGAATTTTTGCACATCGCCGTGGACATAAAGGATGAGAATGATGCATACCGCGACATTTTCAATACTATCCGCGAATATGATGTGAAAGAGAAAGTTGTTTTTATTGAACTAAAAGGTAATTCACAGGCGGATATTGCATACAGTGAGATAGAAGAGTTTCTTGATAAGCAGGGAGTACTGGTCAGTCGCATATCCGATTTGCGAAGCAATGCTACTGATGAGAATGAAAACCAGCCCGAAATTATATTCTCAGATCCCGACATTGCTGCCCGGGAAGAAATCAAGAAAATGGACCTTACAGATGCAGGCCTGTTGATTGATGAGATTATAAGGGACCTGTCCGTACCTAAAACCACCATTGACCACAAGACAGAGGCTTCTATAGCAACAATGATAGAAGAAATGGATTTCAGCCAGGAGATCCCCTTAAACATTCACCGGCAAAAACAAGTTGAAAGTACCAGCAAGGAAGAGCCACCCCGATCGGAAGAGCCTGTTTTCGTTGAAAAGGGAGAGGACAAAAAAACCCAACCTTCAGGGAAGAAGAAAAAGGAACCCGATACAGGGGATAAGGATGTTGAGCAAAAACCACAGAAAGCAAAAGTTCCACGACAATACAATCTGGGGGATTATCTTTGAGATTCAAACGGCTTAAAGTGAAGAACATACGCAGTTACAATGATCTTGAGATTGATTTCAACGATGGGGTAACTGTGGTTTCAGGGGTCAACGGAAGTGGGAAATCCAGTCTTCTTGAAGCCTGTTTTGTGGGACTTTTCGGACACAGGGGCATACCAAAAGATTTCGTACTTGCAGACCTGGTGCGCAAGGGATGTGAAGATGCTGCAATTCATCTCGAATTCGAACACATGGGACAGGAGTATGCTGCAATTCAGGAGTTTCGCAACAATCCTGAAACAGGCAAAGCCTCAACCACCAGATCTTATCTGGAGATAGACGGCGAAGTCGTTGTAAACCAGGCCACACAGACGTATGAGTCCATTCGAAATCTGCTGCGCATGGATGAAGAAGCCTACAAGAACTGTGTATATATCAGGCAGGGAGATATTGACGTTCTCATCAATGCCCGTAAAAAGGACAGGCAGAGGATGATAGATGACCTTTTGCAAATCGGCAGGCTGGAAGAATACCGGGAAAGGGCAAAAAGTGCCAGGACCGGTGTGGGGAGACATATTACTGAAACTCATGCCCGGATTAAGGACCAGCAGGAAGAAATTGAAACAATTGATGCAACCAAACCCGTTGCCAGGAAAAATCAATTGAATACGGATTTAAAACAATTGCAACAGGAAGTTGCGAATCTGGAAACGATGCGAGACAGAACCAGCACTCGTATAGAAAAGGACCGCCAGCATATCGAACAGTATACAAAAACCCAAAAGCAGATCGATGAACTGGACAGGGGGATAAGCGGGCTGGAAACACGAAAAAAAGAAGCTCTCACTTCACTGGAAAGCAAAAGGAAGGAGGCAGACAGGCTCCAAAAATCCATTCTGGAAATTGAAAACAAAATTCAGGAGTTATATGATTATTTCGGGCTTGACGAAACCACAGATGTGGATAATTTCACAGCCCTTACAGAAAAGGAAGAGCGGGATGCCTATGAAAAAATCAGTCGAGTAAAAACAAAACAGGGACTGAAACTGCAGGAAAAGGAAAATTCACAAAAAGTCCTGACAGAAACAAAACAAAATCTCAGGGCACTGGAAGAGGCGATTGAAAAAAGGTCCACCCAGGAAAAGAATAGGCTAAAGGAAATAGAGGAAATCAATAAAGAGTATTCGGTGCTGGAAGGCGAGATTGGGAAACTCCTTGAAAGGGCCCAATCAATGGGTTTTGACCAGAAGAAACTGGACAATCTGGAGGAATTGGAAGACCTGCTTTTGAACAAGCAGCGTCATCTCCATGGAAAAGAACAAGAAGTCAGAACCCGGATTGACCAGATCTCAAAAACACTCACAGAACATAGAAACCTGCTGGAAAAAGGAGCATGTCCCACATGTGGACAGGACCTGCAGGGCTCGACCATTGCCAATGATACAAAGGAGGAAGAAGTACAGAAAAAGGAACTTAAAGAGCAACTGGAGAAACTCATCCAGGACACTCAAAGGGCCGAAGAGAAAATTGCCACCCTAAAAGAGGCAGACAAAATAAAAAAACAGGTCGATGAAAAAAGACAGAAGCAACTGCTTATAAAACAAAAACAGGAAAACATGTCCTCCTACAATGAGGAGTTGAAGAAACAAAACCAGGAGGATGAAAAGAAAAAACAGGAACTTACAGAAAAGATAGAGGAACTGGAAAAACACATTAAAGGAGCCGAAGATGAAATAAAAGAAATACAGCAAACTGTAAACACTGCCACCGAGCATCATGCAAAAATGAAGGACAAACTTGAAAATGCAAAATACCTGATAAAAATAAGGCATGATCATACACAGATGCAGAGCGATCAGCAGCACCTGAAAGCAGGTATTGCGGACATCCAGGAAAATATGCGCTTCATTGATGAACAGATAGCAGAGAAAAAAAAGAATAAAAAGCAACTTGAAAAAGAACTTGGCAAGGAAAATATTGAGGAACTGGAAAAGAAATTACACGATTTCCGACAAGCTTACGAAAAAATTATAGGGGATATTGAGGAAAAGAACAATCAAAAAACGAGTCTTCTAAAGGAAATAGGGCAAATCGAAACCAACCTCAAAAGGAAAAAAGCGTTACAGGAAAAACTAAAAACGTTCAATAACCGGGAAAAGTACCTAAAAGCTGTAAAAAGTGATGTAGAAAGCCTGGAAGATATGTATATGAGATTGCGTGCAGACCTGCGTACACGTAATATTGATGCACTGGACAGGCTGCTCAATGAAATCTTTTCCTTTATGTACACCAACAATGCCTACTCACATATCCAGCTGGATACTGATTATGAGCTTACCATCTATGAGAAGGATGGGACTCCCCTTGAACCCAAATTGTTGAGCGGAGGAGAGCGGGCAATCTTTAACCTCGTTTTAAGATGTGCTATTTACAGGTTGCTTTCAGAAGGACTGGCCGGAGGGGAATACCGTAATGAAATGCCCCCTCTGATTATGGATGAACCCACCGTATTCCTGGACAGGGGGCATGTGCACCAGCTTTTAAAGTTAATAGACCTTATGAGGGACATGGGAGTCGGCCAGATACTGATAGTATCCCACGATGAAACCCTTATAGATTCTGCGGATAATGTATTTGAAGTCCAGAAAGACCCCACGACAAATATATCTTCCATTATCGCACAGTGAAATCATATAAGAATAATTTAAATAGAATATTTATAAGAATAAATAAATCATATTCATATTGAGGGAATGAACGTTTTGCGAGGAATTGGATGGAATCCGGGCAGAGAGATTTAATAATTGAGCGTCTTGAAAAGCAGATCAGGAACAAAGAAGAGGAAATATCCGATATCAAAACAAATCTCAAGAGTTCTATCATAACGGAACTGCGAGAAGAATTGAGAAATGATATGGATATAAATAAGAGGCTGCTTGAACTTGAGCAACAGGTGAAAGAAATTTCTACAAATATAAATGGAATCCTTGAGGAACTCCTGGACCAGAAATCACGTATCCGTGAAATGGAACAGGAGAACAAACCTCAAGTCGTGGAAAAGGGGGCTGACGCATGGAGCAAATATGAAGAAGAAACAGCCAGCCCGGATACGTATGCAGAGGAAAGGGAGCCTGTAGCCCAGCATGCAGAAACCAGCAACAATACCCCTGAAAAATCCCGGCCTTCTCCCGAGCAAAAAAGAAAACCGCGTATGCACTTCCAGGTAAGGGATGTAGACAAGATGATACCCTCTGAGAAAAACCAGGAAAATGAGGTTTCTGAAGAGGAAAAAGATGAGTACATAGTTGCTGAAAGTGAGAATCGCAAAGTGGAAAAGACCATCAAGCCAGAACCCCAGAACGAAAACTGTGAATACATAATTGCTGGTGACAAGGGACCTCTGGAAAACAAAAAAGAGTGCGAATACGAAACTGTCGAAAACAAGGACGAGGACTCTGAAATAATCGTCAGGAAGAAGAAATAATTCTAAAGTCCAAAGAGGATTGGCGTGTATATTAAAAAGATAGAATTTATGAATTTCAAATCATTCGGGAAAAAAGTAAAAATCCCTTTTTTTGATGATTTCACAACTATTTCAGGCCCCAACGGGAGTGGAAAATCCAATATAATCGATGGTATTCTTTTTGTACTGGGATTGTCCAGCTCCCGGACCCTGAGGGCGGAAAAACTTACCGACCTCATATATAACGGGGAAAAAAGCAAAAACCCGGACAATGCCCAGGTTACCATCTATTTTGATAACAAGGACAGGGAACTTCCTGTTGATAATGATGAAGTCGTGATCAGCCGGAAGGTGCGTAGCACAGACAATGGTTACTACAGCTATTTTTACTTCAATGGCAAATCGGTAAGTCTTGGTGATGTACACAATTATCTTGCAAAGGCGAGGGTCACACCCGAAGGATACAATGTCGTAATGCAGGGGGATGTCACACGAATCATCACAATGACCGCCGGGGAGCGCCGCAAGATCATAGATGAGATTGCCGGGGTAGCAGAGTTTGACAATAAGAAGGAGAGAGCCCTCAATGAACTGGAAGTTGTAAGGGAGCGTATCGAACGGGCAGATATCCTGATAGATGAAGTGGATAAGCAAAAAGAAAAACTCCAGGGAGAGCGCGACCAGGCTGTCAAGTATCAGTCCCTCAAGGAAGAGAAGATGAAGTTTGAGGGTTTCGTGCTGCTCTCCAAACTTAAGGATGCCAAAACCGAACTTGAAGGAGTCGGGCAGGAATACGACACCCAGCAGGAAAAATTGGAAAAAATCTCCTCTGAACTTAAACAGAAAAAAGAGGTCCTTGAACAAAGGGAAGAAGAATTACGCTTACTTAACCAGCGCATCCAGAAGATGGGTGAAGATGAGCAGATCGAGGTCAAAAGGCGAATTGAAGAGATCCGCGGAGAAATATCAGGATGCAGTGACCGTATCGATTATGCAGGCCAGGAAATCGATGAGATCGATGCCGCAAGACGGAGGTTTTTCCTGGAAATCGATGAATCAAAGGGCAAGGTAGACGATATTGAAGAAAAGGTAGGAGAACACAATTTCCAGAAGGAAACCCTGCAATCGGAAATTTCTGAAAAACGTACCCAGAGAATGTTACTGCAGAGCAGGATTGCCGATGTGGACGAAAAGTTTGCCCGTACAAGGGACGAACTTTCTGCAAATAAGGACGAACTGGAACAACTGAAAACCCAGAAAAATGAGCTCATGCGTAACGAGGACAGGCTGCTGGATTCCCTGCGTCGCAAATCCGCAGACGTAGCAGAAATCGAAGATGAGATCAGGCAGGCAAAGGAAAAGGCCAAGTCCTCTGAAAGTGATACCAAATCCGTCCAGTATGATATTGACAAACTCAACGAAAAAATAGAAGGCCTGACAAAAGACCTGGATGATCTGGAAAGCAATCGCCACCAGATAAAAAAAGTTGTCAGCGATCTGGAAAATGACATACGCCGCAAGCAGCAGGATTATGCAATGCTTGAAGCCCGTGTGAGGGCGGCAGAGGATACCAGCAGGTATTCCCGGGCAGTAGATGCAGTAATCAAGGAAAAGGACAAACATGGCCTGCCCGGTATTTATGGCACCATAGCAGAGCTGGGAAAAGTCAACCAGAAATATTCAACCGCGCTGGGAATCGCTGCAGGAGGACGAATGCAGGCTGTTGTGGTGGATACGGACGAAGACGCTTCCCGGGCGATTGCTTACCTGAAACGCCAGAGATCGGGCAGGGCAACCTTCCTCCCACTGAATAAGATGGAAGCACGCAGGCCCTACAAAAACCTCTCCGACAGGGAAGGTGTAATCGGGTATGCCATCGATCTTATCGATTTTGATCCGAAATTCGAAGCAGCCTTCTGGTATGTATTCCGGGACACCCTTGTTGTCGATACCCTTGAAAACGCCCGAAAACTGATGGGCGGGCTGCGCATGGTGACCCTGGAAGGCGAGATCGTTGAAAAAAGCGGGGCAATGAGCGGTGGCTCACAGCGCAAGTCCGGCCTGTCATTTGCAGCCTCTGAAAAAGATAAACTTGTCAGGATATCCGAGGAACTTACCAAACTGGAATCACGCAGAAGCAATGCGATCAACAAACTGGATACTACCGAAGGACATATTTCAAGCACCAACAAGGAGATCCAGCAGTATGAGAACGAGGTCTCGCGCAAACAGATGCAATTCGAGGAGATCGGCAATCGCGGAGAAACACTTGAAAAGCTGCTCAATAGCAAGGACGAGGAACTCAAGCAGATCGAGGAAGAACGCCAGCAGATGCGAACTGAGATGAACGAGACCGTTGAGAAGAAGGAGCATCTGGAAGAAAGAGAACAATCCCTGCAACAAAACATACTGCAGATCGAAGAAAAACTCGCCGATTCAGAAATTCCCGAGCTCAATAAGCAGGCAGAAGACCTGGATGAGGAACTGCGCCGCCTGGACGGAAGGATAAGGGATATTGACGGACAGATCAACGCTCTTGAACTAGATAAAAAATATGCGACCGAGAAAATGGAACAAAATCGGGAACAAATAGCCCAGATGGATGAGAAAAAGCGTACACTAAAAGAGCGCATAGAAGAGCTCAAGAATAAGATCACGTCCCTTGAAAGTGAACTGGAAGAAAAGAAACAACGTGAAGAAGAACTCACAGGTGAACTGCGCCAGCTTCAGGGAGAAAGAGAGAATAAGGAAACAGCCTACTCAACCCAGCGTGATGAAGTTGATAGGGTCAAGAGCCGCTATGAGAAGGCAGAGAACCAGAAAATGGCACTTGAGGCCACACTGGATGCCGTGAAGGAACAGATTGAACAGCTCCGCGAAGAGGTCACACGTCGTGGCCTTGAAGAGACTGATGAAGTGCCGGGTTATGAAACCGTGCGTACAAGGATAACCTCAATTGAAAAGGCAATGGAAGCCCTGGAACCTGTGAATATGCGGGCAATAGATGAATATGAGGAAGTGGAGCAGAGAATTGTAGATCTCAAAAGCCGCAGGGCAATCCTTTTCAATGAAAGAGAGCAGATTCTGGATCGTATCGACCAGTATGATAACCTTAAAAAAGAGACATTCATGGAGACCTACAATGGTATCAATGATGCTTTCAAGGAAATCTTCAATGAACTTTCCGATGGTGCAGGGGAACTTGTACTGGACAATGAGGAAGACCCTTTCTCCGGAGGCATGACCCTCAAAGCCCAGCCCCGGGACAAAACCCTGCAACGACTGGAAGCAATGTCCGGAGGAGAAAAGAGTCTCACAGCACTTGCATTTTTATTTGCTATCCAGCAATATCGTCCCGCTCCATTCTATGCTTTTGATGAGATCGATATGTTCCTTGACGGAGTAAATGCTGAAAGGGTTGCCAGGCGTGTTAAAAAGGCAGCAGGCAATGCCCAGTTCATAGTTGTCTCTTTAAGGAAACCGATGATAGAAGCTGCCGAGCGCACAATCGGTGTAACAATGCAGCAGGATAATATCACAAGTATTACGGGGATGAAAATACGGTGAACAGTATATCGGTTAAAAACGATGATATCCCGTTGCTGGAAAATATGGGACAGGGTATTGACCCTGAATTCTTGAAAACGTTGAAGGAACTGGGTGTTGACGAAGACGAGCTGGAATTATCAGATGATGTGCTCTGTGAACCTGTAGAAATCCTCGTAAACCTTGCAAAAAGTGAAAGTATCAATCCCTGGGATATTGACATAGTAGAGATTACGGATAAGTTCCTGGAAAAAATAGAAGAAATGAAGATAATGGATCTGAGGATCTCAGGCAGAACACTGCTTTATGCCTCCATTCTCCTCAGGATGAAATCCACAGGTATCATACAGCAAGAAGATGAAGAAACTGATGAGGAAGAGCCTGATGATGATCTCGAATTTCAGGATGAAGAAGACTATCCCGTACCCAAATTGCCTATTCGCCGCGCTGCCACAAGACCTGTTACCCTGCAGGAACTTATAAATGAATTAAAAAAGGCAGAAAATGTTGAGTCCAGAAGAACCCAGAGACGACAAAAACGCGTCCTCCACATGGAAGAGGAGCCAACCACTGAGGATGTGCTCGGTATTGCTCATGAGGAAGATATAAAGGGGCGTGTTGAAGATCTGGAAGAAATAATTAAAGAGATTCTGCACGGGAAAGAAAAGGTCAGTTTTACTGAAATCGTAGATCCTATACCCTCTCGTTCAGAAAGGGTAATGACATACCTATCCCTCCTTTTCATGGCTTCCCAGAGGAAAATCTGTTTGAGACAGGATGAACTCTTCGGAGAATTATATATATACTCTTATGGGAATAAAGAGCAGCCGGTTTGAAGAGGTTGATTTGAAAAATGTCCGACAGGGAAATCGTTGAAGCTGCACTTTTTGCAGCAGGTAGTGCAGTCGAGATACAGAAACTGCAAAAAATACTTGCCAAAGACAAAAAGCAGGTCACAAAGGTTGTAGAAAGCCTCATTCAGGAATATGAAAAAAGGGAATCGGGACTGGAGATCGTGGACCTGGGTGAAAGATATGTCATGCAGGTCAGAACAAAATATTCTGATACCATACGCCCCTTTGCACCCCGGGAACTGAATTCCCCCATGCTACGCACCCTTTCCATGATAGCCTACCATCAGCCAGTAATACAATCGGATATTGTGGATATGCGCGGCAACAAGGCATATGATCATATCCGGGAATTGCAAAACCGGGGGTTTATCGAAACTACACCTCACGGCAGGACTAAACTACTCTCCACCACCCCTCTTTTTGCAGATTATTTCGGTCTTGAGGATAATAAGCCCGAACTTATACGCAACAAGATGATAGAACTTTCAAAACAACAAAGTGGCAAAGAGGGACTTGACCGCTGGCTTGGACGCAGGTTTGTCGGATTCACCTCCATGTATGAATCCCTGGCACAGATGTGTGGAATCAAAGATTACCGCATGGTAGATGCTTATAATCCCACCGAGGAAGAACTTCAGACCCTTGATACGGTTTACAAAATGGTTATTTCCCGGGGATATAAGGAAGAGGTGGAAAAACATTATTCAGGAGAGATTATCGAAGCCGGATCCACTACATTTGATGATCTTACTGAAGCCGTCAATATACTGAAAAGTGAAGGAGATCCGGTCAGGGTAGAGGAAACCCTGGAGATGCTCGAGGAACTTAAGAGTGAATACCGATCAAGAGCCATGACCATAAGTGTCAGGGTCACTCCGGAAACCGAGATGGTGGCACGCATTGTGAAAGACCTGCATATAGGTGTTTCAAAAGATGGAATACTGATCGCCCCGGATTACGAAACAAACACTGCAGGAGAGGAAATCGGCAGGGATGCGGATATCCTTGTCCCGACCCACCGTAACCTGGAAGGTGACCTCATAGAGAGAGTTAAAAGCAAGTATGATACTGTTATCAGGGGTCTGCGGAAGGCAGAAGAAGGTAAAGCTATTTAAATAGGTATTTAAATTAAGAAACAATAAGAATATATAAACTATCTGGAATTATTTGCTTCAATTTCCAAGGACCTGAGAATATGACAGATTATAACATTAAAATAGAAAATGTGGTAGCTTCCACCAAACTTGCCGAGGAATTCGACCTTACAAAGATCGAAGCTGAATTTGAAGGAGCAGAATATAACAAGCAGAAATTCCCCGGTCTCGTATACCGTGTATCAAACCCAAAAGCGGCATTTCTTGTTTTCACTTCCGGGAAAGTGGTCTGTACAGGTGCCAAAAACGTAGATGATGTACACACTGTAATTGCGGACATGGCCAAAAAACTCAACGGTATTGGCATAGATACCCTCGAAAAACCGGATATCACCGTACAGAACATTGTCGCCTCCGCTGACCTCAAAGCTGTACTCAACCTTAACGCAATCGCAATCGGACTGGGTCTTGAGAATATCGAGTATGAACCTGAGCAATTCCCGGGACTCGTTTACAGGATCGATGAGCCAAAAGTTGTCGTACTGATCTTCAGTTCCGGAAAACTTGTGGTTACCGGCGGCAAATCCCCGGAAAACTGCGAAGAAGGAGTAGAAGTAGTAAGACAACAGCTGGACAATATGGGCCTCCTGTAAAGGGAATAACGTGACAGAAGATTACAGGGAAGATGTTTGCATCCTCATACCCACATTGAATGAGGGTGCCACCATCGGCCAGCTTATTGAAGATTTCAATACCGAAGGTTTCGGGAATATTTTTGTTATTGATGGCAATAGCTCTGATGATACACAGGAAATCGCCAAAAATATGGGTGCAAGAGTTGTTGCCCAGACCGGGAAAGGAAAAGGTCAGGCTGTCCAGGATGCCCTTGCGATGATAGATGACCCCTATGTCATTATGATCGACGGGGACGGAACCTATCTTGCAAAAGACGTTCATGCAATGCTAGAACCACTGGAAACTGGAAGGGCAGACCATGTTATTGGCAACCGGTTTGCAGATTTTGATCCGGCTGCTTTTACAAAACTGAACCTGATCGGTAACAAGATGCTTAACAAATTTTTTAGTGTCATTTACAGGAAAAATCTTGTAGACATCCTGTCTGGCTACAGGGGTTTCACAAACCAGGCAATCCGGGAACTGGAACTTCATGAAACGGGTTTTGAGATAGAATCAGAGATTGCTGTTGACAGTATGAAAAAAGAGCACCTCGTAGAAGTTGTTCCAATCACCTACAGGCCTCGCCCTGATGAAGGAGATACGAAACTCAACCCCCTGACAGATGGTTTTGGGATTGGCAGCACGATCTATAAAATGGCCAAATTTCACAACCCGATGTTCTATTTCGGGATAATCGGTGCCATACTTACTTTTTGTGGAATATTACTGGGAATCTATGTCGTAAGCGAATGGATGATAGGTATTACCCATATACCAATGACCATCCTGACAGCATTGCTAATTATTTCGGGAATCCAGATGTTCATATTCGGAATGCTAAGTGATCTCGTGGTATCCCTCCACAGGGAAACAATGCGTACCCTTCGCCGCCAGCAAAGATGATTTTGCCAAAAGAGAGGACAAAACAACTTCACTTTACTTTTTAGAAGTAAAATTTTGTTACTTATATATGAATCTCTTGTTATGCATGTACACTCAAAAGCATTACCTGTTTGCTGCTAACTAATTATACATGTGCAGTCCAATCAGGACATGTATCAAACTCAAAATCACTTTACATCAACACAACTTGATTTTTTAATAAGGTTTAAATAAAATATGTACCCATTTCCCATCATTAAAACGAGGTTAAAACATGTCAATCGTAACAGATGCCAAGAACGGAATTATTACCGAAGAGATGAAAACGGTTGCAGAATTTGAGGGTGTGGAACCTGAATTTGTGCGCCGCGGAGTTGCAGCCGGCAGAATCGTTATACCTGTTACTCCCTACAGGGACATCAGAGTGTGCGGTATTGGAGAAGGTCTTACCACAAAAGTGAATGCTTCCATTGGAGCATCTTCCGACATTGTCGATGAAGAACTGGAAATCGAGAAGGCAAAGGCAGCACAGGCAGCCGGCGCAGATACTCTTATGGAACTGGGTACAGGAGGAGATTTCCTCGGAATCAGGAAAAAGGTCTGTGACGCAATCGACCTGTCCGTAGGCTCAGTACCACTCTACCAGGCTTTCATCACAGCAGCCAAAAGGGACGGTTCCATCGTCCACATGACAGAAGACGACCTGTGGAATGCAACCGAGGAACAGGCAAAACTGGGTACCAACTTCATGGCAATCCACACCGGTGTCAACAATATCGTACTGGACAGGCTTAAAGCCCATGGCCGCTATGGCGGACTTTGCTCCCGTGGCGGTGCTTTCATGAGCTCCTGGATGCTCCACAACGAAAAGGAAAACCCCCTTTATGCGGATTTCGACTATCTCTGTGAAATCCTCAAAGAACACGAAGTCACCCTTTCAACTGGTAACGGAATGCGTGCGGGTGCTATCCACGATGCAACAGACCGTGCACAGATACAGGAACTTATCATCAACTCAGAATGCGCCCAGAGGGCCCACGATAAATATGACCTCCAGGTTATTGTAGAAGGTCCTGGCCACGTGCCACTGGATGAGGTCGATATGAATGTAAAACTCATGAAATCCATGAGTGACCACAAGCCATTCTACATGCTTGGCCCACTTATCACCGATGTTGCCCCGGGACGTGACCACATCGTCACCGCAATCGGTGCATCCCAGTCCGCAGCAGCCGGCTGTGACTTCTTGTGCTATGTAACCCCTGCAGAACATCTTGCCCTGCCAAACAAGGAAGATGTCATAGAAGGTGTCAAGACATCCAAGATCGCAGCCCACGTAGGTGACATGGTCAAACTCAACAAACGTGACCAGGACCTTGCAATGGCAAGGGCACGCCGCGAACTTGACTGGGAGAAGATGTACAGCCTGGCGCTTGATCCGGAACTTGCACGTGATGTCAGGAATAGCCGTGCACCGGAAGACACAGATGCATGTACCATGTGCGGAAACTTCTGTGCCCTGAAGATCGTAAACCAGAACTACGATCTTGCAAAGTAATATCTCCGGATATTACTTTATCCACTCTCCTTTCCATTTTCTTTTTTAATTCCGGCTATTCTTTCAGACTCATTTTAATCTCTGCCATCTATTTTAATAATATCTTTAAATATAATAGATACTGATGTCGACAAAGGTATTCCGGAAGTGGAGCCAGACTACAAATTCATGATGAACCAGCGATATATCTATGAAAAGAGGCACCCACCTCCATTTCAGTAAAGAACATCAGTGAGTATGTCTGACTGAACATTGAAGATTCAAGTACCCGAAACTATCTTTCAGTTAAACCCAGCGAAATAATTATAAACTGATCATTCAAATCTCAAAACGAAGTTAAAATGGAGTTGCAAAATGAAAAAAGCCATTATCGAGACAGACAAGGGAGATATCGTCCTTGAATTATTCGTAAACGATGCCCCACGTACGGTTGCCAATTTTGAAAAACTTATCAAGCAGGGATTCTATAACGGTCTGGACTTTCACAGGGTTATTCCTGATTTTGTGATACAGGGAGGATGCCCTAAGGGTGATGGAACCGGTGGGCCGGGTTACACGATCAAATGCGAGATAAATCCACGCAAGCATACAAAGGGTGCCCTGTCGATGGCCCACGCCGGCAAGGATACCGGAGGAAGCCAGTTCTTCATAACCCATTCACCCCAATCCCACCTGGACGGTATGCACACGGTTTTTGGGAAGGTCATTGAAGGAATGGATGTTGTATATAAAATCAAACCAGGCGATGTAATGAACCGCCTGCGTGTAGTGGAAGAATAAAAACAATAGGTGGTATGGTGATGGAATGGATCTTATATTCAAGATAGGCAAATCTATCGGGTTTTTCTTTTGCAAAATGAAAAAACTGATTCTGCTGATAATATTGATTCTGATTCTCCTGTACATAATCAAGATTGCCTGGCTTCCTGAATTGGGCGGTATCTGAATGGATACTCCCCTATTTATATAGCAATATTACTAATATACCAGGTATATAAAGTATATCCCGGAGGTCGTACCTTAGCAGATCCGCAACCAATGAGAATAAGTATCCTGTACAGCGGGAAATTCGGGGAAAGGGTACTGGGAAATCTCATAAATTCCGATCAGTTCTGCACATCCTGCGGGGAAGCCTGCGATCACTGCCGACAGGGCCGCAAATCCTATTCCGGCTTCCTTACAGAAATCCATGAACTGCCTGCAGATCTGCCTGAATTTGTGGAGGACCCGGAAGAATACCTGCCTGCTGACCTGAAACCCTGTGACCTGCTCCTTGCAATGGATTTGCATCCGGACCTGTTTACCGCCCTGCCAACAGTTGCGAAAAAAGCACATGCAAAAGGCGTAATTGCACCTGTTGAAAATCCCAAACTTGCCCCGGCGGGTCTTATCCGTCAGGTTGCAGAAAAGCTTCAGAATGAGGAAGTAGAATATGCTTTTCCAAAGCCTTTCTGCAGCCTTGAAAAAACAGGTCAACCTATTATTGACAGATTCGTTGAAATGGGATTTGGGAAACCCAAAATCGACATAATACTTGATAATGGGGAAATTACAACTGCCCGTGTACTAAGAGATGCTCCCTGTGGATGCACATGGTTTGTTGCCCGTAAATTAGTCTATACCGAAGCTGCAGATTTCAAGGAAACGGTTTCCTCTGCCCATCATGCCTATCCCTGTACTGCAAGTATGGATAATGACACTGAAATCGGGGACACCATATTGCATAAAGCAGGATATATTGTCCGCGAAAGTGTGGGCTCTGCACTGGATAAAGCACAAAAGGATAATGCAAATGCCAGATAACAAGAAAATAGCGGTTGTTCGCTGTGCTATTGTTGCAGAAACCTGCCCGGGAATCGGATGTTTCAAAGCATTCAATGAAAAAACAGTCGCTTTTAGTGACTACTATAAAAATACAGAAATGGCAGCTTTTTTCACATGCGGGGGATGCCCGGGAAGGAGGGTTTTCAGGCTTGCACGCTCCCTGAAAAAACACGGAGTTAAAACAGTACATCTCAGTTCCTGTATGCAAATGGAAAACTATCCGGAATGTCCTCATGTCGATTCAATAAAGCAGACCCTGGAAAATGCAGGAATCGAAGTTGTAGAAGGTACACATCATTAAAGGAGGCTTGAAAATGGTAAATCGGATGATAGTCAAAATAGATGAGGAAAAGTGTAATGGTTGTGGCAAATGTGTCAGCCCTTGTGCCGAGGGTGCCATACAGATAATAAATGGTAAGGCTAAGGTCGTATCTGAAGAACTGTGCGATGGCATGGGATTCTGTATCGGAGTCTGTCCACAGGATGCAATATCCATTGAAGAAAGGCAGACCATGGATTTCAATCCACAGGCCGTCAAGGAAATGCAGGAGACAAAAGAGAAAGATACCGAAACCGGTTCAATACACTGCTTTAAGTGTGACAGGGATGAAAACGAGAGATACCTGATGCCCCTGAGACATGGAAAAGAAAGCATCTGGGTCTGTACCCGCTGTCTGCCTGCACTCATACATGGTTAAGGGCGGAAACATGATCACGATCGAACTATCAAATCCACCGGACAACCTCTGTGACTACACTTACAACTTTTGCTGGAATAGTGATTTCAATCCGGATTCTACCGTCCCCCACCAGCAAGGCACTGAATATACCTACAGGGACATAGTCGGTCATCTCAAAAAAGAAGACACTGTACAGATCATTGGCAATGTCGGAAAACGCCTTGCTCAGGGAATGGGAGCCAGCATATCCCACCTTGGAGGCAGCGGGAAGACAGAAAATGCCGGCAATATCATGATAGACGGTAATGTTGCCGCTGAAGCAGGTATGGGAATGATAGCCGGCGCCTTATACATAAAAGGAAATATCGAAAAGCCGCTGGGCAATATCGTGGAAGTGGAATCCGATAGAAAAGGATATCGCAAATTCGTGTCAATAACTGAATTGGTCTGCAGGGGATTGCAGGAAAAACTCCTGCAAAACAAACTTGAAGGAAACGACCTCCTGCTCAATGATAGCATCCTGCGCAACACCCTGGCAGCCCGTTGCGATTGTGAGGCCAGCATTACAGTAGAAGGAGATGCAGGCAACGGGAGCGGACTTCTGATGGAAAAGGGAATGTTGCTAATCAAAGGGAATAGTGGAATGAATACTGCTGCTCATCTTAACGGGGGGACAATAATCGTAAAGGGCAAATGTGAGGAATTTGCCGGTGCCTACATGAAAAAAGGAACACTGCTGGCAGAGGATCCGGGCGGCCACGTTGGTGCGGATATGAAGGGCGGGATCATATATTCAAAGGTAAAAGCCAATATTGATCCACCTGCAAAAAAAGGAAAAATCGGCCGGGAAGATATACGTACAATAAGGAAACTTACAGATGCCAAAAGATTCGATGTTTTGCGTTACAATAAATACGAAGCCGGTGAAGAAGGCAAATATATAACGATCAAGCTGCGTGACGGTTCTCTGGTAAGAAGGCCAGCGGATTGATACTTTTGATGCAGCTGCTCTAAAAAAGAGATGAGTGGTCCGGCCGGGAAATTGTTTGCCAAACGGAGAAATGGCATTGTTGCAAAAGGGAGTGATATCATACCATTAAGCTGCCGGCCGGAACAATCAAGGTAATCAGGTACTGCATACCCTCCGACCTTTATCGGTCAGCTGGTATGTAGTACCATAGGAAATTCCAGAGTTACAGCATCCACAGGATTTACAGGTGCCACAGGAAAGAATTTCGGGGTTACCATTGATATCCCCGATTTTCCTGACATGACCCATTTGTTCCATAATATCAAGCATGCCTTTTATCTGCCGAGTGTTCATATCCATTCCTTCAGAGAGGGCATTGAAGGAGATGCTGCCTCTCTGATCCATTTCTGCCATTTTTTTCAATACATACTTGTATCCCAGAACCATCTTAAAATCCTCCCTGATTTGCGGGGCTAAACCTTTTCTTCCAGAAAGCATATACAAACCCGCTCAAAATACCCAGATACAAGGCAGGCTTGAAACTGTCAATAAATGTCCATTTCTCGTAACCTTCCATGCCAAGTATATAGGCATTGATAAGATCTGCTACCATACTCAGGAGATAAAGGGCGCCGAATACCAGGCAGAGCAGTATTCCCACATAGGTATAGGCAGATCCTTCAAAGGAGTTATTTGAAAACTCAAAGGTTGCGACTAAAAATACCGCACCGATTACCACAAGCACAAGACCACCTGCAAGCTCAGCCGGTAACATGCTGGATGATAAAAAAGAAGAAGGCAAAATTCCCACTCCTTTAAATACCTGAACCAGGCCTGTGACCATATACAGTATTCCCCACAACAAGGAAAAGAACTTCAAACCACTGTAATTTTTTTCCATCAAATACACCTCATTAAAGAATCATTTTTCCGACAAGGACTGTCACCAGTGCCAATATCCAGGCCACTGCTGTTGAATACGCTGCCTGGAAGAACATCCATTTCCATGAACCCGTTTCTTTCTTGATAACCGCAACCGCTCCGATACAGGGGACATAGAGCAGAGTGAACACCATTAGCCCCAGAGCTATTGCAGGAGTGAAACCCGGATCTGCCATGAGGGCTGAGGATAATGCTTCACCTCCCCCGGTACCGTACAGAGTTCCTAGGGAACCTACTACAATTTCCTTTGCGACAAACCCGAAGACAAGTGCAACGGCTATCTTCCAGTCAAATCCAAGTGGGGCTACTAGAGGCTCGAGCAATTTACCCAGCGAACCTATCAGACTGCCAGCACTGCCATATTCCGCTCCTTGCGGGAAATAGGCAAGCAACCAGATCAGAACGACTCCACCGATAATTACTGTCCCGACTTTCCGGAGGTAAAGGTAGCCCTCATTCCACATATGCCGCAGGGAATCCTTCAATAAAGGTTTGGTATATGGAGGAAGTTCCATTATAAAGGGAGAAGGTTGACCCCTGGCGAGAAATGTCCTGAAGAGTTTGGCCGAAACAATAGCCACAAGTATCCCCAGTACGTACAGACCAAAAATTACAGAACCTGCCTGTCTGCCGAAAAATGTTCCTGCAAGCAGGATGTAGACCGGCAACCTTGCGCCACAGGACATGAAAGGCGTAACCAGCATCGTGATTAACCTGTCCTTTTCGTCCTCCAGCGTACGGGTGGCCATAATAGCCGGAACAGAGCAGCCAAAGCCCATGAGCATCGGGATGAAGGATTTACCCTGCAGTCCCATTGTATACATGAGTTTGTCCATAATAAACGCTGCACGCGCCATATAGCCACTGCTTTCAAGCAGGGCGATGGCGAAGAACAGGATGAAAATATTGGGCACAAAGAGCAGAACAGCACCGACACCGGCAATGATACCATCACCCAGAAGGGAAGCAAGCCAGGCGGTTTCAATGTTAGAGGTTACAGCTCCTGCCAGCCACCCGAAGAACATGTCGATCAGTTCCATGAAAGGAGTGGCAAAAGCAAAGGTCAGCTCGAACATGCCCCACATCAGGGTGAGGAATATTGGGATACCCAGATACTTGTTGGTGACGACTTTGTCCACCATATCCGAGGGAGATACATCTTCAGCACAGGTTGTGCAGACCTGGGGAAGCAAGGTACCTATAAACTCATACCTTTTATCTGCCATCTCAACTTCGTATTCTTCATTGTCAAAGTCCGAAAGATAATCATGCACCTTTCCTTTAATGTTGCTTGAAGATAATTTGGAGAGGGCATTCTCATCCCCTTCGAGCAATTTCACAGACAACCAGCGGAGTGGATAGTGTTTCGATAGTTCCTGATCATACCCCAGTATTTCTTCCAAGGCACATATCTTCTCTTCCACACCTTTACCATAACCGATTTCATGGGGTTTTGGAGGTTTGTTTTCTGTTTTGTTCACAATCGAATCCAGAAGCGCTTCGATACCTGTACCTTCATTTGCCACGGTTTTAATCGCAGAAACGCCTAAAAGGCTTTCCAGTCTCTGGATAGCAATATCGTCCCCCCGCATTTCGGCACGGTCCGACATATTCAGGGCAAGAATCAAATTGGTACCCATTTCAAGCAACTGGGAAGTCAGGTACAGATTCCTTTCAAGATTTGTGGAATCCAGGACCTGCATAACAACGTCTGGGTTTTCATCCAGGATGTAATCCCTGGCAACCACCTCATCTGCTGAGTAAGCCGTTAAACTGTAAGTGCCCGGCAGATCCACAATCTCCAGGACATGACCTTTGTGCTTTTTTGTACCTACTTTCTTTTCCACAGTTACACCCGGCCAGTTACCTACCTTCTGGCGCGCTCCGGTAAGGGCATTGAAGATTGTGGTTTTTCCCACATTGGGATTGCCGGCAACTGCTACTTTAATTTTTTCAGCCAAACCGTGACACCTCCTCATAAACAGGCTGAACCATGATTTTGCTAGCCATTCCCTTGCCCAGAGCATAACGTGTACCATTTATCGATACCAGAAAAGACCCCCTGTTACATCCCAGAGGCTGAATAATGGAAGCAGGGGTCAAACCCATCTCTACAAGCCTTCTTTTTAGCCCTTTTCCGGCACACACATCACAAATACGACAGGTTTGTCCGGATGGAAACATTGTAAGAGGCATCCGTGATGTCATTTTATTCCTCCCAACGCCTCAACAACAACCATCTGGGCTTCCTGCTTGCGCAGGGAAAGATTGTAGCCTTTCAATTTGAAATCCACCGGGTCACCCATTGGGGCTTTCTTGGTTACGCTAAGGATAACTCCCGGCACCATCCCCATTTCAAGTAGGCGCCGCCTGGAAGGGCCTTTGCCTTTGACCTGAATTACACGGGCATTCTGGCCCGCATCCAGCAAGTTCAATGTTTTATTGTTCATTTCATAACATCCTAATGTTTGGTCACCCTAACTTACAACCCTGCATGTTTTCCATGGGATATAAATATTTCGTATGCCCTAATATATGGACTCCAGAATTGTTATAAAATAAAAACAACCAGTAAAAGCAGGTGAAAATCATGGAATGTTTATTTTGCAGAATCATAAATGGAAAAATACCTTCACATAAAGTGTATGAAGACGAGCATGCCTATGCTTTTTTGGACATCTACCCCACATCCAGAGGACATACCGTCGTCCTGCCAAAGGAACACATAACAAGTTTCCTGGAAATGGACGAAGAAAGGGCAGCAGAATTATTTGCTTCTGTCAACAGGATAGCCAAGCAGGTGATCAAAGCTACAGAAGCCACCGGTACCAACATCGGGATCAATAACGGGCTTGTTGCCGGACAGACTGTACCACACGTACATGTGCATATAATACCCCGTTATGAAAACGATGGTGGAGGGTCAATGCATACCATTGTGGATTCCAACCCTGACAGGGAGGAACTCGAACATCTCGCAGCCAGTATATATTCCAGATTCTGAAAAACAAAGAGAAAAGGCAATAAACCAGCCCAACAGTATGTCTAATGATGCAATTTTCAACTTCATTGCTTGAGGAGGAAAGGGGCAGTACATTACCCCTGATAGCAATATTGTTCCTCCTGATTGGTTTTGTTCTCGGGATCAGCCTGACAACCGTGCTTTATGACGATGGAAGTCTGGAAATCACACAAATTAATGATCCTGAAAGTGGTGTTACCGGCATAATCAATATCAATGGCACCGCTGGTGAGACCTATGAGGAACTTTACAAACTTGTTTTTGATTCGGTTGTCTCCATAAGGACTGAAGGTGAAATCGACGGAGACCAATTCAGAAGTGGCGGATCGGGGTTTCTTTATGATGCAGAGGGACATATCATAACGAACCAGCATGTCGTGGAAAGTGCTGATTCCGTAGAAGTATATTTCAGCAACGGGGTTGCAATGGATGCTGAGATCACGGGCACTGATGTATATTCTGATATTGCTGTATTAAAGGTCGATGAAGTTCCCTGCGATGAAAACTGCCAGCCCTATCCCCTGCCAATGGCCAACTCATCCAGGATAAATCCTGCCCAGATGGTGATGGCAATCGGTACACCTTTCGGACTTGAGGGAAGTGTAACACATGGAATCGTCAGTGCCACGGGCAGGACAATGCCCACAACGAACGGATTTTCCATCCCCAATGTGATACAGACCGATGCGCCGTTAAACCCAGGGAATTCAGGAGGCCCGCTAATTGATCTTTCGGGTGAGGTGATCGGGGTCAACCGTGCACGTAGCGGGGATAATCTGGGTTTTGCCATTCCTTCAAACAAAGCCCGGATGGTTGCCGATGCCATAATTGAGAAGGGGGAATATGAGCATTCCTGGATAGGTATACAGATGTTACCTGTAAGCCCCAAGGCAGCCGATTTCATGGACCTTAATGATGAGGCGGCCAGAGGAGTAATGGTCGTGGCTGTTGTGGAAGACGGACCTGCCGAGGATGCCGGGCTGAAAAGTGCCGAAGAAGTAAGGATCAATGATAAAATAATATTCATCAACGGGGATATCATTGTAGGAGTAGACGGGGTTGAAGTCTTCAACAGTGACCAGATCATAGCACATATAAGTGAAAAACAGCCCGGGGACAAGATCGAACTTGAGTATTACAGGAACGGGGAAAAACTGACAACACAACTTGAACTTGGTGTGCGCCCTTAATGTATTGTTAAATAATACCTGATGAAACTGGAAAAGAAGAGAGTTGATGGATACGCATTTTCATACGCAGGAAATGCACATCCAAAAAAAGGAACAAAAGGGCTACTCAGCCATTGATCTTTTTCATAAGCCAGGCCATGTTCTGCCCGAGGTTTTGCATCGTCTGCAATCCTTCTTTATCAGATTCTACATCCCCGGGTGCAGCTCCCATTCCTATATTCCAGTAGCTTGAACCCGGTATTATCATCTGGGAGATCAGGAAAAAGTGGTTGATGGAATCAAATGCATGGAGTGCGCCTGCTCTCCTGACAGCTACAACCGCTGCTGCGACCTTATGTTTGAAAAGTTCATCGTTTGCTTTGCCCACAAACCCCGCCCTGTCAATCAGAGCCTTTGTTTCCGTAGTCAGATCGGCAAAGTATGTAGGACTTGCAATAATGATCCCGTCGGCCTCGATCATCTTCCCGATACATTCATTGATCAGGTCACTGGATATGACACATCGACGGTCCCTGTTCTCAAAACACTTCATGCAGGCAGTACATCCCATGACAG
This sequence comes from Methanohalophilus mahii DSM 5219, assembly GCF_000025865.1. NCBI lineage: Archaea > Methanobacteriati > Methanobacteriota > Methanomicrobia > Methanosarcinales > Methanosarcinaceae > Methanohalophilus > Methanohalophilus mahii. Next base: position 1,799,968 of record NC_014002.1, read on the forward strand.
GGATACCTCCCAGCTGAATCATTTCGGTCTCAATTCCTTGCCTTTCAAGTTCTGAAAATACGTTTTTGACGAGCTTTGCAGTGTTCCCGTCTTCCCTGGGACTCCCATTGAATGCTACAACCTTCATTTTAGTACCTTCCATTTATTTTTAGACAACATGTTTCCAATAATTGCATTATTAACTCCCCTATATAACAACTATACTACTATTGACCCGAATCATTTAGATAATTACTGGAAAAAGGAACTTTACTTTTTCCATGTAGCAAAGAAACAGATTCATATATATGAAAGATTGATCATGTGTTCATGGATGATTTGCCTTGCGAACGTGTGGATAAGAACCAGATAAAAAAACTCACAATCCCCCCACCTGAAACAATTACCCGCATGTCTGCCATATTTCAGGCATTGCAATCACCTGCACGCCTGAATATCCTGTTCTTACTCAAAGAAAGGGATATGTGTGTATGTGAACTCAGTGAAGCACTTGAAGCCTCACAGTCTGCAATATCCCATAATATGCGGACACTACGCCAGCTAGATCTTGTGAGGGTCAGGAAAGAGGGGCGTTTTGCGGTCTACTACATTGCAGATGAGCATGTCAGGCTGCTGATCGAAATGTGCAGACAGCATATTATAGAGGAATACCGATGAGCATTGCACAAATTTTTATAGAAATTCTGGCAGGAATTATATATGAGACCTGGTACCTTTTCGAAGAGGCAGCACCCTATCTTTTCCTCGGTTTCGGGATTGCCGGATTGCTGGAACTTGTGGTTTCCAATGAGAAGATCATTGGACATCTCGGCAGCGGTGCAGGCAAATTTAAATCTGTGCTTAAGGCCTCTATTGCCGGAATTCCCCTGCCCCTGTGTTCCTGTGGTGTGATACCTGCGGCAATGTCCCTGAAAAAAAGAGGGGCAAATAATGGTGCCACCCTGTCCTTTTTGATATCGACACCCCAGACCGGAGCTGACTCAATCGCAATCACCTATGCCCTGCTTGATCCCATCATGACAGTATTCAGGCCCATCGCAACCTTCATAACCGCAGTTGGAGCAGGAATTACAAGCAATATAATGGAAAAGGACGTGACAGATACACCCCTTTCAAATCCCATTATGCTCTCAAAAAGGGAAGACACAACAAATCAGGGCTGTGATTGTGGCGGTGATGATTGCGAGCAAAAAGGCCTGAAAAAACGCGCCATTGATGCCATAAAATATGCTTACGTGGAACTGCTGGGAGATATTGCAAAGTGGCTTATTGTGGGATTGCTGATAGCAGGAGTTATTTCCTATATCGTACCGGAGGAAATTGTGGGAGGCTACCTTGGAGGCGGGATCGGTTCAATGATCTTAATGCTCTTTGTCGGGATTCCGCTATACATATGTGCCACCGCCTCCACACCTCTTGCAGCCGCCCTTATCGCCAAGGGCATGAGCCCGGGTACTGCCTTTGTGTTCCTGCTTGCAGGGCCGGCCACCAATGCTGCAACCATTACAATGGTCACGAAATTTATGGGCAGAAAGGCTGTTACCATTTATCTTGCAATCATAGCCCTCTTTGCGCTGATATTCGGGATATTGCTCGATCTAATATACATTCGAATGGGAATTGAGGCAACGGCCATTGTGGGAAGTGCAAGTGATCTGCTTCCCGCAGAAGTGAAAACTTTCTTTGCTTTGCTTCTGGCAGTAATGATAGCCTATTCCTTCATACAGAAAAGAAAAAGTGACGAGTGCCAGGATTGCTCCTGAAAAGGAGGTAACTATAAAACATCTTAACCCAATTTCCAGAATGGGGTTTTGTATGGATAAAGGCAATAGCACGATCGAATCCAGATTGTCCGCCAACGGGAAAACGTTGCTGGAAAAACGCTATCTTTTAAGGGATGCAGAAGGGAAAGTCGCAGAAGAGCCCGGTGAGTTATTCGCCAGAGTTGCAAAGACTATTGCCAGAGTTGACAGCAGATACGGATACGATGTAGAAAAAACTGAAGATGATTTTTACCAGGTAATGGCAGACCTGGAATTTCTTCCCAATTCCCCCACCCTCATGAATGCGGGCACCGAGCTGGGGCAATTGAGTGCGTGTTTTGTTTTGCCTGTGGAAGATTCCCTGAAAAGTATTTTCAAATCCCTGCAGGATATGAGCCTCATCCACCAATCCGGCGGTGGCACAGGATTCTCCTTTTCAAACCTGCGCCCCAAAGGAGATATCGTGGGCTCCACAAATGGCGTAGCTTCAGGACCCCTTTCCTTTATGACCATCTTTGATAAGGCAACGGATGTGATCAAGCAGGGTGGCAGACGCAGGGGAGCCAATATGGGTGTGCTCAGGGTGGACCATCCGGATATCATTGAGTTTATCAGGGCCAAGGAAGATGAGGAACTGCTGCGCAATTTCAATCTCTCGGTGGGTGTTACAGATGAATTTATGGAGGCTGTCAGCCAGGACAGGGATTATGCACTCATAAATCCCCGAACCGGTAAAATTGAGAAGAGATTAAAAGCAAAGGATGTTTTTGATCGGATAGTGACCTGTGCCTGCCGGACAGGAGATCCCGGCCTGCTTTTTCTGGATGAGATAAACCGCAGGCATCCCCTGAGTACAATCGGCACTATCGAGAGTACAAATCCCTGCGGAGAGGTACCACTTTTACCCTATGAATCATGCAACCTGGGCTCGATCAACCTTGCGCAAATGGTAAAGGAGGGGGCTATCGACTGGGAGAAGTTGAAACAAACTGTCCATACAGGAGTGCATTTCCTGGATAATGTGATCGATGCCAACAAATACCCTCTCCCGCAGATCGGGCAGAGGACAAAACAAAACCGCAAGATCGGCCTGGGTGTTATGGGATTTGCCGCTATGCTGGCACGCCTGGGGATTCCTTACGATTGCCGGGAAGGAATCGCGACAGCGGAAAAAGTAATGAAGTTCACCCAGGACGAATCTGTGCAAAAATCTGTGGAACTCGGTGAGCAGCGGGGCAGTTTCCCGAACTTCCACAGGAGTGCTCTTGCAAGGGATTATCCGGCAATGCGCAATGCAACGGTGAATACCGTGGCCCCCACAGGCAGCCTGAGCATAATTGCAAATACCACTTCAGGAATTGAACCGATGTTCGCCCTGACCTACAGGCGCAATGTGATGGGAACACGGCTGACAGAGATCGATCCTGTTTTTGAGGAGATCGCAAGGAAACACGGATTCTACAGCAGCCAGCTGATGGAGGAAATCGCAGGTACTGGTTCCCTGCAAACCAGCCCGAACATACCGGAACAGACCAGACGAATCTTTGCCACCGCACTGGAAATCCAGCCCCGATGGCATGTGAGGATGCAGGCGGCTTTCCAGAAGCATGTGGATAATGCCGTTGCCAAGACCGTGAACCTGCCCCATGAGGCTACCGTAGAGGATTTCCGGGAGGTGTATATGCTGGCCTACCGGTTGAAGTGCAAGGGAATCGCTGCTTACCGTTATGGAAGCAAAGCTGAACAGGTGCTGGAGATCGGCAATGCCGGTGACAAAAAGGCTGGCAGCACCGGCACAGTAAAAGCCTGCACGAAAAACGGGTGTGAGTGAGGCAAATCGTGGTTAGCCGGTTTTGAGAAGTCGAATACTTCGTATATACAGATTTAATATCTGGTTTACAGAAAAATAAAAAAAGAGTGCAGCAAAGATTTGCTGCATTCAGGAATTCTTTTTCTTCATTGAATAAACCACACCGATACCCACGAGTGCAATCAGGCCGATTATGCAAATGGTTGACAGTGATGGCACACCAGTGGAATCATCCTCTGCACCAGTGGATGCTTCCTGCCGGGTGTCTGTGGACTCACCGGTATCTTCAGCAAGGAGTGAATAATATCAAACCTGGATTTTAAATAAGAATTCTAAAAAATGTAGGGAGATTTATCCCTACAAACATTGACTTTTTATCTTACATTCATTCACTCACTTAAGGGTATTCAATCAGGCTTTCAAACACTTCCTTATCTCCCGTATCGAACTCTACCTCCTTATCGAGATCCCATGCTTGCTCTCCATGTCCACCGGTCAGGTTCAGCACTATATGAGTTGGTGCTCCTTGCCATTCACTGAAACTGGCATTGAATGCATTTCCAACTTCAGTTAGGTTTTGGTAAGTTATGTTTCCGTCACCTTCGAATTCACCAATATCTTGAAGAGAGATTTTATCTGTTTCATCTGAACCATTCGTATCGTTGTAAAGCATTACAGTCGAAGCCGTAGTGTTGAGATCATATGGCGATCCAGTTGCATCAGAATATGAGATTGGTTCTCCAGATTCATTGAAGAACGTATAGTTAAATACAATACTGCCTTCTTCAATGCTTACGTTGGCATCTGAGATGTTTTGATCTTCTACAGTAGTCAAGAGGCTTTCAAACACTTCCTTATCTCCCGTATCGAACTCTACCTCAATGTTGGAAGAGTATGAATACTCATCATCCCCGCCGGCCAGATTCAGCACTATATGAGTTGGTGCTCCTTCCCATTCACTGAAACTGACATTGAATGCATTTCCAACTTCGGTTAGGTTTTGGTAAGTTACTTTTCCGTCATCTCCGAATTCACCAATATCTTGGAGAGAGATGTTATCTGTTTTAGCTGAATCATTAGTGTCGTTGTAAAGCATTACAGTCGAATCCGTAATGTTGAGATCATACGGCGATCCAGTTGCAGCAGAATACGAGATTGGTTCTCCAGACTCATTGAAGAACGTATAGTTAAATACAATACTGCCTTCTTCAATCTTTACATCGGCATCTGATATGCTTGCAGTCTCTTTTTCGAAGAGCTCCAGAATGCTTTCCCAGTCATCCTCATCACTGGACTCCAGGTTAACAGTTAGTTCTTCACCATCTATAGTGAAATTATATGGACTAAACTCAAAGTCACTATAATCTCCGTCAGCACCAATAATTTCAGATTCAGCATCCTCTACAGCTGCACTTACAAGAGTGCTAAGATCCCCGGTTTCTTCAAAATGACCCTTACTCTCATTCCATGTATAATCAGTCTCATTGTACTGGATGGTACTTACACCTGCTGCATTATTCAATGACTTGAAGTATCTGGCAAAGTCATCCCTGACTCCTCCAAGAATATCGAGGTCTGCGCCGGTTTCATTGTTTATAGAATCGCGGTAGTCCTTTAAATTCGACTGATTATAGGTGGCTGTAAGAGTATTGCTATCAAAAGAATATGCCAATGGTTCAGCTACTGGAGATTCTTCACCTACCATCCCAACAACGGCATAGTGAGCTTTAAGGTCCAAAGGATCATGAATTCTAACCGTAAGATTTTCTGTCGTTAGATTTTGTGTACCTTTTGATACATTAAAGACTACATCTGAAGAGCCTGTATCATTAGCAAATCCATTTAGGGCTATTACAGATGGATTACTGGTAGAAGCGATAGAGATGTTTACACTCAAATTTCCTTCAGCAGAGAACATACCTTCCAATTTCTCAGTTATAGTATCACCTTTTGCAAAGAGTATAACTTCTTCCCCAGGTATTTCCTCTTCATCAGTATCAATATGCGTTTCAGTGACAAATTTACCAATACCCACATCTACAGACGTATTAATTGCTTCCATATTGGTGAATTCCATATGATCAGATGGTTCAATAGAGAACTCAAGTCCATCATATGTTCCAGAAAGTTGGCCAGTAAAATTCTTATCAATTTTATCTTTCAAAAATCCATCAATGAAAGCTTCATACGCTGTACCACCATCTACTGCCCTATCTTCCAATATCATATCTTCCACAGTGAAATTCCTTGGTTGTTTAGGTTCATCGATACCTAACATGCTAAAATTGAATGTTGTCAATTCATCGTCTGAAGTATTCAAGAAAGTAATTTTTGAATTGTCTCCATCAATCTCTAACTTACTGAGATCAACAGGTTCATTTGCACTATTATTGATTTCACTTAGTTCAAACTGGATGGAACCTTGGCGAATATCAAATTCAAATGATTCAGGAGTATCAACAACCATTAATACTGAAGTTGCATCAATACTAGTTCCTTCTTCAGCTTTTGTGGCGTTTGCACTGAAACTGAATACATGGTTGCCTGTAACTTCGGTTAAGTTAGATAAACTCAACTCGATGGTTTCGGTTCCATTAGCAACGTTACTTATATTAAACACACCACTACCAAATGAAACATTGCCATCATCCACGTTTATTGAATAATTCTCAGCGCTGTGCACATATATATCGCCTGGAATAGAAATGTTTACATTACCGTTGCTTAAATTCTCACCCAAAGTATAAGTGATCTTCAAACTACTCAGTTCATCATTGCTAACTAATGTTTCATTCAATTCAAGATTGCCACGTGCAGTTCTAGAATCTACTGTTCCTTCACCGTCCACGTCACTTGCATTAATGGATCCAGCCACACTTATATTTACAGAAGTGCTTACAGTTACATTTGGTCTATCACTTTCTATATGTGCCCCATCAGCACCGTCAGTTACAGAAACGGAAGTCCCTGTTGAACCAGAAGATACCAAGTTAGATCTTACATTAATTGTAACACTTGGTACATTAGTATTGTTCAAATTGACAGTTGCACCTTCTGCATTCACATTGATATTGTTTGCACTTCCACCATTCTGATTCCATGTGTTCGTTGAAACAGCATCAATATCAATATCCCCGTCTACTGTTGCCTCATTATTTACAGTAGCATTTGGAGTATTTACAGTAAGATCACCTTCAATGGTAACATCATCATTAATATCCACGGTTGTAATATTTTTCATGTCTATATCGAGGTTACCTTCAAAAATTACATCTTCTATGGTGAGTGTACCATCAGATTCACCTGTAATACTACCATCAGCATATGTTCCTGATGCAATCGTTTCATCCCCTGATTCAACTTTGATGTTTAAATCGTCGGGAGTGTCATCTGGAGTTGAACTGTCACTACTACCACCACTACTACCAAGTCCTGGTTTTGCTTTTATTGTTTCTAAAGCTTCACTGGCCTTACCCTTGTCACTGGCATTCACCAGGCCTTCTACAGTGATTTCTACACCGTCATTATTTACATCGACTTCAACTTCACTGCTTACATGAGAGCCTTCAGCACCAGCTGTTATCGTAATTGACGGGATGCTGGCATTCTCTGAAGCTACTACAGTAGCCCTTTGTGTAACAGTAACTTCCTGGTTAATAGTTCCAGATATCAGATTGACAGTTGCATTTTCTGCATTGGCATTGATCTGGTTTGCATCACCATACTGGTTCCATGTATTAGGTGCAACTGCATCGATGTTTATTGTACCATCAACCTGTGCATGATTATCCACGGTTGCATGTGGTGTATTGACAGTAAGGTCTCCCTCAATGACAACATCAGAACCTAATGTAATGAGACCGTCAGTATCCCCGTTAATGTTCAAATCGCCGCCATAAGTACCACCTATATGAGAGCCTTCAGCACCAGCTGTTATCGTAATTGACGGGATGCTAGCATTCTCTGAAGCTACTATAGTAGCCCTTTGTGTAACAGTAACCTCCTGGTTAATAGTTCCAGATATCAGATTGACAGTTGCATTTTCTGCATTGACATTGATCTGGTTTGCATCACCATACTGGTTCCATGTATTAGGTGCAACTGCATCGATGTTTATTGTACCATCAACCTGTGCATGATTATCCACGGTTGCATGTGGTGTATTGACAGTAAGGTCTCCCTCAATGACAACATCAGAACCTAATGTAATGAGACCGTCAGTATCCCCATCAATGGTCACATCACCATATGTACCACCCGGCACTGTAAAATCACCTGAATCAACTGTCTCTGTCATGTCAGTTGCGGACTCAGGTTCAGTCTCCGGAATTATATCTTCATCATCTGTACCATTATCTAAACAACCTGTTGGCATCACTACGATTGCTGAGATTAGGAAAATCAAAACAACCAATAAAAATGGCCTAATATTCGTATCACGATTTGTTTGCATGAGTATCCCCCATTGAAATTCAAATTTGGATTAGAGAATGAACGTGTTGCAATTTATGGAACTCCATTTATATAAATTTAAGGGATTGGAAACAAGTGGTAGTATACACAAAAGAGCCGTTGTGCATAGCATGTCAACGATTAATTAAAAATCTAATTTAGTAAAAATGATACGTGACCTGAAATTAGCTAGCAAGCAAAGGATTGGTTGACCCAAAAACTCAAAAGGTAATTGAGTGGTAATTCATGTATATACCTCTGGTTTGAATCCATTATTGTATTTATATTATAATATTTGCAAAAAAACGTATTTTTATTATTGAATGTATACTATTTTTAAAATATTTTAGTAGTCCCGCCCGGATTCGAACCAGGGTCTTCGGCTCCAAAGGCCGAAAGGATTGACCACTACCCTACGGGACTGCTCACTGTGATAATCGCATAATCCTACTTAATTTTTATGTAAGAGGACCTGCTTATTTCCTGACACAAGGTTATAATTTCCGGCTATTCTGCCCGGCCGGTTGACAACAGATCATTGTGTGGGAGGGAATACATGACAGGAAGATTGCCCGACTCGGATAACCCGGTGTTTGCCCGCTGGATGAAAGGGGAAATGAGCAGGATCAACAGGGCGATAGTGGCACAGAGAAAGACACTGGCCCAGTTGCTTGAAGAAGAGGTGCCACAATCCAGAACCCGGGTGGAGAGAAGGTACGTATTCGACAAGCAGGTTATCAGGATGCTGGGAGATAAACTGCCTGCAGAATTGCGTGACAGACTGAAACTTCCCATCCTCTTTTTCTTTGATTTCCGTGTGGAAGACAGTTGTTTCCTTAATGACAGACATGCTCTTGAGGCACTGCAAATGCTCTCAGAATTGGGACATATGTACCGTATGCGTCAGGGCAAGGTATGGGTTGGCAAAAGTATGGCCTACTCGATCATGCGCAAATACCCGACTGCCATACAGATCACAATGGGCTGAAAAAATAAGTTCACGTCTGTATAATTACAGTCAAGATATCCTCATCCTCAAGCACATGGTCCAGCCCTGCACGCTGGCCCGGGTGTTTGGCCGATTCACCCCATACCTGGGCATACCTGAACTTATCCCGGAAATCGCGATGCAGGTGATCACATACATCTCCCACCGTGCTTCTTTTACGGATAATAAGCGGCTCCTCCATATCCGCAGCCTCGCCCTGGGGTTTGAGGTATATCCGTATGAAATCCAGGGAATTGAAGATCATGTCCTTTACCTCTTCCAGATGAGTGCCCTTATTGGCAGAGATCAGCAGGGAATCCGGGAACTTCTCCCTTACTTTAGGCAGGATGCTTTCGTCCGCCAGGTCCACCTTATTGATGACAGTCACATCGGGAATATAGACACGGTTGCCCATTACCACATCGATCAGCTGGTCCACATCTATATCATCCCTGATAAGCACATGGGCATTGTTTATCTTATAATCATCCAGGATTGCTTTGATAAGGTCCTCCGAAAGATCAAGGTCAAGGGTGCTGCTCACAGTGATCCCACCGCGATCTTTCCTCTTGATCACGACATCAGGCGGACGCTGGCCCAGCCGGATACCGGCATCATAAAGCTCCTTTTTCAGAACCTCGAAGTGTTCTGTCTGGAAAACGTCAAGCATGAAAACTACCAGGTCACTGTTACGCACAACTGCGATAACTTCCTTACCCCGGCCACGTCCGCTGGCCGCACCCCTGACAAGACCCGGTACATCCAGAATCTGTATGGCTGCACCTTTGTGTTCCATTACACCGGGAATAACATCCAGGGTTGTGAATTCATAAGCACCGATTTCGGAATTTGCCCCGGTAAGCCGGTTCAGAAGAGTGGATTTACCAACTGAAGGAAAACCTACCAGTGTAACCGTAGCATTTCCTGATTTACGTACTCCATAACCTTCACCGCCGGATTTGGCAGAAGCTTTCTTCTGGAGTTCCTCACGCAACCGGGCAATCTTGGCCTTCAGTTTACCTACATGATGAGATGTTGCTTTGTTATAAGGAGTGTCTCGAATCTCTTTTTCAATATTGGCAATATCGTCCTCGACGCTCATCGCCACCTAACACCACTTCAACGTTAAAAAGACTTTCCCGTTGCTGCAATCCCATAAATTTTTATTGATTTTACCAGTTGTATTCAACCGACAGGCTCCTACCGGGCAAAAACAAGTACATCCCGGGGATCGATTTCTACCAGGCATTGCGAACCTAGTCCGATATCCAGTTTCCCGAAGGTGCGGTTATCCATTTCCGACAGCAGCACTGATCCGCCACCCGGAATATCCACAGCCACAACCCTGCTTGCCCCCCTGTTGACAACACTGCGCACAATCGTGGAAAAAACATTGCAGCCGCTAATATCTTCCCCGCCAGGATGAAGATGGACATTCTCCGGCCTGACACCCCAGGAATACCTGCTACCCTCTTCAACATCCATTGTGGTGGTAATTGTGATAGAACCAGCATCCAGAACAAAGCCATTCTCAGCCTTACCTGCAGTATCGGCATCGAAAATATTCGATACACCCACAAGTTCTGCCACATGCCTGTTGCAAGGATTGTAGAAAACGTCCTCTGGCCTGCCCTCCTGCTGCACCGAGCCCTCATGCAATACCACTACTTTGTCGGCCAGCGTGAAGGCTTCAACCGGATTGTGAGTGATGAACAACACAGGGATATCCAGTGTCTCCTGGATACTGTGTATCCTCTCCCTCAGGCGCATCCGGACCACCATATCAAGTGCTGAAAAAGGTTCATCCAGAAGTAGTATGTCAGGATTGGGAGCCAGGGCACGGGCCAGGGCAACTCGCTGTTTCTGGCCTCCCGAAAGCCGGGAAGGATACTGGTCCTGCAGGCCCGTTATGTGCAGAAGATCCAGCATCTCATGCAACCTTTGCTTTTTTGCAGCATCCGATTTGCCTTTTAACCCGTAAGTGATGTTTTTGGCCACGCTCATATGCGGAAAAAGGGCATAATTCTGGAAAACATAACCTGGCCTGCGGTCCTGGGGAGATAGGTTCTTTTTTGACTCACTGTCAAAGTATACCTTCCCGTTAACTTCAATAAAACCCTCATCAGGTTTCCCCAGCCCTGCAATACATCTCAGGGTTGTGGTTTTCCCTGACCCCGAACGCCCAAAAAGGACAACCAGTTCGTTTGAAGCAGTAAAATTAACATCCAGATTAAAATCCGGTGCATCCTCCTGGCCTGAATATCGCTTTTTTATATCAACCCGAATATTACCAGTCATGTCTCACACCTTCCACCGGTTAACAAGTTTTGCCGTTGCAGCCATGGAAACAAGCGACATTATTACAAGGATTACAACAAGAATATTGGCAAGACTGTCATTGCCTGACTGGAAGGCAGTGTAAATAGAAAGTGACATGGTATTTGTTTTTCCCGGAATGTTACCCGCCACCATAAGGGTTGCACCGAATTCCCCCACAGCCCTTGCAAAACTCAACACCAGCCCTGCTATAATTCCTTTCTTTGCAAGGGGCAGGGTCACAAAAAGGGCAGTTTCCAGCTCGCTGTGACCCAGCGTATAAGCCACATATTCCAGTTCCCGATCCACACTTCCTATCGCGGCGGATGTAGTTTTAACCATCAATGGCAGGGATACCACAAAAGCAGCGATAACGGCTGCCTGCCATGTGAAAAGAATACCAATCCCCGTCATTTCAAAAAGCGGTTGACCCAGCACACCATTCTTCCCGAGTAATATGACAAGCAAGTAACCGGTTACCGTTGGGGGCAACACAAGGGGCAGGGTTACCAGAATATCCACAAGGTTTTTGCCCGTAAAATCGCGGCGTGCCAGCAGGTATGAAATGAGCAGGCCCACCAGGACCACAAGTATCGTTGAGATAGTGGCTATCTTCAGGGTTATATACAGAGGATAAATGGCCTGCTCAAGCACAAAACTCACTCTACCTTAAATCCATATTCTTCCAGAGTACGCTTACCCTCTGGCCCTGTTACAAAATCAATGAATTTCCGGGATGCTTTCTTGTCCTCAGAATCTGTCAGGATTGCCACCGGATAACTTATATCGGCATTTACCGGCACCTCTCCTACAATCCTTATTTTGTTGCTCTCAGAAGTTTGTGCATCGGTCATGTATACAAATCCTGCATCCACTTCCCCGCGTTCCACATAAACAAGGACCTGTTTCACATTTTCCGCAAATATCGTCTTGCCTTCAATCGCCTTCCAGAGCCCTGCCTCTTCAAGCCCCTGTTTTGCATAAAGTCCTACGGGCGCAGTTTCGGGATTACCCAGGGCGATCTTTGTGATTCCCTCAGAGTCCAGATCCTCAATATTCTCGATCTGGTTTATACCTGCGGGCACTATCATAACAAGACAATTACGGGCAAAATCCCGTCTTGAATCGGTATCTATCATACCCTTCGTATCCAGAATATCCATGTGTTTCCGGGAGGCTGAAGCAAAAACATCAATAGGTGCACCCCCCTCAATCTGCATCCTCAGGGAACCTGAACTTGCAAGATTGAGATTGACATCAATATCAGGATTAGCAGCCTCGAACTGTTTTACGATCTCACGGTAGCTTTGCGTCAAACTGGCAGCAGCAGATACCGTGATTTCGTCACGGTCAGCCTCCTGTACAGATGATGCAGTGGAATTGGCCAGATAGGCACCGACCACAGCTAAGAATGCTATTGTTGCTACCAGAAGAATAATTTGATTATTTCTTTTCATTCAACAACCTTCTGCTTCAAACGATATGTTCAGACGAGCATAACGGTGAAATGGTATATATTTACCTAAATAGGTTTCTAAAAAAGGCTAATAAAGAAGGAGATCAATTCTCAAAAAAAGTGACTTCAACCTCATTTCCTGCTTTAACAAAAGTAATTTCCGGTTCTATTACAATGAAACCATCGGCCTTTGCCAGTGTGGTTATTGAGGCAGAGGTTTTATCCACCGAATAAGCACACTCATCAATTACTTCCACACAGTGATATTCCAGCCTGTTATCTGAATAAACATCATCCATAAGGGTTGCTTTCATCCTTTGCCTGGCAGGAGCAGTGATTCCCAGCCCCTTTCTTACAAGAGAGGATACAATCTCACTGAATACCATCAGGGATGCTGTAGGATTACCGGGCAATCCGATTACAGGAATATTGCTTATAGATGCGATAATTACCGGTTTGCCGGGTTTGAACTTTAAGCCATGCATCCGGATTTGGCCTTCTTCTTCCATTAGCCGATACATGAAATCATCCGAACCTGCCGATGTGCTGCCGGTTGTCAATACGATATCACATTCAGAAACTGCCTCTAAAAGAAGAGAACGGGCTTTTTCAGGCTCATCCCTGACTATACCGTAGGCTACAGGAATTGCCGAAAGACGCCTGATAGCAGCTGAGAGGGTATAGGAATTGGCATCATATATCCTGCCCGGACCGAGAGGATTGCCAGGTTCGGTCAATTCATTCCCGGTAGATATAATTCCCACTTTAAGATTTTTGACAATTGTATCATTGATGCCCAGCGCTGCAAGGATACCAATCTTTGCAGGAGATACCATTTGCCCTGCTTCAAGAACAGTCTCACCTCTGGAAATATCAGTGCCGGCGGGAAGGATGTGCTGGCCTTGCCGGACATTACTGTGAATACACACGTTGTCGTCTGCAAGAGTGGTGTCTTCCACCATGACAACAGAATCACTTTCCTGTGGAATAGGGGCGCCGGTGGAAATTTCCACAGCTTCACCTTTTCCAAGGGATAAAGTATCCTCTCTACCCGCAGGGACATAACTTTTCAGCAAAAGACATGTACCCGGCGTAGGTGCATCTCTGGCACGGATAGCATAACCATCCTTGAGTGCCTTGGAAAAGGGTGGAACATTGATGGCAGATACTATTTTTTCTGCAAGTATACGACCATCGGCATGATCAAGTGAAACATGTTCCACTCCGCAACTTACGAGCAGAGAGTCCAGAATTTGCCTGGCCTCATCCAGCGAGGTTAGATCTTTGAGTATTTTGCGCATCTTAATTTCTGCAACCTTCAATACTTATTCATATATCGGAGTACCGGTAGTACCTGTTATATCCTCGAAAGCCTTTACCATTTCCCCGGTAATGGGCCCGGGTTTTCCGTCTCCGATAAGCCTTCCATCAACCTTTGTAATGGGGGCGGCTTCTGCAGCAGTGCCGGTTACAAAAACCTCGTCTGCTGTGAATAAGTCAAAAAGGCCCACATTTTCCTCAAATAACTCATAACCCCTTTCCACAAGTAACTCAATAGCTGTTGCACGGGTAATACCTTTCAGATTGGAAATTGTTGGCGGAGTATAAACTTTGCCATTCTTTATTATGAATATATTATCCCCTGAACCTTCGCAGATATAGCCATTGCTGTCCAGGAATATCGCTTCGTCGCCACCCTTGGCATTGGCTTCGATCTTGGCCAGAATATTATTCAGATAGTTCAGGGATTTGATATTCGGGGAGAGGGCATCGGGAGCATTGCGCCGGGTTGCGACCATGACCGCTTTTAAACCAACCTCATAGAGGTCCCCATACATTGCCCCCCATTCCTGGGTAATGATGAATATATTGGGAGTTTTGCATTTGCGAGGATCAAGACCGAGGTCCCCTACACCACGGGATACGATTGGTCTTATGTATGCATCACTGAGATCGTTTTTCCTCAGGGTTTCCAGGATTGCCTGACTCATCTCTTCCCTGCTGATGGGAATTTCCATTGCGATGGCCTTTGCAGAATCAAATAAACGATCGACGTGCTCTTTTAACTTGAATACCCTGCCATTGTATGCCCGGATTCCTTCAAAGACACCGTCTCCATAGAGGAAACCATGGTCATAGACAGAAGTGGTTGCTTCGGATTTTGGGACATAGTCGCCGTTGTAATAAACCAGAATTTCACTCATTTTCAGCCCTCTTAATATGACTTATCGGTATTAAGGTGGACAAATGTAATCATAATATATATGAATATTTGCAAACTCATATTCAGCAGTTGACAAAAGGCTTTTATGCACCAAATCCTATTTCATGTCGCTTCACTGTCCTGGGCCCGTGGCTTAGCCAGGATATAGCACCGGGCTTCTAACCCGGTGGTCGTGGGTTCAAATCCCACCGGGTCCGCATCAACTTTTTTATATTACTGTCACCGATTGAGATATTAATCCCCCAGTTATAGTCTATAATTGCTGACACCGTAAAATGGCTACAAAAAGAAGCTTCTGGGTTACATACATTTATTGCTGACATGGAATTTACAAATGCCAGGGAATATATCATCGAAGAGGGAACACTGAAAGTCTGGACCCAGTTAAAATTCAAGGGTAGTGTGAAATATGAAAGAAGCAGAAGAATTGCTAAAAAAGGACCTGTTTGCCCGGTATATCGGAATAGAGTTGCTGGAAATTTCAGAAGGATATGCAAAAGCTTCCATGAAAATAGAAGACTGGCACAAAAACGGCCTTGGTACAGTACAGGGAGGTGCCATATTCACCCTTGCAGATTTCACATTTGCCGCAGCAGCAAACTCTCATGGACAAGTGGCTGTTGCCATCAATGCCAACATAAGCTATCCAAAAGCGGCAACTGAAGGTACTCTAAAGGCAGAAGCTTTCGAAACATCCCTGAATCCCAAAATCGCAACCTATACAGTAACGGTCACAGATGATACGGCAGGCACTGTTGCCCGCTTCGAAGGTCTTGCATACCGGAAAAGAAACAGAATTGAAGATATTACCTGAACTTATTCCAGGGATAAAAGGTACTGTGCAAGTTCGCCGTGGTTTTCAAATATCCTATCCGCACTCTCCAGTTTATCAGGGGACACATAAGTAGGAACAGCCACACAGTACATCCCTGCCCTTTTGGCCGCTTCTACACCTTTTGTTGCATTCTCCACCACAACACAATCCGCAGGATTTACTTCAAGCATACGGGCAGCTTTTAAGAATGGCTCCGGTTCGGGTTTGCCTTTGCTGACATCCTCCCCACTGACGACAGCATCGAAGATGCCGGGGAAAAAATCATCCACTATAGTTTTAACAATTGATCTGTCGGCACCTGAAACCATGGATAACAGAAAATGACCCTTTAGCTGTGGCAAAATCGAGCTTATTTGGTCAAAGGGCCTGAAACTGGCCGTCCGTTTGAATTCCTCTTGGTATTGCGCAAGGAGCCCTTCAATGTCCAGAGATGCGATATCGATATTTTTGCTTTTTAATATGTGAGTTACAATGTCAACAGTTCTGGAACCTTCCATTTCATAGATGGTTTGCTCATCGAGATGTATTCCCACAGAGCCGAATACCCGGTTAATTGTTTTGACATGATGGGGCATTGAGTCTATGAGAATGCCATCCATATCGAAAATCAAAGCCCTGACCATGTATAAAATACTCCCTGATATCAGGAATCATCAGATATCTCGTGTTTGTGCAGAGCAATCTCAATATTGGTATGTAGGTCCTCGATTTTGAAAGGTTTGGAGATATAACCGGCAGGGTGTGTTAATTTTGCCCTTTCAAGGGTTTCTTCATCAGTATAAGCGGTCAGATATATTACAGGAATGTTGAAATTTTTCCTTATATAATCTCCTGCCCCTATCCCGTCACCTTCTCCTTTCAGCAAGATATCCATCAAAACCAGATCAGGATAAAAAAGATCGGCTTTGCGTATAGCATCCTCTGCAGAAGATGCCGTACAGGGGATGGAATAGCCTAAAGATTCAAGTTTGTTTTTAATTGCCATAGCAACTATATTTTCATCTTCGACTATCATTATTTGTGCTTTTTTCATCAACGGACCTTCATAAATTTCAGCATCAATATACAATAAATCCTTACCGATAACACTTGCACATAAGAATTATAGGTGTTGTTATGAGGGAATAATTATTCATCAAATACCACTTAATATAAATTTATTGTTGTCATTCATATCAAGCTTGATGGTTCATATATTACAAATAAATAATACATTCCTGATCCCTTATATAGCATAAAAGCGTGAGTAAAAGCATGAAACTGGCCCGAAAACCTCTCTTGTTGATGATACTGGACGGATGGGGATACTCACCCATCAGGAAAGGAAATGCTGTGGCACAGGCCAACACCCCTGTTCTTGACAGGCTCGAAAAAGAGAATCCAACCTGTCTTCTGCAGGCTGCCGGGGAATCAGTGGGCCTTCCAAAGGGACAGATGGGAAACTCCGAAGTAGGCCATCTCAATATCGGCGCAGGCAGAATTGTCTACCAGGATCTGACCCGCATAAACCTGGCAATCAAAAATGGGGAGGTCTACAAAAACCGGGTCCTGCTTGATGCCATCAGGAATGTGAAGGAAAAGGATTCAAAACTGCACATCATGGGACTTTTTTCCCGCGGAGGAGTCCACAGTCATATAGACCATATGCGTGCCCTGATAGAGATGGCTAAAAGGGAAGCCTTAAGTGAAGTATTCATTCATGCTTTTTTGGATGGCAGGGATGTACCCCCCAGGACTGCCCTTGAGGATATGAAACAGCATGAATTATTCTGCAGGGAAACCGGTATCGCAAAGACTGCCAGTGTATCCGGCAGATACTATGCGATGGACCGTGACAAACGGTGGGAACGTACCCGGCTTGCCTATGATGCCCTGACACTGGGAGAAGGAATAAATGCTGAAGATCCTGTGGAAGCGGTACAGCTTGCCTACGACAGAGGAGAAAATGACGAATTTGTCAAGCCCACTGTTATCCAGGAGAAGGGCAAACCTGTAGCCACAATTGAAGATAACGATTCTGTGATCATGTTCAATTTCCGCCCGGACAGGGCAAGGCAGCTTACCTATGCATTGGTGGAAGATGGATTCGAAGGATTCGAGAGGAAAAAGTATCCACAGGTACACTATGTCTGCATGACACAATATGATGAAAAACTGGATGTGCCTGTTGCTTATCCGCCCAAAGAGATAAAAAATACACTTGGTGAAGTGTTGAGCAGGGAAAATATACCCCAGTTACGTATCGCTGAAACTGAAAAATATGCCCATGTTACCTTTTTCTTCAACGGTGGAGTGGAAAAGAAATTCAAAGGAGAAGAAAGATGCCTCATACCCTCACCCAGGATTGCGACCTATGACCTCAAACCCGAAATGAGTGCCTATGAAGTTGCTGAAGAACTCACCAACAGGATTGAATCAGCAAATTATGATGTGATCATACTCAATTTTGCCAACATGGATATGGTGGGACATACCGGTTTCTTTGAGCCGACTATCAAAGCCGTAGAGGCTGTGGATGAATGTGTGGGAAAAGTTATCGCAAAGATACGCCAAAAGGATGGTGAAGCATTGATAATCGCTGACCACGGGAATGCAGAACAAATGGAAGAAATTCATGGAGACCAGCCCCATACCGCCCACACAAGCAATCCGGTTAAATGCATATGTATCTCAGAGAGACAAAATATCAAAATGAGAAATGGGATACTTGCCGATGTTGCACCGACTGTCCTGCAAATGCTTGCAATAAAACAACCAGAAGAAATGACAGGTAAATCCCTGATTGTTCAAAACCATTGATCCAGGGTTTGCTGGCTTTGCTGTTTGCCGGCTTTTTCAAGCCGATCTACAGCTTTGAGAACTCGCTCCTCAGAGAAATCGTGCTGTTTGCAGAGGAAATCCACTATCTTTTCCTTTTGCGGAGATTTCCATTTCAGTTCATAAGCATCCGTCACAGGTGGATTCAGGAAAAAATCGATCTTTGCATCAAGCTCGTCAATGACTTCACCCCTGTGTTCCAGAATCTTATGGATGCTGCCATACTGTTTAATTAATTTAAGGGCTGTTTTGGGGCCGACTTTTTCCAGCCCTTTATTGTAATCAGTACCCACACACAGGGCAATACCGATCAGTTGCCGACGATCTATATCCAGTAACTTTATATTTTGCATAAGGTCAATAGATTCGGGTTCTACATCAATGTAAACATTCTTACCCGGCAGTTTGCGTTTACCCGTAATTGTAAGATTGCGTATTACCCTTGGAGCTCCGAAAAGCAGGGAATCGTAGTCCTGGGAGGCACTATAATCTGCATCGCCTTTGTTCACCATATAGGCTGCCTGTGCTTCACCCTCAGAAGGAGCCTGTACACAGGGAATTCCCATGTAATCCAGAAGTTGCATGGAATCTTCCACTATCAGGGCATCTACCTTTGAAGAGGCCTGTGCATATTTGTAAACATCTTCTGACAGGCCTTTTTCTTTTGCTTCATCCCATTTTGTAAGGGCCTCTTCCCTGGACTTTTTACGCTGGCTAATTGTATCTGCCTTGAAATCAGGGGGTTTGCCATCAAAAACAAAAACCGGTTTTATACCAGCTTCAAAGAGGTTGGTCATCCTGTACAGGATACCGGAGAGATGGGATGTGATATTGCCTCTGGAATCCTTCAGGGGAGTACCGTCACGTTGTCTGATGATACTCAAAAACTGGTAAAGGGTATTATATCCGTCAATCGCCACTGTCCTGTGAGCAAGATCACCAAACCCCACCTGTCTTTTTTCCAGTATGTCACCTATATCTACACCCATTGCAGTGTCCTCTTAAATTGGTTTAATGAAGTTGGATATCAGTATCAAGGCGTATATCCAGTACCGAGTCATAATCGACCTTCATCCGCCCTACCTTCAATATATTACCTGCCCTCTCAAAGAGAGTAGTTCTGGAAACCTGTAACTGATGCCCGTCCTTTTTCTCACCTTTATGGACCACCAGCACATTATTTCCTTCAAACTCAGTCTTACCGGTCCTGGAGAGCATATTCCTGATTACCTGCTCAAATTCCGAATATATCAGAATTTCTGAATTCTTCCCGGATTTTTTTATGACACCAATTGGTTTAAGATTAATTTGCATTGAGCCAGCCCCACCATTCTGAAATATGTTGATAAATGCCCATACAGCCCATCACATTAATATTGTTTTCGGCAGATGTCGATAATGAAAAATAATGGGGAATTAAAAAAGATTAACGATAATTTCTTCTGTTGAAGGTTTCCATAGCATCATCCACCACATTTGTGACGGTATCTATTTTTTTACCCATATTATCCTCAACACTCTGAATATTAATCCGAAGAGAGCGTTCCCTTAGATCGAGCTGCTCCTCAATTTTACGCATCCGCATATCCAGGGAAAGGAGCATCGCCGCAAGAGCTCCTACCATTACAATGGCAGCAAGAACGATCAATGAGTTAGCAGGACTGTATTTGAACCTTCCCAGCCATACGTATGTCAACACAAAAGCTGATACGACCATAACGATAGAAAAAACAATGTCCCTTGTTTCCATGGTAAGACCTCCAGTATACTTAATTCATGTTACTACTTAAGTATTACATAAACTTAATTAATGGATATTGCATTAGGTCCTGTAACATACAAACAGGATGAGAAATTTTGAGCGAGAATGAAAACGGAATCAAGGAATACTTCCCGATGATTGTAATGGCCGGTTTTATACTGGTCATCCAGATCATTGCACTTACCCTTGCACAACCAATGAACGATCTGGGAATGCAGGCAGTAGATAACCCTCAATCCGCGAGCAATTCCATATACTACATAATCGCAATCCTCATATTCACCCTGTTTTTACTTTTCGCTATCAAGAAAGAAATACAATGGGTAATCCAGATAATCATCCTTGTTGCTGTTGCCTCTACCATGTATTACGGATTCTATCCCCTTCTCCACCTTACAGGATTGGGAGGAGAAGGACCGGTTATCGGGGGTTTATTAATGGCAACTGTTTTCACAATCCTGCTTTATGTCCATCCTGAATGGTACATAATAGACTTTGTGGGTATCATTGTAGGAGCAGCTGCAAGTTCTATTTTTGGAATATCATTTGGCATCTTACCTGCAATCGTGCTGCTGGGCCTGCTTGCAGCATACGATGCAATCTCAGTGTATAAGACAAAACATATGATTGCCCTTGCAGAGGGCGTGATGGACCTGAAGCTGCCAATCCTGTTTGTTATACCCAAAAAAAGGAATTACTCATTTATTGAGGACACACCCTCAACAGAAGGAGAAAAAGAAGCCTTCTACATGGGATTGGGTGATGCCATAATGCCAACAATAATAGTCGTTTCTGCAAATGTATTCCTTCCCCATGAAGGTTTCATAGGAATCCCCGCCATCGGAGCAATGGTCGGTACCCTTATCGGATTTTTTGCCCTGACAATCCTGGTCATGAAGGGAAAACCCCAGGCAGGCCTCCCATTTTTAAACAGCGGGGCAATTCTTGGCTACGCGGCTGGTGCCTTAATAACCGGGATGCCCCTTCTGGGATAAAATTACCTATCCGAACCTGTGATGTTGCATGAATCACAGTCACTGTCACAGGAAGGGGAACTACCATTTACCTCGTCATCAAGGGCACGTGTGCCTTCTGCAAGCACCGAGGCATTGGAGATAGCCCCACCTATAAGAATAGCATCGAATATCTGTTCCCTTGTCAAACCAAGCCTGCGGGCAACCCTGATATGCATCTTGAGACAATGATCACATCTCAGTGCAGAAGCAACACCCACGCAGATAAGTTCGATTGTTTCGGGATCAAGTCTTTCAAACTCCCGCATTATAGAATTATCATACATTACTTTAGGGATTAGCAGCTCCGGCATATCTTTCATGAAATTGAGAATATAGGGCACTTCCCCATATCGTTCCTCAACTGTTGAAAGCACATCGGAAACCGCTTCGTCTTCATCCTTTTCAAGAATTTTCCTGATATTGTCCAGATCCATTACACACCCTCTTAATCATATAGTAAATCCAGTTTCTGAGCGGCGGCGAATTTTTATGAGAATATAGTCCTTCATTTTTGAAGGAGTGATATTTGCCACATCCGAGAGGGAGATATTTTCATCCAATTCCAGCTGTTCCAGTTTTTCATGGAATTGTCCAAAGGGAAGTTTCACTCTCATGCCATCCAGTTGAAGGGTTATGGGGGCAGGGGTTAGCACATCATTAATTTCAGGCACCTGCTCTTTAATCTCCTTCATCACTCTTGCAGGCAATACTGCAAGAGGATCCCGGGATATTTCTTCACGCAGTTTATCCACAACTTCCCCGACAGTTTTATTCAATACATCAAGGCTGTCCATTTCACCTTCATTACGCAGCCTGTGAGATACACGTCCAATGCCTCCAACATAAACATCGGCACCCTCTACATCCTCAGTCTTAAGCTCGGGGCCTCCTGTAGCCACAATGGGAACATTAACACCCGAGAAAAGTTTGGGTTTCTTATTCATTATACAGTCACTGAAATTCCCAAAACTGTAAACTGCAATGTCATGTTCGTTGATTAGCCGTCTTTCATAATCCTGAGAGAGAGCCACTCTTCGGCCCATACCACGTGCAAGGCCCAGCATATTGGTGTTAGCACCATCCCTGCGCAGATGTTCGGCAACATCACATGCCGAATGAGGAAGATGATGGTAGGCAAGGGTTGGGGATACTACAGCTATTTCAGTACCTGTTAAAGGAGCTCGCGTGAGTTTGCCCAGTATTTTCTTTGCAAGTTCTTCCATCAGGGGGACATCTTTACGGGGAATCAACATCACAAGATTAATTTCCGTTGCAGCCGGTGTACTCTGTACAAGATAACCCCCAAGGTCTTCCAGGAGTTCAATAATCAGGCCGTGTTTGTGCACACCGCCTTCGTAGACATAGGGTTCAAGCACTGCTGCCACTGGCATCATCTCCCTTTAGTTCTTCCAGCATCGTGTGTGCTTCATCAATCCATTCTTTTTGCATCGTATCCTCGGATGCCACAAATATGAAATCATTACCGTTCAATGAATGATAACGTACCCTGAATCCTTCAGGAGCAACCCTGATAGCCATATCCGCCAGATTGGACTTGAGTGTGCGCCGCGGGTCATCCACAACAAGATTTTCGAGAGACACCATCTCCTCCTCCGGATTATCCACAAACAGGGAAATAGTCCACCTGTCCGGTTGCTCAAGGCTGTCACGCCCATACCGATCCCAGAGAATCTGCAACAGGCGCGGAAGATGTTTTTCTACAGAGATAGTGATCAAAATTTCTCCTTCACTGCCCCCTTTTTGTATTTCAGCAAAATCTTTCAAGATCAACTGTGGAAGAACACCACGTACAACTGCTGCCAGCTGGAAAAGAGAATCTTCGGGCCTTATTTTTACTTTGATTTTTGCAATTCTGCCCGCCATCCCCAGATCGGAGATTACATCTGATACAACCTTTCGATAGGGAGCAGCTTCCTCTTCAACGGTGGTTTCAACCACGAACTTTTCAAGGGTTGCCAATTTTAATCACTCCTTATCAACAAAACCGGAAACAAGCAACGCAGCACCCACTGCACCGATATCCTGGGCATGTGGAGGAACAACAACATCGATCTTGAGCAGTTCTTCCAGAGCTTTTGGTACACCTGCGATCAGGGATGAACCACCCACCAGGACAAGGGGTTCTTTAACTTCAATTTCCTGGAGCTGCTGTTCAAATATTTGTTCCACAACACTGTGGCAGGCAGCAGCAGCCACGTCTTCGGGTGTAGCTCCCTTGGCAAGGGAATTTACAAGGGACTGGATTCCGAAAACAATACAATAACTGTTCATTTCTACATTTTTCTGCATTCCCTTGATTGCAAGATCCCCGAGTTCCGTTATATCCACATTCAGTCTTTTGGCTGTCATTTCGAGGAATCGACCCGAAGCACCGGCACAAACGCCTCCCATGGTGAACATCCCGGGAATGCCGTCCTGTACGGAAATGGCTTTGTTATCCATACCCCCAATATCAATTACAGTGGCATTACCCTGCTGTGTCTTTGCAAGGTAGACTGCACCCTTGGAGTTTACCGTAATTTCTTCCTGCATAAGGTCGGCGTTGAAGTGATCACCTATAAGGAAACGTCCATATCCTGTTGTACCGATTGCCTGCAGGTCCTCTCTCTTGACATCGGCCTGGTCCAGTGCCTGCTGAAGGGCTTTTTTGGCACTTTCAAGCACTTTGATGGTGGGCACCCAGCCTTCACCGATTATCTCATTATCCCTCATAACTACAGCTTTGGTAGTTGTTGAACCTGAGTCAATACCTGCTGTCAATCCTTCCTGATATTCCCTTGCAAGTAAATGTTTGCTCTTTGCAATGGTTGTCAGGGCTTCCATGCGTGTCAGCAGGGTAGCCGCGGTCGTTCGTTCGGTAAAGGAATAACTTATAACCGGCAGACCTGAATCTTCAAAAATATAACGGCGCACTTCATTACGAACTAGTGCAGCTTCAGCACATCGGAAACAGGTAGCAACAAACACAGCGTCCACCTGAGCCGCACCTTCTACTACAGCTTTTGCCCTGGCCATCATAAGACGCAGATCAGGACTTGCGACTTCCAGCCCGAATTCCTGACCTATGGTGTCCAGTGATGCCACATCCATCTCCGGATAGACAAGTTCCGCATTCAAGGAAGATGCTGCCGATTCCAGTTCCTTCTGGATACCGGCATATTCAGAACCGCATGAAACCAGTGCTATCGTTACCTTATCAGAATTACTCATTCTCCATCCTCCTCTTTGGGCAGGGATTTCAGGAATTCAGCAATCTGGTATACAAAATCTTTACCTTCTTCATCGGTGCGGGGATATTTGACTTCAAGACGGGGAATGTCCCTTTGGCGTGCAAGGAACTTTGTAAGTTCATTGGTACGTGCACAACCCATGCAACCAAAAGCAGATGCCGAATCCAGCACGATGATCGCAGCGTCGGCTTCATCAACCAGGGGACCCACTATGGACATGCGGCCCCTCACACCGGCAGGAACTTCTACTGAAGCATATTTCAAGCCAAGTTTGGGATCTTCGGGAGTAATATTGAGCGGCGGGGAATCCACACCTACTGTAGTGATTTTTTCCCGGATCTTCTCCATCATTGCAAGGGGTTTATGGCCAAACCTTTCCACAAGATCAGAAAGGATAAGGCTGTTAGTGGGGTAGATGAAAATTTTTGCCAAGGTGTCACCTCATAATTCGGATTCAATAATATCTTTAAGTTTGGATGGTGAAATTTTGTCAGGAGATTCTTTCTTTTCAGCCGGATTATATGTCTCATACTCATCAAGAGCTCTGCTGATGATGGGCAATGTTGCTACTTCGTTTCTCAGGTAATGAAACCCCGGCCTTGGTCCTCCGCCTCTGGAAGCCCTGCAGCGACGTTTATCACCTGGTGGAAAACCCCTCTGTTTCACAAAAACATGATTCGGATCAAGCGCCCTTACTTCGGCTACTACCTTTTCCACCGACTCACGCGGACCTGTCACCATTGTCCCGAAACAGGTTTCCTTAATGGTAATATCTACATCGGACTCATAGATTTTCATCGCAGCATCAGAAGGGAGCACACTTTCTGAGTCGATCACCACAATCTTTGTAATCTCATCAACATCCTCCCCGCTCATTCAACCTCCTCCTTCTTACTTTCCAGCACGTACATGGTATCCTTTTCGGTCAATGCCCTGAATTTCTCGGGCTCAAGGATTTTTCCTATTATATTGGTACTTGAAAATTTCTCTCCGGTGGGACCAAACAAATCGTCATCCTCTGTTTTAACTCCCACAATGCCCATTCTTTTGGCGGCCTGGTTAGTAATTCCGATCTCAAAAGCTTTGGTTTTGTCCACAAGCACGTTTTCGGGCAATATTTCCTTATATTTTTCAGCGGACTTTGCGGCTTTAAATAAGTATGTATTCTCATATATCATCATAACAGGCAGTGTACCTATCGGCCTGAAAGTAAGACCCACTGCATGCCTGAAGAAATCCAGGGTTTTCGGAGCGAGTTCATCATACAGTTCAACACGGATAACCAGGGAATCCGGTGCACCGGTTGCAATTACTTTTTTTGCCAGCAGGATATCGATAGTACTTGAGGGGTTTAGTTTCACAATATTGGCATCATCCTCTTTATACCCTTCACGTACCAGTTCAACCCCCAGTCCTTCAAGATGTTTTGCAGCTTCATTAAAGCCCATACCAAGTATATTGATGGGAGCAGGATCCGTCTTTACAAATATAGAGTGACCCTTACCTGCCATGTGGATGAGTTCAATACCCTGTTCTACATGGCCAATTACAGAATGGACAACGCTGGCAGTTCTTTCATCACGGGAAATGAAAACTTTACCGGTGCCATAACCTGCAGTTCGTACCCATACCGCTCCATCCTTTCGTGTTTCAAAGTTTTCAAAGGAGCAAATTTCACCTTTCAAACTGCTGTCACTTATAAAAGAACTGGATTCATAGTCAACTTCAAAGAGGCCATCCTTGGTCAGACCAAAGAAAAATTCAGCTCCTTCAGGGGATTCAAGAGCAAGTTTTACCTTTATAAAGGTGAAGAGACCATCGCCATCCTCTAGGGTTGTATTTGTATCATATGTGACATGATGATCTGCAGATTCCTGCCATTCTATTACGGGTTCAATTTCAAGAATGCGATCAGAGCGCTCAAAACTGGTCAGAAGTTTCTTGCCACCCACAACCCTGGCAAAGGGACCATCTGCAGGTGCACCGTAATCTGCAGAATGTTCTGCAAGGGAAAAAAGAAGATGGAAATTAGAAGGGTTATACCCCCCGGCTGAAAATAATACATCATATTTATCCAGCTTTGTGGGATTTCTTTCCGGTTTCAGAGATTCCGGGAAGGGGCCAAATACTGTGGCATCCTTGCTATCCCAGCGCAGGGAAATTCCTTCATATTGCTTGAAACCTTCCATCCATCTGCGGGCAGAAGCCGAAGAAGAATCAATTATTTCAAGACGTAATTCTCCTTTTGTGGTCTTGACACGATACTCTTTTACACTTTCAGAACGGACACTTTCCGACTTTTTAAGAATGCCCACGGATGCACCTTTTTTGTATGGCGCATCTGCTGCATCGATGGCTTTCTGTACGGTAGCACCATCCGGGAGAGAGAACTTCTCACCGTTGACAAGTACTTGAATCGTCCCTAATTCCTCCAATCACTACATAGAGAGCACTTAGCAATAAAGTTACTGTTAAGGAACTTCTTCAAGTTCCTTTTCAGTAAGCTGGGAAAGAACGGTTTCCGGTTCTCCGATATCAACTATCTTTGAGTCCCTCATTAGTGCTACACGGTCACAGATATCAGTCAGGAAATCCATATCATGAGACACGATCACAAATGTATTACCCATCTCTTCCCTTGCCTTCAGGATAGATTTGGTTACCTCGGTCCTTGTGATCGGATCCATTGTACCGGTAGGCTCATCCATTAAAATGATATTTGGTTCTTTCATTAAAATCTGGGCCAGAGCAACCCTGTGCCTCTCCCCTTCACTTATCTCATCGGCCATCTTAGGAAGAATGGATTTGGCCTTATTTTCAGTAAAGCCGGTTGTCACAAGAGTGTTGATAGCCTTCCTGGTAGCAAGTTCGTAGGGAAGATCAATCCCGATGGATTCGGTCAGGTTATCGATGATTGTCCTGTGTGTGTACAGACCATATTCCTGATGCAGTATACCCATGTAGCGAACTGCACGACCTCTGTTGTCAGCTCCGGGTTCCCTCATATTCACCCACTCATCACCAACGCGAACATGCACTGCCCCGCTTGTTGGTTGCACATTGCCCATGAGCATTTCAGAAGTAGTTGTCTTCCCTGCACCACTGGTACCTGCAAGCCCGAATATCTCACCTTCCTTCACATTAAAACTCACACCGCCTACAGCATAGACCACACCCCTTGAAACGGAGATGTATTTTTTCACAAGGTCCTCCACTCTGATGATATCCTCGCCTACATTGCCTTTTTCCCATTCACCAATGTCAGTGACCATTTTCATAAAGTCGCGGGAGACATCACATGCATCACCCTCACATACAATTTCCCCTTCCTCAAGGATAATTGCCCTGTCAGCGAGGTCTTCAATGACATCTGACCAGTGGGAGGTGATTATCATTGTCATGTTGTGGGAGGAAACCGTATCCTCTACAACATCATGTACCACTTTTGCTGTCCTGGGGTCCAGGGTTCCTGTCGGTTCGTCGGCAAGCAGCAGCATGGGATTTCTCACAAGCTGGCGCGCAAGAACTACCCTCTGTTTCTCCCCACCGCTTAAATCACGGGCCACATGCATCATCCTGTGGGAGAGACGAACCTCCTCCAGCAGTTCTAC
Organism: Methanohalophilus mahii DSM 5219; assembly: GCF_000025865.1. Taxonomy (NCBI): domain Archaea; kingdom Methanobacteriati; phylum Methanobacteriota; class Methanomicrobia; order Methanosarcinales; family Methanosarcinaceae; genus Methanohalophilus; species Methanohalophilus mahii. The sequence continues at coordinate 1,828,269 of NC_014002.1, forward strand.
GGCACGTTCCATTGCATCGGGGCCACTATAACCAATTTCTGTCAGGGAATTTACTACATTGGCAATTACCCTGTCATCTCCATAAAGGGCAAAGGTCCTCTGGAGCATAATCGCAACCCTTCGGGATACTGCTCTGCGTTCGTTATTATGAATGCCAAGTTTTGCAAAATCCGCTTCGAACGCTTCAAAGTTACTGTTTTCGCAGTGTGAACAGGCCTTCCCCACCATACTGGGCGGCTCTATATAACCACATTTTGCACAGCGTGCAACGTGATAAATTATTGAACCTGTGATTTCATTTAATTCCTCGGCACCACGAAGCGCATGCATCAATACCGTTTTACCGGAACCGCTTTTTCCCAGGATTCCGACAACTTCACCTTCATTTATGTTGAGATTGATATTCTTTAAGACCGCTGCACCATTGAAAGAGATGGTAAGGTCTTTGATCTCGATGAATAATGACATTTGAGTACCTCCAAAATGGATAATATCAGACCTGTTTAGAGGTTATACAGTAAATGTACTTAACGTTTTGCACGGTATGCACAAAACCATAAACCTGAGAGCAGGCCCAACATAACCAAAAATTTAAATCTGGTATTTTATATCTGGATTACATTGAACACTACATAAACGTAACGCATAATTATTTCGCTGTTAACTTTTTAAAACCGGCTTACGCTAGTGTTAAGATGAAATTATCTCATCTGCAAACCTGACAACCTCGGCAATATTACCTACCACAACATCGGCAGATTCCTGCAATCTGGAAGGTCGGGAGTCACCCTGTTGAACTGTAAGAATTCCTAAATCGGCCGATCTTAATGCCAGCATATCGTTCATTCCATCCCCTACCATAATGACTTTATTGTACTTCTTTTTTAGATCCTGAACTATTCTTTCCTTGTCAAATGTAGAGGCGATATCAAAAACCCCATCAATAGGAACACCAATGCAGTGAGAGAGCCTGCTGAGGTTTTTCATGCTATCTCCTGAGGCAATATAGAGCCCCGCTCCCCTTTGATGAAGAGTTTGCAAAGTGTCCCTGCTTTCAGGATAAAGGCGGCCCCCAGTACTAACCACATAGGTTACTGACTGCTCAACAATATCTACTATCAAGCCACACGCCAGGTAAAATATATTGGGACAACGGGTCTTTACCCTGCAAAATACTTCCTGAACATCCCCGAGCACCACATCGCTTTGCTTTACTATTTTAGAAATATCGGACGGGGAAACCTCCCCGTTGGAACAACTCACATCCAGCTCTACGTGTTCTTTTTCCATGAAATCCGAAAGTAACCGGCGGGGTTGTGACTCCAGTATCCTCTCCATATCGGCATGGATCACTACAAGTGCCCTGCCTTTGCGACCTGCCACAAGCATCGTGCTTTCTACATCTTCCAGCATCATCCCGTTGGACATATCCCTGGCAACACGATACATATGTAACAATGTTCCCGCACTGTCAAAGACCACTGCCAGTTTGTTTTCCATACTGGATAAAGCGAGAGAAGCCGATTAATATTTTTCGTCCGAAATTGCAGTCTGGCTATGTTAATAGCATGAAGGATAATTATGATGCTACATTCTCAACGATAAATCAATCCTAATTCCAACGACAAACAGCAATCTTAGAATTCATCCCACAATTTCAATCTGTGAACCATCACTCACCTCAATCTCTGGTGTACCCTTGTAATCTATGATCTTGCCTGTCACAAGCACATTTTTACCGTCATAGTAAGCATCAGGAGATTGGGGAAAGTTTGACCAGCTGTCCTGCCATATAATTACAGTGAAGTAGCCTTTATAAGGGTCATGGAAATTTAGATAGATTATACCATCCTCTTCATTTTTGGCCGTTGATAACACTGTACCCTCGACAGTTCTCACCTGGCCTACATAGTTATCTGCTTCCAGGTAAAAGATTACTGCTGTGTCACTATTTGCCAGATAGGACCAGATTCCCACCTGCTCATTTCTTGCCCGTTGTTGTGCATCGTTGAAAATATGCTGATATTTTATATCGGGCTCATAGGTTTTGGACAGAGCCAGACCTTCTTCCACAAGCTCCCTGTTTACCAGTTCACCGTCAAGCCAAACATATCTCAATAAACGGTCATAAGTATCCCGGTTACTGCTATCCCCTTCCAGCAAAACCTGCTTACCTTCCACCCGGGTGGACAAATAATCTTTTGCCTCGGCATAATAGGATTCATCTATCTCCGGTGAATCTATCCCGATAAGTCTCACTTTCTCCCCGGAATCCGTCACGAAAGTATCCCCATCTATCACTTTGACAACCGTTGTAGTCGAGTTCACAATCCGGTTCTCATCCGAAGAAAGACACCCACACGAAATGAGTATAAGAAGGGTAACGATCAAGATCAATGACTTTTTAAACATAGGAAGAAAATAATTCTGCTCCTATTAAAATATAATTGTACCCCGGGCAATCTTTATTTTTGATGGAGGATTATTGATTGGCATGAAAAAGCCGGCTAAAAAAATCCTTTTTGTACTACTTGCCATTATGATATTATTCACCGGTACCTCCCTTGCAAATATTGAAAAAATATCAGACGACCCCTGGGAACACAGCCCCATAACAGTATATATAGATGATAAGGATACGCCTGAACACTACAGCCCCACCTACAGAGAACAGGTAGAAATTGCCCTGGATTACTGGGAAAAGGGTGGCAACGGAGCCCTCAGTTACCAGCCTGTGTTCAGAATCATCGACAATCCTGACGCTGACATAAATGTTCGGTGGGTGGAAAATCTTGAAAAGGTCGAAGGAGCCGATGAAGGAGTGGCCGGATACTGTAGACCCACCATTACCGGGAACAAATACCTGCATGCTGAAATCGTGCTGGAGGTCGGAAATTACCAGGGGTTTTCATGGGTACAATATGGCGATGCAAACATGCAGGAGGTATCCAAGCATGAGGTAGGACATGCCCTGGGACTGGGCCACAGTACTGACCGCTCGGATATCATGTATCCCAGTTATGAACAACGTGACAACATCAATCCCCTTCTCCTGAAATCAACTTTACCCTACCTGATAGGTGCACTCATAGTAATCGTAACCATAATCGGATACCACGGCATCGGCTGGAGAAAAATGCGCAAGCAGCGCAAACAAATCGAGAAGGATGTTTTTGAAAGCAAAAAATGAATATGCAAAACCTTTGCTATGATATAATGAGATATCTCGCAGGCGAGTATGTGGATTTCATGAAATACGATCTGGACCTTACGCATCTTACAAAGTTCCAGAGGGAAGTCCTGGAAGCCACCCGTAAAATCCCTTACGGACAAACACGCACCTATGGGCAACTGGCAGAAGACATTGGTAAAAGCAAAGCAAGCCGGGCAGTCGGCCGTGTGCTTAATAAAAATCCCTATCCACTGGTAATTCCCTGCCACAGAGTAGTTGCTAAAAATAGCATAGGTGGCTATGCCGGTGGCAAAGAATTAAAGAAAAAATTACTGGAAATGGAAAAAGCCATTGATTACGATGAATCAGTTCGTTAAGTTGATATAAGGGAACCGAAAATTATACCCCTGACTATCAAATGTTCATAATTTATCAAAGGAGTATAATCACATGAAACAACAGGTTGAAGTAAAGGAACTCAAGGAAGGTAAATACGTAATTATCGATGACGAACCATGCATTATCAAGGGCCTGTCAAAATCCAAACCCGGAAAACACGGTTCTGCTAAAGCAAGAATTGATGCAGTTGGTATTTTTGATGGACAAAAACGTTCAATCGTAAGCTCTGTTTCCTCAAAAACCTTTGTGCCTATTGTCGAAAGGAAAAGTGCACAGGTTCTTTCCGTTTCAGGAGACATCGCCCAGCTCATGGACATGGAAGACTACTCCACCTTCGAAATGCAGATCCCTGATGAATACAAGGATAGGGTGAACGAAGGAGGAGATATTTCATACATAACCGCAATGGGCAAAATGAAGATTGACCTTCGTTAAATAATAAAATGTTCTACCAGCCCCTTATGATGGATGCCCTGCGGGATTACGGGGCTGCAAAATATGTTATATTCGGAGTCCCTTTTGACGGGACTTCCTCTTACAGGCCGGGAAGCCGCAGGGCTCCGGACGCTATGAGACAGGCATCTGAAAATTTTGAAAGTTACAATTCTTTTTTTGATATTGACCTTGCATCCATCCCGATTCATGATGCAGGCAATCTTGAAGTTTATTCTTCCGTTGATGAAACTCTCAGGGACCTTTACTATGATACCAGAGACATAGTAAAAAATAAAAAGATTCCTATAATGATGGGCGGGGAACACTCCCTTACCCTTTCCACTGTTAAAGCCTGTGCAAAAGACACTGATAACATTGGTGTGATCGTATTGGATGCACATTTTGACCTGCGGGAAGAGTTTGGTGGAGTGAAAAACAACCATGCGTGCGTCAGCCGGCATATCTTAGAAGAGGCCACCGACAGGTATGCATGCATTGGAACAAGAAGCGGACCCCGGGAAGAATGGGATTTTGCAAAAGATAATAACATATCCTATTACACTCCGGAAAATGTAAAAGAATACTCTGCCAAAAAACTTGCTACAAAGGTTATGAAAGAAATAGGAACCTCACAGTTCTACCTTTCCCTGGACATGGACTGTCTGGACCCTGCTTATGCCCCGGCAACAGGTACTCCTGAACCCTTTGGTCTTGATCCCTGGCAGGTCAGGGACCTGATACATGCTTTTGCCCCACACACAGTTGGTTTTGATATTATGGAAATTGCTCCGGACTATGACAGGGGACAGACATCCCTACTCGGTGCAAAACTACTGAGGGAATTCATAGCCGCCCATGCAGCCGGCAATATCCAATAAGCATCAATTAGATATATACCCTCAAACCTAACTGGCGATTATGAGTGAAGAGATCGAGACCACATGCCCTGCATGCTCACCACAGGAATTCGTGTGGCACGACATACTGAAGGATGGACAGAATATGCTTGTCCGGTGCCAGATTTGCGGTGATGTACATCCCACAGAGATAGAGACAGAGAAGACCATCCCGGTAAGAATAATTATCAGTAGAGGGGATGAATCTTTCAAGACAAATGCACTTTTTGAAGAGACACAGGTTGTCACAACAAACGAAGAATTGGTTGTGGAAGACCAAAACGGTGAAGACGTATATCCCATACAGATCACTTCCATCGAAACACCCACAAAACGTGAAGAATACGCAAAGATTGCAGATGTTGAAACCATCTGGGCACGTGCAATTGATGAAGTCGATGTAAAAATATCCGTACAATCCATAGGAAATACCAACCCCTACACAAAAAGAGTATCAGGAGAAGAACTATTTGAAGTCGGCCTGGAATACGAAGCGGGAGGAGAACGCTTCAGGATCACAAGAATAAAGATACGTGGGGGAAAATTCAGGTTTAAAAGGGGAGACAAAGTTGAGGCCAAATATATAAAAAGAATCTTCGGCAGGGTGGCCTATAAGAAAGGATGGGGAGGGGGCAGGACCGCTTGGAGTATGAAGAGAAACGTAAGGAACTGGTAAAACAGATCAGAGAAGAAGGAATCGGAAATCAGGTGCTTGAAGCTATGGGGAAAGTTCCCAGGCACCTTTTTGTTTCCGAAGATCTTAAGAATTCTGCATATATTGACTCCCCCTTACCCATAGGGAACAGGCAAACGATTTCAGCACCACATATGGTAGCCATAATGTGTGATGTCCTGAATATAGAGAAAGGCATGAAGATACTTGAAATCGGGGCCGGTTCCGGATACAATGCTGCTGTGATGGCCGAAATGGTAGGCAAAGAGGGGCATATATACAGCATTGAAAGAATCTCTTTTTTAAAGCAGTTTGCCGAAATTAACCTTAAAAACGCGGGTTACGCAAATGTTACGGTCATCGAAGGCGACGGCACCCTCGGTTATCCCCCACAGGCCCCATATGAACGTATATGCGTAACCTCTGCAGCTCCATCAATTCCTCAACCTCTCAAAGAGCAACTTTCAGCTGGCGGAATCATGGTTATTCCTGTTGGCAAATACATGCAAAACCTGATTCTTGTCCACAAACTTGATGGCGGGACTTTCACAGAGGGAAACCTTGGCAGCGTCATTTTTGTACCTCTTATTGGAAAATACGGGTACAGAGAATCTATTGAATGAAAAATATATACGATGGACATATATACAATGAATCCATCTATATACGCATATATAGTGATGACGAATAAATAGAGGGATGGATATAGAAACAAGAAAAGTACAGCAAACCGGAGGTTCTACATACATTATCTCCCTCCCAAAACCCTGGGCACAGAGAATGGGAGTTGAAGCCGGCTCCAGAGTATCCGTCAGAAACCAACCTGATGGGTCCCTTAATATAGCCACTCTGGATACCACAACAAAACCCAAAAAACGTAAGATGGAAATCACCAATTACAAGGGAGAAGGCCTGATACGTAACATAATTGCCGCCTATGTTGCCGGTTATGATCTTATCGAACTTGTTTCCCCAAGAATACTTGCCGAACAGAAAAAAATAATACGTGAAGTTTGCCACAAATTGATCGGCCCTGAAATCATCGAGGAAACTTCCAAAAGTGTCCTCATACAGGATTTACTCAACCCTGAAGAAGTTTCCATCAAAAAAAGTATCCGCAGGATGTACCTTATTTCCACTTCTATGCACAAGGACGCCATCCAGTCCCTCAGGACCGGTGAAAAAGACCTTGCACTTGATGTAATGCTCAGGGATGATGAAGTGGACAGATTGTTTTTGCTTATCTCAAAGCAGTTCCGCTCCCTGTTCAGAGGTACACGTCTTGCCGATACCACAGAGACATCCATTGATGAATATCATGATTTCCGACTTGTTGCAAGTTCCCTGGAAAGGATTGCAGACCATGCCCACAGAATCGCAGGAGTTACCAGAAAACTGCAAGGGCCTGTTCCCGAAGAAATAATGGAACCTATAGAAAAGGCGAGCGAGGATGCACGCAGCACTGTGGAAGCGGCAATTGATGCCCTTTATGGTTGTGATGTGAAACTGGCGAATAAAACCATTGATAACATACAGCACATAAAAACCGATATTGACAAACTCAATGCATCCTTTATGAAACTAAAAGATGTAGGGACTGTGGTCGGGCTGGGAACCGTGGCCGATAGTATAGAGAGGACAGCAGAATATGGGACAAATATTGCTGAGACTGCTATAAATATGTCCATCGCCACTACAGAGGAAAGTGCCTGAATTGAAAAACAGACGCTTATTTATATAATGATAATATCAGAAACCAAGAGGACAATTCCCACATTATAAATGGAGGAAATAGATGGGAGTAATAAGATCATTGAAAAGAAACTTCACAGGTTTCCTGAAGAAAATGCTCAATAAAAAAAGTGCAAGGATTGGCATTTATGGACCCCCAAATGCAGGCAAGACCACCCTTGCAAACCGCATACTTCGTGACTGGACAGGAGATGCTATGGGATCAGTATCCAATGTCGCACACGAAACACGTCGTGCCAGGAGGAGAGAAGGAGTAACTATCAAAGGCAATGGTAATTCACTGTCACTTGATATTATAGATACTCCCGGTCTTGCCACAAAGATAGATTTCCATGAATTCATGGAGCAGGGGATGAGTGAAGCAGAATCTAAACGCAGAGCAAAAGAAGCCACCGAAGGAGTTATTGAAGCGGTCAAATGGCTGGAAAACCTTGACGGTATAATCCTTGTAATGGATGCAACCGAGGACCCGTTTACACAGGTAAATGTCACTGTCATAGGAAATATGGAAGCTCGTGGTCTTCCGCTCTTAATCGCTGCCAACAAGATCGATCGTGAAGATTCATCGCCTTCAACAATAAGGGAAGCGTTCCCCCAGCATCCACTCGTTGCCATATCTGCCCTTGAAGGAAAGAACATTGATACTCTTTATGAGGAAATTGCAAAGAGATTTGGGTGATTTGAAATGCAGGGTATTCAAATGGATTTACTTTCAGAGGATCGTCTTGCAAGGATGAGCCCTGTGGAAAAGGTTCGTTTCATCATTGATGAAGTCAAAAACGGCAAAATCCTTGTACTTGAAAGAGGACTCAGTCCTGAAGAGGAAGCCAACCTTATCGAGATGACAATGACACAAATAGCACCTGATGAATTCTCAGGTATCGAAATGGAGACATATCCAGCCCATGAAACAAAGTCTTTTTTGGGAAAACTTTTCAACAAAGGTCCAAAAGGCAGACTGACCCTTATTGGTCCGGCCGATCAGCTCAAGACCCTTAAGAAAGACAGGGATATGATTACAGCATTGGTTTCCTCAAACAGATAAGCGTTGTTTAAACTATGGAATCCATAGAAAGAGACATAAAGGGAAATACCATCAACCAATCCATTTCATCTTATGAAATGGGAAGAGATGACGTCAATGTCATTTGTACCTATGGAAAAATATCGGTGTGGTTTGGCAGGCAGACTCCTGAAGTAGTGGTTGGGAGAATCCTTATTTCTATTTCCCGGATTGATAAATCCGCTGTCCATGAAGTGGAGATCGTTTGTCCTTTTGAGAAAATAACAGAATATGAAAGTCACGGCTATATATTGGTATCCTATGCTAAATGTGAAGGTGGTTACAGAGCTACATTCCACATCCCCTTCTATAACAAAAAAGCCCTTTTCTTTTTTGCAGAACATATCGTCAGAAAATTGCAGCAGAGAGATGTAAAAATAGATATATACTGGAACGGGGACGATTCCGACATCACCCGATTAACAGAGAATCTCAAAGAAATTGATGACTGGAAAGTAAAAAACATAAATTACAAGGATAACAGTAAAGAAAAACAGGAGAAATAAGGAATATGAATACCTGTAATGAATGTGAACACCTCACATTATCCATGGAATTGATGGCCGACCACATAAAGAACATAGCACAGAGGCTTGACAAGGAAAGTATCAAAAAAACCATTGAGTATATAATGGATGCAGATTCCATTTTTATAATGGGAGCGGGGAGATCCGGCCTTGTTGGGAAAGCTTTTGCCATGCGCCTTATGCACCTGGGATTTAAAAGTTATGTCGTAGGAGAATCCACAACCCCTGCGGTACACAAAAACGATGTAGTAATTGCCATATCCGGATCAGGTGAAACACGTTCAGTATCCGACCTGGGAAGAATTGCAAAGGATATAGGAGCAACCCTGATAACAGTAACCTCCAACAGGGATTCCACACTTGGCCATATATCAGATGCAACCCTGGAAATACATGGACGCAGCAAGGAAGATGCCGGTGGCTACCTTGAAAGACATATGAGAGGAGAATATTCCCACCTCACACCCCTGGGCACCTCTTTTGAAATTTCTTCCCTTGTATTCCTTGATGCCCTTGTTGCAGAATTGATCTTTATCACAGGTGCATCAGAAGCTGACCTTAAATCGCGCCACACCAAACTGGAGTGAAACATGTTTGCCGGGAAATTCTCGCAGAGAGTACATGAAATTGATATATCCGGCATCCGCAAGATATTCGAAGCGGCCGGATCGGATGCCATCAATCTGGGATTGGGCCAGCCGGATTTCGACACACCCGAACATGTCAAAAAGGGTGCAATCGATGCCATAAACGAAGGATTTACAGGCTATACCCTTGGACCCGGCACCATAGAACTCAGGGAGGCACTGAGCAAAAAGTTCCGGGAAGAAAATTCAATTGCAACCACACCAGATGATATAATCGTAACATCCGGTGCCTCAGAGGGCCTGGAAATCGCACTTGCATCATTGGTAAACCAGGGTGATGAAGTTCTTCTTGCAGATCCTGGTTTCGTATCATATTCATCCCTTACAGGAATCATGGGAGGGAAAAGTATCGGTGTGCCCCTGTCCGATGACCTGAGAATGCAACCTGAAGATGTGATGGAAAAGATCACATCAAAAACCAAAGCTTTTATCGTGAATTCCCCCTCCAACCCCACAGGAGCGGTCCAGACGGAAAAGGACATGAAAGGTTTTGCCGAGATTGCAGATGATTACAACCTGGCACTGATTTCTGATGAGGTCTATGAACATTTCATCTATGAAGGAGAACATGTCAGTCCTGCCCGGTATTCTGATAATGTAATTACCGTGAATGCAACTTCAAAGACCTATGCGATGACCGGCTGGAGACTGGGATACGTAACCGCTTCTTCAGAATATATCCAGCAAATGTTAAAAGTTCATCAATATGTACAGGCATGTGCATGTTCCATATCCCAGAGGGCTGCCCTTGAGGCCATTCAGGGACCACTTGACCCGGTTGTACATATGCGCGAAGAATTCAAAAAGCGCAGGGATGTTCTCCTAGAAGGGCTCAATGATATGGGTATCAAATGCCACAAGCCCGCGGGTGCATTTTATGCATTCCCCGAAGTCGAACCTGAATACGCCCAGCAACTTATCTCAAAAGGAGTGGTGGTTGTGCCGGGTGAAGCATTCGGCGAAGGTGGTACAGGGCATATGCGAATATCATATGCCACCTCCATGCAAAACATAAAAAAAGCAATGGAAATTATGAAAGAGACACTTTAAATTATTCTTCCAGGCGCTCGAGTAACAATGAAAGCGCCTCATCTATTCCTTCACCGGAGAGTGTGGACATTTCAATATCCACTTTAACCGTATTGTTTTCAAAAAGATCCAATTTATTTGCAGCTACCAGCACAGGCAATCCAAAATTATTCCGTACATCATCAAGCAATTTTACCTGCTGGGATATTTCATAGCCACAGGTTTCACTGGGATCAAGGATGAAAATTACCACTGCATCAAGATATTTCAGAGCAGTAATAGCCTGCATTTCCACTTCGTTGCGATCCGACATCGGGCGATCGAGCAGACCGGGAGTGTCAATTACCTGATAGCGGTTATACCCTCGCATAAAGTGACCAATCGTAACACCCTTGGTTGTAAAGGGATACGAAGCAACCTCCGGTCTTGCATCGGTGACAGCAGCCACAAAACTCGACTTACCCACATTGGGATACCCGGCCACAACTATTGTGGGTTCTTCCCTCACATCCGGCAACTTGCGAAGCTTGTTTCGGGCTTCATTCAGATATAAAAGGTCCTTCTTTATGGATGAAATGACAGAAGCCATCCTGCCAAAAGCTTCTTTTCTCACCTGTGGTGATGAAGAGGCACCCCTCATTTTCTGGACATATTCCCTGGAGAGATCATGGATCTTATAGGATGCCCAGTCAAGCCGCGATAAGGATTGCCTCATCCTGTCGACATCCACAAGAATCTGGGCCAGTTCATAATAAAAAGGAGGGATGGTTTCAAAACTGGGAAACCTCCTCACAATGTTGGAGAGATTATCAGTCAGGATGTTACCTGCAGTAAGTACCATTGATTCATCTGCTTTCAGAGCAGCCTCCCTACCTTTTCTCTCCTTACCTGCATTTGCACGACTGGCCCGCCTGAAAGCCTTGTCCACAAGTTCATCTTCTGTAGGTACTGTACTAATCTTCTCAAATATCATGATGTGATTACCTTCCGATTGCGACAAACACAAGTAAGATATATAGTCTTTATTCTGCAAAAACACTATTTATAAATACAGCTTTTGATTATTTCTTATTATAAAACGGTGGTCATCATGGAACTTACTCCAATTCAGAAAGAAATACTAATTGCATTGATAAACTTACAACGTCAGAAAGATTCGGCTGTTAAAGGGGAAGAGATCGCCGATCTGATTGACCGTAATCCAGGAACTGTCCGCAACCAGATGCAGTCTCTGAAAATGCTCGGACTCGTAGAAGGAGTACCTGGTCCAAAAGGAGGGTACCGTGCCACAGGTACCGCCTATGAAGCTCTTTGTGTCACATCCATGGAACATGAAGCAATTGTGCCCATCTATCGTAACGGGGAACTTGTACAGGGAGCTACAGCTGCTGAGATTATATTCACAACTGTCAGGCATCCCGAACTTTGCAATGGCAGAATCAAAGTAATAGGCAATGTACGCAATTTCCTCGAAGGAGATCAGGTACAGGTAGGCCCGACACCTGTAAACAGGCTGACAGTCCGCGGGGAAATTGTAGGCAGGGATGATACTGAAAATTCCCTTCTTTTCTCAATAAACGAAATGGTTTCACTACCCAAAAAATCCGTCAAACATTACATAACTCACCAGCCAATTTATGTGAGTGTTAATTCAACCATCCAGGAGGCTGCTCGTATACTGGTAAGCAACAATATACATGGTGCACCTGTGGAAGATAACGGTAAGATGGTCGGGATTGTGACGTTCACAGACATCGGAGAAGCTCTTGCGAGCGGAAAAATGACCCTTAAAGTCAAAGACATTATGACAAAGGAACTGATCACCATTAACGGAAATTCTTCTCTCAGTGATGCAGTCCAGATTTTCAATAAGTACGATATCGGAAGACTTGTGGTAACACTCAACGACGAGCCAGCAGGCCTGTTATCAAAAACCGATGTACTCCACGAACTTGCCGTTTACTGAGATGTCAGTGCCGTCTGCCTTTCATCTCAGCAGATATCTCATCCAGGGTAATATTGTTGGCTGAAAGCATGACCAGCATGTGGAAAAACAAATCGCAGGATTCCTCAATAATCCTGTCCTTCTGTCCATTTTTTGCTGCAAGGATTACTTCGGTGGACTCTTCGCCTATTTTTTCCAGAATCTTATCCATTCCCTTGTTGTGTTTCAGGAGAGAACATACATAAGAACCCTCAACTGCGTTTTCTTTGCGATCTTCTATAACATCATATACATCTTCTAGAACTGAAATTGAACTCATTGATAATCACTCCCTGAAGAAAGGAATACAAGTTTTCCAAAGGATATATGGTATTATATGATTTTCCCTCCTTAAACAGCCAATGCCTATATATGCTTGCAAAAAATAAATTAAATGAGGAAGAGGTAAATGATACCTTTCCAAGGAGTCAGAAAAATGATAGGGGAAAATATGCAGGTAAAAGATGCAATGAGCAGAGGAGTGGTTACAGTGCCAATGGATGCAACCGCAGCAGAGGTTGCAGAAACAATGGCAAATCGTGATGTTTCTGCTGTTGTAGCAGTTGACGAAAATGGTGAAACCTTTGGATTTGTTTCCGAAATGGATATTCTCTCCAGACTCGGAGACAAAAACTGGGAGATTGCTTCAATAGAGGACCTTATGGCATCATCTGTTGAAACCGTGAATCCGGGTATGAAACTAAAGGATGCGGCAAAACAGATGGCTGAAAAACACATACATCGCCTGATAGTAATGTCAGAGGATAAAGTCGGTGCGTCCTACAGGCCAATTGGGATACTGAGCCCGATAGACGTCATAAAATATCTTTTCAGAAAATAAATAGGATGACGTTGGAAGAAAAACCAATATGACGGGATACCTTTTTAGCTTTTCAGCCAACGTCTTATCATCCAATTAACATTGGCAAATATATTTTTTGTGGTCTCCCGTCTACTGCTTACTTATATTTTTCTTGGATCGGTTATTTCACCTGTCAATGCAGCAGCTGCGGCTGTAGCAGGGGAACCCAGATATACAAAGGATTCAGCACTTCCTTCCCTGCCACGGAAATTCCTGTTGGAAGTTGCCAGTCCAACTTCACCGTCACCCAGAAGACCAAACGAGCCACCCATGCACGGTCCACAACATGCAGACTCCACAATTGCACCGGCTTCCATGAACTGTTCTATATAGCCGGCCCTGAGGGCTTTCATGTATTCAGTCCTTGAAGCAGGGATGATCAGAAGCCTTACACCCTCTGCAACAGGTTCATCACCCATCATATTGGCAACAATTTCAAGGTCTTCGAACCTGCCGTTGGTACAGGAGCCCACAAATACCTGATCCACTTTTGTTCCTTCTACTTCGGAAACGGGCTTTACATTATCAACATTGTGAGGACAGGCAAGCTGTGGCTCCAGGTTCGATACATCGTAGTGACGGACATCCAGATAGTCTGCACCGCCATCGGAAGCCCAATATGGATCAAGCTTATATCCGGGAATCCTTTCCTGAAGATATTTTTCGGTAACAACATCCGGTTCGATTATACCTGCCTTTCCTCCCATCTCTATAGCCATATTGGACATGGTCATCCTTTCGGAGATAGAAAGGGAACGTACTGTCGAGCCTGCATATTCGGCAGCCATGTATCTTGCACCCTCAACACCCACATCGCCTATCAGGTGTAGGATGAGGTCCTTGGAATAAACCCTCTCGGGTAGTTTTCCTTCAACCTCAAAACGAATGGTCTGGGGAACGCGGAACCAGAGTTTGCCTGAAGCAAGCACAGCAGCCATATCAGTCGAGCCAACACCGGTGGAAAAAGCACCCAGAGAACCATAGGCACATGTATGTGAATCCGAACCTACTACTAAATCGCCGGGTTTCACATGTCCCTTTTCCGGCACCACCTGATGACAGACCCCTTCATAAACGTCATAATTGAGAATATTCTGTTCCTTTGCAAACTCACGCAGCATAATGTGATTCTTTGCTGCATGGAGAGAATCGGCCGGAACCTGATGGTCAAACAGGATTACAATCTTGCTGGGATCCCACACTTTTTTCTCTTCCCTGCCTTTCATGATTTCATAGAAACCATCTACAGCCAGTGGACCGGTGATGTCATGGGTCATTGCAAGGTCAATATTAGCAAGGACAAAGTCCCCGGCTTTGACTTCCTTGCCCGATGCCCGGGAAAATATCTTTTCTGAAATTGTCATTGGATGAGAGTCATTGGCAGACATGATAATCAGCAAAAATAATGTGTGATATAATTAATAAACCAATCGATAGAATCATATTTCATCGGGTTTCCATTTACCCCTGCTATCATGTACAATCATTTTATAATCAGCAGCAGGCCGGGATACCAGAAATAATAATCCCTCATTAAAGTGCCTATAGGTCATCAGAGTATCCCGAAGTTCAATAATATAGCGTTGTAACACTTCATTTGCAAGCCTGCGCGCATGATAAAAGGGTAAAAAACCACCCTTACCACCACATTCAGAAATTTCCATCTTGCCTTCTGCGATATAGAAAGGGTAGGTCCTGCAGAGAAGGGGCCTGAAGGGATATATGGTACATCCGGCATCACCCAGAAAGACACACTCTCCATTTGTTTTCCTTTTAAGCCTCCAACCAAATGTATGTACATTACCTTCAGTATCTGCCAGAAACATATTTTCTTCTGCTACCGTCGGTTCAATAGTATCTATATTGCCACTTTTTTTCAAGTTGCCAATATCAAAATAGGTTAGCAGTACGCTGTTATCTCCTGTGGAAAACGTGCAGCACCTGCCACACCCACTGCATCTGAAACCGGTACAGGCTATTTCCACGACCAGATCATGAATAGATATAGAACTAGAGTCCAGGACCTGCTTTTCCAGATCCTTCAAAATAAGTGAGCGATATTCTTTTTCTTTCATTCAGATCTTATTCATCCACTTCCTCTACCCCAACAGCCTTGAGGAATTTCTTAACGACTGCTTCATCCACAAGTTTCAGTAAAGTCTGACGGTCCTTTATATCACTGAAAACCCCCAGAGCGATCTGTGCACCTGCAGCTGTGGAATGACCACCGGCAGAACCCTCACCAAAGGCCTTTTTCAGGATGGTACCCAAATTGACACGGATATCATTGCTGCGTCCTGAAATATAGATAACATCATCACTTACACCAAATACTATTGAGGTAAATATACCCTCAAGATTGAGTAAGTAATCGGCTGCCTGAGGAAGGGCATCCCTGTCCCGGATGTTTCCCACATTGGAGAGCAGGTAACTACCAACTACCTGCCGGTTCTTGATAGCCTGGCCGAGCACATCAAGGGTTTCGATGGACATAGACGGCCTTTCAAGCTGATCCAGAACTTCATGGTCGGCCATCGGGTAAAGGAAAGAAGCAGCTGAAAGATCATTGGGATCGGTGTTGCGTTTAAAATCCAGCGTATCGGTACGAATGCCGTACAGCAGAGCTGTGGCAATTTCACTGCTGATATCTATATTCAATTCCTGCAGGTACTTGGTCATAATAGTAGCAGAAGCCCCCACATTGGGGCGAATATCAATAAAATCAGCATCTATTTCAGCATCACCGACAGGATGGTGGTCTATTACCACACCAATGTGTGTTCCTTCTGAAAGCATATTGTTTGATCCGGCCACCGCACAATCGACAAGAGCAATCTCATCGAATTCAGATATATCCCGACCTTCCATATGCTCTAGATTGATACCCAGCAGGTTTACAAATGCCTTGTTCTCCTGATGACCTATTTCACCATTATAGAGAATCGTGGGACTTAAGCCATAATTTTCAGCCATGAGTTTAAGTGCCAGAGCACCTGATATAGCATCGGGATCAGGGTTGTCATGAACCACTACAGCAAGGGTTTTGCCAGTATTTTTGGTGAACCACTGGGAAAGCTGGTTACCGATTCGTACAGATTCTGCACGCTCAAGGGATCTTGTAAGGGATTTTGATACTATACGGGATGGCATGAACACAAAATCCGCACCAATTTCTTCCATTTCCTGCAGATTAATTACATCTGATGCCCTTGCAACACAGTAGAGAGAAGGACGGAAATGTTTTTTCACATTCCTGAGAGCCTGTTTATTGGCCTCATTGTCTGAACTGACAATCAATACACCGGATAGTTTTTTGGTCTTAAGGCCACGCAGAGTTTCAATCTCAGAAATATCACCCACTATCGCCTCATAGGCTTCCTCACGCAGAGTTTCAACTTTTTGCGGGTCCTTATCCACTATGATAAGGTCTTTTCCTAATTCCCTCAATGCCTTTGCTGTGGCAAAACCAATACTTCCACTTCCGAGTATCAGATAGGTAGGCTTAAAACGTGTCCTTTCAGGTTCATTTTCTTTTGGTGTGGCGGGAATGAGAATATACCTCCCTGTAAAAGATGAAATATCCCTAACTATTAAGACGTTTTCGTCTCAAATCGGTGAATAATGGGTAAAACAGCAGAAATTTCATTTACTCAGAAGAACAATAAAGAACAGGGGAAATAATGCAATCAATTACACCTGACAGAATGAAAGCCATAGACACAAACTGCACACATCTGGGATTGAAAGGGATACAGCTTATGGAAAATGCAGGAGCTGCAATTGCACGTAAAGTGTTATCCCTGGATGCTCACAACAATGTATTGATCGTGGCAGGAAGGGGAAATAATGGCGGCGATGCATTTGTTGCCGCCCGCCATCTAAGTTATTATGATAATATCAGTGTTAGTGTGGTCCTGGCGGGAAAAGCAACCGGCATAAGAACAAATGACGCATTGGAAAATTTCAATTTATTGAAACATTGTGGTATTGATGACCTGGCTGAAATTACGGATTCCACACAATCCGATGTTTTCCAATGGTTCAAAGAAGCGGATGTCATTGTAGATGGGCTGCTTGGCACGGGAATCCGGGGACCTGTCAGGGAACCTGAAGCTACATTGATAGATGCCATAAATACCGGCAACTCCTATGTGGTTGCAGTAGACACTCCCTCAGGCCTTGATCCTGCTACCGGAAAGAGTGAGAATACGGTTATGGCAGATACAACCCTGACATTTCACAGAATGAAAACAGGACTCGAAAACCAGGGCGAATTTACCGGAGATGTCGAAGTTGTCAACATCGGCGTTTGCGGGGATGCAGAAGATGCTGTAAACAGAGGGGATCTGGAACCTCTGCTCAAACGCCATGTTGATTCACATAAAGGACAGTCCGGCAGGGTACTTATAATCGGAGGAGGCAGATACTCCGGAGCGCCGGCCCTTTCAGCAATGGCTGCCCTGCGCACCGGTGCAGACATCGTGACCATTGCCACCCCGGAAAATGTGTCGGATACAATTGCCTCATTTTCCCCAAATCTCATTGTCAGGAAATTATCCTCTGACATTCTGCATACAAACGATATTGAAATCCTAAAAGACCTTATTCATACACATGATGTAGTGGTTATCGGGATGGGGCTGGGTAACGAAGAAGCAATAAGCCAGGCAGTACACCAGATCCTGCCCCTATGCAAAAAGATTGTTGTGGACGCAGATGCCCTCAATAAATTACAACTGCCCCCTCCTGAAAATTGTGAAATGATACTTACGCCCCATTCCGGGGAATTAGCCAGGCTCACAGGAAAGGAAGTTGAAAAAGAACTACCTGCAAGAGCCAAAATGTTACAGGATTTTTCCCGGGAAAATAAAATTATAACTGTCCTTAAGGGAAAAACCGATATAATTTCTGATGGCAGATACATAAGAAAAAATGATAGCGGAAATGCCGGTATGTCTGTTGGGGGCACAGGAGATGTGCTCGCGGGAATCGTTGGTGCCCTGTTCTGTCGCACGGATGCGTTTAATGCCGCTTGCTGCGGGGCATTTGTAAATGGAGAGGCAGGAGATGTTGCTTTTGCAAAAAAGGGGTATGGATTACTGGCAACCGATGTGATCGAACATATTACAGACATTATGAAACAATGAAAGGTGAATTAAATGACGCACACAAAAGACAGGAATATTGTAGTGGATATTGAAAGGAACAGGCTGCGAGTTATAATCAGCCACGGAGAAGATGAAGAAATCATCAAATTAAGTGTTGGTGAAGCCCGGACACTACACAAAGCTCTAGGGGAAAAACTTGAGGATTATGAGCAGCGCCAGAATCTCAGAATAGATTAAATGAGGCGAATCCGTGGGAGAATTCACTCACATCAAAGATGGCCATGTCCATATGGTCGACGTTTCCGAAAAAAGTCAAGTGAAACGCACTGCTCTTGCCCGGGGCAGTATATTCCTTTGTAAAGAAACTATTGAAGAAATACAAAAGGGAGATATCGAAAAGGGCAATGTACTGGCCACCGCCCGCATTGCAGCCATAATGGCTGTCAAAAAGACACCGGAGCTCATTCCTATGTGCCACCAGATCCCGATAACCGGTATCGACATGGATTTTGAGATATGTACAGACAGAATTACTGTTGATCTATCGGTCAAATCCAGAGGACAGACCGGCGTGGAAATGGAAGCAATTACAGGCGTAAGCTGTGCCCTCCTTGCAATATGGGACATGGTCAAGGCACTTGAGAAGGATGAAACCGGAAACTATCCCCATACCCGGATTACTGATATTGAGGTAATCCATAAAGCAAAAGAAAGCTGATACCCAATTCTTATAAGTCACCAGTACATTCATAGCCATTATCAAAAAAGCGAGGGAATGATGTGAAAATAATAGCCGGACCAGCTTCCCAATTGCTTGCCTCTAAAGTGGCACAGCAACTCAATACGCCTCCCACAATATGCGATTATAAAAGATTCCCTGACGGGGAACTATATAC
The DNA here is from genome assembly GCF_000025865.1 of Methanohalophilus mahii DSM 5219. NCBI lineage: Archaea > Methanobacteriati > Methanobacteriota > Methanomicrobia > Methanosarcinales > Methanosarcinaceae > Methanohalophilus > Methanohalophilus mahii. The sequence goes on from NC_014002.1 coordinate 1,847,712, forward strand.
CCGCATCAAGGACGACAGCATCGATGATGTTACTATCATACAGAGTACACCTACAGATAGCGATTATGTAGCCCTGTTGCAATTAATAGATGCTTGCGAGGAAGCACCAACAATCAACGTTGTGATACCCTATATGGGATATTCCAGACAGGACAAAGTCTTCAATCGTGGAGAACCCGTAAGTGCGCGCGCAATCGCCAGAACAATTAATGCTGACAGGGTTTTCACGGTAAACATACATGAGAGAAGCATACTTGAGCATTTCAATGCTGATTCCTTTGACCTGGACGCTTCACACTTGATTGGAAATCATATACGTTCCCTGAACCTGACCGATCCACTCATAATCTCCCCGGATTCCGGTGCCCTCGAACTTGCAAAAAGTGCATCTGCAGACATAGGCATTCCCTACGAGCAACTGGAAAAAACAAGACACAGCGGAGAAAGTGTAACGATTGCTGAAAAGGAGATCGATGTGAGCGGAAGGGACCTGATACTGCTGGACGATATGATTGCAACAGGTGGTACCATGGCAGAATCCATCCGTATGCTTAAAGAGCAGGGTGCAGCAGACATATATGTTGCCTGTATACACCCGGTACTTGCACGCAATGCTGTGGTGCGTCTTTACAATGCTGGTGTCAAGGAGATAATATCCACTGATACCCTTGAAAAACCACAGAGCATTATATCGATAGCTCCTCTGATAGCCGATACCCTTAAAAGCCTCTAATATTCACCTATATGAGGAGTGTAATGTATGTCTTTACCGGAAATCTGTCCCCTTGATGGGACCCAGGTGTGCAAGAAAAGAAAGTGTCACCTCTACCATGTGGATTGGCGTACCGGTGATGAAAACTGTTCCGTTGGGTATAATCAGACCACAAAAATGAGAAAGAGTTCCGAATCTGTAGTGGATGAATATGCACAACGTGTGAAGCAAAAACTAAAGAACAGGACAGAACCACCGGTAGATTCCAGAGAACCCACAGAGGAAATACCACAACCAGAAAGAGATAAGGCTGCCGGGGAAGAAAAAACCAGAGAAATGTTCACAGAAGGAAAAAAGAAAAGTATAGACAAAGCAATGGAACTTGATCTTCCAGATGATTATGAAGAAGAGTTCTGGTCAGACAGATAAAGCAGATAACATGTACGCAGATATGCTGCAATCTGTATATGACACACTCATCCGGGAATTTGGCCCCCAGCAGTGGTGGCCTGCTGAAACCCCTTTTGAGGTTATAGTCGGAGCAATACTTACCCAGCAGACAAAATGGACCAATGTGGAAAAAGCTATCGATAACCTCAAACAGAAGAATATGATTGAGGCCGGCAAACTGGCAGAGATAGATCTGCAGGAACTTGAAGAGGATGTCAGATGTACCGGATTTTACAGACAAAAGGCCAGCAGATTACAGGAGATATCAAGCTATTTTGATCATCATGGAGAAGAAGCACTTTTTTCACTTCCAACAGAAAAACTACGCAGGCGTTTACTTGAATTAAAGGGCATCGGACCTGAAACCGCAGATAGTATCCTCTTATATGCTGCCGGAAAACCCTGTTTTGTAATTGATGCGTATACGACCAGAATAATGCGATGTATCGGAATTGAGGGCAATTACCACCAGCTGCAGGAAATATTTGAGAAAAATATTCCAAAAGATGTGGAAATGTACAAGGAATATCACGCCCTGATAGTGGAGTACGCTAAAAGGTACTGTGCAACCAAACAATGCGACAAATGTCTCCTGAAGGAGAACAAGGATGGACAAAACTGAATATAATGAGATACACCGAAACGTCAGGGATGCTTCAGACTTCGAAAAACTGGCCCTGGATTACTGTCAGCCTGTAGGTGTAGTAGCTTCCATCCTGCACCAGAAAATTATTGATCATGTCAAGAAAAATTATTATTTCATCCAGAATAAAAGTGCTTTGCTGCTCAAAAAATGGAAGATGGGTAGCAGCATAATTCAACTTTCTGAAGAATACAAGTTCCCACCTACCCTTATAGCCACAACACTGCTAAAAGAAATGGAGATGTCCAAGAAATACGTATTCAAGCACCTCAATGAAATAGAAGACAACCGGCTTGCAGCTGAAATAAAGGAAGCTCTTGAAGCAGACCTCTATTTTTCACCTGAAGCCCACTCTTTTCAGGCCAGAAAGGGAATATTCGGGGAAATGATTGTAGCCAGATGGCTTGAATACAGAAATATCGAATATCTAACAGAAGAAGAATTGAGAAAACAAGGTGCAGAAAAAACACCTGATTTTCTCCTCCCATATCCTGTTGAGATACGAGGCCAGCAGGTAAACTGGGTAGAAAGCAAAGCGGTATTTGGTAACGAGACCGAACATCAGACCTATCTCGAAAAACAATTCTCCCGTTATGAAGAATTGTACGGTAGCGGAATGGTTATCTACTGGTACGGTTACGTGGATGGGATTAGCCTGGAAGGCCACTTACTAAGTGACTACAGGATAGATGATGAGTTTGATCCAGACATCCTGCGGGATGTAGTAGAACTACTCAATCTCACGCCCGATTGGTAAAATTACATTCCTTCGTTGACTCTCAGTGGCAAATCGGGGTTTGTATCATTAAAAGCTTCTTTTAATAAAACACCGTCCTCTACAAGACTGGCATGTGTGCCCATGGTTTCGAGCAATGAATCCACCTCTTCACCCACAGGTTCCCTCATATTGTTCATTTCAAAAATGTCTTGCAAAACAGACATTGTATTTCTTTTCCGGGGGTCAGTGATGCGTGTCATTAAGGTTAACTCCGTTGATTGTTTTTAAAAACCTGTCGATTTTTACCTGTTTTACAAGAGCATTCCGAGCTGGTAGACTAATGCGCCCACGGTAAATGCAAGGACTATCGTAAATGTTGAAATCATAACAGTATCCTTTGTGCCCAGCTCATGTTTTAGTATTGCAATGGTTGCAACACATGGGATGTATATTGTTGTGATTATAGCAAACACGTACATCTGCAGAGGTGTCAATACCAGCGCAAAGTTGGCAGTACCCGCAAGCACCGCCAGAATCTCCAGCGCCATTTCCTTGCGCAGGATACCGAATACAAGTGCTGTGGCAGCAAAAGCAGGCAGACCCAGAAGTCCTACAGATATAGGAGATACGGCATTCTCGAAAATATCCAGAATACCCAGAGTATCCAGTCCACCCAGTAATGCACTCCCCACTATCAGAAGAGGGAAAGCGATGTAAACAAACTCACGTATCCTGAGCCAGGTTTTCTTAAGAGTGGAAACAACATCAGGATGCCTCAGCGGACCCATTTCCATTATAAATCCGGTCCGTTCCCCGGGAAGACCCCTGCCCAGTATCCAGCCGGTAATGAAAATTATGAAGATCTCCAACACATAGATTGATACCGCAGCCCAATAACCCACAAAGGTACCTACCAGTCCCAGAATAATAACAGTCCTTGCAGAACAGGGGATAAGGGCTATGAGAGTTGAAGCAATCCGCCTCTCTCTCAATGTATTCAATGCACGTGTAGCCATGATTGCCGGTACATTACACCCTAGTCCCAGGACCAGGGGAATTACTGCCCTGCCATGCAACCCCATCCTATGAGTAAGGTTATCCAGCAGGAAGGCTGCTCGGGTCAGGTAACCCGAATCCTCGAAAACAGAGAGAATGATATAAAAAACCCCTATGTAGGGAATTGCAATGGCAAATCCGGCCTCTATGCCCAGCAGGGAATAGATTATTACATTGCGCACAATAGGGTTGCTTGTTGCAAGCTCCGCTTCAACCGGAGCTATCAGGTAGGTTTCAAAAAGATGGACGATTCCCTCCTCCAAAAATCCCCCAACCCTGAAAACCAGAAGGAAAGTCAGTAAAAGAGCCGCTGCAAGACCCACGATACCTACATATTCAGATGTGAGCATGTCATCAATACGATGCTTTAGAGAAGTGTCCTTTTCCACAATTGACAGGACAGAGTCTGCAATCTGTCCGGCTTCCCCGTAGAGGTCTCTTGCCATGGTATCTGAAATCGCCATGTCGTGGGCATCTTCGATTTCTGAAGCCATTTCTGAAGCCTTTGATAGAAGCAGGTCTGCTTCATGGGGCCTGCAGCACATGCGTACAAAATCAGCATCATTTTCAAGAGCACGCAATTTTATTACAGAGGCCGTATCAGGAAAATCCACATCAAGATCATTGATAGCATTAGTTATATGATTATCATAGTGAACACGGATTCGACCTTCTGGAGAAAGGGACGGGTCAACTGCTTCTTTCAGGACTTCATCAAGCCCGATTCCCTTGGTGGCAACAGTAGGTACAACAGGTACGCCCAGTATCTGGGAGAGCTTTGGAGCATCAATATCAATACCCATTTCCCTTGCAGCGTCCAGCTGATTGAGGGCAATTACCACGGGCACCCCGAGTTCCAGTATCTGAAGGGTAAGATACAGGTTACGTTCCAGTCGTGTGGCATCCACCACATTTACAATTACATCAGGATATTCACGCACCAGGTATTCCTTTGAGACCCGTTCATCTTCTGTGGAAGTACCCAGCGAATAAATACCCGGCAAATCCACAATATCTATCTTCTTCTGGCCAACCTTTACAGTCCCACGTGTCATTTCCACTGTGGTTCCCGGATAATTGGAAACCATGACACCCACACCGGTGACCCTGGAAAAAAAAGCACTTTTACCTACGCTGGGATTGCCAACAAAGGCAATTGTCATGTCATGATCACCATCATGCATGCGTTTTTCAGCTGCCCCGCAGCAAGAATCAGGAATGATTACCACGTCTCCGCTGTATGTGGCCGTTTTCTGCAGGTTTCACAAATATTTTTTCCGCCACTTCATTCCCCAGGGCTATTTCCGTACCCTTGGTAATTATAGAAATACATCCCTGTTTCTGTTTTCTTTTGATTTCAATATCCTCACCAGCAATCATACCCAGTGAAGTAAGCCGGTCCTTGGTCTCTTTTGGCAGGGCAACCATTACCACTTTTCCTTTGGTCTTTTCATTCATTTCTACAAGAGAAATATAATGTTCCCTGCTCAAACTACACTTAGAAGGTAGAGAGGTCTCAGAAATATCGCAAAGACCTTTTTCTGCCAGATAAGAGCACATTCTTTCAAGTACAACATCTGACATAACATGTTCGAGCGCACAGGCTTCTTGGTCCGCTACTTCTTCAGTAATATCAAGTACCCTGGTAAAAAAGTTCTTGAGCACCAGATGTTTTCGCTGGAGATTGTTAGCCTGTATCATTCCGGATTCGGTTAATTCAACCCCGCGATAAGGAGCATGAGTCACAAGACCTTCATCGGAGAGGCGCTGTATCATTTCGGTAACTGTTGCCGGAGCGAGGTCAAGTTCTTTTGCTATATCCTTGTTCTTGGCCGGGGAACTGGTGCGGTTGATTAAGCCCTGTATGGTTTCCAGATATTCTTCGGTTCTCTCGGTATGCATAAATGACCCACTGCCAGAGGAAAATTAGAATACATATTATATTAGGTTATGCGAAAGGGAAGTAGAGAATCTATAAATATATATTTAACGCCTGTACACAAATGCCGAACAGCTTTTTAAGTGAATAAGAACATGAATAATTTCCCAAAAGTCGTGATATACAATGGTTCAGGTAAAGGATCTCCACTGGAAAAAAGACATGAGAGTGTCCGAACTCGTTGATTCCTATGAGAACGTGGGATTTCAGAGTGTAGAACTACATCGGGCTTCCGAAGTAATAGTCAAGATGAAAAAGGATTCAGCAAAGGTTTTCCTTACATTTACCTCTAACATGGTTACTTCCGGGTTGAGAGGATTTTTTGCCCAGCTCATCGAATTGGGAATTGCAGATGTGCTTGTTACAACAGTCGGAGGTCTTGAAGAGGATATAATGAAGGCTACCGGGGAAGTTTTCTCCATCGGCACCTTCAATACCGATGATGTGGAACTCCATGAGAGAGGAATTAACCGGGTTGGTAATCTTCTTATCCAGAATCAAAGTTACATGAATTTCGAAGATATGATAACGGACATCCTCAGGAAACTCCATGCAAAGCAAAAAAGATGGTCTGTATCAGAGATGCTGCGGGAAATCGGCCTGCTTCTGGATGACACAAACTCAATCCTTTACCAGGCAGCAAAGCATGATGTGCCTCTTTTCTGTCCAGCCATAACCGATGGTGCCTTCGGATTCCACTTGTATCTTTTCCAGCAGGAAAACCCGGATTTCATAGTGGACGTCGTGCAGGATTTCGGCAATATTCTCCTTACCACCAGCTATGATGACAGGAAGGGAGTGATCGCCCTGGGCGGTTCAATATCCAAACACCATGCAATCCTTGCTACATTGCTCAACGGAGGGGCGGAATATGCTGTATACATGACCACGGCCCACCGCACTTCCGGCAGCATGTCCGGTGCCAATACAAGTGAAGCAAAATCCTGGGGTAAGGTAAAGGATGAAAGTGATATTGCCACGGTTATCGGTGATGTAAGCATAACCTTCCCTATGGCAATGACACATGCACTGGATGAATTGTACGAAGAAGGATTACTGAATATCGAAAATAAATAAAGAGATTTATATAATGACTGTCCCTGAGCCCAAATTCATTCTTTCAAAAAAAGTGATTATGCAGCAGTACGGTCTGGTGGAGGATATAGCTGACATTGTCTCATACAGTTCCAAGACGAACCCCAAAGTCACCTCCGTACTTGAAGAGATGACGAATTGTCTTTTCAGCGTCCATATGGAGAACGAACTGAAACATATAGATGATCTCTCCCGGACGGTCTTTCTGGCACAGGGGTGGAGCAGTGCCCAGGCAAAGGACCTCTATGACAGGGGCATTCGGAATTTCATTCTGGACAACGAACATGACCTGGATGTCCTGCTTACAACCCTTAAGGACACCAACCACCGGGTCAACCTTATGCTCAGGCTCAAACTGCGGGAAAATTCCATCCGTACAGAACGCTATTTTGTCTTTGGTATGCCTTCTGCGACCATCAACCGGCACATTGGCGAACTGGTGGACAGCCCTAATATCGGTAAACTTGGCATACATTTCCACAGGAAGACCCAGAATGTGAGCGAATGGAAACTGCAAAGGGACATCGAAGATGTAATCACTCCTGAAACACTGGATGCCATAGACATTCTCAATATCGGGGGAGGTTTGCCTTCGGTTTATGCTAACAGTAATGCTGATGTCATCGGAGGCATTTTCAAGAGAATTACAGATTTCAGGAAATGGTTGCATGAAAGGGACATATCCCTTATGGTTGAACCCGGGAGGTATATCGCTGCACCTGCCGGCAAACTGGTAACCCGTGTGATGGCGGTGTATGAGGACAATGTCATCGTGAATGCTTCCGTTTACAACAGTGATATGGATGCAATCCTGGTACCTGTAAAACTGCGTGTGGAAAATGAGGTCAGCAGTCATGAAGGAGAAGCCTATGTGATCAAGGGTTGTACACCCTGTTCAATGGATCTGTTCAGGTACCGTGTTTATCTCGAAAATAGGCCGCAAATTGGCGATCCTATTACATTCATAAATGCCGGGGCCTATAATTTCAGGTCTGACTTCTGCGATCTGGAAGAAATTATCACAGAAATAACTGATTGACTCACTCCACAAATACCATAGCAGCCACAACGGTTGTCCAGAGGCCGCTCTTGTCGCCTTTGGCGGTCTGGCAGATATGGGAGGTATTGATAATATGACCGCTGGCCCGGTAGAGCTGTTCCCTTTCCTGCCAGGCAGAATCTGCATCAAACTCAATGCCCAGGGTGGTTGCTAGCATTGTGGCAGCAATATCCTCTGCATACATCCCTGCGGTATCCTCATCCTCTCCGAAGGAATGATGTTCTGAAATGTATCCATAATTATCCTCATTCACAGGTACCGCGGTGCCTACTGCCGAGGCTACCAGACGATGAGCTTCATTGGTCTGGTTGCGGGCAAGTACGGAATAGACGATCTCTCCGGGACGGAGATATTCAAGACCCTCTTCCTTTGGAATTATCCTGCAACCCGGTGGAAGGATACTGGAAACACTCACAAGATTATATTTTTCAATACCCGCATCCCTTAACGCAAGTTCAAAGGAAGCCAGTTTATCCCGGTGGACACCTGTTCCCTTTGTGAGGAACGCCCTGGAAGGAATCATGGCTTTCCGATAGGGCCTTATTGATAAATAAATTTCGATGCCTACAGATATCCATTTAAAACATGAAACCTTTAGAATGGCACACAATCATAGATATTTTGGACAAAATCATTATCGGTGAACATAATGACAGAAATTACACACTGGGCAGATGTTGTTGCTGAAGAAACCCTGGAAAGGGGAAACACACACCTCGTTGCCACCGGTATCACCCCCTCCGGCCACATCCATGTAGGGAACATGCGGGAAGTTGTAACAGCCGATGCTGCATATCGCGCATTACTTGACAGGGATGCAAACGCAGAACTGATCTACATTGCAGACACCTACGACCCCTTGAGAAAGGTCTATCCGTTTTTGGATGAAAGTTATGAGGAACATGTGGGTAAGCCTCTCTCCGAGATCCCCTGCCCCTGCGGTGAATGCAAGAATTATGCTGACCATTTCCTGCAACCTTTCCTGAAGTCCCTGCACCGGCTGGGAATCAAGCCTGAAGTATACCTGGCAGATGAACTTTACAAATCCGGAAGGTATAACGAGGGCATCAAAACTGCCCTGAAAAAGAGAGATAAGATTGCAGCCATCCTGAAAGAGGTTTCCGGAAGGCAACCTGGTGATGACTGGAGTCCTTTCAACCCGATCTGCATGCAGTGCGGAAAGATCAATACCACAAGAGTTACGAGTTTTGATGAAAGGGAAGAAACGGTGGATTATACATGCTCCTGCGGCCACAGTGGTACTGTACCCATGCAGGGCGGCGGGAAACTTACCTGGCGTGTGGACTGGCCTGCCCGCTGGCAGATCCTCGGTGTGACTGTGGAACCTTTCGGCAAGGACCATGCCTCACGAGGAGGTTCCTATGATACCGGAAAGAGAATCGCCCGGGAAATTTTCGGCTGCGAACCTCCACACCCTATCGTCTATGAATGGATTATGCTGGGCAAGGAAGGGGCGATGTCCTCATCCACCGGTGTGGTCGTATCCATTGCAGACATGCTCAAGGTCGTACCTCCTGAGGTCCTGAGATACCTGATTATCCGAACCAAGCCCGAAAAACACATCCGTTTCGACCCTGCACAGCCACTGCTCACTCTTGTAGACCAGTATGAAAAACTCCATCAGACAGGCGGGACATCCGAATATGACAGGCGTGTAAAGGAACTGTCCCATGCAAGCGGCCTGTGTCATACGGATATCCCGTTCAAGCACATGACAACCATCCACCAGGTAGCTCACGGGGATTTCGACAGGATCTTGAAAATCGTGGAAAGGGCAGGTTACGATACCAAAAATACGGAATGCATAAAACAGCTCGCCGATAATGTGGGCAACTGGCTTGATATGTATGCGCCTCCCTTCGCAAAATTCAGTGTTCAGGAGAAACTGCCTGAACTTGCAGCTACCCTTTCTGACAAACAACGAGCATTCCTGACCACACTTGCCGATGTACTGGAAGAAAGCGCAGAACTTGATGGCTCTGATTATCACAATCTTGTCTATTCCGCAAAGGAAGAAGGAGGCAGGCTGCACAGGGAGATGGAGAAAGTACTTGGAGAGGAATTTACCATCGGCCCGAAGGATCTGTTCAAAGCCCTCTACATATCCCTGCTGGGCCAGGCTTCCGGGCCGAAAGCCGGATGGTTCCTTTCCTCCCTGGAAAAAGATTTCCTGATCAAACGCTTCAGGGAAGCTGCAGCGTACAGGCCCTGACATGGCCTTCGAACATTTCAATGCCTGGGAAGAGGAATACCGTCATGTCCGGTGGGCGGGACCTCTGGACATATCCTCCCTGCAGGAGGAACTTGAGGAAGGCGAACTAATACTTGATGCAGGTTGTGGTCACGGCAGGTATGCCATATCCCTCTCGCATGAATATACAACCATGGGCTGTGATGTTTCTCAGCGTGGGCTTTTGAGATTACAGGAAAAAGCAGAATTGCCGTTATGCAGGGCAAGCATTACAGACCTTCCTTTCCCAGAGGATTCTTTTGATGTGGTACTGTGCCAGGGGGTACTCCAGCATCTGTTTGAGGCGGAAAGAAAACAGGCTGCAGACCAGATGACGAATGTACTGAAACCCGGAGGAAAACTTATCTTCGAGGCTTTTGGCAGGCAGGACATGCGCTATGGAGGGGAAGCCGTGGAACAGCATACATTCCGGCGCAAAAATGGAATTATCTACCACTATTTCATCATGGAAGAATTAGAGGATCTTTTTGATAAACTAGATATCACTAAAAAAGAAAACAGACTGAAAAAAAAGATATTCAGGGGCAGGGAATATACCCGCCATTCGATTTTTTTTGTAGCCCGCAAACCTTCAGAAGAAGATTCCAAGATGGTTGAGCAGGATAACCAGTAAGGCACCGATTGGTCCGCCAATAGCACATGTCAGGATTACCACGGCCGAGTAAGCTATACCCAATCCGAAAACGATGTTCGCTCCCACAATTATGGCAAGGCCAAGAATGGTGTTTACTATGAGCCCCTTAACGGTCTTGAGAACCTTATAGATCATAAGGGCTATAATAATAGCTACAAGAACGAGAATTATCTCTGAACCTATCATGTACCAAAATATGCAGCATAATTATATATTTGTTTCCTATGCAGAGAGTGGCTGCCTTAACAATTCATGGCTGCAAATCTTCACCACTCACAAAATCCAAGAATGAAGATATCAGGCTTTCCAGCTCCTTTTCATCACGGTATTCGTCTAAAAGGATCAGGTGGTTGGTGTTACCCAGCAGCATTGCAGAGACTGTTGAACCCTCACGGTAAACACATTGTACCGGAATACCGAGATTCAGGGCAGAACATACCTCATAGCCAACACCTGTGGAGGCAAGAGAGACCTCCGCAACCATGCAGTCACAGCCATCAAGAATGTGCATATCCCTTTCATAAATTTCGGAGTCGGACATGCCTGCTTCATTTTCTTCAACATGTGGATCAGCCACATGCAGACTGGCCACATCATGCCCCTGGTTTTCTACGATCTGTACCATTTGCTGATAAACCGGGAGGTTTTGCCTGCCTCCCCTGATAGAACCTGACAGGAATACTTTCATAGTACACCCCGATAGAAGTGACCAGTGGTATATTTTTTGCCTGCACGCATTTTCTTTGTATCCGCCCTTCCGTCCAGAACCTGCCTGTACAGGCCAACCAGCCTGCCGATATCACCCGGTGATTCCCAGCGGGTTTCGATACGTATAGCAGAAACCCCTGTGGCAGTTACATCCTCTAGGAAATCAAGCATGCTTAATCCCCGGGAGTTAAGCAGATGCGTCCGGCAGTGTTCATCCGTTTTTAAGGGGAAGGAATAACCCTTCCTGTCAACCAGAACACATTCCCCTTCCCGGCAGGAATCCGAACATCCTGAAGTGTGCGAAAGAGGACAATATTCTGAGACCATTACCTCGAAGTTGCCTTCCACTATGCATTCAAGACCTTCACAACCGTCAGCGACCTGACCGAGTTCATCCAGTGTCAGTTCCGGAGATGCCGTGACCCTACGGGCCCCGAGGTTTTTCAGGACGGTACAGGAATGGTGGTTGAAAATATTTAGCGGGGTGTCGGTAACAAAAGGAATATCCTTTTCCGATGCCATCCCGATCATCCCCGCATTAGCCACAAGCAGTCCACTGCATTCCCGTGCCTCTTCCAGCAGCCAGAAAAGATCTTTCATTTCCCCGTTTTTAATAATTCGCGGGGTGGAAAGATAAAGAGACGCTCCACCACTCTGGCATTGTTTCTTAACCGTAGCAATTTCATCAACCGAAGGCATGTGCAGTCCTGTGAAATAGATCACATCTGCACCTGCAGCCACAGCAGTCCCCGCATCTTCAACCGAGGATACAGCCACACAGAGCAAGGGGTTTGTATTAGCCGCTGCTCTATTATTAATCGGCTCAAGAGAAGGTTTGCTGCATTTCCGATGATACTTTTCAGTTCGTTTTTTTCGCAGAAGGTCCACAGCATCATTACGCAGGTCATTCAGTACACCAACGGGAACGAAGATCCCGTCATCCATTTTTATAGATATAGAGGAGGGATCAAAAGCCGTATTCCCCAGTTTTGCCAGCTGTTTACGCAACTGTTTTTCAGAGGCTGCCTTTCCTTTGGCCGCCTCTACAACATAATCGCAATTTAAGGCTATAGTATTACAATCCTCATCCTCCACTGACAGACTTAGAGGATGACCCAGCCGCGCCTCAAGCTGCATAATGACCGGGATTTTACGCTGTGGTGCAGCAGATGTATAGGTCTGTTGCAACTGTTTTATCTGGCGGCAGTCCAGGGTGCGGTAAAGGATATCCCCCTCGCGCAGGCGTCCGGAGAAAGGGATCTCTATAGTATCCCCAGCTGAGGCACTCTTTTCCTGCCTGCCTGCCCGATAGATCACGCCTATCTTCTCACCCTCACCTGCTTTTGAAACAATCCCGTCACCTACAGTCAGGTCTTGCTCAAGGAAAACTACAGCACGATCCATATACCTGCTCATTCCCACAACTGTCCCAATGGGAATGCCCCGATTACCCGGTGAGACGGTACCCATCATATCCCTGGTACCTCCTTCAAGATAGGCTGAAGTGAAACCCCGGTTAAAGAGCTGTTCAAGATAACGTATCTCTGATTCGGTTACACGGAAATTTGTGGGATCTGCAAAATAACGATCAATGAGCCTGCGATAGACGGAGATCACACCCGCCACGTATTCGGGTTTTTTCATCCTGCCTTCAATCTTGAAAGAATCCACGCCCGCTGCTATCAGCTCCGGAATCAGACGGGCTGCACACAGGTCTTTGGGACTTAGCAGGTAGTCTGCTGCAACAATCTCATCATCACAACTAAGTGAATACTGCCTGCGGCAGGGCTGGGCGCAGTAGCCTCTATTGCCGCTCCTTCCCCCAATCATGCTACTCATGAGACACTGGCCGGAATACGAGATACAGAGGGCTCCATGCACGAAGACCTCGATTTCCAGATCTGTGTTATCATTCAGTGCAGCAATCTCTTCCAGACTCATCTCTCGGGAGAGGACCACACGCTTTACCCCGTATCTTTCCAGCAGTTTCACAGATTCAGTGTTATGCACCGTCATCTGGGTACTGGCATGAACCGGCAATTGCGGGAGGTGATTACGGCAGGCGACAAGCAACCCAATATCCTGTACGATGACAGCATCCACTCCCATATTGCATAATTGAGTCAAAAAATCCATGGCCTGCGAGAATTCACTGTCCTTTATCAGGGTATTTACGGTCACATAGACCCTGACACCGTAAAGATGGGCATAATCGATCGCTTCCCCGAGATTGTGATCCGGGAAATTGTCTGCATAGCCCCGTGCACTGAAAGCCGAACCTCCGAAATAGACTGCATCAGCCCCGTTCTGGACTGCAGCTACCAGGGAATCGTAGTCGCCTGCAGGAGCAAGAAGTTCCGGTTTTTTGTTCATTGTCTGGTGTGCATATGAACGGGCGTTATATAAATGCTGCCGGGTAAAAGGAATATATGTTATATTACAATTGCTAAAGAATATAGTGTTCTGCGGAAAATAAAAAATGAGCCGGTAAATAATAAAGACCGGAAAGCAGAATTACAAATATTATCAATCCGTGCAGATACACGGATTCCTGCCGCAGGTAGGACAACTTTGCGGATATTTCTCTTTGAATGCCTCTTCCAGGTCAATCCCATAGAGGTTTGCCAGCGCCCCTATCCACGCAAAACAGTCGGCAAGTTCCTCCCGGATGTTCTCCCGGTCGTCCCGGCGAATGGCCTCTGCAAGTTCACCCACCTCTTCCACCAGCCAGAGAGCAGTAGCTGTATTTCCCCTTCTTTTGTCGTTTTCCAGATAGAGGTCACGCATCAGTTGCTGGAAGGCTGCTATTTCCATTAATTGCCACCTCAGGGACGTACAGGCACGTTGTTCTCACGAAGGTGTTTTTTCACATCTTCAACCGTATATTCCCCGAAGTGGAAAATACTGGCAGCCAGTCCTGCATCGGCTTTGCCTTTTACAAACCCTTCCTGCATGTGTTCAGGCTCCCCCACACCACCGGAAGCAATAATCGGAATTTCCAGTTCCTCGGAAAGTTTGCGGGTTATCGGCAGGTCAAAGCCATCATAGGTACCGTCACGGTCCATGCTGGTCAGCAGTATTTCGCCTGCGCCCAGCTCTTCCACCTTTTTGGCCCACTGCACAGCATCGATACCTGTGCGTTTACGTCCGCCATAGATGACGACCTCATACCAAACCCTGCTGCCATCCTCAAGTTCTATGATCGTTTTGTCCGGATTGTTCTCAACGTCTGTATTGCGCTTGCAGTCAATGGCAACTACGATACACTGAGAGCCGAATATGTCCGCACCTTCCCGCACAAGTTCAGGGTTCTTGACCGCGGCGGTGTTGATTGAAACCTTATCCGCACCCGCACGCAGGATCTCACGGATACGTTCCACCGAACCAATACCTCCCCCGACTGTAAGGGGGATGAATACCTCATTGGCCGTGCGCTGGATCACATCGATCATGGTATCCCTACCTTCATGGGATGCCGTGATGTCCAGAAAAACCAGTTCGTCAGCACCCTGTTCATTGTAGCGTTTTGCCAGTTCCACCGGATCGCCGGCTCTCCTGAGATCAAGGAATTCCACACCCTTGACCACGGTGCCACCGGCCTCGTCCAGGGTTACATCAAGACACGGGATGATTCTTTTTGTGAGCATGCAATTGACAATGAAGTATTATTGTATTAAATATTGTTGTAGAAATGCAAAACCCACTTCGTAAAGTACATATATGTTCGACAAATACATTCTATTGTTAACTAAAAACGGGAGTGGTTGTATGATGTACAGCAGGCGTGCATATGCCTCGCCAGTGAGACATATGCTGCATGACATGCCGCATGATTCCTTTGTCAGTGCACACGTAGTGCTGCAGGACAAAAAAGAATGTGACATACCCAAGATCACCGATTGCAGGGAAACTTCAGACGGCAAATGGATTGTGTTTGCCCAGCATATCGAGGATCGGGAAAAGGCAACATTCCTCAAGAAGAGGGATGTGCAAAGTTTCTATGTGTTCTATGTGCATACTCCGCATTCAGCCGGAGCATGTGCTTAATTTTTTATTATATCTAAAAAAGCGTGAGGAGAAGCATTTATTCAATCCTGATTAGCAAATCCCATATGCAATATGATCACAAAATAATAAATAATAGTAACACTTATTGCTTTTTCTGTATATAATTATCATATTTAAGGAGTCGAAAAATGAGAAAAATAATCACAATACTATTACTAGCTCTTATGCTGGTCGTCACGATCGGAACGGCAAGTGCCCATTTCACCATGGTATTTCCATCAGACGATGACAATATGTGGGATGTTACACCCGAAGATTATATTGCAGAACTCGGCGAGGAAAAAACCATCTACATCATGTGGGGACACCCCTATGAACATATCTCTTTTGATGTCAGCTCGATACCCGAAGTGACCATCATAAAACCTGACGGGACAACTGAAACCCTCGCGGTAGAGGAGACTACGGTAGAAGGAATGGATGAGGACGGCAATGATGACACATTTGTAGCCTACAAGACATCATTTACCGTGGATCAGCTGGGAGACACTGTGATAGCAGTAAAATATGAAGACGGGGAGGAAGAACTCATTGATTACACCAAAGCCGTGATCCACTGTGGAGAAGAGATGTGGTTGGGTTGGGATCGTGAAGTAGGACAGGAAACAGAAATAGTACCCTACATGAGACCCTATGGTATGGAAGAAGGATTTGTATTTGCAGGCCAGGCCCTCCATAACGATGAACCGCTGGCAGATGCAGATGTGGAAATTGAGATATATCACGACCTTGAAGAAGGTAAAAGGGTTGTGGAAGAAGCAGAAGAAATGTATCCCTATGACGCCCCGATGGTCTTTACAAGACTCACAAAATCCAATGCACAGGGAGAGTTCTCCTATACCCTCGATGAACCCGGAATCTGGTTTGTGGGCGCTACCATGGAGCCTGAATCAGGAAAAGCAACACGCGGAGTTTTCATCATACCGGTGATCGAACAGTTCCCCGCAGAAGATCCAAAGGGTGACTACGCAGCACTCCAACAGGAAGTGGATGAAGCAAAGCAACTTGCACAAGAAGCAAAGGAATCCGCGGAATCCACCACTGAAAGTGCTCCCGGCTTTGAAGGAATATTTGCTATTGCCGCCATCCTTGGAGCAATATTCCTCAGCAGAAGAAAGTAATTAGGGGAAATAAATCCCCAATCTTTTTTTATATCAAATCATACTTCATAAGGCTACCATAACACTAAATGTTTACATTAATTTATTTCATAAGAGGAATCAAATGGTACATATTACAGATGGTGTGCTTTCCCCAACAGTAATTGCAACAGGCTGGGTCGCTACTGCAATGTTGCTTGCCCTGACACTCTGGTGGAGTAACAGGAGGGAAGAGCCACTGGAACAGATCCCGAAAATATCCATATTGACAGCTGCTTTTTTTGTTGCTTCCCTGATACACATATCCCTGGGACCCACATCTGTACACCTGATTCTCAACGGTTTACTCGGGGTCCTGCTGGGCACCCTGGCCTACCCCGCAATTTTTGTAGGCCTTATACTACAGGCATTCCTGTTCCAGCACGGAGGAATTACGGTGATCGGGGTGAACACACTGAATGTAGGCATACCAGCCTTGATTGTAGCATTCATATTCAAGAAGGGATATTCGGCAGGAATTAACCCCTCTGCCCTGGGAACTGTATGCGGGGGATTTTCAACCCTTATAACAGCCCTAATGTTGGCTCTTGTCCTTGTCACAACAGGTGAGGAGTTTACCGAAGTAGCCTATGCGGCTATTGCAGCCCACGCCCCAATAATGATAGTTGAAGCCCTTGTGACAGGTTCTGTAGTGGGATTTTTGTTGAAGGTTAAACCTGAAATGTTACCTGAAAGGAAGTCAAAAAATGAATAAACGGATAATCAATCTGTTGATGCTGGTCCTTATTCTTGCAATGCTTACAACTCCCGCAGCTTCTGCACATCGTGTTTATCTCATGCACCAGGTAAACGAGGTAGAGGTGAAGGCCTGGTATGGTGGCGGAGACCCCATAGCCAACGCCGAAATTACGATCTATTCCATAAAAGACGGTGAAGAGGAGATTTACATTGAAGATGTAACCGATGAAAATGGTATGTACTATTTCTCCCCAAAACTCGGAGTGGATGAATACCGCATAATTGTCTCCCAGATGGGACATCAGGAAGAAATTGAGATCGATCTCAAAGGTGATGGACAATCTCCGAAAGAAAACGATTCCACAGATGCCAGGGAATTACCCCTCGAAGCCAACATTATAGCAGGAGTGGGGTACATTCTGGGATTTGCCGGAATCGGATTGTATGCACGTGCCCGTAAAATGCAGAAGGAATAAGGTGTAACTTTAATGGAATATCCCCATATTGACCGTTATGCAGAGATGGATTCACCTATCCACTCCCTGGACCACAGGGTGAAATTGGTGGCCTTTTTTATCCTTATATTTTCATTTGTCTTCCTGCCTCAATTAAATCTTGCTCTAATCGCCCTCTTTGTCAGCCTCATGATATTGGTCATCTCCCGGTTACCTAAAAAGTTTGTTTTGCACAGGGTCAAATGGGCAATACTTATTCTTTTACCCCTTTTTTTCATATTGCCATTTACAGTGGAAGGCAGAGAAATATTTGGAACTGGCTATTTCACTATTTCATATGATGGGGTTTATCTTGCAAGCCTCATCATGCTGCGTGCAATTGCGGCTGTTACACTGGTGGTCATTATGCTTGCAACCGCAAGTTTTGACACTACCATCAAAGCCCTTTATTCCCTGAAGGTACCTTCTACTATAGTACAGATGCTTATGTTCACATACCGCTATATTTTTGTGATAACTGATGAATTCCAGCGGATGTGGAAAGCCATAAGATCAAAGGGATTTCGCCCGTCAACAGGCAAATATGCTCTTTCTATAACAGGAAACCTTATCGGAATGCTCCTTGTCAAAAGTTATGACCGGGCTGAAAGGGTCTACCAGGCAATGATTGCAAAAGGATATACTGGCAAGCCATGCACTATTGTGGAATTTCATATGAAAGCAAAAGATTATCTGGCAGGTATAATTATTATAGCGGTTGCAATCCTGTTACATACCTATCATCTGGTGTTCTGAATGAATGAAGCAATAAGTGTCCGTAATTTAAATTATGCATATCCCGACGGGACACTCGCATTAAAGGATATAGAAATACATGTCAAAAAGGGAGAAAAAATAGGTATATTGGGTCCCAACGGTGCGGGTAAGACCACCCTTTTCATGCATTTAAACGGGGTTATCAAGAACCCCGATGGTGAGGTCAACATATTCAATCAGGATATTTCCAGCCTCAAAACCGAGGAAAGGATACACAGGGTAGGGGTAGTATTCCAGGACCCGGATGACCAGCTTTTCATGCCGACAATCTTTGATGATGTGGCATTCGGGCCCATCAACATGGGACTCAATAAAGAAGAGGTACAGAAGAGAGTATCTTCTGCACTGAAAACAGTGGGCCTTTCTGGATTTGAGGAGAGGGTCCCCCATAACCTCAGTTATGGCCAGAAAAAGAGGGCTGCAATTGCGGCTGTGCTTTCAATGGAACCTGATATACTTATCCTTGATGAGCCCACTGCCAACCTTGATCCCAGAAGCAAAGCGGAATTGATCAAACTTGTAAACCGCCTCAACAGTGAGGGAATTACAACCATAATTGCAAGCCATGAAGTGAATACCCTTCCGGAACTTGTTGACCGGATATATATCATAAATCGGGAAATAATTGCCGAAGGTACACCTCGGGAGATATTTTCAAACTGGCAATTACTCAGGAATAACAATCTGGAAGCACCCGATGTATTCAAACTCTTTCAGGTACTCACATGTTTTGGATATGACTGCGAGAATTTGCCCTTAAGCATAAACGAAGCAGTTGACGAATTAACAAAAACGATAGAAGGTGGCAAAGGACATGTCCACCTGCACATTCATGAACATACCCACAGGGATATCAGCGAGTGTCTGAATAACTACAATCATCACTCATGAAAAATTGCACTCATTCATCCAGATTGTAATAATAGTATTCGCCCTTGGATTTTTGCAACCTGTCCAGATGTGAATCCTTTTTATTGACCCTGGGTCGGGACGTGTCTTCATCACGGCGGAAAGTTATGTCCAGATTGGAGAGAAACTTATTCATTCCTTTCTGCATGCCGGTCGGGGAATGGGCTTCACCATATACAGCCGGCTCACCTTCAAATACGATCAACCTTTCACTGAGCATATCGATCATGTAAATATCATGATCTACAACCATGGCGGTTTTCTTATTGTTCTCGGCAAAACGCTTGATGGTCCTGGTGGCCTGGGAGCGCTGCTCAACATCAAGATGAGCACTGGGTTCATCAAGAATATACATATCTGCATCCCTGGTCAAACAGGCTGCTATTGCAACCCTCTGTAGTTCACCACCACTGAGATCGGCCAGGGAGCGGTCATAGAGTCTTTCAAGCTGGAGAGGTTTGGCAATCTCGGCCTCATAGTAACTGGTGTCGACCTTTGAGGAGATTCCCCTCAGGAAATACTTAACCGGCAAATTCTGGTCAACTACGACATACTGGGGCTTGTAGGAAATAGATATGTCAAAATCCATCTCCCCACCATCCGGTTCCTCCTCGCCTGCAAGGACCTTTACGAAAGTGGACTTACCGATTCCATTGGGACCCACGACACCTAGCACTTCACCATTTCTAAGGGTACCTTCATCAGCTTTGAGGCTAAACTTATCATATTTCTTGGAAAAGACCCCATATTCCACAAGTGTGCCAACTTCCTTTTCAGCTCTTGGTGGGTGTACCTCAAATTTAATACTTTCAGGCCTGACACGTACATTCTCCTCGGGAAGATAACCTTTAAGATACTGATTGATGGCAATGCGCACTCCCTTGGGATGAGTAATCACACCATAACCTGAAGGCATACCGTAAGCAACATGTACCACATCAGAGAGCATGTCCAGAATTGCCAGGTCATGCTCTACAACAAGTACGGCTTTGTCCTGTGAAATTTCCTGAATTAACTGGGACACTTTTATACGCTGGTAAATGTCAAGATAAGGGCTAATCTCATCAAAAAAGTAGAAATCAGCATCTTTAGCAGCACAAGCAGCAATCGCTACCCTCTGGAGTTCTCCACCGCTCAAGTCCCCGATATTGCGATCCATTATATTAGATAAACCGAGTTTATCCACAAGGTCATCCAACCTGCCACATTCATCTGTATTTTCAAGCAATTCACGGGTTTTGCCGTTGAAAGCTTTAGGGATCATATCCACATACTGGGGTTTCTGGGAAACTTTTATAGTGCCTTCTGCAACCTTGCTGAAATATTCATACATAGAAGTTCCTGAATAATATTCAAGTACCTCTTCCCAGCTTCCTTCCTCACCACCAAAGTTGGGGATCATGTTTCCTGAAAGAATCTGCACACAGGTACTTTTACCTATACCGTTGGGTCCGAGTATACCGGTTACCCTGCCGGTTTCAACTGAAGGCAGGCCATAGAGTGCAAAACCATTGGTACCATAACGATGGATTGGTTTATCCAGTTCCTCGGGCAGGCCAATAATCATAATGGCACCAAAGGGGCATTTATTGACACATATACCACAACCCACACACATCTCTTCTGAGATTATGGGTTTACCATCTTCTCCAAAAATGATTGTTTCGTCACCTGTCCTTACGCGGGGACAATATTTCTCACATTCGTGGCTGCATCTTCTGGGTTGACATCTATCTTTATTCAGTACTGCAATTCGCATATCAAAATACCTGCCAGATAAAAGTGGATATCAGTTCAAAAGTAATGTCCATGTGACAAGGCAAAAATCAATAACTATGAACTCTACGTAAAACCAGTCTTTCATACCAAATTCCTTGGTATCGATATTAATCTTTGGGAAAATCAAGCGCTGGGCATAATATGCAAGTATTGCAACAATGATAAGGATAGCATACCATTTGGAGTCCGCTCCTATTCCCAGTACGTTGAATGCTATGATACCTGCAAAAATTCCTACAAAAGCAGCAACTGCAGTCTTCACGATACCCTCAACATGAGCTGCTCTCTTCTCCTCAGGGGTCATGACTTTAGTAGCTGTGGCAACTTCTGCAGCAGAAGCCTTTTCCCCTTCAGCAGGCTTATTTTCTTTTTTTGATTTATTCGCTTTATTTTTCAAGGGGCATCTTCTCCTGAATGAATATTATAAATGAACATACAACACAATAACCTATATAAACATTTATTCATAGGTGATCACCTATTACATAAATTCATTGCTGACAACATTATTGATATCCGCAAGACAAACGGCATCATATCCCAATGTATTCAGATGACAAGCAAATCTGGAGGGGCGATGTCCTGCGGGATGATAGACAACCACAAATTCAGGATCGATATCCAGAACCATTTTTTCCAGGCCTGAAGCATCCAGATGATCACTGATATTAATGGAAGGAAACCGGTGATCCCTGCGTCCTGTAATCATGTATTTGGACATGTAAAGGGGAAGTTCTTCCAGTTTACCCGGAGAAACAACATTGACCCCAGCTCCTGCATCCATTGAAACAAGTTCACCTGCATCCTCCAGCAGATTTTGTGTAAGTTCCTGTGACTTATCATCCATCCCTATTGGCCCTTCATAACCTGATTGCCTGATAAGCCTGACAACCCTTTGCGCCTTCCCAAAGGGATAAGCACCAAATGCTACATCCTGAGGGGATTTAAGAGCCGCATAAAATCCTTCCAGATCATCCTCAAAATAACAGGAAAGGTCAGCAGGGTCACCATAATTTGCCTCGGTTATGAGTACATCACAAGAGGGAAGATTAGAGGCATCCTTCACGTCACCTGTTGCAAGAATACGCATCCCGTTTTCATTTTCCCACCCAAAGGCCACAGAACCATCGGTGTGGTGGGTTGGATAGGTCCGGATTTTTACACCCCCATAGTCAATGAACCCATTTTCCCCTGCCAAGTTGCCTTTAAAGTTACGACTATGCCGTACCTCCAGGGCATTCATGGTTTTTTCCGTACATATTGAGCACTCGGACAGCATTGCTGAGCTGCCATGGTGGTCGGAATGAGCATGGGTTATCAAATAAGCGTCCGGCTGCGGATACTTTGCCGCAACCCTTGTAGAATCAATAAAAAAAGAGCGCAGATTCCCTTCTTCGCTTCTGAACTTTACAGCCAGATGGGGCTTGAAACTTCCACGGGCGTTTTTTTGCCGATACGGCATCATACCCATCCTGACCAAACGCTGCACTTGTTATACCTCAGGACAGGAGAGGATTGCAAATTATATACCCTTTTGCGAAAAAGAGAAGAAAAAAGAAAAAGGAAGATATCAGAATAATTTCTTAAGTTCAGCACTCAGTATGTCGGCACTGGTTACACCGGTATAACGTTTAATTTCCGAACCATCTTTTTCGATGATCAGGGTAGGCACCGCCTGAATTCCATATTTCCCGGCAAGATCCGGGCTCTGGTCCACATCAACTTCCTTAATATCTACCTTGTCACCGAGTTCTTTCTCCAAGTTCTCAAGAATTGGTTTCTGCATCTTGCATGGGCCACACCAGGTGGCGCTGAAATCATATAATACAACATTACTCATCCGATATCACCTTGAATATTACCAAATATATCTACAACAGTATCTTTGAAATGCTTTACCATGGGTTGCACGGTATTGCACCAACCATACAAAATCATGATATTATCATATATAAACTTGCTGGTGCAAGAATCAGGGTTTCGAAGTACCATTCATACGAATATTGCTGTAATACATACATTCTTCCCTGGAAAACAGGGGCATAGGCACATCTTCATCCACCAGTCTGACAGGTGCATTCCTCACAATTACGCAGGGAACACTTTCTCCACCCTCTCCCATTACAAGCTGACAGGCAGACATAATATTATCCGCTACGGCCTTATGAGTGATATGGAGGATATTGCCAAACAGGTCACTCTCTCCCCTGGCATCCTCGACCGGAATTATTCCGGAGGTACCAAGTGCCACACCCACACACCCCAGTCGCAGGGGCTGGGTGCGACTATCACCCACAATTACACCGACATCACATCCAAATTTTTCCCTGAGTCCTTTCCTGATAACTGAAGCACTTTTATCGGCATCTTCTGGAAGCAGGACAACATGGCCTGCCGGGGCATTGGAACCATCAATTCCTGCGTTGGGAGAAAGATTTCCTTTAGTTATAGTTAGTGCTGCACCGGGCACCCCTCCAAATACTTCATCACATTCCTGCAACACCAGTTCCATTTCCCGCGGATCGAGACTGTAGCGGTGGGCCAGTTTAAGTGCCTTTTGGGTGGGACTTATGTCTGAAAGATTCACTACCCTTCCTTCTGCTGTAGCAACTGCGGATTCGGCCAGCACTACCACGTCACCATTTTCCAGAGTAAGGGATTGTTCTGCAAAAGCTTTTGAAAGAACCCCTACAACATTGTCCCCGGAATTTATTATGGAGGTCCTGACACCTATAAGCTGCATTGAAGGGGATTTATTCACCTTCTGCAAGATATTCCCCCATAATCTGGATGGCACAGTATTCCCCGCACATTGAACAAGGCCCCTCCATCGGGCAGAAATCTCTTGGACGATCCGGATCAAAAGCAAGTTCCATCTGCCCTTCCCAATCAAAACTGGCGCGTCTTTTTGCAAGCAGACGATCTTTTTCTGCCATACCATATTTCATCGAGTCACCTATATGGGCCGCTATCTTGAAAGCAACAAGACCTTCCCTCACCTGGTCCGGGGTTGGCAGGGAAAGATGCTCGGAAGGAGTTATGTAGCAGAGATAGTCGGCACCGGCACCACTTGCCATACTTGCCCCTACAGCACCTGCGATATGATCATAGCCCAGGGCAATATCCGTAGGCAGAGGACCTGCCACAAAAAGGGGATGAGAGGATTTGGAACGATATTTCTCAACGTATTCAGGAATGGAGGCTGCCGCCACATGGCCACCCATCCCTTCTATGATTACCTGTACACCGCATTCATTGGCACGTTTTGCAAGGGCTGCATTGTTTTCCATCTCCATCAGCTGGGCCGGGTCCGGCCGGTCATGGATACAGCCACTTCTCATAGTGTTACCCAGAGACAGCACCACATCCTTATCCCGGAGAATTTCCATGACCTCATCGAAGTTCTCAAGAAACGGGTTTTCACAGCCACTGACAAGCATGAAGACACTGGTAAATGAGCCTCCTTTGGAAACCATACCCATCAGCCTGCCTGAACCCTTCACTTCTTCAAGCATTTGTTTTTCCACACAGTGCAATACAACGGAGCTGATACCTTCGGATACCTGGGATCTGAGATAAGAAAGTATGTCAGCTGAAGTGACATTTTTCAGTCCGCATTCGACAACTGCCTGATAGACAGGGACCGTAGTCAATGGCAGGGTAGTGTTTTCAATAATTGCTTTGCGAATCTGCTGGATGTCACCCCCCATTGAAAGATCGGTTATGGTATCGGCACCGTATTTTTCTGCAATCCGGGCTTTTTCAATCTCAGAGGAGGGATCAATGCTCGCAGCGGAACTGCCGAGATTTACATTAATCTTGGTGGTTGCCCCTTCCCCGATTGCAACCGGGGGATTGCCCTGTCTTGTCATGATTACGAGGCTGCCCCCTAATATGCGGGACAGTACCGTGTCAGGATCCATTTTTTCCTGTACTGCGACCTGCTGCATCTCAGCGGTCAATTCACCGTTTTTGGCATGATCGATCTGTGTAAGCATAATAATCCCCTGGAGGGTAATTAGTTCTTTTCGTGTAAGCCGGCTATTTCAAAGAGGGCCGTTATGTGCCTGTAATGGCCAATAGGCATGAGATGTATGCCCCTGCACACCTTCCTTAATTCACGAATTTGTTCGGCACATATTAGGAGACCTTCTTCTGCGGGGTCAGTTGAGGCTTCCATACGTTCTATCAACTCATCACCTACCCGGATACCCGGAATCTTGTCATTCATGAAACGGGCCATATGAGCGGATTTGAGAGGAATGAGCCCCGCAAGCACCGGTACCTCCATATGGGAGATACTGTCCATGAATGTTTCAAAATGCCCGATATCATAGACGGCCTGGGTCTGGAAAAAATCAATTCCCATACGTGCTTTCTTTTCAAGTTTCATTAGCTGTAGCGGTTGATCTGGTTCGGTATTGCATACCGCCCCTTTTGTAAAGGAGGGAACTGATTCCAGCGGGTTGCCTGCAATATCATAGCCGCCCTCCAGCCGGCTTGTTGCCCCGAGCAGTTGTACCGAATCAAGATCATACACCGGTTTTGTACCGGGATTGTCACCCTTTGTCGGATAATCCCCGGACATTATGCAGATATTTTCCATACCCAATGCATAGGCTCCCAGCAGGTCGGACTGGAGAGCAAGCCGGTTGCGATCCCTGCATGTAAGTTGCAGTATTACATCAAGTCCCTGTTCTTTCAACAATCTTCCCATTGCCAGAGAAGACATGCGCATAACCGCACGCTGATTATCGGTGACGTTGAAAGCGTCTACATAATTCCCCACCAATCCTGCTTCCTCGAAGGCAGAGGAGACATCTACTCCCTTGGGCGGAGATATCTCTGAGGTGATTACAAAGTCATCGGACAGCAGTTTATCCTTAAAGGCAGAGGGCATGGCAGGATAATATGTGACATTGGTTTTTAAACTCATCGAAGAAAGAAAGAGAAATATTACTACTCAGCCATTATATTCCTTCGGCTCGAATATCCTCTCCAGCAGGTCCAGTCGGCCAATCTCTTTGAGCCTTAAGTAGATCAATTCCCAGGCACAATCCCCGTCAGGGTCAACTTCACATTTACCTTCCATTGCACCACCGCAGGGCCCATTCATAAGGCCCTTGGGACAGCGGGCCGTCGGACAGACACCGCCAAAAAAATCTGCAATGCAGCTGCCACACATGGCACACAGGTCTTTTCTGACATGGCCTTCTGAATATCCGCCCAGTGAATCGGTGTTTGTTGCAGGATGCACCGGAACATCCACAAGGGAGGAAACCACTGAAAGACCGCTGCCACAGGACATAACTATAATGGTGTCGGCTTTCTCAATTGCAGGATCATTCTCCAGCAAACTCTCCTTTGATTTAATGCTGCAGGCAGCCTTTGCAACTCCTCCACCAATTACTTCTTTTCCTGCCTCCCTTAATTTGCGGCACATAGCCTCAACTTCGGGTTCCCCACCCACATGTAGCTTGGTGGCGCAGACCCCGCAGCCCAGCACAAATATCTTGCCGGGATTATCGAGATTTTCCAGGATTTCTTCAAAGGATTTGGAAGAGGAGATTATCATAGGTATCCATTCTGCAAAAGAAAAAGATGGTATTAAAGTTTACCAGTGTATCGAAATTTTAGCCTTATTCTATTCATGAAGGGGAAAAGGGAGGGCGAATAATTGTATACACCCTCTTATTTTTCAATCTCAGGCATTCCTATACCCACAAAAGTCATCTTGGTCTCAATCGGCAAACCAGCCCCTTCATGGAGTTTGATTTCCTGCTTGCTGACTTCCACTTTAACATCTCCGCGATCCAGACCGGCTTCTTTCATGTAGTCAAGCACCATTTCCCTGCCGAGTTTTTCAGCAGCTTCGAGTGCGTCCGGGTAACCCGGGAATTTTTGCCTGCCATGCGGGGAGAACATCATTATGCCTGTTTTGTTACCCTTGGATACCGTACGAATCAGAATCTCCACACGTTTGATACCTTTACCCACAAGTGCCCCCACAGCATTACCAACTTCCGCATGTTCAGGGAGGATTATGTCGGCATCAAGCAATTCATTCACTTCATTGACATAGGCACTTACAGGTCCACCCAGAAGTATGATCGGAACATCGACTTTGAAATGACTGAAAAACTCTTTCTGGTTTGCAATGATTGTCTCGATTTCTTCTTTATCCACCTTCCGGAGAAGATAGGCCATTATGTATAATGCCATATTATGAGCAAACTTGGATTTTACAGCCTTTGAGAACTTGCTTTTTTCCAGAAAAGTCAACCTGCCCAGTGTGTTTGCACCTATACGGGATGCTTCCCCGTTCCAGGCATCATATTCGCCGAGTACATGTAATGCATCCGTGGGGGTAAAACCGATAGCCTGCACCAGCCGTTTCTGGATCAGCCGGTCCAAAAGCAGAGGAGATGGCAATCTGTCGATGAAGATTTCAGTTACAGAGACTGGTTCCTCACCTATATTATCCAGAATCTCCTGCTCAAGCTTACTGATGTTTGGGATATCTTTGCCCGTTTTAACAAAGAATTTGGTGGGCTGGATATTCTCACACATCTGCATTTTGGAAGGAGTACGTGAAAGTTTGAGCTTATCAATAATCGATGGCCACTTCGAAGCTGCTACACATAGAGGCATGACCCTGCGTGGGCCAATGTTTATCTTCTGGGCTTTGATCCATACGTGGCTATCCCCACCCATAGCGGAGGTCTCCATGCGTATGGCCTGTACCTTGGTCTGCCAGCCTCCCACTACTGCACCCCTGTCGGTAATCTCGGGCAACCCGTCTTTTACCATGGCTACATCGGTACTGGTACCACCAACATCAATAGCAAGACATGTAGGAGAATCTGATAGGTAGGAAGCACCGACAAGACTTGCGGCCGGGCCTGAGAATATGGATTCAATGGGTTTTTCCTTGGCCTCATCGATACCCACAACTGAACCATCACATTTGAGCATCAGAAGACGAGCGTTAATATTACGTCTTTCCATTTCACCAATGACTGTTTCTATGAACTGACTTGTTATAGGTATCAACTGGGCATTGAGATAAGCAGTAACTCCTCTTTCATAGGCCCCAAGTGCCTGGGTCAGCTCATGGCCACAGACCACCGGCATCCCGGTAATTTCCTTTACTATCTCTTTTGCACGCAATTCATGGTTGGGGTTACGTACACTAAAATAGGAAGAAATCGCAAAAGCCGACACTTTCTCTTTCATTTTTGTTACATAATCCCTGATGGCCTGCTCATCCAGAGGACTTAGTTCTTCACCATAAGAGCCATGTCCTCCTTTAATTACAATAGAATTGTCAATAGAATGTCCTTCAGGAATCGAATAATCCCCGATCATCAACAATGCCACAGGGTAACCGGTCTTTTCCAGAATAGTATTCGTAGACAGGGTTGTGGAGACAGACACTAATTTTACATTTGTCAGGTACTCCTGATCCAGCCCGTCAATCGAATTTCTTATTCCTTCAAGAAGGTCCGGATAAGTGGTAAGAGCTTTATTGGAGTCGATAACTGCTCCATCCGAATCCCTGATTATAACCGAGTCCGTATATGTGCCACCTGCATCAATCCCCATACTGTATTGCATAATAAGTTGCCTCCAATTAATCGGTTTATTAATAAGATATCATACATAGGTATAATTAAATTAACCCACAGGACAAAATGACTCCTGCAATAGAGATTTTGGTTTTTATGTACGAGCATGCAGCAAATAGTTTTGTGCATATCGCACGGTATTGTATTAACCATACAAAATCATGATGCTATGATATATATAACATTTGGAAAGTAGCAGTACAAAAAGACCCTCTATCCACCACAATAACCAATAGAAAAAGAGATTAGTCAAACATTCCTGAAAGAATAGCGATATTCTACATCATAATATTCATCCAGAACTGTATCCAGCATCGTGGCTATTTGAGGCAAGCCCCTGGCTTGGTCCTGTAGTTTTGCAACAAGCTTTTTCAACTGCAGAAGAGTGCCCATGACAACCAGATCGGTATACTCGGTCTCATGTGATACGGCATTTCGCTCAAGACAGGCATCCCCGCCTCTTGCCAGGATCTCCTGCTTGATAATAAGGGCTTCCGTGGTTGTGATATTGCATACAAGCAGATTGAACATCACGGATTTATTTTTCATAACCTGTGCGCCGGTTGAAGTCACACCCAGGGATTTCATCACCCTTACAGAATCATCCGGATCGGTAATTTCCAGCATTCTCACCTGCCTCTCATCAGCTTTTTGACAGGGTATTCTGCCCCGTATCGCCTCAGCTATTCGCACAGCATCAGTTGTCGCAGCCACATCGTGGGTGCGTATAATGTGCGCTCCTTTATGCACAGCAATTGCAGTTGCGGCTAGACTTCCATATAATCTTTCAGCAGCAGGCTTGTTCAGAACCTCACCTATGAAAGATTTACGGGAAAGAGCTGCAAGAACCGGTTTACCGAAGGTCTGCAGACGTTCAAAACGGTCAAAGGTCTCAAAATCGTATATAGGATCTTTTTCAGGAACCCATTTACCAATAGCCGGGTCCAGAATTAATTGGTCCGTATCAATACCCTTCCCTTCACATAGCTCAATGATTGCCTCCAGGGAATCCATAACTTCATCCATGCCGAGCACATCACCGGGCACTTGCCGGGAGGCCATTACAACAGCAGGACATTCATGATCTGCCACCACATCCACCATGTTTTCATCTGTCATGAAACCGGAAACATCATTTACAATGCCAGCACCCCTGTCAAGACACTGATCGGCAATATCCGCAAACACCGTATCCACCGAAAGAACAGCATCCACATTTCCGGCAAGGGCGTCTATTGCGGGAAGCAACCGTTTACGCTCTAGTTCCTTGCTTAGGGGTTCAGCAAGCGGCCAGGTGGAGCGACCACCTATATCAAGTACATTTGCACCTTCTTCCAGCATGGCAGATGCAGCATCAATGAGGGAATCCTCCCTGACAACAGATCCCTTATAAAAGGATTCGTGGCTGAGGTTCAATACACCCATCAATCTTACAGGGTGGTTGTCTCCTACCTTTAGTCCACATATGTCAACATCGACGACCATTGAAATTACCAGCTGATTGTATATTTAGCAGGACGATTACTCAATTTCCTTTGCAGCAAAGGTCACATGGGTCAGAAGAGTGGCTATAGTCATGGGCCCCACGCCCCCTGGCACCGGTGTGACGAGAGAGGCCTTATTGGCAACATTCTCAAAGTCCACATCACCATATATCTTGCCTTCTTCTTCGGTGATCCCCACATCAAAAACAACAGCTCCTTTTTTGACCATGTCTTCCTTGATGAGATGCTTGACACCGGCTGCAACTACAAGTATATCGGCATCGATAGTGTAACTTTTAAGGTCTTTGGTGTAAACATGACATACCGCCACTGTAGCATTGCGGTTTAAGAGCATTGCTGCCATGGGTTTACCAACTACATTACTGTGGCCGACTATAACAGCATCCTTCCCTTCAATGTCCACATCATAATATTCAAGAGCGAGGATTACACCCGCAGGCGTACAGGGAACAAAACCCTCGTCACCTATCATCAGATTGCCCATGTTATAGGGGTGGAAACCGTCCACATCTTTTGCCGGATCAATAGCCTGCATGGCTTCTTTTGCATCCAGATGTTGAGGCAGGGGCAACTGAAGCAGTATACCATGGATATCTGCACGTGTGTTCAGATTCTCGATCACATCCAGCAGTTCCTCCTGGGTGATGGAGGCGTCGAGCTTCTGGTCCTCCGCATAAATGCCTACCCTGTCACATGCTTTATGCTTCAGCCGCACATACAATTGCGAGGCGGGGTCCTGTCCCACAAGGATAGTTGCAAGGCCCGGGACTATACCGGCATCGGCCTTCATAGAAGCTATTTCTTCTGTTAATTCTGCCTCAATCTGCTTTGAAATCGCTCTGCCATCTATGATTCCCTGTTTAGCTTCACCCGCCATTTAACCACCTTAGAGATGCTTGTAGATCGGGAAGTCACTGCACAGTTGCTGTACATCAGCATTTACCTGATCAAGTACAGGCTGGTCTTTTGGATTATGGATTACTGTTTCTATAAAGTTAGCAACATCTTCCATCTGGGCTTCCTTCATACCACGAGTGGTTACCGCAGGAGTGCCTGCACGCAGACCACTTGTGATGAATGGGCCACGGGTTTCGAAAGGTATAGTGTTCTTGTTGATAACAATCCCACCATTGCTCATATAGGTCTCAGTCTCCTTACCGGTCAGATCATATTTGTTGAGATTGATGAGCATAAGATGGTTATCCGTGCCACCGGCCACAATATCAAAATCACGGTCAATCAGATTTGCACAGAGAGCTTTTGCATTTTTCACGGTCTGTTTCTGGTCCTGCTTGAACTTATCAGAAAGAGCTTCTTTAAATGCAACAGCCTTGGCAGCAATAATATGCATAAGAGGACCGCCCTGGAGACCGGGGAAGACTGTTTTATCCACACTTTTTGCATATTCTTCACAACACATGACCATCCCTCCACGGGGACCCCTCATTGTTTTGTGTGTGGTCGTTGTTACAAAATCAGCATATGGCACCGGGCTTGGATGTTCACCGGCCGCAATAAGGCCTGCGATGTGAGCAACGTCCGCAAGCAGGTATGCATCCACAGAATCAGCGATTTCACGGAATCGTTTGAAGTCTATTGTGCGGGAATATGCAGAAGCACCGGTCACTATCATCCGGGGTTTTTCCTTTTTTGCCATTTCCTCGAGGGCATCGTAATCCAGCTCTTCGGTTTCCTCTGCTACTCCGTAGGGTACAATATCATAAAGTTTACCTGAAAAACTTACAGGACTTCCATGGGAAAGATGACCTCCGTGGGAGAGATCCATTGCCATAATCTTGTCACCTGGATTGAGGACAGAGAAGTAAACAGCCATATTGGCACCTGAACCTGAATGCGGCTGGACGTTCACATGCTCGGCACCAAAAATTTCCTTGGCCCTTTCAATCGCCAAATCCTCTGCAATATCAACAAATTCACAGCCTCCGTAGTATCTCTTACCGGAGTAGCCTTCTGCATACTTGTTGGTCATAATGGAACCCTGAGCTTCCATTACCGCCCTGCTTGTGTAATTCTCTGATGCTATAAGGTTGAGTTTATAGTCCTGTCTTTCGGCCTCAAGCTCCAGTGCTCTGGCAATATCGGGATCTGTTTCTGAAATATAAGACATATTGTTCCTCCTTGTATCTTTGAATCTATGAGATGATTATAATATATGTACACGTCTTCCTTTTACGTCCAGTCTTCCTTCGGCAAACAACTTAACTGCTTCGGGGAAAATAATATGTTCCTGTGCAAGTATTCTTTCAGAAAGGGAATCTTCCGTATCCGAGTCAAGTACAGGTACACTTTTTTGTAGAATAATCGGGCCGGAATCCATCCCTTCATCAACAAAATGTACAGTGCAACCTGAGATTTTTACACCATATTCCAGGGCCTGTTTCTGAGCATGCAGACCTTTAAAAGAAGGCAAAAGGGCGGGATGGATATTCATTACCCTGTTATTGTAGGCCTTTATTAAATTGGAACCCAGAATTCGCATGAAACCGGCAAGTAAGAGCACATCCGTACTGAATTTTTCAAGAACTTCCAGAAGTGCATTCTCAAAATGTTTTTTGGATTCATAAACAGCCGGGTCGATAAAAACAGCATTTATGCCGTGATTCATAGCCCTTACAAGGCCATAAGCGTCCCTTTTATCACTTATAACCACACTGACACAGGCATTTGGGATATAACCACTTTCTACATTATCAATAATTGACTGTAGATTAGAGCCCCTGCCGGATATCAGGACTGCAATGTTGAGAGTCATTGCCCATCCTAAGGGAATTGCCATATATTATAGTTTTGGAGAAAATAATCCAAAAATCAATAATCAACCGTCGCACTGGCTCTTTCACTTATAAGGTCATCCAATTCTTCTGAATCCGAAAGAGAATCCAATTCCTTTCTTTCAATCAGAACTGTGTGTTCTACCGATGTAATTTTACTTTCTCCTTCAATGATATAAACCGATCTTGTACGTGTGATGGTAGATATATTGCTCATCAAATGAGCTCGCTTTACCATCGCATTGCTGTATTTACTTACTCCGGTCAGGAAAGTAGTGGAACAGTCCCTAGAAACCGCATTAAAAGGTGCCTGGGATATTGAAAGTACATCATAACCTAGCCCGTAAATGAAACTCAGGATACCATCTGTAGGAGGCTGTAAGGTGTCATTTTCATCCGGTTCCTGCCGGGAACGATGAAATGGACCCAGGATATCAATGGATCTTGCAAGCGCCACATCAAGCAACTCTTCCAGTTCGAGTACAACATCAATGGAAGCATCCATGCAGCCTTCCTCATATTTACTGATGGTACGCCGGGATACTCCCAGATGTGACGCCAGGGAACCAATGGACATCGAAAGTTGACTTCTGGCATCCCGCAGCACATCACCATCAATGGAAACATAAAGACCCCCGGGAGCTGCCGAAATCAGAGGAGGTATGCCTTCTACAAAATAATCATAAAGGGTCTGGACATTAAGAGCAGGGATCTCATAACGAACATAGACTACGCTATCTTCAAGCATCTGATCACGTGTTTTTGCCCCGATCAGCATCGGAGTACCTCCAAGGTATCCTGCCAATGCTTTCATTTCAGATGCTGTTTCTTCATTCAGGCTATCAATATTATATAGTGCCTTACAGAAAAGAAGTACACCATCCTGCCTTGCTGCCAGATCAAAACTACGAGGCCTAATGTTACAGCGGCTAGATACAGTAAAATTACTCTTTTCCAGTACATCAATGATTTGATGTATTAGAATGTCTTTTGTCATGACAAGCTATAATGTCCTTGCACATCTATATAAATATATCTACCCACAAATGCATGATACGAAAAAACATGATCATAAGCTTTGATGATACAGATTCCCGCAGTCTTGGGATGTGTACCACATACCTTGGTGCCCTATTGATGGATGAACTTAAAGCGTATGGCAAACCTGTCGGCCTGCCTCTGCTTATAAGATTGAATCCTACCATACCATTCAAAACCCGGGGCAATGCTGCCGTTGCGATCAAAATAGAGACATCTGAACGTGAAAAAGTTAAAAAACATGTAATACAGAGAATAGAAGAACTGGCACAGATGGAAGACGAAAATACAAATCCAGGCGTAGTCTTTCTCGAAAATAACAATGAAGAAGTGAAAAATGTCCTGGCCGCCTTTTTCAAACGCACTGTGCAACACGTAATCACCATCCGACAAGCAAAAGAAATCATTGAAAAATGCGAACTTGATGCCAGGGGGTACAAAAACGGCCGTGGACTGATAGGAGCACTGGCTGGCTGCGGCGCCATGCTGGAAGAAAAGTGGGACCACACCTATGAATACCTGTCCTACAGGCAGAAAGAAACATGGGGTACACAGCGATTTGTAGATGAGAATAGTGTTATCCGGGCAGATGACGCCACCTATCCCAATACATGGGACAACCGGGATATTGCAAACAATCTGGTGGTCTGCATACCCCATTCGCCAGATCCTGTCCTTTATGGAATTCGGGGAAAGACACCCGAATACGTCTCCCATGCCGCCTCCATGATAGAGGGAGAAGTTACAGAGAGATATGCAATCTACAAGACAAACCAGGGAACCGATATGCATCTGATTCCTGCAGAAAGTATCAGTAATCTGCAGGACATGGAATCATACATAATCCAGGGATTTGTGGCTTCAACTCCCCGTACAATTGAAGGAGGACACACCCTATTCCTTTTCAGGGACAAAGAAGGAGAAGAAATGGAGTGTGCCGCTTTTGAACCCACAAAAAACTTCCGGGAACTAATTCGCAAACTTATCCCGGGAGATCATATAACACTACACGGAAGTGTCAAGAATAAGACACTGAATATTGAAAAAATTGATGTGATAGAACTTGCGGAAAAATGCAGGAAGGTCAACCCCCTGTGCCCTGAATGTAAAAAGAGAATGAAATCCACCGGAAAGGGACAGGGATATCGATGCAGGCGTTGCAAAACACAGGCAGATACAGCCATAAGGTCCAAAGTTGAAAGGGAGATCAAAACCGGAATGTATGAGGTACCCCCCTGCGCCCGCAGGCATCTTTCAATGCCTCTCGTGCGGAAAAGAGGAAAGGATACCCACCCTTCAAGATAATTCAGATCCTTATATCTGCAAGGTCTGCTACAGGAGGCAGCATTCGTTTGTGGATATTGGAATCTACGCGCTGGAGAAGTTTGTCCAGCTCGGATTCTGAGACACCGCATTCAAAGGCTACTGCACTGGCCTCCTCCCCTGCAAGCATTTTTATCAGGATGCTGTCGATTGTAGCATAGGAGTGTCCCAATTCCTTTTCATCTGTCTGGCCTTCCCAGAGAGCGGCTGAGGGGGATTTGTCAATGATTTCGCCGGGTACACCTGTCATTTCCGCCATTTGGAACACTTCAGTTTTATAGAGGTCGCCGATTGGTTCTAGGTCCACCCCCCCGTCGCCATACTTGGTATAATAACCTAACAAGATTTCGGTCTTGTTGCCGGTACCTGCCACAAGCCTGCTGTCAAGATTGGCATAATAGTAAAGAATTGACATCCTGATCCTGGCTTTCAGATTCCCGTTAACGTATTTGTTAGCAGGATCAGACCCTGGCATATTTGCCAGATACGTTTGAACGATTCCCCCGATTTCAATGGTCCTGAATTCAATACCTAACCCATTGGCCACCTCGGTTGCATGCAGTACATCTTCAGGCGGCGTTACATTCAGTTCAGGCAGATGCAATCCCAATACATTCTCAGCACCAAGGGCTTCCACTGCCAGATGTGCCACAAGTGCAGAATCCACTCCACCGCTGATACCTACAACAGAACCGGTTACACCGGCATCCTCACATTTCTCTCGAATGAAATCCACTATTCTATTCTTTGCTTGCAGAATATCCATCTGTATCCACCTGAGATGGCATTATTTGGACGGATTGTATTAATACATTTACGCAAGAAAGAACGAGGTTTAAATAAAATAAAAGATATATTTTAGATGAATATATAAAGGAGTATCTAATGCAACAAGTCACCACCCACATCCAGGGCCTGGACAGCATACTCAAGGGAGGTTGGAATTGTCCTTCTGCGACCCTTGTAGCCGGTGTTGCAGGCAGCGGAAAGACCACGTTTGCATTACAGGCAATATGTGAAAGCGCAAGAGAAGGAAAAGTTTGCCTGTATGTTACTTCGGTCAACGAACCTGCCACAGTCGTGAACAACTTTGTATCAAGGCTGAGTCATTATGACGTATCCCGGATTTCCAGAGGAAACATACACCAGATATCCATTGATATCAAGAGCCTCGATCGGGGAATATATTCCTTCATGTGGAATCTCGAGGATTCCATTGAAAAAATAAAACCTGAGATAATCGTTATTGATCCCATTACAATCATAGGATGCAGTTTCGATAAGAATATCAGAAGAAGGTTCTACTATGAATTTTTCAAAAGGATGAAAAAATGGAATTCAGTGGTACTTGTTACCGGAGAGATGTCCGAAAAGGAAATTGAAGAAAGTACACTGGGATATGTAACAGATGGAATAATACATCTTACAAATAAAGAAGATAGGCAGCAGCGAAATCGCTATCTTGAAGTGCTAAAACTGCGGGGACAGGAATACATCCCGGGCAAACACAGTTTTTCCATAACCAGTGAGGGAATAACAGTACTTCCCTGGCAGGACAGGACAACCAACCGCGAAGAAAGCAAACTACTTGAAACGGGCCTATGCGGGTTGGACTATATGCTTTGTGGGGGTCTGAGAGCAGGTTCGGCAAATTATATCGGGGGGCCCACCGGCACAGGTAAAACCCTGATGGGTATCCGATACGTAAAAAAGGGAACTGAGCAGGATGAAAAGGGCATCATCGTTTCATTTGATGAAACAAAAAATGACATTCTGAATCGTGCTGAATCCGCAGGGATGGAACTTGAAAAAGATATTCGTGCAGGAAATATCGAAATATTGCAACTCTCCACAAATGATTTTGCCAGGCATTTCCACGAAATTCAACAGACGGTAGAAAAGGTCAATGCGACAAGGATTTTTGTTGATGACGTGCAAAAACATATGAAAACTATGGAAGGGACTAACTTTATCCAGCACCTCGTGGCAAAATACAAAAATGCAAACATCACACTCCTGATGACAGGAACCATATCATCCGGACTGCCACTAATTGGTGAAGCCGGCAAGAAATTGCACGCTGACAGCACCATAGCAACCTGTTATGTAGCAGACAAATTGAATTTGAAAAAGGGCCTCATCGTCCTCAAGAACTTCAATTCTAAACATAAGAAAGAAATCCATGAGATCAATATTGACGAAAACGGGCTGGAAATTAAAGGAATATTACCTCTTACCGATATAATATCCTGAAGATGCAGGTTTAATTTTAATAATCCTTAAACATATCTAACCCCATGAAAATTTACATCGCAGACACCGGCGTTTTCATCAACCGTAAGGGTAGGGACCGCCAGCTTGTTACAGTGCCCTCGGTAATCGATGAAACAAAGGCAAAATACACAAGCATGGAAATGTTGATCGCCCTTGAAACCGGGGCAAAAATAGAGCAACCAGATCCTGTATTCAGGGAAAAAATCGTGGACAAGGCAGAAGGCACCGGTGATATTGAAGAACTTTCCGGGACTGATATCGATGTGCTGGCAAAAGCTCTGGAATATGGGAAAAATGCCGTCCTCATGACAGATGATTATGCTGTGCAGAATGTGGCTAGCATGCTTGGTATAAAGATAGAGCCCATATCTCAATCCAGAATAAAGGACAAAATAATCTGGGGGAAAAAATGCACCGGCTGCATGAAAAGATTTGACAATGGTGAAGAATGTCCCATCTGTGGGTCCCCCCTCAAGAAGATACGTAAAAGAAAGATATAATATTATAAAGGATGTATAGGAAAATAGACAACATAAAACAGCACATGGGGATTAAATGAAGAATATAGAAGAACTTATACAAAAAGCAGCCGAACTGCAAGCCAATGGTCTTGTTACCGGCCAGATCGCAAATGAACTTAATGTCTCCAGGGATACGGTCACATGGCTTCTCATGCGGGGTAAAAGAGGTGCTGAGGCCCCTGCACCCAAGGATATCTCTGTAAACTGGAGTGCCATAGGTAAAAGCTCCTTCCGCCTGCGTTATATTTCACAGGCCCTGTGTGACATGGTGCTCGAATCCCTTGATGACAATGACCAGATGGCAGACATGGTCGTGGGAATCGGATTAAGCGGTGTACCCATGGCCACCATGATTGCCGAGGAACTGGGTATCGAATTTTCCATATTCCACGGTTATGACAGCCAGAAAGAGAGGGATAAAAACACAGGAATTTTCAGCAGAAATTTCGGGCATGTAGAAGGAAAGAACTGCATTATTGTGGATGATGTGGTCTCATCTGGCTCAACGATTACCGATGTAATTGAACAGATAAAGAAAAGCGGATCAAACCCTGTTGCAATTGCAGTCATTATTGACAAGAAAAATTCGGAAACAATCAGTGGAGTCCCCGTGAACTCACTTATCAAACTGGCAAGGGTGGATTAAAGGAGATATTAAATCTCCATATCCACTTCATACTGGCCTATTTTTTCCACGAGTTTGGATAGTACCTTTTTACGCATCCCTCCAACGAACTTGATACTTCCGACAACAAGATGGCCACCCCCATTCACTCCTCCACCAACAATTTCCTCATGGAGCTGCCTGACAATTTCAGGAATATTCATCTTAACCCCACGTGACCTTATAACTGCAAAGTCCGGTCCATAGCCGATGGTCACAATCGGTTTGCCTTCATTTTTCCTGCAGATTTTGTCATGAACTTCCCCGGAGGTCTTACCCGGTGCAGGGAAAGTGAATTTGTGAGCATAGTTCTCCACATCAAGCACATTCATGATAGCCCCGTTGGGCAGTTGCTGTGATTTGACATTGGGCATACATGCCTCAAGTTGCTCATCCATCATGGCCCTTGCCTGTTCACACAGCAGACTTACAAGTTTTTTATGCCTGATGTAGTCACCAAAATTGAGAAGATCGTTTACAATTCCCCTTCCACTGTTGAATTTCAACCAGTAGGCTTCAAAATCAAGGGCCAGGGCAATATCCTGCAAATCTTCCAGAGAATATCTGGAAGAGACGAGATCAATATATTGATAGGCCTCATCGGATTCTGAACGATCACCCACAGCAGCGATTGCAGGGAGATGTTGTATCTGTTCTGTGACGTCAGGATTGATCATCCGTGCAACCTCTGTGGAAAGCATACCGGCAGTCTGACCGAAGTCCCCACCCACATGAGCAGGGTTTACATGGGCCAGAAGGTAATCATCAACGACCTTATCGGGATGATGATGGTCCACAACCACCATATCAATACCATATATCAATGCCTGTCTCATCGCGGGTACGTCTTCCTCCGTGGAACCATTATCCACCATCACAACAAGAGGCAGTTTCTGGTCATGCCTTTCCGCATCTTCAAGAGCAAAGGAAATATCCTTGGTCACATCCATGATCTCATAAAAGGGGGCTTTTGAAGGAGAACGTTTATAGAAATAGTATTCTCCGTCCTGACCGTTGACTTCACGAATAAGAGGCAGGATTGCCTTTTCAATGGCCACACCGGCAGTCATGCCATCAGCATCAGCGTGGTGGCGCAACAAAATAGGACGTGATCTGAGAATGGCTTTTTTGATAATTCGGGCAACCTCTTTCATCTCAGGACGAAGGTCTTCCAGAAGCTTGCTTTTGACAAGGAATTCTATATCATGAGGTTCTGCCCTCTGGTCAAGTATACGGTCTATGCGTTGTCTGACGGTCTGTTCTCTTTCATCTGTGAGCTGCTTCATACTCTTGACTTCAAGCTGCAGATCCTCTCCCCTGAGATTGACCTCACCCGTAAGAGATACCACCATATCCGAATCAATGTCCGGATATGCCCGCTCCCCTGCACTTTCAAAGGCTGCACAGGGAATTATCCCGCCTTCATCGGAAATTACGAAAATGGTGGGACCGCCTGTTTGTTTGACCTGGAGCACCTCTCCTTCGATACGCACAAGCTTACCCACATAATCCTTCAATTCAGACGAGATACGCACCGGAATTTCCTTTTCGACTTCTACGACCTTATGTTCACCGACAATTCGTGGTAGCAGGTCCATTTTCCCGTCGGAACGAATCTCATTTATCTCTACGACAAGCCTTTCCCCGGGTTCAAGTTTGGCCTTTATGTTGCTTGAATGGATCAACCCGCGCAGATTGGAATTAAGGTTCACAAAAGCCCCGAATGATGCGAGGTTGTTTACCTCTGCATGGTAATATTTGCCCACGGAAAGCTCGTTCATGTCACAGGAGTCGTCCAGCACATGGACCACCTTTACTTCATTACATGATTTGCATATCTCGCGTCCGTCTATCAGGTGATCGATAGATTTACCGCATAGGTCACAGTTATAAAGAAATCCGTCCCCTCCACAGGAAGGACATGGGTCCTTTATTTCAACTTCCCCGCTGCCACCGCATTTTTCGCATACGGAACTTCCCTTGAGGAAACTGTTTACATCATTTTCTGAAAGTTCCATAAGATTCATTGATTTTGGTTTCCCGGAGCCCTTGCATTCGGGACATTTCTGTATTGAGGACTCACGGGCACCAGTTCCGCCACATTCACTGCATTTTTCTTTCATTGTATCTGTGTTGCTGATTGACCTGCTTGTTTATGTAGGTTGCTGCAAAAAGTGGATACTATTTGGCATTTTTAAATTATCTACCTGCAGAGAATTAGTAATATATCCACCTGTTCCATCCATCCCACCAATAACTTTTAGAAGTATTGTATGCAAAGTATCATAGAGGGAGAGTTAAAGCATGGTAGAACAATATATAATTCCTGCATTAATCGTATTAGTAATAATCCTGTCCCAATCCATCAAAGTGGTAAAGGAGTATGAGCGAGTGGTCATCTTCAGGTTGGGCAGATTTAGTGGAGTAAAGGGTCCGGGTGTGTTTTTCATAATCCCCATTATCGATACTGCGGTCAAGGTAGATCTACGTATCGTAACAATAGACGTCCCGAAACAGGCAGTTATCACCTACGATAATGTGACAGTGGCAGTGGATGCAGTCGTTTATTACAAAGTCCTCAACCCCGAATCAGCAGTTACCGAAGTAGAGGATTACAAGTATGCAACTTCAATGCTGGCACAAACAACCCTGCGTGATGTAGTCGGCCGAATCGAACTTGATGAAGTTCTTTCTGGAAGAGAGGAGGTCAATAAGGACATACAGGAGATGCTGGATGTTTCCACCGATCCATGGGGAATCAAGGTCACCTCGGTCACCCTGAGGGATGTAAGTGTTGATGAAAAGATGCTCAGGGCCATTGCCCAGCAGGCAGAGGCCGAGCGTGAAAAGCGGTCCCGTATTATCCTTGCAGATGGAGAGTACAAGGCTTCCCAGAAATTGCTTGATGCCGCCAGGCTCTATCAGGAAGTGCCCACCACAATAAAGCTGAGGGAGTTGCAGACCATAGCTGAGGTTGCCAGGGAAGGCAACACTATTGTAGTCACCAACACCTCTGACAGTGGAGATATAGCGGCTCTGACCCAAGCTTTCACTGCAAAGAACAAATGAGGGTGATCCATGAGGATCAAAACCCTTTTCCTTTTTCTTTTTGCACTTTTTTTACTGACTGCTACACTATCAACTGCCAGCTCTGAAAAAGTAATGGTGCTGGATATGTCAGATTCCATTACACCGGCATCCGACGCTATGGTAAGCGACGCACTGGAAATTGCCGAGACAGAAAATTATGAGGCACTTGTAATAACCTTGAATACCCCTGGAGGGGGACTGCAGGAAACCCTGAACATAATAGAGACTATAGATGCCTCCCCTGTTCCTGTAATAGGCTACGTTTATCCCGAAGGAACAAAAGCTTGGTCTGCCGGCACACTGATTCTTATCAGCACCGATATCGCGGCCATGGCGCCATTCACTGTAATTGGTTCGGCCCAGCCTGTACAGGTATCCCCTACCGGTGGCTCAGAACCGATCAATGACTCAAAGATGATAAACGCAATTGTTGCCCTGTCCAAGGAAAAAGCAAGCAAGCATGACAGAAATGTGACCGCTGCAGAGTTATTCATCACCGAGAACTTGAACCTCAATGCAGAACAAGCAAAGGAAAGCAACGTTATTGAATATATTGCAGAAGATATACCAGACCTGCTTGAACAGATAGACGGGATG
The DNA here is from genome assembly GCF_000025865.1 of Methanohalophilus mahii DSM 5219. Lineage (NCBI taxonomy): Archaea > Methanobacteriati > Methanobacteriota > Methanomicrobia > Methanosarcinales > Methanosarcinaceae > Methanohalophilus > Methanohalophilus mahii. The sequence continues at coordinate 1,890,296 of NC_014002.1, forward strand.
ACTGTCAAGGAAAAACAGCTCAACACATCAGGAGCAGAAATTGTCAATTATGAGCCAAATCTGAGCCTGTATCTTATGAATATAATATCAAATCCCATTATATCATCCCTGTTGTTGATGATAGGAATATATGCCATTGTCCTGGGAATTTCCAGCCCGGGTGCAGGGGCGGAAATTTTCGGTGCTATTCTTATAGCCCTTGGCCTGATTGGCATGGGATTTGATGTCAATATAGCAGCCCTGTTCCTGATTGGTGTGGGGGTGGTCCTGCTTATTCTCGAATTGCAGGCGCCGGGATTTGGCATATTTGGTATTGCAGGAATATTGTGCCTGATAGCAGGTAGTATATTCCTGGTACCCATGGATTTCCCGCGCTGGTACACACCTGCAGATGTACAGAGGAGTATGATGTTCTATATTGTTATACCCACGATAATAATCGGACTGTTCTTTGCCTTTGCCATATACAAAGTGTTGCAGGCAAAGGGGCGCAAGCCAATTATTGGCGAAGAAATGACCGGTGAAATTGCCGAAGCGATAGATCCTATATCCGAAGGCAACCCGGGTTATGTACGATACAGCGGAGAATACTGGAAAGCCCGCTCAGAAGACACCATCGACCGGGAAGAAAAAGTGGAAATACTGGAAAAGGATGGACCCGTCCTCATTGTCCGCAAAGTCAAGGGGAAGTAATCACTGCTTCCCCAACATCTCCACTAGACGTCTCTTTTTGGATATCGCCTCTTCAGCCGCCCTATCAACCGCTTTGCTCATTGCCTCGAAGTCAGAGGGAGTGGTATCTCCGACCATCTTCTTAATTGGTGTGTAGGCAGATTCACGGAAGCGTGGCGTGAAGTCCCGGCGGTGTCCATCAACAACAAGCTCGGCACCTTGTCCTTTTTCAACATAGCCAACTGTTGCAATATCGACACCGGCATTTTGAACGGTTTCAAGAATTTCCTGCTCATGTTCAGGGGGGACTATTAAGAGGAGGGAATCCAGGGATACACCCAGATAATCTATATTGAGATTTTCAAGCATCCTGAAGACCCGGGGATTTACGAGCCGACGCATATTTTCCTCTTCAAAGACAAGTTTGACTCCTGCAGTCCTTGAGATTTCCTTGGCATCACCGCGCACCCCCCCATTAGTAACATCGGTCATTGCATGTACTTTTTTATCCAGGTCTTTTTCAAGGAGTGCCTCGCATGCCTGAAGGAACTTGATATTGATGGTCTCATCCACCACATCATGCATCCCGTAATAGAGAGCGGTTGTGGAAATAGTTCCACCACCTGCACCTTCGGTCATGAGAATCACATCCCCGATTTCGGCCCTCTCCCTTGCAGTCATCGAAGAAGCAACACCCACAGCACCGACGCCACCGGTCATTCTATCTCCGATTACCATATCCCCTCCAATACGCAGGGTACTTCCGGTCACAAGAGGGATATCTGTAAGTTCCGATACTGCGGTGATACCTGCGACATGGTCGAATATCTTTGCTACATCCCCGTCATCGGCCACATGGATATCCGAAAGCAGGGCAAGGGGCCTGGAGCCCATTACATAAACATCCCTTAAAGAAGCCCTGGCAACATGGAAACCTGCAAGGAAAGGAAAATCACTTAATCTGGAATGAATGCCATCGATTGTGACTATGAGGAAATCTCCTCCCTCCATCTGCACAGCTCCGGAATCATCCAGATGGGTGCTGTCTACTGCAGCTTTGGTGCTGCCTATTACCTCGGCAATTTTTTCATGGGCATAGAAATCACCGATGCCCCTGGAACCCACGCCGAACTGACCCATGGTTACTCCTGAAGTAATCGGGGATAGTATGTCGCCCTTTACATCCAGAGTTGCCCTGGCTTCTTCAACGGCCGCTTTTGCAAGTGCAATAGCATGCTGTCTGTCCGTGTCCTTTATTTCCATGATACGTTCTGCAAGTTTTTCGGCAATTCCGTCTTCTCCACGAAGCAGGGCATGCCTGGCATAGCCTTCAATATCCATGATTAATCCTCAGCACATTTTAACAAAATTACTCAATATCCTCAACCCCACTTCACCGCTCTTCTCCGGATGGAACTGGGTTCCTATTACATTGCCTTCTTCATTAACAACGGATGCAGCAAACTCTACACCATATTCACAGGAAGCAAGAGCATGATCATCGTCAGTACTCACATAATAGGAATGTACAAAATAGACATAGGAACCATCTTCGATACCCTCATAGATAGGATGTTGCTGTGTTATATTAATGGAATTCCATCCCATATGTGGAACTTTAAGTTTACTATGGGGAAAACGAATAACATTGCCGGGAATGAAACCCAGCCCGTCCCGCATGCCTCCTTCCTCGGAATTTGTCATAAGCATCTGGTGACCCAGACAAATGCCAAGCAGGGGTTTGCCTGATTCGACATAACCATAAAGAACATCCAGGAAAGGCTTGATGTTGCTCATGGCATCACTGAATGCTCCTACACCGGGCAGTACAACCCCATCACTGTTCTCGATATCTGCAGGGTCTATAGAGATATTTACAGAAGCTTTGGCATGTTCCAGCCCTTTCTGGACACTCCTGAGATTACCAAGGCCATAATCAATGATGGTTATTTGTTTCATGTCAGATAAAAAAGGGTTTTGATACATCAATGTATCGAACAATGCTCACCAGCATAACCCCTCATACTCCACATCCTCCAGTTCTTCAGGATCTAAAAGATAGCGCCCGTCAACCAGAAGTTTCCTGTCCATCGAATCAAATTCAGTGTTAAGTTTTCTGAACTCGTCCCATTCAGTCATTAACAGACAGGCCTGTGCACCCTCAAGAGCTTCCTGTGCGCTGGATGCATAGGTAATGTCGGGAAAGACCTTTTTCATGTTATCAGCGGCAAGAGGATCATAGGCATGGATATCCGCCCCTTTTTCCAGCAATTTCCTGATAACGGGGATCGAACGGGATTCACGTATATCATCGGTGTCATTCTTGAAAGCCAGGCCCAGCACGGCAATCCTTTTATCTTTGATCTCCGGTAGTTTGTCCTCCAGGATCTCAACCATCTGGAGAGGTTGCAGTTCATTGACCTCGATTACTGATTCCAGCAGGGAAGGATAATAATCCAGATCCTTTGCACTTCCGATCAGGGCACGGACATCTTTGGGGAAACATGAGCCACCAAAACCCGCCCCACTATTCAAGAAAGCCGGATTGATACGGAAATCTCTGCCTACAGCATCCATTACCTGATAGGTATCAATACCCAGACGTTTGCAGATGTTGCCCACCTCATTGGCAAAAGATATCTTGGTGGCCAGAAAAGCATTATTCACGTACTTGATCATCTCTGCTGTACGTAGATTTACACTGGTTACCTCACAATCAATATCCCTGTAAAGACCGGATACGATGGAATCAGAACGTCTGTCAAGGGAGCCTACCACTATTTTATCGGGATTCAGGAAATCATGAACAGCTCGGCCTTCACGCAGGAATTCGGGATTCATGGCAAGCCCGAGGGTTTCTCCAGCCTTACGTGCGGAATATTCCTCCAGAATGGAACGAACTACCCCTTCTGTTGTACCGGGTACAACCGTACTTTTCACCACCACAGTATGATAAGCATTCTTGGAAGCAATTGATTCCCCAAGACTCTTACTTGCAGCGGCGACTATCGAAAGATCAATCTCCCCGTTATCTGAGGAAGGTGTGCCCACACAAATAAAAGATACATCGGTATTCTGTACAGCATAATCATAATCAGAAGTGGCAATCAGGTTTTTCCCCACATGCTTGTTCATAAGCTCTTCCAGTCCCTCTTCCCATACAGGAGGATAACCATCATTGATTTGCCGTACTTTCTCTTCATCAATGTCAATACATATCACTTCATGACCCAATTCGGCAAAACAGGCTGCTGTAACCGAACCCACATAACCTGAACCTACAATAGAGACTCTCATAACTATAACTCCTGGCTGTGTAAATTGTTGGCAATTCTATATTAGGATGATGGTTTACCGGGCAAAAAAGACACAAAGACGAATCAAAAAAAGAGGGGATTGATATGATCCCCTGATTTACAGGCCTGCCCTGTCAACAAGTAAATCAGCTACCTGTTGGGCACTGGTAAACGGGAAATCGCTTTCCTTGAGCAAGCCGCCTGCTTCGCCGGCGGTAATTTCTACATCCCCGGATTTGCAGGTTGTGTCCGCCCCTGCAGGAAAAGCTGCCAGAAGGGCTTCAGGAGTTTTTATCGGAAACTGTGCATTTTCAAGGCCACCCTTAATCTGAGCGCGTATATCTTCTTTTACAGACATTGTATATCACCAATTGCCAAAAGGGTGTATATTAATATATACTTGATCGTTAGTAAAATGTATTAAAAGCATATTTGTACATAAAAATAACCTTAAATAGGGATGTTAAAAACATGCATGACAGGAAAAACCAAAGCAACCACCCCCCAGACCATCAGGAACTTGACGAAATTAGACAGGAAATCACTTCCATGAGGAAAGAATTCAACCGTTTTCTTGAAAATTCCAACCGCAATATTGTAGAACAACTTGCATCTGATTTGAAAAAGAATTTTTCCAGAGTTTTGATTGAATACATCAACAATGATATCGAATCATGCCTGAGGGAAAAGATGATCAAGAATTGCAAGATGCGGGACTTCTGTGAACAAAAATTCAATGAACTGCTAGGAGAGACCTCCTACCTCATAAGCAAGGATGATGTGAAGAAAGAAACTATTGAAAAATACTGGAAAGAGATAGAAAACCTACGTAAAATGACTGGCATGCCAATGTGCGACCAGTGTTTTTCACATGTAAATAACCTCTACCGGAAGCAGATAGATGTAATGCAATCCCTGCAGATATATGACCGTCAGGACAGAGAGCAAAAGACAGATAAGTTGCCTGTCGAAGTGGTACCTGCAATCTGTGAACCCGTGGCAAACAAACAACGATTATCCATACTAAAAGCTCTTGCAGGAACCCCCAGAGGATTCTCGGAACTGTCCAAAATTACCAACCTGAGAGGAGGGAATCTCCTGTTTCACCTGCAAAAACTCCTGGATACACAGATGATAGTCCAGCAGGGAGATAGAGGGGATTATTACATATCAAAGAAGGGATATACAACCCTTGAAGGGCTACATGCCATATATTCAAAAATTGATAACAATTGAACTTACAATATTTTAATTAATACCGGGTAACCCTCATCGATTCCATCAACAATCTCATCAGCAATCGGAGAACCTTTACGCACCTTGATATCCCCGTGCCTGCTCACGGTTGCAGTGAAGAGATATTGCTCACCGACAAAAACCTCCACATCAGTCTTAGCCAGTTCCGGCGTTGAAAGTACAACGTGTTTCTTCGTATGCTCGACTACCGGCCTGACCTCCATAGGAACTTCCTTTTTGGATTGGCCATCAAACTGGCGTACATCGATATGTACTCCCAGCATTTTTTCAATGCGGTCAATCACAGAGCCCCCTTTTCCTATTACCTTTGGGACATCATGTTCGAAAACCCGCACAACAGCCTTACTATCATTTACCATTTCCACTTCTACCGGACCACTGACATAATTTTCCACAACCTCACGTATTTCGCCTTCGGCCAGATTCCAGGCAGGTTTCTTGAATTCCAGTGCAACAGGCATCACAACTACCTGCTCACCATAGGTGTAAATCTCATATTCCACTTTGTCTGTTTCAAAATCCGACACTGTGATTACCGGTCTTGCAAGATCAGCTTCGGTCATACCAGAAGGAACCTTTACAGTGAAATCCAGTATCTGGACCTTTGCGACTTCTCCTTTTTCAATAAATACAACCGTATCCACTACCTGTGGAATCACTCCCAGCTCAACCCTTCCAATCAGACGCTGTACGGCATCTACTGCCCTGTTGGCATGTACTACACCGACCATGCCCACACCAGCAAGCCTCATGTCAGCAAAGATACCGAAATCCCGGCTTTTCCTTACCTCATCATAAATCGTATAATCTGGCCTCACAAGCAAAAGGACATCTGCAGTATTGGCCATATCACCATCCAGCGGGGCATACTGGGTTATCTCACGGGGCACCTGAAGGTCCCGGGGGGATTCCATAGTCTTTACAACATAACCTCTTTCATGCAAATATATAGCAAGCCCGGCTGCAAAAGTTGATTTACCCGCACCAGGGGGTCCTGAGATCAGGACACCTCTCTGCATATCCACACGTTCCTTAAGCTGCTCACTGAGCCTGTACTCATCGAATTTCACAGAAGCTACCGGTCGCACAGCTGTAATCTCAATATCATCTGAAAATGGTGTCTGGGAGATAGCAATCCTCATATTACGAATCTGCAGAACGGAAGCCCCGCCCGTAGACATTTCAATGAAAGATTCATTGTCAGCCCGGGCTCTCTCCAGAAGTTCTCTGGACATCTGGTGCAGTTCACCATAACTGCAGGGTTCATCCCGGATTTTTTCAAATCTCACATCCCTTATACTGCCTCTTTTAGCCATTGGGGATACTTTGTTTTTCAGGTGTACCGACATCGTGTCATCAGTGAAGAAGTTCTCTATGTGCAGAGGAATAAACTCAGCCGAAGGTGGATGAAGGTACTCCACCTCCAGTCCCCTGGCACGACCAAAGTCTGCCTGGAGCCTGTCCCCCGTGACAAAAAGTGCATCAAAATCCTCTGCAGTTGATCGTATAAGGGCATCTATTTCCCCTCCCTTTGCAAGTTGCACCTGCTCAAGGCTGGGACGCTCTCCCACAAAATCAAGCTCTATAAGACCTTCCTGTTCGAACTTATTAAGCTGGTTAAGTTCTTCCAGCCCCTTTTGCCCGATCTCAAGCCCCCTGTTTGCCTGGGCTTCCAATTCGGCCACTACAGCTTCGGGGATCAGAAGCTTGGCTCCCCTGTACTCTCCCTCCTTCACCTTTTGGGAAACACGGCCATCTATAATTACGCTTGTATCGGGTACGATCTTCAGAGCTTTAGGATTATCCATATTTATTGCTATGATACGAAGATATTTAATTTAATTGCATCGTGAGTACAAATCAGTAGACATCATCGGGATCAAAGACCCTTTTACCAACTATATCTCCATTGATATTCCTGTAAAAGCATGACCTGTAACCCACATGGCATGCTCCCCCATCCTGCCTTACTTTCAGGAGCAGGGTATCCATATCACAATCCACAAGGATGTCCTTTACATATTGAATGTGTCCGGAACTCTCCCCTTTTTTCCACAACTTCCCACGGCTGCGGCTCCAGTAGTGTGCAATACCGCTATCAAGGGTTTTTTCAAGGGATTCGCGATTCATGTATGCAAACATCAATACATCCCCGTTCTCATGGTCTTGCACAATTGCCGGAATAAGGTTATCTTTGAATTTCATGTCATCTATAGCTATCATCGAATCACTGTAAATAAAACTATAACTATAAAAACTAAGAGGAATCAATATATAAAAAGATTGGAGATTTAAATATATCAATATCCCTGACATGCATGCCAATATAGTTGAAAATAATCAGAAGAGTGTCTGTGAAATTGAATTCAGAATGCGGGAAAGGAAAGGGAATTGAGCTTGAAACTACTACTAGGGTACTTTAAAATTGATAATTTAAATTGGTGGAAAAATGAAACAAAACGTTACACAAATATTGAAGGATATTTTCACTTCATCTGGATACAGGATAGTGGACTCCAGTATCGCTGACCTGATCGCAGAAAAAGATGAAAAGAAAATGTATATAAAATTCAGTAATCTCCTGAATACATCATATATTGAAGATTTTGCATACAACATCCGCGACGGAGCCGGTCTGATCGTAGCAACCGAAAATGCCTCCCAGGAACAAATTGAATTCGCAAGTCAAAAAGGGGTTATTGTATGGGACAGGGAAGAACTTGCATATCAGATAGGTAACGCTGTGCTGGCAGACATCGAAGGGGAAAGTATTGAACTGGGAGGACAAAGTCCTCCTGTCGAAAAAACCACTGAAGAATATATCATCGCTGATGACAAGAAAAAGAAACCAAAGGTGTTTTCCGGCAACAAGAAAGAAGTGGAAAATAAACCAATTGAAAGCAAACCTGAGGTGAAATCTGATGTTGAGACAGTACCTTCAGTTGAAAACAAGGTAATCGACTTGCGCAGTGCCCCTGTAGATATTACCGGCGAGCGTGCGATATCAATAGCAAGGCCACATCAAAGGGATGTCACGAATGCAGCACTCAAGTTTGTACCCTTGTGGAAATATACTTATGAAATTCAGGCACAGAGACAATTCCGCTCCAAGATAATAGACATAGAAGGCAACGGAGAGGGATACTTTAACTCAATGAATGAAATTTTTGAGAATTTTGATCTGCCTGAAATAAGTAATCAGGTAGAGGTAAAAGTCAATGACTATGAAGTCAAAGCCCCAATCATTACAAAAGAAGAGGCCACCAAAGCTATCTATGAAAGAGTTATTGACCAGTACACCCGGGATGTCAAATTCGATAACACTATAGGTGAAGCTATAATTTCCGAACACAAAAGGATTTCTCCTTCCAAAAAAGAGATTGAAATGGAAATTGAGATGGTTTATTTGCCAGTATGGGAAGCTAAGGGTAAAAGAAATTCGGTGGAAATAAATGCTAATAACGGGGAAGTATTGTCAAATCCGGTCGATAACGATGTGGAAATAATGTGATTTGTTCCTACTGGAGCGAACAATATATATAGGAAAAATTTATATATATAACCCATTGCTAAAGGGAACCATAGCGAACCCTTAAGGAGAAAATACATGATAGAGATAACAGAAAAGGCAGCAACAGAACTTAGAACCCTGATGGAATCGGAAGACAAGAAAGACCACGCATTGAGGATTTTTGTCGCAGGGATGGGTTGCAGTGGTGTCCAGTATGGTATGGCACTTGATAATGAAACCAAAGAAGATGATGTTACTGTCACCGACAAGGAAATAAAAATCGTGATGGCAAATGACATCAATGAAGAACTTTCCGAAGCCACAGTCGACTTCATAGAAACCCCTCAAGGCAATGGATTTGTCATCGACAATCCCAGTGAGATGAGTGGGTGCGGTTCATGCGGCGGCAGTTGCCACTAAGTTATATATAACTGCAAGTAATAGGACATCATCCTTTAAAGGAGATATGATATATGATTCCAGGAATGGGCGGCAAGGGTATGAACCCAAAAAAGATGAAACAGATGATGAAACAGATGGGAATTAGTGTAGATGAAATTTCCGATGTGGAGCAGGTAATCATCCGTACCCCTGACAAAGATATTGTATTTAATGACGCAAACGTAAGCATCATGAATGCACAGGGAGTCGACACATATCAGGTCGTCGGCACTCCTGAGGAAGTAGCAAGGGAAGTTGAAATCCCCGAGGATGATGTCAGGCTTGTCACCGAACAGACAGGTGTGTCTGAAGAAAAAGCAAAAGAAGCTCTCAAAAATGCCAACGGCGACCTTGCCGAAGCGATTATGCAACTGTCTTCCTGAAAAAGGAGGGCAGCATTCCTATTTTAAGATTTTTCAAGCTCTTTTTCCTTAAGGATCATATGATACTCCCCTATGGAGTATTGAGAATAAAAAGCTCTTTTTACAACTTCACTCAGGGAAGGATGTATATCCATCGAATGTACGAGCGGATGAGTCTGGGGACCATCCACATACATCAAAGGAATTACCTGATGTATAAGTACCGACGACTGGGGCCCTATAATGTGGATTCCAAGGATTTGTTGAGAATTGTCTTCAATAATCACTTTCACGAAATAATCATGCAGATCCATGGCAAGGCCTTTACCTGTATTTTCAAATTCCTCAAAACCAATCGAAATACTTTCTTCACCGAAAGCTTCGATTGCTTCTGCTTCACTTAACCCCGCACCTGCTATCTCGGGCCAGGAAAATACAGCATGAGGTGCGGCATGATAATTCACCTTTATGTCCTGTCTGAGAATAGCATTCTGGAATACAACAGTCGATTCATAGTTTCCGACATGTTTGAAAAGCTGCTGTCCATTACAGTCCCCGAAAGCCCAGACATTCTTGCAGGTTGTTTCAAGCTTTTCATTAACCCTTATCCAGCCTTTTTCATCGGTAACAATATCCCCTTTCTCAGGATGGAGAATATCGGAATTGGAGGCCCTGCCTGTAGCCAGCAGGATTTGTTCAGCTTCAATGCTGATCTCATCGCCTTCATTATTTATCGCAGTAACCTTTTTCATTCCATTATTTTGTCCTACACTGACAACCCTGTAGCCAGTATGGATATCTAAATATTGTTCCATCTTCCTTCTTGCAAGAATGGATATTTCGGGCTCTTCCTGCTGCAGAACCCGCGGACCACTGCCAATAACAGTGACCCTGCAGCCCATGGCAGAAAAGAAATGTCCGTATTCAGCTGCTATGTAGCCAGCTCCCACGATTACAAGACTTTCAGGGAGAGATTCCATATTCAACACTTCATCACTTGTAAGGTATGTAACACTATCCAGCCCATCAATAGGAGGGACGAAGGGCTTTGAACCTGTGCAGAGAAAAATCATTGGGGCTTTGAGAGTTTCAGCCCCTACCTTCAGGGTATACGGTGCAATAAATTGGGCAACACCATGATAATAATCCAGTACATCATCGGATTCCAGGCCTTCACGTATCATAGCAATGTCTGAGTGAATGGCATTTCTCATCCTGTCCATTATAGATTTGAAATCAATATCTTCAATTTTTGCAGAGATACCAAACTTCTGTGCTGACTTTATTTCACGTACAAGTTCAGCCGGATACAAAAGCATCTTTGAAGGAATGCACCCCCTTGTTAAACATATACCACCTGGTTCATCTTTATCCACAACAGCAATTTTCATTTCCGGATTTTGCTGGAGGATGGACCCTACATAATTCATACCCGAGCCAGTACCTACGATAATCAAGTCATATTCTATCATATTATACCCCATCCAGAGATTATATCCAATAACAATTATAGATAATGGTTAAAGTTACATGATAAAACCTACTGGATAAGCAACAGATCCCGCTGCATTACTGTAAGGAGCCTGGCTCCGGGATCCAATGCATTTTACAGTGAGTTTTTCAAAGAAGCGATATCGATATAAAGATGTATATCAGCGAAATATTTAGCGATAAAAATACAGAAAATGTTGCAAACAACGAGTTGCCAATCCCTGCCAGAGCCATATAATTTCTGATGGTTCCAAATTTAAATGGCATGTGATCAGTCCAATATGCTGTTTATTTTTGTCCTGACAAGTATCTTTAGTTCTTTGAGATTGTTCAGTTTATTCATTTCCTCAGTAGATATAAAGAGCTCAAGGTCATTTTCCGTTTCGATATACCCACATGGGAAGGATGCTTCGATATTTCCATAGTTTTCAACAAATTCATCCCTGTGAAGGAACCGGACCGGAATGCCTAGCTGTTCGATAAAAACCTTCCATTCATCTTTCATACCGGTGCTGCCATAGGTGATTGCACACAATTTACAGCCATAACTTGCAGGTGAAACTATTTTATGGACATAATCTTTCATCTCATTCAATAAGCCACTATCTGCGTTATAAACAAAAACAATTGATGATATCTTCACGAAACTACCCCCGCCGTAGTAGAAAGATAGGTCTATATCCAATATATCCCATTTATACCTTTTATCCATTCAACTTTGGCTTGGCATAAAATTTGAGACATAATATCGATTTCTCTAACAGATTAATAATTGCAGGACAGATATTAAAAAAGTGTGTATTGAGAAAAGGTAAGTATCAATAAGTTGAGTCAGCAGCGATGTATAGTTCCCAAAGGCTCTCGCACTTTAGTACCGTATACAACGCTGGCAGGCTTATCTTCTGTGTTCGGGATGGGTACAGGAGTTACCCTGCCGCTATGGCCGCTGTACTCAACTTATATGAGATGGAATTGATGAAAGCCAAGGCCCGGATTCGAACCGGGATGGAATCGCTCTGCAGGCGATTGCGTAGCCGCTCCGCCACCTTGGCACATGGGTCATGTGCGAAGCGTGATTCTATGACGCAACCGTCATAAACTTTGCGTTTCATCGGACCGTGTATTTTGTTATGATTACATACCTGATTTCGCCTGGAATAAGCAATTGGAAGCGGCACGGATTATTAGTAACCGCGGACTTAACACCTCGTTTCCTTAGTGCTTACATCCCGATCCTATTAAACCGGTCTTTTACCGGTATCCTTACAGTGGTCTCTTTTCAGGTTGGATTTCGAGCTTAGATGCTTTCAGCTCTTATTCTTTGGCGCGTAGCTGCTCGGCACTGCCTTGTCAGACAACCGATCGACCAGAGACGCCGTTGCCCTGTTCCTCTCGTACTAAGAGCAACTTACCTTCAGACCACATACACCTCTAGTAGATAGTAACCGACCTGTCTCACGACGGTCTAAACCCAGCTCACGATCTCCTTTAATAGGCGAACAACCTCACCCTTGGCCGCTGCTGCACGGCCAGGATGGAAAGAACCGACATCGAGGTAGCAAGCTGCCGGGTCGATATGTGCTCTTGCCGGCAACGACACAATTATCCCCGGGGTAACTTTTCTGTCAGCTTTAGCCCGCATCAAGCAGGACATAAAGGTTCGCTAGAACCGACTTTCGTCTCGCGATCCATTGCTATGCTAAATCGCGTCAGGCTGACTTATGCTCTTGCACTCTTCAGCAGGTTTCCGACCCACTTGAGTCAACCATTGCGCGCCCTTGATATCTTTTCAAGGGCGTCCCGCCCCAGGCAAACTGCCCACCTATCGGGGTCCTCCTTTTCGGAGTTAGGGTCGCGACTTCAGAAGGGTAGTGTCCCATTGTTGGCTCCACCCATGCTGGCGCACGGGCTTCGATGCCTCCTACCTACACTGTACATCCGAAATCACAACCCAACGACAGGCTGCAGTAAAGCTCCACGGGGTCTTCACTTCCCCCTAGAGGTCTCTAGACTTTGCACTAGAATGTAAGCTTCACCGGATTCTGGCTAGGGACAGTAGAGCTCTCATTGATCCATTCATGCGAGTCGCCAATTAAGCGACAAGGTACTACGCTACCTTAAGAGGGTCATAGTTACCCCCGCCGTTTACGGGCCCTTCTTTCCGTTGGACCGAAGTTTCAGGTACCCGCACTGGGCAGGATTCAGAGATCGTACTAGCCCTTTCGGGTTTGCGATCTCCTATGTTGGTATTAGACAGTTAGAGCTCCCTGGTCACTGCGACCTGCCATCTTCATGGCAGGCACTCCTTCTCCCGAAGTTACGGAGCCAATTTGCCGAATTCCCTTAGCCAGATTAATTCCGACACGCCTTAGCCTTTTCAGCTAGGGGCACCAGTGTCAGATCTTGGTACGGTCGTTTAGCTTCCTTTTCACGGGTCCCGGGGTGCAGTTGACTTTCGCAATAACATATTCGCCCGCTTCTCGCCATTACGGCTCTCCACGGGTTTCGATGCTTAGACAGCGCGACAACGCTGCTCAACCTGCCCTGAGACGTTGGTTTTAATGCTAAACGGTACAGGAATATTAACCTGTTTCCCTTTTGGCGTACTCGAATTACGGTACGTCTTAGGACCGACTAACCCTCGGCTGACGATCATTGCCGAGGAAACCTGGCCCCTTCGGCGGTCAGGATTCTCACCTGACTATGCTGCTACTATTACCAGGATTTTCGTTTCCGTACGGTCCACAGGACTTCACAACCCTGCTTCTGCCCGAACGCAACGCCTTCCTACAAGATTACCTTTCGGTACTCCGTGGTATCGGTGGTCGACTTGAGCCCCGTCCATTTTCGGGGCCCCAGACCTCGACTGGTGGGCTGTTACGCACTCTTTAAAGGGTAGCTGCTTCTAAGCTAACCTTCCAGCTGTTTAGGGCCTGGGACACCCTTTATCTTTAACACTTAGTCGACACTTAGGGACCTTAACCACGGGCTGGGTTCTCTCCCTTACGGACTACAAGCTTACCCCAGTAGCCCGGACTCCAACTTTCTTAGACGACGGTAGTTTTGGAGTTTGACAGGGGAGCGAGGGATTTCTCCCCCGGGATCCCCAATCAGTGCTCTACACCACCGACTATCTCCGGTTAGGTCATGCTACGACATGTTTTGGAAGGAACCAGCTGATGCCGGGTTTGATTAGCCTTTCACTCCAAGACGCAGGTCACACGAACGATTTGCAGGTCAGTACCGCTTGCGGTCCTCCACGTAGCTTTCGCCACGCTTCAACCTGCCCACGCCTAGATCACCCGGCTTCGGGTCGTATTCCAATGACTCCACGCACTTGTATACGCCGCATCTTGCCCGAAGGCTGCATGCTTGTTGCTTTCGCTTCGGCTCCCCTCTCGGTTAGCCTTCGCCATTGAAATACACTCCCTGGCCCGTTCTTCAAAACGTAAGATATGACATCGGCAACGAAACTCGTACACCAGCCTCGCGACTGTTTCCTTCATTTCGCAGATCCTTTCATGCCATATCGTTCCATAACCAACAGGTTTCAGGCACTTTGAACCTCCCTTTTTGGGGTACTTTTCAGTTTTCGGTCACCCTACTAGTTCACTATCGGTCTCAAGAGATATTTAGTTTTGGAAGTTGATGCCTCCCGGGTTCCCGCGCGATATCCAACGCACGGTACTCTGGAACAATTCCAGATCCGTTCACTTAGTCCTACGTGACTATCACACTCTATGGTTTGACGTTCCAGTCAAATTCGGGGTCAGTGAGAAAGGATCCTTGGAAAAGTCCTACCACACCACATTTCCCTTCTGTTTCCAGAGGGATTCGGTTTGAACTGTGCCGTGTTCACTCGCCGTTACTAGCGGCATCTCTTCGATTTCTTTTCCGGTTCCTACTAAGATGTTTCAATTCGGAACGTTCCCGATCATTACTGATCGACCATTTAAGGTCAAGAGGTCTCATTAGGAGATCCTCGGTTCATAGGCTTCATGCGCCTAGCCGAGGCATATCGCAGCTTGACACGTCCTTCATCGGTCCTTGAGCCGAGCCATTCACCTGCTGGCATAAATGCCATTATCCGTTTGCTTACTCCAGTAAGCGTCAGGTATGCAACTTATACACGATCTCATCGTGCTCTCCTTGGTCAGAAAGAGCACATCCATCCTTCCCGGGCAAAATTACTTGCCTGGTGCATTAAATATGGACTTGCTGGGATTCGAACCCAGGGCCTCTGCCTTGCAAAGGCAGCGATCTTCCAACTGATCTACAAGCCCTTGGTTTCCCAACGTTGTTGGATTATATGATATAATATAATTGCAATGACAGTTTTTCGGTTTCTGATCGAAAGTTTTTTTGCTTAGGAGGTGATCCAGCCGCAGATTCCCCTACGGCTACCTTGTTACGACTTAACCCCCCTTGCGAAATTTAGGTTCGAACGCAGCACTAAGTCCGCGCCCTCACCCATACCTCACTCGGGTGGTTTGACGGGCGGTGTGTGCAAGGAGCAGGGACGTATTCACCGCGCTATATTGAAACGCGATTACTACGGATTCCAGCTTCATGAGGGCGGGTTTCAGCCCTCAATTCGAACTACGGCTGGGTTTATGAGATTACCGTCACTTTTCAGTGTAGGAGCCCATTGTCCCAACCATTGTAGCCCGCGTGTAGCCCGGGAGATTCGGGGCATACTGACCTACCGTAGCCCGCACCTTCCTCCGATTTAGCATCGGCGGTCCCCACAGAGTACCCATCATCCCGAAGGATATGCTGGCAACAGTGGGCACGGGTCTCGCTCGTTGCCTGACTTAACAGGATGCTTCACAGTACGAACTGACGACGGCCATGCACCTCCTCTCAGCGATTCAGGTAAAGTCTTTAGCTTGACCTACATATTGCTGTCGCCCCCGGTGAGTTGTCCGGCGTTGAGTCCAATTAAACCGCAGGCTCCACCCGTTGTAGTGCTCCCCCGCCAATTCCTTTAAGTTTCAGCCTTGCGGCCGTACTTCCCAGGTGGCTCGCTTCACGGCTTCCCTGCGGCACCTGAAACGGTCGCACCATTCCAGACACCTAGCGAGCATCGTTTACGGCTGGGACTACCCGGGTATCTAATCCGGTTCGTGCCCCCAGCTTTCGTCCCTCACCGTCGGACCCGTTCTGGTAAGACGCCTTCGCCACTGGTGGTCCCACAGGGATTACAAGATTTCACTCCTACCCCTGTAGTACCTCTTACCTCTCCCGGTCCCAAGTCTAACAGTATCCCCCGGAAGCCTAACAGTTGAGCTGTCAGATTTCCCGGAAGACTGATTAAACCGGCTACGGACCCTTTAGACCCAATAATAGTGATTACCACTCGGGCCGCCGGTGTTACCGCGGCGGCTGGCACCGGTCTTGCCCGGCCCTTGCTATCACATGCTATTTACACATGTGGACAGCCAGCATTGTATGCTGGCACTCGGTGTCCCCTTATCGCGGTTTCCCGCAGTGTAAAGGTTTCGCGCCTGCTGCGCCCCGTAGGGCCTGGATTAATGTCTCAGAATCCATCTCCGGGCTCTTGCTCTCACAACCCGTACCCGTCGTTGGCTAGTAGGTACTCTAGACCCACTACAACCTGATAGGCCGCAGACCCATCCTTAGGCGACGGATCTTTAAATCACAAAGCATTCCAGCATATGTGATCTATTCAGAATTATCCCCAGTTTCCCGGGGTTATGCTGAACCCAAGGGCAGATTGTCCACGTGTTACTGAGCAGTCCGCTATGTTCACGAAGAACATTTAACTAGCATGGCTTAGTCGAACACCGATAGCAGTAACCTCTGGCAGGATCAACCAGAATTATGTTAAATTTCTAGCACACCTTTGAAGGTTAAAGGAAATTGTTGGCAGGGTACCTGTTAAACAACATGGATGCTGATTAAAGGCCCTGCACAGTGAATTCTTAATAACTAACGATCAGAATTCACCGAACTGCCATTGCGTGTGTCAGACAGAATTGTTATCTCCTGTCTCCATTTGATTAATGTGAAGGTGATTATGTTTCCACGCGCGTTATGCGCGGGAACTCATGGATATTGCTTTTGGTATATAAACCTTGTTATCCGACAGAGCCGGAACAACTCACACGATAAACCAGCATGGGTTTATGCATGAAACAGGTCATCGAAAGCAGCCTAAAGATACCACCATAATATATATAGATTTCGTGACAAGGCATCTCACATGGATTCCCGAAATCCAAACATAAATGACACGCAAATATAAATACTAGAAAAGCAAAGTAATTTGCGGGAATTATCATGTATGCGAAGAATCAACTGAGGGATCGCTTTTTACAGCGCTGAATCGATTAGAAATAAAGAAATAACCATTTTTGATACTACTCTTCGCGATGGGGAACAAACCCCTGGTGTATCCCTGACCACAAAACAAAAGCTCAATATTGCAACTCAGCTTGACAAACTTGGAGTGGATACGATTGAAGCAGGTTTTCCAATTGCATCCGAAGGAGACAAGGAATCGGTTAAATCCATAGCCGAGGCAGGCCTTACTTCAGAGATCTGTGGTCTTGCCCGGGTGCTTACAAAAGATATCGACGCCTGTATAGATGCGGGAGTGGACATGGTACACACCTTCGTCTCCACATCGGACATCCAGAGGGAACATACCATACGCAAAAGTCGTGAAGAAGTACAACAAATGGCCACCCAGGCCGTGGGATACGTAAAAGACCACGGACTGAGATGTATGTTTTCTGCCATGGATGCCACACGAACCGATCTCGATTATCTGGTAGCAATCTACAGGGCAGCAGAAGAAGCCGGTTGTGATATCATCAATGTACCGGATACCGTGGGTGTTATGTCCCCGTCGGGCATGTACAATATGATAAGTGATCTTCGCCAGCAGATCAGTATACCCATAGATACACACTGTCACAACGACTTCGGGCTTGCTGTGTCAAACAGCCTGATGGCAATCGAAGCGGGCGCCAACCAGGCACAGGTGACGATTAATGGACTTGGTGAAAGAGCCGGCAATGCAGATCTGGCAGAAACGGTCATGAGTCTCAAATCCATATACGGTGCCAGCCTGAATATCAATACAGAATATATAGTTGAAACCGCCCGAATGGTTGAACGTTATACAGCTGTTCCTATTACAGCCCATCGTCCGGTAGTTGGCGAGAATGCGTTTGCGCATGAATCGGGAATCCATACCCACGGCGTCCTCGAGAATTCTGACACATTCGAACCGGGCATAATGACCCCGGAGATGGTAGGACACACGCGCCGTATCGTGCTAGGCAAACATGCCGGCAAACATGCAGTACGCAGATCCCTTGAAACTGCCAATCTTAACCCAAATGATGAACAACTCAATCACATCATAGAAAAGGTCAAAACAATAGCAGACAAGGGCAAGCGTCTTACAGATGCTGACCTGTACGCGATCGCCTGTGCAGTGATGCACAAACCAATGGGCAAGCCCGCAATCGACCTCAAAGAGCTGTCTGTAATGACGGGAAATGTCACAACACCTACAGCCGTTGTGAAAGCACTGGTTAACGATGAAGAAAAGATTCTTTCAAACATCGGAATCGGTCCCGTTGATGCAGCACTCAAGGCGGTAACCGGTATAATCGGGGAACACGCCACCATAAGCATCCACGACTTCCGCATTGAAGCAATAACCGGAGGTTCAGATGCCGTTGCAGAAGTGATAGTAGGCGTACAGGATGAAAACGGACGGATCGTATCCGCACGTTCTGCAAGTGCAGATATTGTATATGCATCCGTCGAAGCACTCGTAACCGCTATTAACATGCTCCTCCAGAAATGAGGGCCATGTTGTGAAGATAACTTTTATGTTATCTTCCTCATATTTTAGAACTGATGTGGATGTACCAGCCAGACCCCACATAAACTATTTTTTTAGAAATTAACAAAAAACTAGGAAATAAATATGCTTTAATCTATATTTGAAATCAGGATTGATAGATTTACAAGTTCTTACTTTCTAAAAAGAATGAAAAATAAGTAATTCAATAATTAATAGATTATTGAATGGAAATTGCCTGTTTCTTTGATAATAAATCGAGCCAAAATATTCCGGCTGATTATTTCAAATATGGTACTTAAACATTTAACGCAGCTCCTATTTGTTTAAGTGGCATCACATACGGAATATCAAAAAGTGTATGTACATGAGCTTCCACTCCATATACATTTGCGATATTATCAATTGTCATAACCGATGAAGGGTCACCAGCAGCTACAATCTTCCCGTCCTTTAACATCAATATTCTATCTGAATATTTGGAAGCAAGATTTAGATCATGGACTACCATCAAAGCTGTAACGTTCCTTTTTTTGACAAGCTTTTTCACATTTTCCATTACATCCAGCTGATGCCAGATATCAAGATCGCTGGTTGGTTCATCAAGCAGAATTACACCTGTATCCTGTGCCAGTGCCCGGGCTATCAATATTTTTTGCTGTTGACCTCCGCTTAGCTCATCAAAGTTGCGTAAAGCCAGATCCTCCAGACCCATTTCTTCAAGGACCTGCCATACTTTTTCTGTATCATTTTTACTATTAAACCACCCAAGATGAGGACGCCTGCCCATTAGTACAGTTTCAAAAACTGTGGTCGGAAATACTCTCTTTGAATTCTGGGGCACATAAGCAAGGTTTCGGGCAACTTCCATACGTTCCATCTTCTGAAGGTTGCATTCATCAAGATGAATGTCCCCGCTGTTTGGAACAAGGATCTTATTCATACACTTAAGTAATGTCGATTTACCCGCTCCATTGGGCCCCACGATACTTACAAAACTTGAACTGTCAAAATCTACTGAAACATTTTCCAGTATTTTTGTACTGGAATAACTAAAACAGATATCCTTTACGTTTATGTTTACCATATTACCAGAACTCTTTCCTTTTTCTTTTAAGTATTAGATACATGAAGAACGGTACTCCCAGTAAGGAAGTCATTATGCCCGTCGGTATCATAGTCGGCCTCAATATATTCATCCCTGTAGCATCCGCTGATATGAGTACAAGAGCCCCCACTAAACCAGAAGCCGGGAATAGATATTTGTGATCCGATCCTATTACCATCCGTGCCATATGGGGAGCAACCAGGCCTATGAAGGCAATGGTTCCTGTAAAACAAACAATGGTTGCAATCAGTAAGCTGGCAACAAGCATACTGAACATCCGAACCCTATTTGCTTCAATTCCCAGACTCTTTGCATTTTCATCTCCTATTGCCATAATATTGAGATCATTTGCCTTCATGTAAAGCAAAGGCGTACATATTACAAAAACAACAAGCAGAAGTAAAAAATTGTTCCAGGAAAAGGCAGAAAGGTCTCCCATCCCCCAGCTTACCATAACCCTAAGTTGTTCATCCGTAGCAAAATATCTGAACAAGTCGCTAAGGGAACCGAATAGATAATTTATTGCAATTCCTGCAAGAATAAGAGTTTCAGATGTCGCTCCTTTAAAACTTGCCAGAGCAATTATAAAAAGAGCGCAAAGCATGGCGAAAAGAAAGGCATTGCCCACGAGCAGATAGGGGCCACCTATTACTCCTACACCTACTACTGCAGCAACCGCCACTCCAAAGTTTGCCCCAGCGGAAATACCCAGTGTAAATGGACTTGCAAGTGGATTTTTCAGAACAGCCTGCATCACACATCCGCATATTCCCAATCCAAAACCGGCCATTATGCCTGCAACAATGCGGGGCAGACGTATATTCCATACCACCTGTGAAGGTAGTCCTTCAGTTGCAAAATTACCCGGAAATAAGCTGGACAAAAGAATTTTATAAACATCGGGCACAGAAATATCAAGAGGACCGATAGTTACTATAAACGCTCCAATCAAACCCAGCAGGATTATCATAATTGCCATAAAAAGCATTTTTCTGCCAATATAATGCTGATAATCTGCACGTGATTGTGATTCTGGTTTATTTTGTGGATTTTCTTTTGCATCCACTCTGGTATCATCTGATCCTTTTTTAAACGGATTTTTCATATTGTTCACCAGTACAATAAAAGGGCATACAAACAACCAGGAGGATGAATTGTATTGTATACCCAAAAACAAATCATTTTGTCACAGCTTGTTCAATACACTTCTTTCAGGAAAGGCTGGTATTCAGCAAACTCTGTGAAAAGACCATCAATACCGAGAATCTGTTCATATATCTCGTTGCCTTCATTTTCCATGTCGATATGACTGAACTTCTCTGGATGCAATCGTTTTGCCATATACATCATATTCAACAGACTTCTATCCAGAGGCCTGCCTCTGCAATATGGATAGATGCAATCATAGACCTGCTCATTCTCCACAGCTGGAATTTCACCAAGTTCTGGCGTCTCCATTACAAAATCAGATCCGCTGGGCTCGCCTAAAGCCGAAGTAGAAGACCAGGCAACAAAAATAACATCCGGCTCCCAGGCAATAATCTGCTCTGGTGGCACATTGATTTTGTCACCTGTGCAATCTTTTGCAACATTGATTCCACCGGCAATGGTCAGTGGCTCATAAACAGCCTCCGTACGTGTGAAATCCCTGCCTTCAACAGAGTCATAGAAACCTTTTTTTGCACCCCTGGGTGCGAAATAGACGATTGGTTTTTCATTTTCATCCATCTCTGAAGTTACAGAGTCGATCATATCAACCTTTGAGCGGACAAAATTCTCCAGCTCATCAGCTCGCTCTTGTTTATCCAGTACTTCACCCATCAACTGGATATGGTCATAAGTTTCTTCAAATGTAAACCCTGTACCTGCATCCACACAGGGGGAACCCACTTTTTCTTCAATTGTATCACCTCTATTGTACCAGGGCGCGTCAAAAATCACGTCGGGTTGGAGAAGGGCCATTGTCTCATAATCAATTTCCCTGCGGGTATTTGTTTCAGGGAAATCATCAAGCTGTCCGCCTCCATATATCTGTAGGGATTTCCATGCATCTGTGGCAACCTTTTCACCGTTTGAATCCCGCGGAAGGATACATCCATCTCGTGTACATTCATCGGTTGCAACCATTTTATCAAGCTCACCAAGGGCAATTACAATTCTGGAATTATCAGGATTGGTTGTAATAATCCGTTCCACAGGCCTGTGGAAAGTAACCTGCCTGTCATGTGTATCAGTAACTGTTTTCGGTTTACCTTCCCAGAAAGTCAATATATATGAAGCATCCCCGACATCATCGAGAGTATAGGAACTCTCTTCAAGCATGTAGTCACAAACTGCATCTGAAACTTCCTTTTCTGTAAGTAAACCATCACCATTATCACATGGTAGAGCTGTAGCTGCAGAAGCTGTAGGTATTATTGATATGATTAAAGCAAGCAGTAATATTCCAATACACAATGTAAATTTAGGTTTCATTCCTGATCACCTCCTGAATTACGTTTTCCAAAAACAAATAAACCAGCAACAAGTGACATTAAAGTAAGAAAAGTGCCAAAACCGGGTGTTTGTGAAGCGGTACTTTCAGTACCAGATGAAGGACCTGAACTTTGCGTGTTTGCCGCTGCATAGGGATCTGTGACCGGAGTCCATCGTTCCTTTCCTTCATTAAGTTCCTGAGTCTGGAACAACATGTCAACCCAGTATCCTTCAAACCCGTCTGAATCCCCTTCAGATGATATTACATTATAGACGATTTCATTTTCATCAATTACATTGAAGGCGATTTTTCCAGCACCCCTGTCAACTTTAAAGTATTCAGCGTCTGAAATATCCTCGTCGTTATTCGGGAATGTAAAACCCGGTGGTATAGTTTCCACAACACCTGCTACGAAAGGTTTTTCTCCCGTAATATCCAGCTTGATTTCAGTTAGCTCTCCGGCTGAAATCGTTTCAGGAACATGACGTTCAACATCCGTTACTTCACCGTCTGCAGCAAGGCAGACAGGTGATGATAATAAACCAATAGCTAGTAACAGAATTGCACATATCGTGATCTTTTTAATATTCATTTAAATACACCTCATAAATACACTTTATCTGGATTTTTGTTCTTCTGTTTGCAACTGCCACCAGAGTTTTACCCTCGTAGTGTGCCCACTTTCCACAAGACGGTCGCCCTGCTTTTCGAGTACTTCTTCCAGATAATTCCTGATTATCTCTTCCTGCTGTTGATTCTCAATTGTGTAGCGGGATTTGAAGAAATCAACCGCTTCATCCATTGAAGAAAAGGAATTGTCATACTCAAGGGAAAACACATGCATATCCGGGTATATTCCCATGTTGTAGAGCACATTGTAGAGAACATCGCATCTCGGGGAAGGTATGTATTCCCCACCATAAAGCAGAGGCCAGAGTTTACGGGAATGAGAATCCCAGGGAGTCTCACCTGCAAACCAGTAAAGACATACATACTTTGAAGATGCGGCCTGCATTTTCTCGATTGCCTCCCTTATATCCGGCATCCCCAATGAAAAAGAAGCAATAACAATATCATGAGGACCTTTCAGGTCATTATTAACGTCCAGGTCTTCCCAGCGTTTTTTGACACAGGAGATATTATCCAAACCGTACTGATCGATATTCTCCTGCAAAATTTCCAGCATCCCTTTGCCCGGCTCAACTGCAGTCACATGGGATACCCTCTCTGCAAGAGGAATTGCCAGACTTCCAGGACCTGCACCTATATCCAGAACACTGTAATCCGGGTCAAGAGGTAATTCATTCAGGGTCTTATCCACACGTGCTTTATTATTCCGGGACCTTTCCCAGAAATGTTCGGCATTTTCTCTGCTGTCCCATAGATTTGCACAATCACCACGTCTATTATGGTCATTCTTCTGGTTGGCCTGCATCATTTCGTTCCAAATATCATTCCAATCTAAATTATTCAATGGCAAAGCGAGACCTCCATTCAGTTAATCCTTCTTCTCAAAATGAAAAGAGATGCCACAAGACCTGAAATTGCTGTAATGGAAACAAAACCTGGAACAGCTGCATGGGTTTTTTTACTCTCTAGATCCGTCTGCTTTTCTTTACTTTCTTCAGAGGCGTCTGCAAAAGGTGTATCCATGTCATTATCAGTGCCTTGCGAAGGCTTTGAAGATGAGGATGAAGGTGACTGTTCAACAGTAGTCACGTTCTCCTCTGACACATCTTCATTGTCAGTATTATCCACATTTTCAGATTGTGTACTTGCATCTTCAGCGGTTTCGAAAACTACATTCATTGCAGGGTAGAAAAGATAGCCACCGTCTGATCCCTTGCCAGATTTGGATGTCCGGATGTACCAATCATCGGTAAAATATGCCTTCTCATTCATTTCAAGAGTTATTTCTTCATGATTGGACATATTGATCCAGTTTTCTGAAATTTCCCTGCATTTTAGCAACCCAACCTTGTCTCCTTCTTCAATCGTTGAGACGTTGTCTTTGTCTATCAACCACGTATATTTGAATATAGCAAAACATTCTGAGGAGCAGCGGAAGGTTTCATCTATATAGGTAACAAAATAAACAGCATCTTCAAGATCGGCAAAATCGTCTTTTACAACGAAAGACCTATCATCATCTGTGCCATCGAGTTTAATGACAGTAGAATCAAGTTCCTTTCCATCTTTGTAAAGAAGAACAAATGCTTTGTCCCCTTCAACATCCAGCTGGAACAATTCCAAACTGTAACCTTTTCCCAGGTCCCAGACTTCACCTTCTTTGAGTTTCTTTTCCGAGCCTCCACCCTGCTCTGTGACAAGAGAGGCCATTTTGCTGGCTTTATCGTCGACAGCGACATATTTATTCCCGAACCAGGGAATCACAGAATATGTGCTTACCTCAGTAGCATCTGTTTTAGCGCTGAGCTTGAACTTCTTGCTGTAGGTATGACTACTGTAGAGGAGTTCTTTTTTGTCGATTACATTATTGGTTGGTGCTGCACCTATACCCGGATTTGTACCATCCGAATCTTGGTAGTACAAAATCTCAGTATTGGAACCAGCTTCATTTAAGCCGAAGTAGAGAGCACTCCAGTTGGTACCATCCCAGGCGATGGAAGATACATTTCCACTATCCAGAATGTTGCCACCTATCTCCACAGATTCAGCCGAAGATATAGTGACAAAACATGTCAGAGATAAACATAAAATGAATACTATGCTTATTTTTTTTATTATTTCCAGTTGCATCATTCAATTCTCCCAAGGTTATATTTCAACAATATTATAACTTAATTAATGCTACTATTTGATTATTTATTCTTTTTTTATGCTACTAATGAATCAAAAAATAATACAAAAAGAGACATATTTATAATTTTGTATTAACGCTGCTAACTGCTATAGATTATTAGATAGATTATAGAAATGAGCTTGGAAGAAAAAGAAATGTTAATTTACAGCTTTAACCCTTTATATTTTGTTTTTTTGCTAACTAGATCTGGATATATTGAGATTATCAAATTAAGCCACAAATCATCAGATACTAATATTTGATATTCTCATATGACACTGCGGGCATCTCATCAAAATATAGTTATAGATGGCATACCAAAAATGAAGGGTATGTTACCTTATTTTATTGATTCACACTGCCATCTTGATTTTTCCAAGTTCAACAAGGATCGTGAAGAGGTCATCCTCCGTGCAAAAGAGGCCGGGGCCTGTGAAATGATCAACTCGGGTATTGATCTGAAAACCAACTTTTCAACCCTTGAACTGGCCAAAACCCATGACTGCATCCACCCAACAATAGGGTTAAGCCCCATGCTCGCCACCAATCCCGATGAAGGCAGGGTACTGGAAGTCCTATCCCAGCTTGATGAGTATGCCCCCGGGGCTATCGGCATTGGAGAAGCAGGGATGGACTATTATCACTGCACCGATGAAACTTTACGTAAAAAACAGAGAGAAATATTTAAACAGGTCATCACGATTGCAGAGAGCCATACAAAAACGCTGGTTATACATGGCAGGGATGCCGAGGATGAAGCACTTGAAATGGCAGGGCATCTGGACAGGGTGATCTTTCATTGTTATGGAGGATCACTTGAAACAATGAAAAAAATAACTGATGCCGGCCACTACATATCCATACCTACCCTGGTCTGCTTCTCCAGCCATCACAAAGAGATCGCTGCCACAGTACCTGAAGAATTCATGTTGATAGAAACAGACAGCCCCTACCTTTCCCCCCGTAAAGGACGCAATGAACCCGCATACCTGACCGATTCAATAAACACAATCGCAGAAATAAAGGACATTGAACCTGCCGAAGTGGCAGAAATTACACGGAAAAACACCTATACCGCATTCAAAATCTAAAGGGATCTACATGAAAGTTATACAATGCAATGCAACCACCAATGATGCAAACTCCTACCTTATAAATGACAGCATCCTCATCGATACCGGACTGAATGGAGAAAGACTTGCCCGGGAAATTGAAAGTCATATAGACCTCAATAAACTGGAACTGATAATCCTGACCCACTGCCACTATGACCATACAGCAGCTGTGCCCCTGCTTGTGGAACTCAGTGGTGCAAAGGTCGGCATCCACCGGGCAGATGAGACCATGCTTGCAGATGATACGGGTAGCGTATCAACATTCTTTGGGCAGAAAGCACCTGCCATCGAGCCGGATATTCTCTATGAAGACGGAGATATGATCAAATTAGACGAAATCCAAGCCCTTCAGGTAATCCACACACCCGGCCATACTCCGGGAGGCATATGCCTCTACGAACCTTTTTCCAAAAGCCTGTTCTCGGGGGACACAGTCTTTTCATCCGGCGGATTTGGACGCACGGATTTTGAAGGCGGCTCAGCCAGACAGCTCACAGAATCCATAGAAAAACTGGCAGAAATAGATGTAGAAACCCTCTATCCCGGCCATGGCCCGGTGGTAAAAAGTGATGCCAACCGCCAGATACAGCTTTCAATGCGTGCATCCCGAACCATATGGTGATCCAGAACAATGAAACACGATAAAAAAACATCAAACCCCCTCCCCATGTCAAAAAAAGAAATGCAGCAGAGAGGGTGGGATACCCTTGACATTATCATAGTGACAGGCGATGCATACGTTGATCATCCATCCTTCGGGGCTGCCCTGATAGGCCGCCTGCTTGAAGCCAGAGGGTTTAGAGTAGGGATAATAGCCCAGCCGGCCCACGATAAACCGGAAGAATTTAAGGAACTTGGAAAACCGGAACTTTTCTTTGCCGCAACCGCCGGCAACATGGACTCAATGGTATCCAACTATACACCATCCCTCAAGCCACGTAAACGTGATATGTATTCTCCTGGAGGCACCCCCGGTATGCGACCTGACAGGGCGACCATTGTATATTCCAATCGTATACATCAGGCATACCCGGATACCCCGATTGTAATCGCAGGTGTGGAAGCTTCCCTGCGCAGACTGGCACAATATGATTTCCAGTCAGGAAAGGTAAGGAAATCAATTCTTGCAGATGCCCCGGCAGACCTCCTGATATATGGGATGGGTGAAACCCAGACAGAAGAAATCGCACGCAGATTACAGGCAGGAGAAGACATCAAACAAATAAAGGACCTTCCCGGTACCGTCTGGAAAACCCCCGTGAAGACCTGGAAAGAAGAACTTAAAGGCATGGATTATATCGAACTGGAATCCTACGCAACGGTTTCAGAAGAAAAGGAAGCCTTTGCCAGAAATTACAAAACCCTCTGGCAGCAGCAAAACCCGGGAAGAGGAAAAATACTTGTCCAGCCCCACCCCAAAACTATCATTGTCCAGAATCCGCCGGCAAAACCTCTTGAAACCCAAAATCTGGATGAGGTTTATGAATTACCTTACACCAGACAAAAACACCCTTCTTACAAAGAGGACATCCCTGCTATTGAGCCGGTGCGCTTCTCCCTCACTACCCACAGGGGTTGCTTTGGCGCCTGCTCTTTCTGCGCCATCGCCCATCATCAGGGCCGCATGGTTAATTCCAGGAGTATTGAATCACTCTTAAGAGAGGCAAAAACCCTCACCAAAATGAAAGATTTCAAGGGAAATATCAATGGAGTGGGCGGGCCCACCGCGAATATGTATTCAATGGAATGCCCACAATGGAAAAGCAAGGGGGTATGCACCGACAAGTTTTGCCTCTATCCTGAAGTCTGCCCGTCAATGAATACTGACCACAGCAAAAACATGGAGCTACTAAACCGTCTGGAACAAATTCCAGGTGTGAAGAAAGTTTTCATAACCTACGGTGTGCGCTACGATCTTGCCCTGACCCAACCTGAGTATCTGGAAATGATATGTAGAAAACATATCAGTGGAAGACTTGCAGTGGCACCGGAGCATTATTCAAAAAAGGTCACCGACAGTATGAGAAAACCCGGCAGGGATGTTTTTGAAAAGTTTGTGGAAATGTATTCAGCAATCAACAAGAAACTGGGCAAAGAGCAATACCTCCAGACATATCTCATGTCCGGCCATCCGGGTTGCGGACTTAAAGAGATGATCGAAACTGCCGAATACATACGTGATAATAAACTGTATAGTGAGCAGGTCCAGGATTTCACACCAACCCCCATGACAGCATCCACCTGCATGTATCATACCGGAATTGACCCTTTCACTGGTAAAAATATAGAAGTTGCCACTTCCCGAAGGGACAAGAAGATCCAGCGCACGATCCTCCATTACAGAGACAAACGAAATCGCAAATATATTCTTGAAGCTTTAAAAAAGGCAGACCGGATGGATCTTGTGGGTAACAGCTGGAAATGCCTGATTTCCGGTAAAAACGGCATGTGGGAATCCAAGAAAAAATGAACATTTTCAAAGAGATTTTATATAACTATATGTATATATGCTATGTATATATATGTACTCTGAAGGAGATAATTCATGCTTCAAAAGAAGCAATTAGAAATACTGATGGTAGATGGCAGGCCCGAAGATACCGATATTATTGAGAAGATGTTTCAGGCAGAATATACCATAACAAAGGCAAATTCGGGAATTGACAGCTTAAAGATAATGGAAAAAACAACTCCTGACGTGATATTGCTGGATATTAACCTCAATGATATCAGTGGCCATGAAATCTGCAGGATCATCAAGCAACGTCAGGATACACGTGCCATTCCCCTGATCATCATATCAGGCATAAACGACAGGGAAGAAAAAATCAGGGCCTTCAATAATGGTGCGGATGATTTTGTCCTGAAACCGGTTGATGAGTTCATACTCAAAAGCCGTATTGAAACCCTGCTAAAAGTAAAAAGGTTGCAGGAGCAGATCCGCCAGGAAAGGGATCTGGCACTCAAGTACATAGATACGGCAGGTTCCATAATGATAATCCTGGACCGGCATATGAATATCAAACTTGCAAACCAAAAAACTGCAAAGGTGCTGGGATATGAGGGCTCCGTACTCGTGGGTAAAAACTGGATTGACAGTTTTGTTCCTGCAGAGGAAAAAATAAAGGTCAAGAAGCAATTCAAAAGACTAATCGAAGATGAAAGGGGCATACCCGAATACCTGGAAAATCATATTATAAACCGCAAAGGAGAAAAGAGGTTAATTCGCTGGCGCCAGACCGTTTTGAGGAATGATGAGGGAGAAGTTGGAGAAATAGTGGTTGCCGGTGAAGATGTTACAGCCCAGAAAGAAACTGAAGAGCAACTCAAAAAGGCCCATGAAGAACTAAAAACTATTGATCAGGTCAAAAAAGAATTCATTGCCAATACCAGTCATGAACTTCGCACTCCCATGATATCCCTCAAAGGCTTCAGCGACCTTCTCAACAAAGAAAGGCTCGGAGAACTTGGCCCAGAACAGAAAAAAGCCATGGAATCAATATCCCGCAATTCAATATTTCTTCACAGACTCATTGAATCATTGTTTTATGCAAATGATACAACCAGAAAGAACATACGCTATTCCTTTAGCTCCCTAGATATAAACAAATTTTTAAAAGAAATACTACAGGACATTTCCATTCAAATCAGGGAAAAAAGAATCACTACAGATACCTGTTTTGATGACAAAAATTATGAAATTTCTGGTAGCTATAATTACCTCAGACGAGTATTCCTCCACTTGCTGGATAATGCCATCAGGTTTTGCCCGGCAGATTCCACAATATCCATCAAAACCCTGAAAAGGTGCGAAAATATCGATATATATATCGAATATGTGCCTGAATTGCCAGACACAATCGAAGACAACAAATCCCCTCTTGAAAGCGTGGATAGAGCAGGCATACGTATGTGTCAGGAAATCATTGAAACACACAAAGGGGGGATGAAAATAACAGAAACCGAAAGCCTCACGCAAATTTTCGTGAAACTCCCCACACTTCAAAATTAACACATGGCCTTTTCAAGTAGCTCAATAATATCTATGAGCTCACGGTCTTCTGCAGCCATCTCAAGATTTGAGCGGCACAGGGGACAGGAAGTTACGAGTAATTCGGCCTTTTCTGGAACCTCATCCATTCTTTTGGAAGCGAGGGACTGGGAAAGGTCTGAGAAACTTCTCCTCACACCACCTCCGCCACCACAGCAGCGTGCATTTTCATGGTGCGTGTCCATTTCCTCAAGATTGCAGATACGCCTGATAACATTGCGTGGTGCTTCGTATATACCATGTGCCCTGCCTATATGACAGGGGTCGTGATAGGATACGGAAATATCAAGTTTTCGGATATCAAGTTCATCGAGTTTTTTCTCTAAAAATTCGGATACATGAAGTACCTCAAACTCATCGGGATAATCCTTTTTCAGGGTAGTGTAGCAACCAGCACATCCCGTGATTATGGTTTTTGCCCCGCTTTTTTTTATCTGCTCCAGGTTGTGCCCGATCAATTCGGAGGCATCAGAGCCTGTGCGAAGCAGAGGAGACCCGCAGCATACCTCATCCTCCAAAACACCCACACCTAATTTCTTGAGGATGTCAAAAGTTTTGCGTGCAACTTCCGGATACCTGTATGCAGTCATACAACCTGCAAAATAAACATATTCGCATTTATCAGGCAGTTCTTCTTTCTGCGCCGGTTCAAGCCAGTGCAGGCGTTGCCGGGATTCGCGCAGGGGATTGCCCCATTCAACAGTGTCATTTTTGAGTTTTTCCTGGGCCTTGCTGGCTCCGACCTTGCGCACAACAGCTGCACGTGCATTTTCAACTACATCCGGCGGTGTTGCCCCCGAAGGACACATTTGCTCACATATACCGCAGGTTGTACAGGTATCCAGGGAAAAACGGAAACTGTCATCAATATCCGAATCATCATCGATTTGCTGGGCGATGAGCATTCGGCCCCGTGCATTGGTGGATTCCCAGCCATATTCATTGAAAACGGGACAATAAGCCCTGCAGGTTCCACAGTGCACACATTTCAGGATAGACCTGCGATGTTCATCATTCATTTATCCACCCCCAATTTGCCGGGATTGAGGATTCCTTTGGGATCAAGGGCTTTCTTGATGAGGGACATTACCGGCAGGGACGTAGGATGCTCAAGTTCCATGTAGTTTGCGCGTGCACCACCAATACCGTGTTCTGCGGAGACCGTCCCCCCTAGTTCTATTGCCTTGCGGTAGATAAGGTCAGCAGCCCTGTGGAGCTTTTCCCATTCTTCCTCACTGAGCATATCTATACTCATACCGGTATGCAGATTGCCATCTCCTATATGGCCATATATCATAATCGGAATTCCTACTTCATCGGATATCCTGTGTACATTCTTGATCATTTCGGGTATCTCTTTTATCGGTACACCTATATCTTCCCCTACGTACACCCGATTGCGCAGGGGGTCCAGCCGACTGATTGCCGCTCCCACGATACGCCGGGCAGCCCAAATGCGGTCACTCTCTTCCTCGTCCCGTGCCGCACGTATGTCATCTGCAATCCCTTCACATACCTTTTTCACCATTTCTGAAGCCTCGGAGACTTCCCCCTGAGAACCGTCCACTTCAACCATAAGAATAGCACCTGCATCAGGGATATCAAGACTCGGATCATAGGATTTCAGGGTACGGATCGTGGTACTGTCCAGTATTTCACAGGCTGATGGAATTGTACCCGAGGAAAGGATACGCACAACTGCAGCCCCCGCTTTTTCCGCACTATCAAAGGAGAGAAGGATTACCAGTCTGGTGCGGGGCAGGGGATGAATTCTCAAAACCGCCTCGGTAATTATACCCAAAGTTCCTTCAGAACCTACCATCAGGGATGTCAGGTCATAACCTGAAGCCATTTTTAGTGTTCTTGAACCGGTCCTGATGATGCTGCCATCCGCCAGAACTACTTCAAGGTCCAGCACATAACGTTTTGTAGTCCCATATTTCACGGAACGCATTCCGCTGCCATTGTTTGCTATAAGGCCCGCCAGAGTACACATAGCAGTACTTCCCGGGTCGGGAGGGAAGAAAAACCCGTGGGGTTTCAGGGTTTCGTTTAGCCTGGAATGCACAACCCCGGGACCGATGGTTACCTGCAGATTATCAATGTCTATATCGAGAATCTCATCCATACCGCTCATGTCCAGCACAATTCCACCACATACCGGGACTGCGCCACCTGCAAGCCCACTGGCAGCACCCCGGGCCACCACAGGCATTTCTATTTCAGAAGCAAGTTTTACTAGCTTGCTCACCTGTTCTGAATTATGTGGACGTACCACATATTCAGGACGACCCTTTACCTGGGATGCATCCGAAGAATAGCAACAGATGTCTGAGGCCGAATTACTTACGTTTTTATCGCCGACTATCTCCTTCAGCCTGTTAAGAAGCATATACGTTCAACCTGTAATGTATTGATCAATATTATGTGATTGAGTAGAAAACGTTTACATCTATATAGTTCTATTCTATGCCATGACCAGATACTTTGAAGTCCACCAGCGAGACGGGGCTGCAAGAAAGGGAAGCCTCTATCTCAACAAAACGATCCCTACACCAACGGTAATTGACACTTCTTCCCTCAAACCAGAGGCTGAAGGAGATATAATATATCCAGGCAATCAGTGGCATTTCGGGAATGGAAAAACGGCAACACAAGCCACCCTGGGATTAAGGGATCGTGTGGGGAAAGATAAACTCATAATTATGCCTTCCTGCACATATTCACCCATGATAACAGGGGAAGTAACCTGTGAAAAGATAGATGTGCCAGCTGAGGAGGGACCCACTGGAATAGCTTATTCTGAAAGAGACCCGGAAACTACACGGGACCTCTATGTGGCAGACGGCATCGGCTGTCATGAAGGCAACCCTCGCAGGCTGCTGACAGCCCTCATCGATATAAGGAAGAACATTGCACCGGACTCGGCCCTGTATGCACCGAATATCGCCTTGCCTGAAAATGTTGCCATGCTGATTTACCTGGGAGTGGACATCCTGGATACGACAAGGGCAACTATCGCGGCCTTTGAAGATAAATATATGACACCGGTCGGTTTCATCCATCTGGACAGACTAACAGAATTGCCCTGCTGCTGTGCCCATTGCAGCGGCATGAGTGCAAAAGAAGTAAAGGATATGGATAAAAAGCAACGCGCCCGCCTAATTGAAAAACATAATATCGCCACCCTTGAGACAGAAGTAGCCCTTGTCAGGCAACGGATACGCAGTGCCTCTCTCAGGGAATACGTGGAAGGAAGATGCCGTCATGACCCCGCCCTTGTGGCAATGCTGCGTTTGAGTGATGCAGAATACGATTTCCTCGAAGAGAGAACAGCCCTATTCAAACCCGCAGCCCTGCTTGCAACAACCTCTGAATCCCTGACAAGGCCGGAAGTTGTACGCTTTGCCCGACGAGTACAGCAGCGATACACACCACCAGAAAAAGATGTCCTGCTACTTTTACCCTGTTCGGCCCGCAAACCTTACTCTATTTCCATGACCCATTCCAGATTCCGCAAGGCACTTGGCAAAAACCTCAAACTTGTGCAGGAAGTCATAATTACCTCACCTCTGGGAATAGTACCCCGGGAACTGGAAGTCACATACCCTGCCGCACATTATGACACCACAGTAACCGGTTATTGGGATGCAGAGGAACACAGATGGGTAGAGGAATGTCTGGAGGACTTCCTTCTAAAACATCCTTACAAACATATTGTAGCACATGTGGAAGACGAATATCGCAGTATATGTGAGAACGTATCCAATAAACTCGGATTGGACATAACTTACACATCCGACGGAAATGTGACCTCCTCAACCTCCCTGCACAAACTGGAAGATACGATGAAAGAATTGTGTGACGGGCTCAGCTACAGAGGAGATTACAGACGGGACATGCTAAAAGCCATTGCAGATTACCAGTTTGGTGCAGGTTCCGGTGAGACCCTGCTACCCTCTGATTCAAAAATTAAAGCCCCTTTCCCTCGCTACCAGGCATTCCTGAATAAGGAACAACTAATAACCCTCATTCCCGAAAATGGTACAATAGCCCTGACAATTGAAGGAGCTAAAAGAATCATTGAAACAGGAAATTATGTTGTAAATATCGATAATTTCGTGCCACGGGGTTCAATACTGGCTCCGGGGGTCATAGATGCAGATGAGCGGATTCGCCCCAATGACGAAGTATTCATATGCGGAGATAAAGCATTCTGTGTCGGACGTGCTGCAATGAGCGGCCCCGAGATGATACATTCAAACCGGGGCATTGCCGTGGATGTGAGGCACGTCAAAAAATTGTAAAGGCCCGGGAGGGGAACATTGCTGTTTAGAAGATTCGAAGGAAGGGACTTTGCCGAGGTGCTACAGATTGAAATGGAGGCATTCGAAGACCATGATCCCTACACCTACATGAATTTCTATGAAATGAATCCGGAAGGTTTTATTGTTGCTGAAAGCGGAAAAACCATTACAGGTTTTGTAATGGGATACCGCAGCAGTGAACAGGAAGGGAGGATATTTTCCCTTGCTGTTAAAAAAGAATTCCAGAGAAAGGGAATCGGTCAGGCATTATTAAAGGTAATACAGAGACATTTCCGCAACCGGAATGTAAAATATGTGCGCCTAGAAGTACGTGCCAGCAATAAAAGCGCCCAGCGTCTTTATAATCGCATGGGATTTATTGACTGCTGGTATGAACCTGGTTATTACATAGATGGAGAATCCGGAATAATTATGAAGAAATATCTATATCCCGCAGGTTTGCATGAAGATTTAATGGCAGATGATTGGTCTGCCATATCTTAATTTTCATTCAGTTACTATGTGAAACCCCATTTCCTGATCTCTCGGCAAACTCCTGCATCCTGATAGAGGTCCTGCTTACACTGGAGATCTCATCTTCTGAAATGATGGATGCCAGGTGATTACCGAGGATAAAGATTGCATGCTTATGTTCTGCTTTGCTTCGATGGATGTGAACCGGACTTATGGAGAGGGAATTATAATCCTCAAAATCATGTTCTACACCCTGGTCTTCCAGATACCTTTTGATTTGGGCCATCAAAGTATGCAACTGGATCAGTTCATCTTTGTGCATTGTAACAACCTGTATTATATCAATTTAAAGCAGCATAGACTCAGAAATAGAATCTAAATGAGTTAGATAAAACCATTCCCTACGGAAAAGGACTGCTTTGTTATATTATATATTATTTTCTATTTAATTACAACTAATAATGATTAACAATACCGGATCCAAAGATATTGTATCCGGCTTCGTAAAGGAAAGCGTCTAAAAATATTACTTAAATGGTTTTAAAAGAATGCTTTTCCTAAAAGCATTGCCACAAGTGCAGTAAATGGTATAAAAAGGTTGTCATGGCGGGAAATAGAACATTCCGTGATCATACCGGCCACACTACCAACAACAGCCAGCATTCCAACAAAATAAAATCCTACTATAGAAGATAGGATTATTCCGCCGGTAGTGCCCTCCACTGTCTTGCATGAGCCAGGCAGCTTCAATCTCCCCAGATGACCAATCAGCGGAGCTACTCCATCACCCAGAGCCAGAACTACCATGGAAGCATAACATATGCCTTCGTCTACAAAATAACTCAGACCCAGAAGTATAAAGAAAGAGAGGATGTAAAACAGAGGGTCCAGTGCGAACACTTCCTTCTCCCTGCTCCTCCATAAAAGACCATACACATACCTTTTATTTTCAGCCGGTTTGATAGCTTCCATAATGAGAAAAATAAGTGTTGCACTCGCAAGTGCCAGTGCAGCATATTCCCTTCCATAAATATCCGCAACAAAAGGAACCGCCACTCCCGACATATGCACTATTTTACGTAAAGGAAGCGCCTTATTGCCACACAATGAATGATTGTTGAAAGCTGCCATAGTCGGGAATCGGCAGGTAAGTGGATATATTTTGCTATTGGAAATGCGATATAACCATAAAGGATGTTACAAATTGTTATTTCAGATGAAATATGGGACAAATATACCGTTCAAGGATGAGATTATTATATGATTATCTAGTATTATTAGCACAATTCTGGATACAAGATGCCATCTCATCCAGTGATTTGATTTGCCGGTGATAGAATGGAAGGAAAAGTATGGAAATTCGGAGATGACGTGGATACTGACGCGGTTATCCCGGGAAGATTTCTGGTCCTAAACACCCCTGAAGAGCTTGCAGCGCATGCATTCGAAGGAGTAAGACCGGATTTTGCAGAAAGTGTAAAGGAAAATGACATAATCGTTGCTGGAAGCAATTTTGGCTGCGGATCATCCAGAGAACATGCACCCCTGGCATTAAAAGGGACAAAGATTGGATGCGTTATTGCAAAATCCTTTGCAAGAATCTTTTTCAGGAACGCAATCAACATCGGTGTACCATTACTGGAATGTGCTGATACCGACAGCATAGATGAGAATGATAAACTTAAAGTGGATATTTCCACCGGTGTAATCGAGAACCTGTCCAAAGGAGAAAAATATCAGGCAACCCCTCTCCCTGATTTTGTAAGGGAGATTGTAAACGCCGGTGGACTGATAGAATACACACGAAAGATAATCGATTAACCTGATAATACGGAGATAATTAACAATGACCCAATATAAAGTACCTGTAATTCCCGGAGATGGTATCGGCCCGGAAATCGTAGCAGAGGGAATGAAAGTTATAGATGCCGCAGGAGAGAAATTCGGATTCGATGTGGACTGGATTGAGTATCCGCACGGTGCTGACCATTACCTTGAAACCGGGGAGCTGATAAGCGAGGACACACTCAAGGAACTCTCCAACTATTCAGCCATATACCTGGGTTCTATAGGAGACCCCAGGGTTGCCCCGGGTGTACTCGAGAAAGGCATCCTGCTTGCTGCACGTTTTTATTTTGACCAGTACGTTAACCTGCGTCCAATAAAACTTCTCGAGGGAGTATGGACTCCTTTAAAGGATAAAACCCCGAAAGATATTGATTTTACAGTGGTAAGGGAAAACACTGAAGATTTCTATATAGGAATCGGTGGAAGATCCAAGAAGGGTACCAGCAAGGAAATGCTTGAGGTCTCACGTTCCCTGTACTCCGCAAAATTTGACCTTGACATCGAAACCGACAGTGAGGAGATTGCCTACCAGATAGGAATGATCTCCAAGGAGGGTACCAGAAGGGTTATCGAGTATGCCTTTGATCTTGCAGAAAAGCGTGACAAGCATGTGGCTTCAGTGGATAAGGCAAATGTGCTCTCCGATATATATGGATTCTGGAGAGAAGAATTCGAAGACGTGGCTGCCACCCACCCCGATGTAGAAACAGATTTCAACTATGTTGATGCTATTACCATGTGGTTTGTCAAAAATCCAGACTGGTTTGATGTAGTTGTAACCCCCAACATGTTCGGGGACATAATCACCGATCTGGGCGCAATGATACAGGGAGGACTGGGACTTGCACCCGGCGGAAACATCAATCCCGAAGGAACCAGTATGTTCGAACCAATCCACGGTTCTGCACCCAAGTACAAGGGACAGAACAAGGTCAACCCTATCGCCACAATATGGGCCGGTTCCATGCTGATAGACCAGCTCGGAGAAACCGAAGCTGGTGCAAGTATTGTTTCTGCCATTGAACAGAACATAATAGAAAACAATGTCAAAACCTATGATATGGGAGGCAGCTCTAAAACCTCCGATGTGGGAGATGATATTGCCAGAATAATACTTGAAGAATAAGTGAAATTAAAGGGAGGTTTGCTAATGGGGTAATGCATACCTCCCTTATTCAGGCACCTGACCAACAGGTGCAGAACGTAAGTTCACAAATGAGAAGGGTACACATATGCATAACACTAAATCTGTTTGTCCGGAATGCAAGAAAATCATTGAAGCTACCGTATTTGAAAATAATGGCAGAGTATTGATGGGAAAAGAATGTCCAGAGCATGGGAAATTCGAAGAAGTCTACTGGTCGGATGCCAACCTGTATCGAAAATTCCAGAAATACCAACATGAAGGAACCGGAGTTTCAAACCCGCTGACTTCAGGTGATGCGGGTTGCCCATTGAGTTGCGGACTTTGCCCGTCCCATAAAACAACAACCCTTCTTGCAAACATCGATGTTACAAACCGCTGTAACCTCAATTGTCCCATCTGTTTTGCCAATGCAAAAACCCGGGGCTTCATTTATGAACCCAGTTTCCAGCAGATAGAAGATATGCTAAAGATCCTGAGAGAAGAAAAACCAACCCCCTGTGCGGCAATACAATTCTCAGGAGGAGAACCAACTGTCCGAGATGACCTGCCCGCCATGATCCAGAAGGCAAAAGAACTGGGGTTTGTCCAGATCCAGATTGCTACAAACGGTGTCAGAATTGCAAAAGATATTGCATTTGCCCGAAAACTGAAAAATGCGGGATTGCATACAATATATCTCTCCTTTGATGGGGTCAAGGAAGAAACTTACCAAAAGATACGTAATTTCAATGCCCTGCCCATAAAAAAAAAGGCAATCGATAATTGCCGTGAAGCAGGTATTCAAAGTATCGTTCTCGTACCCACCCTCGTCAAAGGGGAAAACGACGATCAACTTGCCGAAATCATTCGGTTTGCCACCGATAAGCTGGACGTGGTGAAAGGAATCAACTTCCAGCCTGTGGCGTTCACCGGCAGAATTGACAGGCAAAGCAGGGAAAAACAGAGATTTACCATCCCTGACCTGATAAAAGGACTTGCAGATCAAACTTACGGGGAAGTGCCCGAAAAGGCCTGGTACCCAATACCCTTTGTGGTGCCCATCTCGCGTTTTATAGAAGGGATACAGGGAAAATACCTCCCCGAATTCACAGTCCATCCGCACTGTGGAGCCGCAACATACCTTTTTGTGGAGAAAGACAGAATCATACCGATTACGGATTTCCTTGATGTTGAAGGATTCATCGAATTGCTTGATAATGCCACAAAAGACCTCAACGGTACAAAAACCAGGAATCTGATCAACCTCGCCAGGGTAGTTCGGGAAATTCCAAAACTGGTAGATCAGGAAAAGGCCCCTAAATCAATCAATGTTACAAAAATGCTGATTAACATAATAAAAGAAGGTGAAAAGGAAGTTGCCAGCCAATTTCACCGGAAATCGCT
Source organism: Methanohalophilus mahii DSM 5219 (assembly GCF_000025865.1). NCBI lineage: Archaea > Methanobacteriati > Methanobacteriota > Methanomicrobia > Methanosarcinales > Methanosarcinaceae > Methanohalophilus > Methanohalophilus mahii. The sequence goes on from NC_014002.1 coordinate 1,929,881, forward strand.
TTTTGTTGGAGCAATGCATTTCCAGGATCTCTATAATTTTGACCTGGAAAGAGTTTGCCGCTGTGGCATCCATTATGCCACACCAGATGGAAGGATAATTCCTTTCTGTAGTTACAATACATTCCACAGGGATGAGGTGGAAGGACAATTCCTGAAACCCTACAATTTAAATGCAAAATGAAAACAGATTATCTCACAGGGTTTTCATTGTTCCATAATCCATTATCGTTGAAACGGGCCTTGTAGTTACATCAATACCGTATTCTTCAACAACAGCCAGGGCATTTACTCCTGCAGAAACAACAATTCCCGACAGACCAACATCTACAGGTGCTCCCAGCACATTACCCGATTCGTTATCCATCGCAAGCAACCCGCCTATATCAGATTCATGCAATTGCTGGAAAAGAAGGCTGGCATCTCCAACAGCAGATTGCGGAATACTACGCATATTAGCCAGTATGGTACCGGAACCCGACTGGAGCAAACCTGTTACCGATGTGGATTGGCGCATCAAAAAAATCTTAATTGGGTCTATAGATGTACCCCTGTACGAAATCAGGTCTTTAAATACCACGGGTTCATTGTTTTCCACAGAAAGAATACCCCCGAAGTTCGGTTTTACCGGAATTCCATGCCGCAGGAGAATTCCATCAAAAGTAATACTGCAAACTGTCGCAATCCCCACTTTTCCCGCTGGAACAAATATATCCTCCGAATCTTCTTCAAAAACTCCCACTCTGGGACTTATTGAGTAATCAACTGCACCTCGCATCAAGCCGGCAGTTTTTTCAAAATCATCCTTGTCCACATAGGATACGTTTACAATCACATTCCCTTGCTTTTTTACCGGATCATAATCTGTGCGATAGATCAGGTCCTCAATTCTTGTGATTACAAAATCAAGCCTGTCACCAATGAGGGCCTCTTCCAGTTCATCCTTACCTTTTAACGTGATGGAGCGACCTGTATAGCCGTGTTTTTCGGTAAAGCCACGCTCGTCCAGTATCCTGAGGTGATAGCGTACAGCCCGTTCACCAAGATTGTAACCCCTGTTGCGTAATTCGTCGGCAATGATACGGGCACCTACAGGCCTGTCACTTTCATTGATAATACGCATGATTTCGATAAGTTTTCTTTCGATCTGGGGGTCAGTCATAGGAATCCTCCGTTTTTATGGACATTCTATTTAGCATATTTGCAACATGTAAATTGTGATGTTATAGACTTCCAGTCCTAATAATATATATAATCAGACCCATCCCGAAAATCCCGGCAGCAAGGAAACCAAGCAGACCAAATAACGGAACTCCCCACACCTGGGGTTCCATACCGGTTTGTATAACCAGGGAAGAACCAACTATAATGGCAGAAATGATAAGACTGAAAGCAAGCCGGTTGGAGGCAACACTTATTTCCGCAAGGAGACGGTCGGTGCCTTCATGTTCAAATTTAAGATTCAGGTAGCCTTTTTCGGCAACCTCGAGAATGTGTGAAAGCTGCAAGGGGGCACGACTGAGAAGCCTGCTTACATACCAGAGATTCTTTGAACTGTTTTTGGCCATATTACGCGGAGAAAAGCGTTTTTTCATGAATTTACGTGCATAGGGCTCGGCGACCTCAGTTACATTGAAATTCGGGACCATTTGCATAGCAAACCCACTTACAGTCATTACTCCTTTAAAGAGCAGGGCAACATTCGGAGGTACCTGTATCTGATGCTTACGCAAAAGGGACAGCATTTCAGAGGAGACTTCTGTGGCATCCACCTGATCTAACGTGCGCCCGTAATACTTGAAAAGGAAATGGTCATAATCCGCTTTGAAGGACCTCACATCCAGTTTTTCGTCCGCCACTCCTAGGTCACGCATAACCTCTATGTATTGGGTACTATCCCCGTTTGTTATGGCTATTAGGGCATCTATCAAAAGCCCACGCATATCTTCGGACAGATGACCTGACATCCCGAAATCCAGCAGGGCGATTCTGCCGTCTTCCAGGGCAAATATGTTACCCGAATGGAGATCAGCATGGAAAAAACCATGTTCAAAAACCTGTTTCATGAATGCTTCAGAAACATTTGTGGCAAGTTTTTCCCGATCCAGATTCTCATTTGCCAGCTTTTCAAATTTGTTACATTTTACCCCTTCAATGTATTCCAGGGTCAGGATGCGATCGCTGCTGTAATCATTGTATACCTGGGGAATTACAATAACAGGATCATTTTCAAAGTTGGTCAGGAAGTGTTCGATGTTCCTTGCTTCCTGCGTGTAGTCCATTTCGGAATGAATGGACCTTGATAATTCATCTACAACGGCTACCGGATTGTAGAGTTTTATTTCCTCGATGTGCTCCTGGGCAAACCCGGCAAGACTGTACATGATATCCAGGTCCGCCTCAATGATGCGGCGAATACCCGGCCTCTGTATCTTTACAACCACATCTTCCCCGCTATGGAGGCGTGCTTTATGGACCTGCCCTATAGATGCAGCTGCAATCGGTTTTTCATCAAACGCGGAAAACAGTTCAGGTATATCACTGCCAAGTTCGGTCTTGAGTACTGCTTTTACATCTTCAAAGGGAAAGGGAGGGACATCATTCTGAAGTTTTGTAAATTCCTGTGCGTACTTAAGGGGTATCAGGTCTTCCCGCATGCTGAGTAACTGGCCGAATTTGACATAGGTGGGGCCCAGTTCTTCAAGAACCTTACGTGCCCTTTCCGGACGGGTATCAGTTTCCTGCTCCCTTCCAAACCGACCCTTGACACGACTACGAACAGAACCCTTTGACCAGAGGCCCATTTTATCCACAAAATAACCAAATCCGTTCGATACGAGTACATCTATGATGCGCCCGTATCGCTTGACCATTGAATATCTGTGAGAAATACCCGGTACCATGGTATCAAAAAAGAGATATTAGAGATGAATGGTATCAGGACCACTCATCATTTTTTTCATGCTTGCCTTTTTCTCCAGAGGGTGCATCCTCTCCCAGAGATTTTGCAAGCATTTTTTCAAGCCGGTCTATTTTTTCTTCCAGGTTCTTTACATGTTCCTGGGTTGCAACATCAGATTTATTGACAGCTTCCTTGACCCGGGAAGACATCTTTTCCTCCATCTCTTCCTGCTGCTTCCTCTTGGTTTCAATCAAGTCCGTCACGAACTTTTTACCCTCTTCCCTGTTGATTTCCCCACTCTCAACAAGCTCCTTCACATATTCATTGATCTTCTCTTCGGTCAGGGCATACAAACCCACGGTAAAAAGCCCAAATTTTTTCATATAATATACAGGATCGTACATTTTATTAAACCTCCAGAAGTATATTGTGTTTCACTATATATAAACGAAATGAAAATAGGCAGAAGAAAGAATTAGCACACAAGTTGAAAACTGTATCAGCATAAAAAATCAGATTACTTTGAAAGCAGCCCATCAATGCCCTTTCCAATGTAGGTTACACCGGTCGATTCTATGAAGTTATCACATACATCCCGGGCATTCCCTTCTTCAATCACCGAACCTCCGGATACCAAAGCTGCCCTGTGGGCCACTTCTTTCACAAAATCCATGTGATGGCTGACAAAAACTATGGTAGTGCCAAACCTGCTATTTATTTCCTTGAGTGAATTGGTAACATCCCTCAGAGTAATCGGGTCAAGGTCTCCAAAAGGTTCATCCAGCATGAGTATGTCCGGAGATGTGGCAAGAGATACTGCAATATAAGATCTCACATGTTCTCCACCACTTATCTGTGCAGGTTTTTTTCCAAGTATTTCAGGAGAAAGATTCAGAGCATTAAATACAGGTTCTGCATATTTGGCCACATCAAGGTCCGGCCAGGCGGGGAATAATTCAAGGTAGACCTGTGGTGTCAGGCCCATTTTTGAAAGGGATTGTTCTTTTTCTGCCTCTGCCATATCTGGCAACTGATAAATCGTATCCAGCATCTTTTCAGAAATACCCATCTCCTCTGCTTTTTGACGGGCGTGTTCTACCGCACCCTGTCTTTTTAGCCTGAGTTTAAAGGCGATATGTTGTCCTATTGTAGAATGAGGGGACAACGTAAATTCCTGATGCATTATACTCATTCTGCGGCGCATTTCCATTCTTTGGGGGCTGAAACGGGAAATATCAACCCAGTTATCCTCAAGGGAATAAAGGACCCTTCCACTTTGGGGTTCAAGCAGGCCGGCAAGCATCCGTAACAGGGTTGTCTTGCCACTTCCGGAAGGACCTATCAAACCCAGTATCTCACCCCTGTTAACAGAAAGAGAGATATCCTTCAGGTCCAAAACTTCCCCTACCCTCCAGAGAGAATAACGCTTGGCAATATTTTCTGCCCTGACACAAACCTCTTCTGAAAAAGTACCCAGAGGTTTTTTTTCAGCCATTCCATGAAGGAACTTATCCAGAACTTCGCCGCAACTACCCGATGCCACAATTTTTCCTTCATCAATGTAGAGCATATCATCGGCAAGGTAACTCAATATTTCCGGAAGATGGGATACTACCAGAATAGGAATGTTGAGTTTTTCTTTCAGAAGGAGAATTATGTCCAGTATTTGCTGTTTGGAATCCGGCCCTGCCATTGTGACAGGCTCATCCAGCAGCAGCACAGATGGACGGGATGCAAGCTGGCGGGCAAGAATCAGACGTTGTTTTTCTCCTCCACTCAATGCTCCAGAGAAATGCAGGGCTTTTTCCTTCAAACCGACAATACCCAGATAGGCCATTGCCTCCTCGTACATTTCGTCATAAAGAGGATGATCGTTTTCCGGGAGGGCTTCGTAACCCTGCCTTGCATAATAAAGCCTGCGGATTATATTTTCAACTGCTTTACCGGACCAGAGGCTGAAATTGCGCTGAAGGTGAAGGGCACTATTACACATCAAAAAACGCTGACCGGCTTGTCCCATATCCGAATCTATAGCCGTACCGTCAATCTCAATAGTTCCACTGTCAAAGGTTTCAATTCCACGTAAAATTTCAAGCACGGTAGATTTACCGCTACCGCTTTTGCCTGTAATGCCAAGTATTTTGCCATTCTGTACGGTAAAACTGATATCCTTAAGTACCTGTTTTTTCCCGCAGGGAGAATCGTAAATTTTTGAAATACCTTTTACTTTAAGCATTTCCCCTCCTCTTTAAGGGAAATCCATTTTTAATTTTTGATCGCTGAAACGAATTCAGCAATCTTTGCGCGGACATCGCCAGCATCTTCCACAGCGGTACCTGTCACGATCATATCCGCTCCTGCCTTTGCACAGGCAGCTGCAGCATTATGATCACGGATACCTCCACCTACTATCAAATGTCCTTTATCAATAGCATGTTTCACAGCACCCACCATTTCAACTGGAACCGGTTCATCTGCACCCGAACCTGCCTCGAGATAAATATAGCGCATCCCGAAATATGTTCCTGCAAGAGCATAGGCTGCAGCAAGCTCCGGTTTTGTGCGGGGCAGCAAACGTGCATCCCCTACCCATCCAACCGTACCGCCTGGTTCCACGATCAGATAGGCCATTGGGATCGGTTCAATACCGAACTTGCGTACAAGAGGGGCACCCATCGCCTGGTTGGTAACAATATAGTTGATATCCCTGGAATTAAGCAGGCTCATGAAAAAAATAGCATCGGCGTATGAACTCACGCCTGCAGAATCGCCGGGGAAAAGAATCGTAGGCACATTGATTTGTTCTTTCATCAGCTGAAGGGTCAGGTCAAGAACCTGGCCCACCGCTCCGGTGGAGCCCCCAATCATTATCGCATCAGTGCCTCCCTCAACGGCAGCTTTTGCAATTTCTACCGCTCTTTCAGGTTTTTGGGAGGCGGGGTCTATAAGTGTCAGATGGACACAACCGTCCCTCTTCACGATGTCATTGAGGTATTCTTCCACCTGCATCAGACAGATCAGCCTCTCTTTACTTCCTTGGATTTTACACGGAGATTTTTGTAACCACACTTTCTGCACTTAACAGCCCTTACAGCGTTACGGGCATTGCAATTCATGCAGATCTTCTTGTTAAGTATACGTTCCTCAGCTTCGGGGAATCTTGCCATATTCTCACCTTTGTAATAATTGTAATTAAATTAATAGTATCGGGCTGGCTAGATAGCCCTCAAAACATATAATTGTTTTGGGGCGAATCATCGATAATTCTTATCGATTTCCTCCAGCATCATCTCACGTACTGAGCGGGCATCCGCACGGCCACGTGTTTTCTTCATTACCTGGCCCACAAGGAAGTTCAGGGATTTTTCCTTACCTGCGAAATAATCCTCCAGAGCCTCGGGGTTTTCTTTTAAAACTTCCTCTACGGCCTGGTCGACCACATCTCCTTCTACCTTCAGCAGGCCCTTCTCCTTCACAATGCCCATCGGGCAACCGCCTTCATCAAGGATATTGCGTATGATCTCCACAGCTCCCTTTTCGGTAATCTTACCACCGACTACCAGCTCAATGATCTTTACCATATCTTCAACGGTAAAGGAAGCTATGGTGAGGTCACGGTAATTAAGCTCTCCCTTAAGGACATCGGAAACCCATACAGCTGCTGCGGCAGGGTCTACCTGTGAGGCAACCTCTTCATAGAAATCCGCCACCCTGATGTCAGATGTCAGCGCCTTGGCATGGGTATCCACCATCCTGTAGTCTGAAATGAACCTGCTGCGCCTGGCATCAGGCAGTTCGGGAAGGGTTTCAAGGATACCGTCGACCCAGCTTCCGACCCTCATAGGTACCAGATCGGGTTCGGGGAAATAACGATAATCGTGCTCTTCTTCTTTGGTCCTCATGGAAATAGTGACCCCACGGGCCTCGTCAAAGTGACGTGTTTCCATAACAACCTCTTCTCCCCGGCGTTTGATATTCTTCTGGCGCATGATCTCATAGAGCAAAGCCCGTTCGGCACCTTTGTGGGAAGAGATGTTCTTAACCTCGGTACGGTCACCGCCACCTATGGAAATATTCGCATCCACCCTCATCGAACCTTCCAGGGTACTGTCGAAGACATCCAGATACTCAAGGATGTTACGCAGTTTGTCCAGGAAACGTCTGGCTTCCCGGGGACTGCGCATATCCGGTTCGGAAACTATCTCAATCAAGGCCATACCCGAACGGTTGTAATCAATCAGTGTACCCTTTGACCTGTCAATAGAACCCATATGCATAAGTCTGCCTGGATCTTCTTCCATATGGGCACGCCTGATCCGAACGACATGTTCACCATCCTCACCTTCAATTACCACCCTGCCGTCACTGACAATCGGATAATCATACTGGGTAGTCTGGAAACCTTTTGGAAGATCGGGATAGTAGTAATTCTTACGATGGAACTGGGTTTGTTCCACAATCTCACAGTTTAAGGCCAGTCCGATCCTGATAGCATACTCCACAGCCCTTTTGTTCAGCACCGGTAGACAACCGGGAAGGCCCATACATACCGGACATACATGAGTATTGGGTTCTGAAGTATGATAATCCGTGGAACAACCACATAATAACTTGGTAGCAAGTTTGTTGAGCTGGACATGTATCTCCAGGCCTACCATGACACCATCGGGGTTTTCGTATACCATTTATACCACCTCTCCGGCCAGTTTGGTATGATGATCGGTATTTTTCTCAAAGGCGTTGGCTGCTTTGAGAATAGTAGCTTCATCAAAGTATTTCCCGATTACCTGCAGTCCTACAGGCAGACCTTCGGAAAAGCCACATGGAACTGATATGGAAGGTACCCCTGCAAGATTGATCGGGACAGTGTTGACATCCGAAAGATACAGGGAAAGGGGATCATCCATTTTTTCCCCTATCTTAAAGGCAGGAGTGGGCATTGTGGGTGCCATTAATACATCCACATCCTCAAAGGCTCTTTCAAAATCCTGTTTTACAAGGGTGCGTACCTTGAGGGCCTTTAGATAATATTTGTCGTGATAGCCCGCAGAAAGAGCATAGGTTCCAATCAGGATACGCCTTTTTACCTCTGCACCAAACTTTTCCTGCCGGGTCTTTGAGGCCATCATATGCCAGTTCTCCCCCTCTGAACGAGTGCCATAGCGAGTACCGTCAAAACGGGCAAGGTTGGAGGAGGCTTCACTCATGGCTATGATATAATATGCTGCCAGTGCATAGGGTGTGTTTGGCATGGAAACTTTTGTGTACTCAGCTCCCATGTCCTCGAACTTACCAATGGCATCCCATACCAGTTTCTGTACGTTATCATCGATGCCTTCCCCGAAGTATTCTTCAGGAACTCCGATCTTTAACCCTTCCACATCGTCCTGAAGGGCATCAGTATAGCCGGCATCATGGTTGACACAAGTTGAATCCCGGTTATCATATGTACCAATAACGTCCATCAGGGTTGCGATGTCTTCCACACGGTTTGCCAGAGGTCCGATTTGTTCCAGGGAATTGGCATAGGATACAAGGCCGTATCTGGAGACTGCCCCGTAAGTAGGTTTCAGGCCCACAGTCCCACAGAATGCTGCCGGGCAGCGTACCGAACCACCTGTATCCGAACCCAGTGAAACAGGAACCTGCCCTGCAGCCACAGCAGCGGCACTGCCCCCAGAGGACCCACCGGCCACTCTTTCTGTATCCCAGGGGTTAAGAGTTGGACCATAGGTACTTGTTTCAGTGGAAGTTCCCATACCAAACTCATCCATGTTGGATTTGCCGATTATCACCGCACCTGCCTTTCGCAATCTTTCGATCACATGAGCATCATAGGGTGGCACATAACCATTCAGGATGGCAGAACTGCAGGTTGTGGGTAATCCCCTGGTAGAAATATTATCCTTGATTGCAATGGGCACACCTGCAAGAGGTCCTTCAATGTTCAGAGAGTCAGCTTTTTTAGCCTGGTCAATAGCGTCTTCTGCAACACAGGTGAAGGCGTTAATGTCACTTTTCTCTATTCTATCCAGATAGGAGGCAACAACTTCCTCGGCTGATGAGGAACCTATCTTGTTTCTTATAACAGATAAACCATCCAGCATTTTTGGCCCTCAGATGATCTTTGGAGTTTTAATGTAACCTTCCTGTACCTCTTCAGCATTTGCAAGAACATCATTCTGCTTCAGGGAACCTGTTGGCTTATCTTCCCTGAATACATTAATGACATCGGCAACGTGGTATGTAGGTTTGACATCCGAGGTATCCACCTCATCCAGCTGTCCAAAATAATCCAGCACAGTGCTTAGTTCCGATGCAAATTCAAAAGCATCCTCCTCATCGATATTGACCCTTGCAAGCCAACCGATGTGTTCTACCTGTTCCTTTGTAATCATAATATGGAGCCTCTGTAAGCGTTATATAGCGTATGTGTTACACAAAAGGTAATGCTATTAATATGTTCTTATCAGGTCTTTTTACTCCTGCGATTTACACTATACATCTGTACCTTCTTCATCCTGGCAAGATTGAGCACCCTATCCATCTCATAATCCTCCAGCGGACGGGCTTCCAGGAAACCATTTTCCACAGCTTCATTGAATATCTCATAACCAATACTGGATCTGGCAAGAACCGTGGTATAACCATCCGGCGTACCAACACCTCCAAAGCTTATATCGGAATTTTCTGCCGCCATGTCGGTACAGAACTTACATGAGGAAGACCTGTATTCATCAAATTCGGACAGAGAAAACCTGCTTATCTGACCTGCCTGTTCAAACTCGAACTTACCCTTACGGATCTTCATTGCCTCAATATCCGCAAGTCTCATACCATGGTTTTCAACAAATTCCCTGATGCCTTCGTACGAAAATGTATCCATACAGAATAGTCCCAGACGCAACACATTGGCTCTCATGAACAGATGCAAAAAACCATAGGGACTGCGCTGCATTTTGTGGACTGCATCTATATTACAACTGGGACCCACAAAAGCTATACTTCGCATACCTTGCTGAATGGCCTGCATCAATTGTTCCATTGTCATGCTGTGAGAATACATGCTACCAGAGGACTCAAGCACCTGTGCACGGTCCTCAGCAATAATTGCAACTGGTTTCCATGGTTGGTCCTTTGACTGGGTGGTTACTACCGCACAATCAATCAGACCTTCCTCCAGTCCATAAGCCAGCAATGCCGTAACAACACCTCCATCCTGCCCCTCATGCCGGTCAAGCAGGCTTTTGGCACTGTATGCAAACCTGAGTTTGCCTACAAGTTCCTCTTCTGTAGTCATAGTACGGGGGCACTGGTTATAACACACACCACAGGACGTACATGGGCCTACAATCTTGGGACGTTTATCTTCTATTGCTATGGATTCACAGGATGCAGCACATGCTCCACAAAGGGTACATATACCCGGCTTGATAACATCTTTGTTAAGTTTGCCAAAAGAAACACGTTTTTTTTCGTCAAGACTACGTTTGAGACGTATTACACTTTTCTTCATCTCATTAAATGTTTTCAGGCATTCACTTGAACAAAAATAATAAGTCTGACCATCATATTCCTTCTGGAAAGAAGTATCTTCCTCGATCTCTTTTTTACAAATCGGATCCTGCTTCATTATATCCACCGCAAAACTGTCTACAATAGAATTTGTATGCACTATTAATAAACTGATGGCAGAAAACTATAATTAATCTTATCTCCCATCATGAATACATGGATGCCCAGACCAAAGCCGAATTACTGGCAGCAGGAAGAGTGGCAATCGATGAAAAACTACTCGGACAAAACATTGTTTCAAGTGCAGGACCTGGTGCAGGGAAAGTAGGTTTCTTTTTTAATTCCGGAGGGCTCCGGGTAAAGCTTGGAGCAGATACAAAATCCCCTTTAAAAGCGATTGAAAAGGATGGAAAAATCTGTATCTACAAAGATGAGAAACTCCTTGCCTGCGGCCAAATTGAAGAAGAACTGCTCCACTGTCCCGAGCAGGCGTATATCAATATTACCGAGACCTGTATCTTTGACTGTAAATTCTGCCCGGTCCCAAAACTCAATGGCAGGGTCAAATCAGTGGAAAAAGTGCTGGACATGATAGAAAAAGCACATGATACAGGAAAGATGAAAGCCATATCCATCACTGCCGGGGTTGATGAGACAGTTGAAAAGGAAGTTGAAAGAGCTGTTGAGGTTGTCAGGAAGTGCAAAAGGTACCATGTACCCATAGGCGTTTCGGTATATCCCACAATCAATTCCAACAAACTGCTAAAAGAGGCCGGCGCAGATGAGATAAAATATAATGTCGAGACCATGGATCGCCGGCTTTACAGCGAGCTGTGTGGCGAACAGGACCTTGATTTTATACTGGACTCCCTTTCCGAAGCTGTCCGGATGTTTGGCAAGAACAGGGTTTGTTCCAATTTCATAATAGGCCTGGGAGAAAATGATGAGACTGTAATGCAGGGAATACAGGAACTTGTACAAAGAGGTGTGGTTCCTATCCTTAGACCTGCGGCAAGCCATCCCCTGAGAAAGGGAGAGGTTAATATCGAGAGACCTTCAAAGGAACGTATCCTCCAACTCACCCGTTTCCTGAGAGAAGAACTGGATCAGGCCGGACTTGATACAAGGCTTTTCAGAACAATGTGCCTGCCGTGCACAGGTTGTGACCTGGGTCCCCATAGGGACCTGGGATGAAGCCCCAGTTGACAAAAATTCGTGCATTTTGATAAAAGATGCCGCTGTGTCAAAATAAAGGAAAGTATTTATTGCAAAAGGATTCCAAGGGTGACTATGAGTCTGTTAGAAAAACTCTATAACATCAATGTGGGCTATATCATAATAGCAGGGATTGTCCTGACTGCTCTGCTCTTTAGATTCCTCCTCCAGTATGCCGAAGAAGGGAATCTGGTACTTGTTATATTGCTTGGTCTTGCTATTGCTTTTGTGGCCACATTGATTACAAGGGTCATCAAGAACCAGCGCTATTTGAAGCAACTTGAATAACATTCATTTTTTACCCAGGCCTTTCAGGATTGCCTCTTTCCAGTCTGAGGCGTTTTCCACATCATATATGTGCCTGATAATACTTTCCTTTGATTCAAGGATTGCAAGTTTATCCCTGTGTAAAATGCCCTGTTTCTCGATCTCTGCCCCTGCAATATCCTTCAACCTGATAGTTTCAATGTTGCCTTTATCCATCATGAGGAATCTGCGGTTGGTAAGTACCAAAAAACCCTTTTTTTCCTTTTCAAATTTCAGGAGGGTTTCACCCCTCAGAAAAGAAGGACGAAACAATTCAAGATTCTCTGCAAAACTTTTCGGCTCCCTGATCGAAAGGGCCAGTACCTCAGGATGTTTCTCATCGATTACTATATAAAGCGAGTTTGTAGCCTGTTTCAAACCTATAATAGAACTTGCATCTATTCTCCTGATAAGTTCTTTTTTCTTTGAGAAAAGGGTGGCAGTTATTTTTTCAAAATAGATATGTTTCTTTGTGAGTACCAGCCATATCCTGTCCCCTTCAATTGTTGCGCTATGTCTTCCAAACACTTCCTCCCCGGTTTCAAGCACGTCAACACCCCACCTCTTCCGGTGGAAACTCTCTCCTTCATCGGGACAATAATGATTAAGCATCTCAGTAAGCAGTGGGCCTTCTATCAGTTTGAGGTTGTGTTTTGCCCCTTCCTTTCTTCCTTCACCGGTAAAACTGGAAGTGGTAACAATAATTACTCCATCCACATCTTCCCTGTAGGACAGGCTGCCATATTCACGTACCTCCTTGACTCCGACAGGGCCTGAATAACGTTTGGCCTGGACAAGCCATCGGTGGGAAAGACCAAAATTGTCAATAGATATTTCGATATCTACGCCCCCGTCCCTGCTCTGTTGTGTAGAGCGGGTATTATAGCCCATTTTCTCAAAAAGATGAGCTGCCAGCCTTTCGAAATCATAAGGGTCAAGACTGAGCAGTTGATTAATTTCCCACATCAAATCATTCATCCACGGTATAGGACAGGCCGCATTCCGGACAGGAATACGTTACTGTTGTGGCAGCGTTTTTATTTTTATTCTCTATTCTATCCATCCAAGTGCCACAGGTTACACATTTCTGATCGAATATTGTGCGGTTGCTTGATTTTTCACCATCTGCTTTTGTAATGTAGACCCCTCCAGGACAGGCAATTGTTGGTTGTGCACTATTTGTGAATAACCATACAAACCTTTAAATGTATGCAATACATAGCTAATTGGTAATTGATCAGAATCACAGATATAGCTTATGAAATATCTAAATAATGCGAGGGGAAGCATGGACGAACTCGAAGAAATAAGGAAGAGGAGAATGGAAGAGATAAGGACAGATCTCGAAAAGGCCAACTGGCCTGCAGAAGCCATGATAATATCAGATGCCGATTTTGAAGACTTTGTAAGCCGCTATCCACTTGTTGTAGTGGATTGCTGGGCAGAATGGTGTGGCCCGTGCAAAAGGGTCGGACCAATAATAGATTCCCTTGCCGGGCAGATGCAAGGAGACGTTGTTTTTGGCAAACTTGATACGGACCAGAACCAGCTTACTGCGAGAAAATTCCAGATCACCGCAATCCCAACCCTTCTTGTGTTCAAAAATGGGCAACTTGCAGACCGAATGGTGGGCGCATTGCCAAAAGCAAACATACAGGAAAAACTTAAAGCATTCCTCTAAGGGGACGGATTTTATGTCACACAAACCCAGAATGGCCGAAACCCCTTCCGTTAGACTGATAGACCTGAAATCAAAATCAAAATCCTATTTCATAGTGGCCTCTGTAGAAGTGGGCAATACGACCACCAAATGCATCCTGACGGCCACAGATCTTGAAAAGGGTACAACATACCATGTGGTGAAAACCGTAAGGATGACCAGGGATGTAAGACAACCCAAACCTGGAGAAGAAGTATTCGGCAAGACGCTTACAGGAGTGGAATTAAGCCGCGAATCCGTGGCAGAACTTGTCAAGAACACGCTCCTGGAGGCTGTCAAGAAAGCCAACCTCGATATAGAAAAAGATATCCACTTCGTTGTCCGGTCCACCGGCGTGGTGGCCGGATTCGATGCACCGGAAGAAGTGGGCGAATTTATCAAAGCTCTTGCAGACGGCTGCCTTATGGCGGGTGTACCTCCCAGGAATATGACACCTCCGATGTCCCAGGAAAACATAAATCCCAGATTCCAGAAGTTCAGCAAACTCAACAAAGTTATTTTTGATGGTGCAGTTGCCAGTGTCCTTCCTCCAACCGGGGCCACAGGTGTGGAAATAGTGGCCAATGAAATGGAAGGGGAACTTGCAACCGCCGGTATTAAAGAAGGAGCGAAATGGTTGGATGTGGATTTCCGTAATCCCTGTTTATCGATGGATTTTGGAACCACCCTTGATGGACGTGTCATCAGCCCGGAAGAACCATATGCAAAGACCATTGGCAACTTCTGTGGCTATGCCGGAGCCATTCCCGATGCTATAATCCGTGGAACCCAGCTTGTGGACCTGGAACTGGGAACCGCTCTTGATATCTTTGACGAAAAGCCTCCGGGCATGATTACCATGTTCCTGAAGGGTAAGAAAATAAAGGAATATGCAGCACACTTGCTGGAAAAGATATCTATCGAAAAGGTACCTGAAAATGTCACACGTTATGGAAGTGTCCCTGTGAATCCTGCCGCAGCAGCCGAAATTGGAGTCGTGCTCATTGGATGTGATGTGGGTACCAATGGTTCAAAAATGGATGAACTAACAGAGCTGGGTGCGCAGATTTACAAAGAAGAGGGACTCAAGGTTTTGTTCGCAGTAATCGATGAGGTAATGGCAGGTATAATCTACCGCCTTGTGGAAGTGGCACAGAAAGAAGGAATTGTATTTCCTGAAACTTCCATTGGAATCACCGGCAGGGCTGGCATTTCAGGAGACAAGCCCAAACTTGTCCTTGAAAAACTGGAAACACTGGGATTGGGAGATAAAATCGAAGAAAAGGTCGTATTTGTTGATGACGGGCTTGCCAGAGGCGCAGCGGTTATGGCAAGATGTATGAACTCACTTGGAACTCCCCATAATCCCCTGGGCGGCCATACAGGCGGAAAATGCATCCTCAAGGACAGAATCAAATTGCAAAGCCAGTAATTTTATTCTTCTGAGAGGGATTTTAGAGCCTTCTCCATTGCTTTTTTATGTAACTCCGCCGAATCGTGTATTCCCCCCAGCTGCCCTCTGACAGCCCTGCAGGGATACTGCTGGATTAACAAACCTGCCTTTGCAGGGGCATCTTCTATCCTTGTACCGATCAGTTTTTCCGCCATTTTCCATGTGCTGCCACATGGTGCACCTTTCAGGACCCTGACATCAGATATATATCCGTTTTTGGTAGAGACTTCAATTTCCGGAAGACCGAATATGCTGGAATATGGTGCTGTTTCCTCCTTTTCCGGAAGAGTACAGCATATCTCATCCACCTCGATATAAATACCATATTCCGAAGATATTTTATCCATCTCTACAGGTGAGGCCCTGGACGGGCCTCCAGGTACGATCAAGGAAGACACACCAGCCTTCCCGGCCATGCGGGCAATCACAGGGGTAATATCAGGATGCAGAGAGTAAGTTATTATGGTGTCTGCATTGAATACATCCGGATTGATATCCAGCCTTTTTACAAATTCCTCCGGCTCATCCAGAAAATCGGGTAACCTGGCAGGTAGAGAGGCGGTTTTGACGGTGAAATCCGAATGTTGACGGAGCGTTTCTATCAATCGGTTGCCATATTTACCCCTGGTAATAACTCCTATAATCGTCATACACAGGAAATGGAGAATATAGTTATATTATTTACCGTTTAATATTATACAGGTGAAAATATGGATGATATAGACCAATCAAAGGTATTTTTTGTATGCAATATATGCAGCTTCGTATTTCAGGCAGACCCCAACTTCATGCCTATAAAATGTCCCCAGTGTGGCAGTGAAGACACCGTCCGTACCTGAGAGATATAGATGAAAGGAAAACTTGTCACCCTTGAAGGCATCGATGGCTCGGGCAAAACCACAATAATGGAATATCTGGAACAAAACCCCATTTATTCGGATATTATTTTTACACGCGAACCTACAAAGGACTGGATCGGCCAGGCTGTGATACGGGCAATCCATTCGGACGTTGATCCCCTTGCAGAGCTCTTACTGTTCACAGCCGATCATGCAGAACACATCCGAAATACAATCATTCCTGCAGTGCAAGCCGGCAGAGTGATAATTTCAGACAGGTACTCAGACAGCAGAATTGCCTATCAGTCATCTACCCTTAAGGACAGGTTCGATGATCCGGTGGAGTGGATCAAGCAGCTGCACAGGGGATGGAGCGTTGTGCCGGACCTTACTTTACTGCTTGATATCGATCCTGAAATCGCCGTTTCAAGATGTAACAGCCGTGATGCACAGACCAAGTTTGAAAAGGTGGATTTCCTTTCGCAGGTTCGCAACGTATTCCTGCAACTTGCAGAAGAAAATCCTCAACGATTTGTAATCATCGACGCATCACAGGGTCTGGAAAAAGTGAAAAAGGAAGTAGATAAGGCCATCAACGGACTTGGATGATCAAAGCTCATTGGAGTCGGCAAATTCAATAAGGGCCTCTCCCAGCTGTCTTGCATATTTGGGATTGAGATTAAAACGCCCTTTTTTCTGGCCTCCTCTTTCCTTTGCGATTTCCACATATTCTTTTTCATACTTTTCACTGGTTTCCAGTGAGATGGTAAGGTACCATCCCCCACCCATTTTTATTTCATGATACGCTGCTTCAACATCCTCAAATGTATCTTCATCCATAGTTATCACCTGATTTTTTATCGTAGTTGTTCTACTGGTATAACTTGCTTGTGCACTGCCGTTGCGACAAGTGCACCTGAAATCCCGGCCTTTTCAAGTTCTGCAATATCCGCCATATCCCGCACACCTCCCCCCAGCAGAAGAGGATGGTATGATATTTTTGCAATACGGGAAAGCATTTCAATATCCATCCCTGAAGAAGTGCCGACCCGGTCCAGGTCAAGATAAATTATATCTTTCAGGGGCAGTTCATTGAATATTTCTATTGCTTGATCAGGGTTTTCAGGAATATCCGATGATTTTGACAACAATTTACCATTTTTGCGATCTATGCTCACACTTATGCGGCCCGGGTATCTGGCTGCCAGATTCCTGATCACATCCATTGAAGCCGTTTCAGTGCCCAGAACCAGAGTGTTGGCAATTCGCAGCCATTTATCCGCATCCTCCTGCCTGCCTACACCAGCGTCCAACATGACATCAGATCTTGATGAAAGGGATTCCAATTCACCAATATTCTCTTTATCTTCCCCTTCCCCCTGCAGGATATTGAGGTCAGCAATATAGACTTCCCGCGGATTGAGAGTTTCAATTATACCACAGGGACTGGAGGTTTCACATACCTGACTGGACAGATGGACCGCCTGATATTTTTTCCGGTCACCTCCCCGGGCGTGGACTGCAATACCATTATATATATCTAACACAAAGACAATTCGAAACATATTTAATATGACACTTTATTCCATCCTATAAAAAAGAGGCCATTACATGAAACTGCTGGTTAGTCCTATTAATAACGAAGAAGCAATTTCCGCCCTAAAAGGCGGTGCAGATATAATCGATGTCAAAAATCCAAAGGAAGGATCGCTTGGTGCCAATTTTCCGGGAGTGATCAAGGCAGTAAAGGACGCTGTGGGGGGCCAGAAGCCCATAAGTGCAGCTCTTGGGGATTTTAACTACAAACCCGGTACCGCTGCCCTTGCTGCCTATGGTGCAGCAGCTGCAGGTGCGGATTATGTCAAAATCGGCCTGTATGATATCCAGACAGAGGAACAGGCCTATGAGATGCTTGCCGGAATCACCGAAGCTGTCAGGACAATGGACAATGTCCCGAAAGTAGTCGCATGTGCGTATTCCGATTATGCGAGGATCAATTCAATCGACCCGGCCCTCTTACCGGCAATTGGTGCAAAAGCAGGAGTTGACCTGGTCATGGTTGATACCGGGGTAAAGGACGGACGTTCCACATTCGAGTTCCTCAATGAAGCACATCTTAAGGATTTCGTTGAAAAAGCACATGCAAACGGCCTGGAAACTGCTCTGGCAGGCAGTATCAAATTCGATGATATCGAAGCAATAAAGGACATCAAGCCGGATATCCTGGGTGTCAGGGGTATCGTCTGTGGCGGGGATCGCAGTACATCCATCAAACAGGAACTTGTAGAACAGCTCCGCGCCCGCCTTAGCTAATATTTATATTGTGGTTGTTAGTCCCTGCTTGACATGTAGACAAACTTTTTTAAACAGCAGGGATGTTTTTATATTATACTTTTTCGCGGGGAGGTAACATGTTGAGACAGAGGTTTATAATGGATACCACCGGGCTTACCGATATTCAGGCCCGCCAGTCACTGGGACAGGACACCATCTGCGCAGGTATGAAAGAAATTCTGGGCCTGATAGCCGATGCCCGGCTGCATCTGCAGATCAGCTGCTATGTCCCCTTCCCTTCTGTGTACAATGAACTTCAGGAATTTGCAAATAACAATAACTGTGACCCTGAAGTAGTGGCAAAGATCGATACCTGGCTTGTCAAGAAAACCCCTGACAGGTATGAGGTACAGATCCCCTCCCGTATCTTCCATGAATATGTATCCTACATGAGGGAGAGGATCAACAAAGGCATGAATGTGGCAGAAGAAGCAATACGTGAGGCTTCCCGCGAATGTCTTATCCAGAATTCACAGGCAGAAACCAAACAAATGGTGGAAAGGGATATCGATCGCGAAGTAGTGGGTTCCGTTGTGAACAAATTCCGCAACAAATACCGTTCAGCCCTGCGTTACGGAATACTGGATAGTGCACCTGATATCGATGTGCTACTGCTGGCAAAAGAACTTGATGCAGCCGTGGTTGCCAAGGACTACGGGATTCAGAAATGGGCCGAACAACTGGGTGTGAGGTTTGTCCCTGCCGAAACATTTCCCCGGATGTTGCAGGAATATCTCAGACATACATCCCGTTAAGCACCTGCCACAAAGGCAAACAATGCCATGAACATAGCCAGTTTGAAGCGTTTGGAGGAAAGGGCCGGGTCATTTTTCAGCACTGCATAGACACCCGCTATAAAAAGAAGGTCAGCAATACCCACCAGAGGAAGGTAATATTCTCCCAGCATGGAATTCATGTAAGGGTAAGGACTGACAGCAATACCTATCAGGGCAAGAGCCGAAGCTACAAAACCTGCCTGTTTTTTCCCGATGAGAATAGGGAGAGTGGTTGCTCCTGCTTTCCTATCTCCCTCCATATCCTCGATATCCTTCACAATTTCACGTGCAATTGTCGCCAGGGTTGCAAGCAGGAATAATACCGAAAGGGCATACAATCCTTCCATCCCAAATACAGCGGCACCGAAAAGAAAAGTAGAACCTGTCAGATAACCCACGGCAGCATTGCCAAAAAAAGGGGTAGCCTTAAGATTACGGGCATACAGGACAAGCAGGAGAGAATTGAAAAGAGCTATTAAGGCACAGACCAGATTAATAAACCCGGCAATGGCTATTCCGGCAATGAAGAGGAATGCAGCAAAGAAAAGTGCCTGTTGTTTACTTACCTTTCCAGAGGGAATCGGCCTGTCTGGCCTGTTTATCGTATCAATGCCCACATCAAAATAATCATTGATTGTATTGCCGGCTCCCGTTACAAGCATTACTGCAATTCCCACAGACCCTGCCTCAAAGAATGGAAATGCCTGAAGGGGTTGCTCAAAAATGATTCTAAAGGCGATTAACACGCCGATCAAGGCGGCAAAGGCTGCCATTGCACAATTGGCAATACGCATTAATTGGAGATAAGCGTGCATTAAACCGCCAGCCTTTATGATCTTCCTGCTTCAAGCATGCGATCGAGGGCTTTTTTGGCTTGCGTCCTGACCTTCTCCCCTACCGTGACCTCGTATTCTTCCTTTTCCAGGCAGTCCAGAACAGATTCAAGATCGATGGTTTTCATATCCGGACATATAGCATATTCGGAGCAGGGGTAAAAGTGCTTATCCGGATTCTCCTTGCGCAGACGATGTAGAAGTCCGTTTTCCGTAGCGATAATGAATTCTTTTGAATCCGAGGAGGAGCAATGTCCTGTCATTCCTGTGGTACTGAATATATGATCTGCTTTTTCAAGCACTTCACGCCTGCATTCCGGATGAGCCAGAATCTCGGCGCCAGCATGGGCTTCTTTAGATGAGGCCACATCTGATTCAAGCATGTGGTTGTGGGTCGGACAGTAGCCATCCCAGAAAATTATTTCTTTACCAGTGTTTCTGGCCACATAATCCCCCAGGTTTTTGTCAGGAATGAACAGTACTTTCGAGCAATCCAGTGAGTTGACAACTTCCACCGCATTGGCGGATGTGCAGCATACATCACTTTTTGCTTTAACCTCTGCACTGCTGTTTACATAGGACACAACCATCGCATCAGGATGTTGTTTTTTGGCTTTTCTTACCTCATCTGCAGTAGCCATTGCCGCCATTGGGCAGCGTGCAAACATGTCGGGAATGAGAACTTTCTTTTCCGGACTCAGGATAGCAGCGCTTTGAGCCATGAAATCCACACCACAAAAAACAATGATGTCCGCAGGCTGCTCAACTGCCTGACGACTCAGGCCAAGTGAATCACCTACAAAATCAGCTATATCCTGTACATCGCCACGGCAGTAATTGTGGGCAAGGACCACCACATTTTTTTCCTTTTTCAGGACATTAATCCTGTCTATTATAGCCTGCTTATCCTGCATATTACCACTGCAATCCCGGGATAATGAATTCCGGGCGAATACATAGATTATATAACATATAAGTTTATGCGATTTCAGGTGCCCACATTGAATGATTGAGTCAGTTTCTTCAAGGTAGAAATTACGGAAAGAGGAGCCAGATAACTTGTTTTTGGATTTGTGGGAGAAGGCACATTTTCCACCCTTGAGGTGAATCTTCCAAACTCACCTTCAACTGCGATTTCATGGATATTTCTTGTCAGGGCAGGATTAACCACTATCCTGACCCTGGTATTATCAAATCCAATTCCTGCAAGACTGAGAGTAGCAGCCACATTCACATTTGCAGGGAATGCCTGTACCGCCTCGGTTGCAGAGCCTTCAAAAAGAACAGTTCTGCCGGTTATGGAATCAATATCAATATTATTTTCAAGAACAAAAGGGGCACCCCTCAATCCACCGGGTGGTTTTTCGGTTGTCAGGGTGACTGAATGCAGACCGGCTGCAGAAGCGGATATCAAACCATCTATTCCACAGATGGCACCAGAGGGAACGTAAATCCGACAATTTTTTTCACGTGCTATATTTTCGGTCATTTCAAGGAGTTGTGTGTCAGCAAAAGCCCCGACACTTACCACCATGACATCACATTTTGCATGCAACGCTGTGGGAACCACTTCATAAACCGCCTGCTGGGAAGCACATTCTACCACCAGGTCTACCTCCCTGACCATTTCAACAATTTCCATGATCTGAGGGTCAAAATTTTCCAGTGAACTTTTCACCCTGTTCAGGGATTCATCATGGCGGTCATATATAGCATAGAGTTCTGCTTCAATCTGGCCATTATCAATAGCCCTACATATCTCGCCACCAATGGCACCACAACCGAAAACTCCTATTTTAAGCATTAATGAGACTCCTTTATGTTCTAGAGGGGCGGCACATAAAAGTATTATCGTTACAAAGCATATTAAAAGTCCCCGAACATAAAGTAAAACTGGTGAAAAGGATGCTGAGAGGACAGATAGAGAGTTTCATCCGGGAAGACCTGGGTTATCATGATATCTCATGCCAGATGGTGCCGGACACAATTGCAGAAGCAGTGATTTTTGCAAAGCAGGATTGTGTGGTTGCCGGTGTGGAAGTTGCAGAGGCCATATTTGATTATTTTGATATCGAATATACAAGAAAGATTGCAGAAGGAGAAAAGATTCAGAATAACGGTGTGGTCTTTGAACTTAAAGGGAGAACGGTATCCCTCTTACGTGCTGAAAGGCTGGCCTTGAATTTCCTGGGACACCTGAGTGGTATCGCGACCCTTACAAGAGATTGTGTGGAAGCTGTGCATGAGTGTTCTGAAGCGGTTGTGGCTGCAACCCGTAAAACAACCCCGGGAATCCGGGAGTTCGAGAAACTGGCTGTAATTGCAGGTGGAGGTGACCCACACAGGTTCAATCTATCCGATTCCATCATGATAAAGGACAACCACAGGCATATAATGGGTCTGGAAAATGCAATCCTCAAAGCAAAGGAAATGGCAAGCTTTACCCAGAAAATAGAAGCTGAAGTTGAATCCGCAAACGATGCCCTTCTGGCTGCAAGAATGGGAGTGGACATCGTTATGCTGGACAATATGTCCCCTTCAGAAATTATATCAACCGTGGAGAAATTACGTCACGAAGGATTAAGGAATAAGGTAATCGTGGAGGTATCGGGAGGGATAAACACCGAAAACCTTGCAGAATATGCAAAAACGGGAATTGACGTAATCTCTATGGGCTCCCTGATCCATAAAGCACAATGGGCCGATCTGAGTATGGAGATGAAAGAGTCTTTTATGTCATGAATTCTGTAGCCGAGTTGAGGTTTCTTCTGTTAGTTTCACCCTGCATAGGACTTCCTTCAAATATTTCGGCCTTAGGGGTGTGTAGAGTTTGGGGAAATGTGGTCAGAAGGGAGAGAGCAAAGAACCTTTCTCCAATTCGTGGCTCTAAACCTTCCAATTCCGATCCTATTGTAGTTGATACGGACCGGGAAATGAGGAAAGTTAAGAAGGATATGGATGCTCTCGGGGCCTCCAGACCTGTCTATGTCAGGTCCAATCCACAGAATATGAAGTGGAACAGAGTGATCTGATTAGCCGAGGCTATGAAGTTTTGGCACACACTCCTTAAGTAAGTACCAAATGGAAATAAAAGGAACAATCATTTCTTGTTGTAAGAAATATCCATAACGCAAATGATTAATATATTTATTCTTGTTGATGATTAGGTATTCCATGCAGAATAAAATAAAAATTAGTTATGTTCCGAACATTTAGTAACAATACTTGTGAAATAAGATATATATTTATTGCAATTATTAAATTAATGTTATTAGTTACAAGCGGAACTCCATAAGATGCTAATAACAAAATAACCATGTTAAACACAAGAGCAATAATTTCAGAAAATAAGGTGATAATAAACCATATATTCATTAATTGATATAAGTTAATCTTCACTTCTTCTATTATTCTATCTGTTTCCACTTTAAGTTCATCACGACTGTTTGCTAATATAGTTACAGTTGAAATTGTAAAGCCTATTAATATAGATAATAAAATTATTACGCTAGGAAATAATTGATCAATATTTTTAGTCGGGATAGTAAAATCAAAATAAATAATCAAAAAGTAACCGATAGCCCCAAATATTAAAGGTAAAACTATATCCCATATTTTTTCTTCTCGGGTAGCTACAGTAAAATAATGCTCTATAGGATATGTGAATTCTAGATAGATCTTATCATACCTCATCTATAACATTAGATAAAATTTTGAACAAATGTGTTGAATTAACAAGTCCTGTATCTTCTATCAAATCTACATCAACTTTTCTGATAAAAGCATCACTATTTGTATCAATATGAATTGCCGCATCATTAAAAGATTTGCCTTCAACTCTTATCCTTGAAATTACTCCTTTTTTTCGGAGTTTGTCGAATTTCCTAACAAGGGTTTTTGAAATGCTTTCTCCACGATGGCTTTTGTATGTCATTTCTAAATCTTCTCTTGTTGAGTCTAAATCAAGTCCAGCATAACCCATTTGTTCAGAACTAATTATTTTTTTATCAACAAATATGCTTCCAGTCGTGATTCGTTTAAAATCATTTAATCTTTCTAAAAACGATTCTAGAACAAGCACATCCCATTCTAAAAAATATTGGTCTTTTTCTGGGTAAGATCTGATAAAGCTATTTAGATAACTTTGTATTTGATTTATAGTAACCCCTACCGCTCTTTTTTCAAGAGCCATAATAATTTCTTTATTGTCAGTTCTAGTTATTAGATGTGTAAGTTCTGCTTCACCTTCGTGTATATTTTTGGGATTTTCTCGTTTTAATCCAGTAGTTTCATCTACAAGGAAAGGTCTATGTCCTGTTTTAGCAGATTCAAATATAATTTCTTTTTTTTCGGAGCCGTTGCTATCTGCTAAATAATAAAATTTATTCGAAGTAGCCAGTTCCATTCTTTTATCACTGAATGATTTATTTGATATGTTAAAAAGAAGAGAATTATAATATTCAATAAGTTTTTTTCCACTTAATATATCATTATCTTTTTCGTGCCTAAATCTAACAATGTACAATCCAATACTTCTGGTACTTACACTCATGTATTAATCCCTCAACGGATAGTAAATTATATTTGCAAACTCATCTTACTAAAAATTTATTCGCCAAAACACATTTTATCAATAGTATAATTTCCATATGTTTTGTGATGTGACATTGAATTTAAGAAAACCCTGCACTATTTCCACTCGAACACAAAAATGTCCGGTGTGGCAAAAATAATCCCTCTATTTTTACTCCACAAATCGTCTGATAGTGATTTCTAAACCAATCCTTTTCCAAAATACCCAGATACCCAGCATTTGCGCTGCTGCGCAGCGCCTCTGGTTTTGATTCCGCAGTACCCTTAGGTACACGATTAAGGAGTGTGTGCCACTTCTGGCAGACACAAAAAATAACCGTTCTAGAATTAAAATAAAAATTCCAGTCGAAAAAAGGGATAAGGAAAACTTCTAGAAACTGAAAAGTTAGTAAAAATACTCACTCTTGTATAATGCTCATTCTTTAGATTCAAAATTTCAAATTGTTACAAGCACAAAATCATTCATGAAAGTCATGTTCTTCTAATTTTTTATTTATACATTGGACAAATCCATTGGCTTTAGCTATATTTATTATGTTTTTATCAGGATTTTCATTGATATAATCTTCAAGTATACTCTCAAATAATTCAAAGGCTTCTTTAATTGTATTGCAATCTACATTTTCAACATTCAGATCCTTTATATCTTCAGAATCATATTCGTTTTTGCAAGTCAAGATCGACGCTAAGATTCTGGAACAATGGAGTGTGAAGTTTTTGATTCTGTTTCTTTCATCAGCAGACTCTATTCTTTTTATACAATCTTTTACCTTTTGATGTATCAAGCAGCAATTTAAAAATGATTGTATGTTATCTTTATCAAATATTTTATTGTAAGAGGTGTCTTCTTTTATCAAAGTTGTTGGTTTAGACCTTGCTCTTGCTGGCCCAAAATTTAAAATTGCTTCTATTGCTTGGGCAGTATCTTGTATATTAAAAATCTTACTTGCTGGTTTGCCTTGATTCTTGTAATAATTTTTTCTTCTATCGTAATAATAGCCTTTATTTCCGAACAATATTTCTATATTTCGGTGTATTTCTCCTGTAGCTCTTAATAAAGTTGGAGATACAGGGTTTTGACTGTTGGTAGCAAAAATAATATTATCTATTGTCTCTTTTTGCGTACTACGAATTACTTTGACCAAAATTGACCTATGGTCATCATTTACTGCTAAATCATCAAATTTACTTATAGTATATGATGTTTGCAATCCATTCACAATTTTGACATCATCTATAAATAAAGTCTTGTGCATTAAGTTACAATCCGAACCTATTATAGTTATTCCATTATTTAACCACCAAAAATCTTGAGATGAATTATGCTCTAAGGTCTCTGCAATTTTTTGATTTACATCAGCAGTATCGCCTTGATAATGCCGTATATTACTTTCAAACAAATATTCTCTTATTTTATTCTCTTTAATGTCAACGATAAATTTATAGTAATCAGCAAGAGTAACTACCCCTAGATAACCATCTTCTTCTTGGTTTCTTCCTTGAATAGTAATCGGTGTTTCATTAAATACTAATTCTAGTTTAGTGTGTTGGGGTTTGCTGTATAATTCAATTAATTCCTTTGCACTGTATAAATTAAAATTTATATTGCCGGTATTTACCCTTTCTTTTGTTAATGCAACTATTTGATCAACTTTTAGTCGGAAACTACCATTTACATTGGTGTCTTCAGCTTTGCAAGAATAAGTAAAATTGATTGTAAATTTTGATTTTTTTCTAACCGAACGTTTCCATATATTTCTAAACAGCAGTATCTTTTCAACCAACATAGGATTAAATCTCTTTGATAATAGATTTTCTTCCAATTCTAAATCTAATATCTTTTCTAAAGAAATATACAACTTATCCAATGCATTTTCCTTAAAACTATTCTCAGTTTTTGCTTGAGAAATATAGATAATTATTTCTGTACTCTCATTAAACGTAATTTCTTCTATGTCTTCTTCGGTAAAAACACTCGTATCATTTACTAAAATAATAAATGAGTCAATACCACCATCTCCCCCACCGTCAACAATGGAATCTTCAATTTCAGAATATGATGTATCTAATTCTCTAGTTATGTATAATGACGAAAATATTTCCATTATTTCATCATATGATAGATCTAACCAGTTTTTTTCTTTAAACTCTTGAATGCATTCATTTAAAATAATTTTATTATTCATCAATATCCCTTTTAGTTTTTGTATTTCCTAATTATCATTCTTTTATAAATATTATAAACTCATCGATTATACTAAATGAAATAATATTTCCGGCTAATTGTTGATATTATTGTCACTTTTAATTGATCGAGTGAATGTAATCCTTAAAATATAAGCAATGCTTATAAAATTATTTAATTTTGGCTCTGTAGAAATCCTTATTTGAATAATTACTGAAACAGAGATTGCCCTGTCTATATTATGAATTAACAATTTGAACTTAACTTCTTTCACCTGATTTCTGTATTTTGTTGCCCTCAATTCTTCTCTATACTTCCTTTTCAAAACAGAAAACATCGTCTCTACCAGATTTCTATAATAATAGATGTTTGCATCAAATTCATCTCTCATTTTTCGACGGTATTTTCCTTTGATCTTCTTCCTTTTCTACATCTTACAGGTATGATGGCTTCTGCTTTCAATTCTTCATTGATTAGAGCATGTATCTTCTCAGAATCATATCCTTTATCCATCAGATAACAATCAGCTTTTCTCCTTTTGTGACATTGTCTAAGCAATGCCTTTGCATGTTTTGCATCATGTACAGGTTTACCTGAAATCTTAAAACCAATTACAATGAACTTCTCAACATTAACAGCTAGACTTGTTTTCAGATACGACCGTCTTTTTTTTCCTGTTCTCACAGAATAATAGTAACTACAATGTCCTCCTGTAAATCCACTTGAATCAATAGCAACCAGAGGTATTTTTTCACCATGTGAATAGAAGAGTTTCAGAGTTTGGTGAAGTAAGCTATTGAAATAAAATGAATATATTCTATTGGTAAATTTATGTAATGTTGTGAAGTGAGGTGCGTGATTTATACCAATTTTGGATTGGACTCCTTCCATTAAATCAATAAGTTGGACATACTTTCTATAATCTTCATTTATGTACTCTTTGAACAATACCAATGCCAGTAACTGGTGTTGAGTATATTTTCGTTTGGAATACTTACAACTGTAGATTGGAAGATGAGATCTTCCAGCTACAGACATAGCTGTATCGATAAAGTTAAAGTAATCGCTTGACAAAACACATTCATCCCCTTTGTGTTTTTTATGGTCAAAATCACATTGGGGACTTCTTCTTATAAAAATAATAATGTATTAGTGGAAGTTAGAGGAAAGGGTTTCTACAGAGCCTTAATTTTCAGTATTTTTTAGTTTTTCTTAATGATTGTTTTGCATAAGGAGGCTTAAGTTTGTTGAAAAATATTTAAAAAAACCAAATAATTCATATAGGCCATTCAATGAATAAACAGCCCCATTCTCATCGTATAAAGCCCGTTGGTCACCCCATGATGCAATCTTTTTGTTTGAATCATGTGATTTTTGATGAGTAAAACGAGCCAAAAATTACAATGATTCATGTACGACTTGCCGAGTAATACATTATTAGTTACGACTCTGCAAGATGAGTCGGGCGATCTATGAGAATCAATAAGTCACTAATTCCATGTTCCAGGAAAAGTACGCCGTTACCTGCCCTGCAGGCTACGGCCAAGCGTAATAAATGTGTCTGAAAGGCATATTTCACATCCAGTCATCAACAAAAGTATCCATTTTTTATACAACAAGTGTAGTAACAATTACATAAAATTTGTAATTTTTAGATGTGTCTCTATTATTCACAAAAAGGTGATTGTTCTACACTTTTTTCTACCTTATTTAGTGTATGTAGTATCGTAAGAATAAATACTCATGACAGACCTCTATTATACGTGTACTTTTTTAACCCAACCTTAGCAAGGTGAAAGTGATTTTAACTCGGGCTACAGTTTTATGTCATAAACTTTATATTGGTTTCCAGTAGTGTATTTAGGCAGTATTTAGATAACAAATTATGAAAAAATCGTGGCGAGGGGAACATGGAATTCAAAAAAATGATAGTATGCCTGCTCTTGATAGCAGCCTTGTCCTCAGTGGTATTTGCGGGCCCTGCCTCTGCAAAAAGTGTTCTTTATGAAGGAGATATACAAGCCGGTGACGGGTACCAGATAAACAATCATGTAATAGATGTAGCCGATGTGTTCCCTGAAAACGAATATGCATCGTTTTATGTGTATGAGAAGGACACTGAATTGATGGACAAAGGGCTGGATATTAACGACACTTTTACCTTTGAAATCGATAATGAAGAAGTTGAAGTGAAACTTCTTGATACAAAGACAGGTACTTTACCCCGTGCCGAAATAGCCATTACAATTACCGATGATGACATTGTTAATACAAAGGGAGTTGTCGATGGAGGCCATGAAAAGGCAGAATTTTCCGGCACCCCCGTTATAGAAATTACCAAAAGTGTAAGCTCAACTACCATACAAGCAGGTGATTCAGTAACAGTTACTGTCAGGGCAGAAAACAAAGGGGATGACGATGCAACTGATCTCAGGTTTTCCAACAACCTGCCTGAAAAATTCATCCTGGAGGAAACTTTCGTAAGCCAGTCCGGCGAGATGACCTTGGACGTCGGGGAGTCACAGCAAATCTTTGTCTATCGCATCAAATCAACAGAACCTGGCACATTTACACTCAAACCTGCTACTGCAACCTTTTCCAACAATGCGGGAGTTGATTTCCCGCAGACAAGTTCCAACACTCCTACGATCACAGTGGAAGGCGAACCCGCAGCCATGGCAGATGTGGAAGTCCTGGCAGAGCTTCAGGAACCTGTTATACCCCGGGGGGAGAGTACTGAAGTAACATTACTCATAAAAAATAACGGCGAGGGGGATGCTGAAGATGTTTCGGTGAAAATCCAGCTCCCCGATGGACTTGAATATGAAAGCGGGGACAGTGATATCGAGATAATAGGTGGTACACCCACAATATACCTGCAAACCCTCGGAGTGCAGCAGGAAAAGGAATTCACATTCAACGTCAAAGCAGAGGAAATGGGAAATTATCCGGTAACAACCTCTTATTCCTACACAAGTGCTGAAGACCCTGAGTCAGAAAAAATAAACAGTGAAACAACAACAGATGCACTTGAAGTTACAGAAGGAAAATTTGATTTCCTTTTCGAGCAGCCGCTATATGTATATATCGTGCCTTTAGTCATCATTCTTGGAGCGGCAGCGTGGATATACTATCGCCGCCAACAATACCGCTTTTAAATATCATCTGGAGGAATTAATTGCTCAATATACTTATGGTCGGGAACGGACAATGTGGCAACCGTATCCTGGACTCTATAAACAAGCAGGCATTCGGCTCCAAAAGTCGCTTTGCCAAGTTCTACTCAAAACAACAGTATAAAAGTAACGTGCAAACCCTTGCCATAAATACTGCCGTAAATGACCTCAAAGAAATGAAATATACAAAGGCAAAGGACCGAATTCATATACCTCATCTGCATGGAGTTGGTGCAAACAGAAACGTGGGAAGGAAAGTTTTTGATGAAAATAAATCCCAGATTATGCGCAACCTCGATGAGAGGGGCAGTTTCGATATTGCTTTTGTTATAACTTCTGCCTCCGGGGGTACAGGGTCATCTTTTACTCCGCCCCTGATTCGGGAATTGAAGGAACAAAATGATTATCCGGTATATGCAGTAGTTGTCCTTCCCTTCAGGGAAGAAGGGACATTGTATCTGCAAAATACCGCATTTGCCCTCAAGGATATAAGGGAAAGCGGAGTTGACGGGATAATCCTTGCAGATAACCAGTACCTCAAGCAGATGGGTGGAGATATGGAATCTGCCTATGATTCCATAAATGAGATGATCGCAAAAAGGCTGATCTTCCTGCTGGATTCCCTGGACAGCGAGATGATGATGGTCACTGATCTGGGTGATTTCAAGACGGTCATGAGCGGAGGAGCAGGGATTGCAACCATTGGTTACTACGAAGCAGACGGGGAAGTGCCTATCAGAACAGCCATACAAAAGGCTGTATCCCCCAGTGGATTACTGTTCAATACTAATGTTTACGAGGAAGCAAGCAGGTCCATGATGATCATCAAGGGTGACAAGAGTTACCTGAGTATCGATGAAATCTCTACGGAAGTTGAGAAACTTTCTGATTCAGTGGGCCATGTTTTCAAAGGAATAATCGTCCGCAAAGGTGAATATCCCCGCGTACTGTCTGTCCTTACCCTTGAATCCGCTTCCGAGCTGGAAGAACTCTATCATCTTGCAGTCGATGCTATCAATACCGAAAAAGAGAAAAAGGAACGAGTCCAGGAAGACAAGGAAGTTGATAAGGCATTCTCCCAGATCGAAGGTCTGGAACCGCATTACTGATATGATGTGCAATGTTTCCAGGGAGAGACATGCCAAAAACAGACAATATAATCGAAATCCGTGGATTGGAAAAAGTCTATGGAGATGGTGTCGAGGTAAAGGCGCTTGACGGACTGGACCTTGATGTGAAAAAAGGGGAATTCCTTTCCATAGTTGGCCCTTCAGGGTCCGGAAAAAGCACCTTACTCCACATGATAGGTATTCTGGACACGCCCACAAAAGGCACTATCCTGATTGACGGCCAGGATGTCACCAGCATGGATGACCAGCAGCGATCCAGTGCACGAAACACATTGCTTGGTTTTATATTCCAGTACCATCACCTTTTACCCGACTTCACCGCACTGGAAAACGTTATGATGCCTCTTTTGATAGCCGGCAAAAAAAAGGATGAAGCCACCAGAGAAGCTGAAAAATTGCTCAATGAAGTTGGACTTAAAGACCGTCTGCACCATTTCCCGGGCCAGCTTTCCGGAGGACAAAACCAGCGTGTAGCTGTGGCAAGGGCACTTGTAAACCGGCCAAAGATCGTCATCGGAGACGAACCTACCGGGAATCTGGACAGCCGTTCCAGTGACAGGGTCTACGAACTTTTAAGAAAACTGAACCGGGAATTTGACCAGACATTCATCCTGGTGACCCATGATGAAAACATGGCCCGCAAAACCGACAGAATCGTCAGGATCGTAGATGGAAAAATTACTGAATAAGGGAATAACATGGAATACAGAGAAGGTAAGATAGGAAGAGTATTTGTCCTCAGGGTAGATGATGGTGAAGACATACTAGAAAGTATAACGGCCCTGGCAGAAGAAAAAGAGATAGAAAAAGCATTCCTTTTCATGCTGGGAGCATGCAGGACTGCAAACCTGGTCACCGGCCCACTCAAAGATATGATCCCTCCAGAGCCCCTATGGAATTCATTTGTGGACCCGCACGAAATAATCGGTATTGGCAACATAATGCTTGAGAACAAAAAACCCGTAGTCCATCTCCATACCGGTCTGGGTAGGGATGGAAAAGCCAGTATTGGATGCATGCGAAAGTACAATGAAGCCTTCATGGTAACGGAGATTCTTCTTCTTGAAATTGACGGAATGGATGCTGTGCGCAAATTTGACAGTAAAAGAGGATTTGCCCCTATCAATTTCGGGGAAAAAGAGAATTAATTACATATCTGTTTAAGCCTATTGAGAGCGTGAGATTTACATTCTATTTCAGCCGATATATCATTTTCCAGATTTCTCATGAATCTGTCAAAGGGTAATTTTAATTTATAGTAACGGCGAGGCCTGCCCCTATCTTTTGATAACTTCTGATCCCAGGACTCCACTATACCTTTTTTGCATAAGGGTTTCATGGCAACACTTACTTCTGGCTGCCTCAGGCCAGTGAGATTTTCAATCTGGCTTGATGTTAGTGAATCACCATCAATAAGGCAGGTCATAGCTAGAGCTTCTATGCGGGAGAGGTAGAGGTTTTGGAGTAGGTCTGCAATCTCCCTTTTGCTGGAATCAAGCTTTATGAAAGCAGCATCATTCATAAGGGAAGAAGGATGGCTCCATTAATATATATTTTATGAATACGTTATAGGTAGATACGTACAAAGCATTAACAACAAAGATTTCAGGGACAAGAATATTATATATACAGTAATTTCCTATTCAGTAAACAAAGTCCAAGGCGGAATTATCATGAGTTACAGGGCAGAAGAAGCAGGATACCGGATAGAAAAGATTCATGCAAGAGAGATATTGGACTCCAGGGGTAATCCCACAGTGGAGGTTGATGTGTTCACGCCAAAGGGTTTTGGCAGGGCCAGTGTCCCTTCAGGAGCTTCCACAGGAACAAACGAAGCCATTGAAATGCGGGATAAGGAGGATGAACGCTACAATGGTAAAGGTGTCCTCGATGCCGTGGACAATGTCAATACAACAATCGCCGGGGAACTGACGGGTTATGACGTGCGCAGCCAGAGGGAGATTGATGGGTTGATGATAGCCCTTGATGGAACCGACAACAAGATAACTTTCGGTGCAAATGCCATCCTGGGTGTTTCAATGGCTGTTGCCAATGCAGCTGCAGATTCCCTCAATATGCCCCTGTACAGGTACCTTGGAGGATCTAATTCCTTTGCACTCCCCGTTCCAACAATGAACGTTCTCAACGGCGGCAAGCATGCAGGCAATGGTCTTGCAATCCAGGAATTCATGATCCAGCCCAAAGGAACTGATACTTATTCAAATGCCCTGAGAATGGGAAGCGAAACCTATCATGCGCTGGGAAATGTCCTTGAGGACAAATATGGTGCTTCTGCAACCAATGTGGGATATGAGGGGGGGTATGCTCCACCCATCGACCAGACGGTCGACGCCCTGGATGCTCTGGTAAGTGGCATCGAAGAAGCGGGATATACCGAGTCCGAGGTGACCATCGGGATGGACGCAGCTGCCTCTGAGTTTTTCGATGGGCAGAACTACAATATCGACGGGACCAGCATGACCGGAGCAGAACTTACCGATTTCTACGTCGACCTGATTGACACATACCCTATAGTAATGATTGAAGACCCCTTCCATGAGGAAGCCTTTGAGGATTTCGCAAACCTCACCAATGAAGCCTGGGAGACCATCATTGTGGGGGATGACCTGTTTGTCACAAATGTTTCAAGGCTTGCCAAAGGCATCGAGATGGAAGCTGCAAATGCTCTATTACTCAAGGTAAACCAGATCGGTACTCTCTCTGAGGCTTTCGATGCTGCAAGCATGGCATTCCGCAGCGGCTATAATGTGGTGGTAAGCCACAGGTCTGCAGAAACCGAGGATGTGATGATTGCAGATATTTCAGTGGCAATCGGAGCGGACCTCATCAAGACCGGAGCTCCGGCCAGAGGGGAAAGAACTGCCAAGTACAACCAGCTTCTGCGTATTGAAGAAAACCTGGGAGATGCTGCACGTTATGTGCAGCTCTAAACCTTTATGTTCGAATTCAGGATTGCACGCAGACATATCGCTTCAAAACAGCGCAATACATTCTTTTCCGTTCTTGCTGTAGCGCTTGCCGTAGTGGTCATTGTGGTCCTGATGTCCCTAATGACCGGATTTACCGATGAACTGATAGAAAAAACAGTGGAAAACTCTCCTCATATAGTGGTGTATCCTGCAGAGGAAAAGGATGCAGGTATACATCTCTATGATTACTATAAATCTGTAATTGAAAACACACCGAAGGTTACCGCTTCCTCTGCATACCTTGAAAAACAGGCCGTGATTACATACCGGGATAATTCCGCAGGGATCAACATATTCGGGGTGGTTCCTCCGGATGAAGACAATGTGATGCACCTTAAACCCGATATTGTGAAGGGGAATTATGAAGACCTTGCCAGAAGTGGCAAAGGTATCCTTATCGGGGATGAGCTGGCCGATGACCTGGAAACAAGACCTGGGGAATGGATACAGATCAATTCCCCTCAAGCCGGCGACCTTTCGCTGAAAGTTATCGGGATTTTTGACAGTGGCACCGGCCGGGACAAAAGTGTTGCCTATGCAAGACTGGAAACCCTGCAGGATTTTTATGATGAGAAGGGAACAATTACCGCAATATCCATGCGTGTCACAGATCCCTACGATGCAGAGAAAACCGCTTTGGAAATTGAAAAAGCAACAGGTCTAAAGGCTGATAGCTGGATTGAGATCAACAGTCAACTCCTGGAGTTACTCAATACCCAGAAGGTGCTTGTGTGGATTTACTATATCCTGATCTATATTACCGCAGGGTTTGGTATTGCCAACACACTGATCAATATTGTCATGGACAAGAAAAGTGAAATAGGAATGCTCATGGCAATGGGCACTTCCAGAAAAAGCATCACAAAAATATTCCTTATAGAATCCACGATCCTGGGAGCTTTCGGCCTGATGCTGGGTCTTGTAGTGGGATATTTTACAGCTGTGGCAATCGGGTCCTACGAAATAGAATTGCCTGCCGAAATGTATCTGGGACTTACACGTATGCCCATGAAGATCGAGACAATGAATTTCCTTTATGCAGCAATTTTTGCTTTTATAATAAATATGATCGCGGGAGTGTATCCGGCAAGAAAGGCATCAAAGCTGGATCCCGTGGAAGCCATAGAAAGTATATGATTCAGAAATCAAGAAGGGAACTCTGGTTGCCGCTTTCTGGAAGTTTTTCCTTTTCAGGCTCCCTTATTTCGGCATTCATCTGACATCCGTTGTCAGAAGGTTTGGATTTTGAAAAATCAAAAAGCCCTTTTTGCCTGGAGTCATGATCCAGGGTTGCCATATTCACACCAAATACCGAAAGGATACGTTCCACCGGAGGAAGGAGCTGCTTCTGGATATAATAATCAACATCCAGGGCTATATTGTGCTGCCTGACATAGTCAGGATCTTCCGCACGGTTTACAAAAAGATCCTTGCCCGCAACTATCACAAAGGGAATTCTCTCTCCAATGGAAGGACGCATTCCTGTACGCTGTTCTATCTTCTCCACAACGGTGAGATGGGGTTGTTTGTTTTTGTAACTTGAAGGGCTCTTGGAAAAGGTCTTTGTCAGTACCAGATCATCAATAATATCAGAATCCCGGGTGACGTCCAGATTGCGCACCCTGTCCACAGTGGTTTTCACATGTTCCACTGCCTTTTCGACATTACCTTCTTTCAGTACATATTCCAGTACCCGGTTTAACATATTGGATGTCAGCTCACACCAGTCACGCCTGACGGTTTCCAATCCCTTGACCTTGATCTTATCCTTCCAGCCGCCTTCTGCAGGTTCAAACAGCCATTGTGCATAGCGTTTCTTTGCTACGAGCAGGACACGCCTGGCGGTGGCTTCGAACTCCAGTTCCATGGGATCCGGCAGGGAGGCTGTTACCAGGGAAGCAACTTTACTGCCCACCCGTGCAGATTCTTCCAAAGTCAGGTCATCAGGAGATAGTTCCCTGTTATCCCTGTCCATACAATGCACAAAAACACTGTCCGTATCCCCGTAAACAATGGAAAGGTTAACTTTTTTGTCATCAGATCCAATCTCGCCTGCTTCATCCCTGAAATAGACCTCGTCATTTCTGAGCACCACACTGCCTATCTGGCTGCATACAATCTCCTCGGTGCGGGCGATATTTTCCCTGCCAATACTTGTTACTGAGCCGGCCATTCCCAGACTGTACAGACGGGCCCGTGCATAACCGGAATAGCCATAAAAACTGTTGAGCAGGATTTTCAGGGCAAGCTGGGTGGCATCAAGGACACGGTGTTGATTTTCATCCCGGGTCTTTTTCATTATTTGCTTGGTCTCACTGCGCCTTCTCAAAAGGTCCTCGAGTACCGAGGGTACGATGCCTTTATACAGATGGGGTTTGACAAATTTATCTCCGGTTGGAGAGATTATAAGGTCATCTGTTTTTAGATTGGTATCTTCCACAACGGTAGTATAGCAGAGATTGTGGGCCATTATAATAGTGGGATAAAGTGACTTATAATCCAGCACAAGCACGTTTTCATGTAACCCCTTGTGAGGTTCAAGGACTGCCCCTCCTTTGAGGTTCTCATTCAGCTTCCTTCTTTGCTGGGAAGTGTGTTCATCGGGTTTGGATGACATGACCCTGTTCTGCTTGCCATATTCACTCAGGAGCAATTGTTCGACCATATTGGTCTGGCCACCGCTTATCACATCCTGAAGCAGGGTACCGCTGACCTGGGATACAGCTATATGCTTATCGAGCAATTTTAGTTGCATAAGCAGTTCAAGAGCAAGCTCGGAGTCGCGTCTGGCATAATTAATAAACTCGTAGAGTTTGGCACCGTCGTCCTCCCAATATTCTTCCATGTCCTGAGGAGAAACATCCAGTTTTTCCTTGCCGAGCAATTCATGGGAGACATTCCTGAGTGTATAGCGTTTCAGGCTGAATTCCTGCCTTATAAGGGGCAAAACATCTACAACGGCCCTGCCGGTGATATCAACCATTGTGCGAGTGCCTATTTTCCTGTAAGCCAGACTCCTGCCATCCCTGCCGACATCTGATATTATTCTGTGCCCATTTTTGTTGAGAATGGATACACGATCTGTTACATAGGGAATATCAAAATCATTGCTGTTGTAGCCAGTCACTACGTCGGGATCGTATTCCCTGAAGATCTCAAAAAATCTGGACAACATGGAAGCTTCATCCTGACAGGTTTCCACATCAGTGTCCACGCCATCAGCAGGCTTGGCTATCAGGACTATGGTTTCTTTGCCCTGATAGGCCGGTGCAAAGGAGATACTTATCATTATGACTGGAGAAGTTTCAGGGGTGGGCATATTGCCATCCACTGGTAAACACTCGATGTCAAAAGCCAGGTGTCTCAGAGGGGCAGGTTCCTTTCTTTCAAATTCTTCCACGTCCTCACTGCTGCAGGTTATATTACATAGAGGAAGATTCTGCAAGGGCTCCTGAGGGGTTAACCGCATCCAACCCATCCCATGCAGGTTCCTATCAATTAGAAAGCGGTTCCTGAATAGGATATCTGCCTCGTAGATCTCTTTTACAGCAGGCATGGTGGCTATATCATCCCTTATCTCAGGTACGTTACCCGGATCATGGGTAATTATCTTTAACATGCGGATGGGTGTGGTCTGGTAGCCTACCGGTTCAAACCTCTCAACCTCTTCAATGGCCTTTACCTGTTCGAACTTTTGTTTGATATCAGATGCAACCTGTTCCAGATCTGCATTACAGTTGACATAAAAGTAGGGTTCAAAGCCGGGTACCTGACAGCATATACTTTTACCTTCTGAGGAACGCCCAAACAGGCGGATTACAGGAGAATTATCCTGTCTGAAGTAGTCGGCATCTATGAGCTGGAATTCTAGCTGATCAGGTAGGTTTGTGGTCATGGTTTTCACTGTGAAAGGATGATTGATTGTGGGTATGCAGTATGAGTTTTCTTATTTATAATTTAAACCCTGTAACAGACCTGGAATATCCAAAGCCTTTGGAATTCCTATCAAACAATCATTGGTAACAAAAGAGCAAAGAAGATATTTTAAGATTTCATCGCAAAGTCACTTTTTGATCCTGCGATGGAAAACATCAACAATCGTCGAATATGATTTACTTTTCAGTTGCCTTTACACACTCTGCTTTTGTCATGGATGCAAGTATTTTAACTTCCTTTACATCCAATTCCAAGCCTCCAGCTACCCGGCTACCGTAATCGGGATCAGCTTTGAAGAACAGAGCAATCTGTGTCAGGACATAAAAAAGGTGGCGTTTCAGATTGCATTGAAACGCCGCGCTCATACACTACTAATAGTCCCCCGTGAGCTTTTAAAATATACTTTAAAACCCCTCGAAGCGTTGATGCTGCGATCAGGTGAGATCGAAGCGGTCAAGGTTCATTACCTTGTTCCACACCACTACAAAATCGTTCAGGAACTTCTCCTGGGAGTCCTCACTTCCGTAGACTTCCGCCAGGGCCCGGAGCTGGGAATTCGAACCGAAGATAAGATCGACACGGCTGCCGGTCCACTTGAGTTCTTCTGTTTTGCAATCACGACCCTCGAACACATCATCCGAGGTTGCCTTCCACTCCGTGTTCATGTCTAGCAGATTCACGAAAAAGTCATTGGTGAGCGTCTCTGGCCGTTTAGTGAAAACACCGTGCTGGGACTGTTTGAAGTTGGTATTCAAGACACGCATGCCACCCAGGAGAACGGTCATCTCAGGAGCTGTCAGTGTCAGCAGTTGCGCCCGATCCACCAGCAGTTCCTCTGCAGATACAGAGTATTTGGTTTTCTCGTAGTTACGGAACCCATCTGCTTTGGGCTCGAGTACATCGAATGCCGCAACATCGGTTTGCTCATCTGACGCATCCGTGCGTCCCGGTGTGAAGGGAACGGTCACATCGTGACCGGCATTCTTTGCCGCTTGCTCAATACCTGCACATCCACCCAGCACGATCAAATCGGCAAGTGAAACCTTCTTCCCGCCTGACTGGGCGTTATTGAATTCATTTTGGATTTTCTCAAGGATCTCAAGCACAGTAGCAAGTTGTTCAGGCTCGTTGACTTCCCAATCTTTTTGTGGCGCAAGACGGATGCGCGCCCCGTTCGCCCCACCCCGATTGTCGGAGCCACGGAATGTGGACGCCGATGCCCAGGCAGTCGATACCAGTTGAGAGACAGACAGTCCCGAGGCAAGGATCTTGCTCTTGAGATCTGCAATATCCTGTGCGTCGATCATCTCATGATCCACTACAGGAACCGGATCCTGCCAGATTAGTTCCTCTTCCGGGACCTCCGGGCCAAGATAGCGTGAGCGGGGACCCATGTCACGGTGGGTCAGCTTGAACCAGGCACGTGCAAAGGCGTCCTTGAATTCCTCGGGGTTTTCCAGATAACGTCGTACAATGGGTTCATAGATCGGGTCGAACTTCAGCGAGAGGTCCGCTGTGGTCATCATCGGCCGATGCTTCTTCGATGGGTCGTGGGCGTCAACGATCATGTCGTATTCGTCTACATCCTTGGCCAGCCATTGATTGGCACCAGCCGGACTCTTGACCAGTTCATACTCATATTTTAACAACACCCTCAGATAGCCCAGGTCAAATTTGGTAGGATTCGGTTTCCAGGCACCCTCAATGCCACTGCTGATGGTATCGCCGCCTTTACCACTACCAAAACTGCTCTTCCAGCCAAGGCCCTGCTCCTCGATGGGCGCTGCTTCGGGTTCAGGTCCCACATAGGACGCCGGGCCTGCACCATGACATTTACCGAAAGTATGCCCACCAGCGACCAATGCCACGGTTTCCTCATCGTTCATGGCCATGCGCGCGAAGGTCTCGCGGACGTCGTGGCCGGAAGCGACTGGGTCCGGATTGCCGTTTGGCCCTTCGGGGTTTACGTAGATGAGACCCATCTGCACGGCAGCAAGAGGATTTTCGAGATCCCGGTCACCGGAGTAGCGTTTGTCTTCAAGCCACACACTCTCGTTTCCCCAGTAAATATCCTTTTCCGGCTCCCATATGTCTTCGCGTCCGCCGCCGAAGCCGAAGGTCTTGAGTCCCATGGACTCAAGCGCGCAGTTGCCGGCAAGAATCATCAGGTCGGCCCAGGAGATCTTGCTGCCGTATTTTTGCTTGATCGGCCAGAGCAAACGGCGCGCCTTGTCGAGGTTCACATTGTCCGGCCAGCTGTTGAGAGGTGCAAAGCGCTGGTTGCCGGAGCCTCCGCCCCCACGGCCATCGCCCATGCGGTAGGTGCCTGCGCTGTGCCATGCCATCCTGATGAAGAGCCCTCCATAGTGACCGTAATCAGCCGGCCACCAGTCCTGCGAGTCGGTCATCAGCGCATAGAGGTCCTTTTTCAGAGCCTCCAGATCGAGTTTCTTGAACTCCTCAGCGTAGTTGAACTCTTCTCCCATCGGATTGGATTTGGAAGAATGCTGGTGCAAAATGTCAAGATTCAATTGATTCGGCCACCAATCCCGGATCAACGTGCCACCTCGAACAGTGGATCCTATTACCGGGTCCTTGCTATCTTCTTTCATGATGTTTTCTCCTCTCGTTGTTTGAATTTATGCACTGTGCTGGTATGAATATCGTGCTTCGATGCCCAACCTTCCAGTTAATGTTAGAAGGTTTATCGAAAAAACTAATAAAGCAATAGACAAAATCGATGATTGATTATACCCACACACCAACTGAGATTTTTAGTTTTGCTCTATTAATAGATTTTGGAGTACTGTAAGAAATGCTCTAAAAAGATGTCATGAATTCTATTTAATAATTGATCTCTGGATGAATGTCGAAGGTAGCCAAATGCATACGAAAATCTCAATTTAGTATTTCTACTTTTAACTAAAATTATTAAATATTTAATAAACAGAATGAAAGTAAAATTATCTATCGGAAATATATTCAATGTACTTTTATATCATTGTTTACATAGATAATTACTGCGTTAACCAGGGGAATAAATAGAGGGGAGTGTCAATGAATCCGCTGCCTAATTGTGAAAATATTGATAACTTCAATATATGGTCAGAAATCGTAAAACAATCAGTTGACAGTATAGTGGTTACTGATACCAATTCTGCAATTATCTACATGAATAAAGCGGCTGAACATCTTTTTGGATGGAGTTTTGAAGAACTGAAAGGTAGAAAAACAGATGTATTCAATGCTGAACAAATGTCAGAAGAGATTCAAAAAGAAATATATGATACTGTGGCTTCTGGTAAGATTTACAATGGGGAACTATTGAACAAAAAGAAAGATGGTACTTATTTTTACGTACAAATCAGAATATCCCCTATTTACGATAAAAAAGGAAATATAATTGCCTACATGGGTTCGCAAAGGGACATTACAAATCTAAAACAAACTGAAAAAAGATTACAACAAGAAAGGGAATTTCTGGAAAAATTAATTCAAACTTCTCCTGTAGCAATACATGGTACTGACACTAACAGTAACGTAATCATATGGAATGAATCCTCAGAAAAAATATTTGGATGGAGCCGCGAGGAGGTAATTGGCGAATTTTTGCCAACCGTTCCTGAAGAAAATATTGATGAACATCTCTCACTGCGCAATAGGGTATTGGCTGGAGAAACCATAACAGGTTATGAAGTTTGTCGATTGAGAAAGGATGGTTCATATCTTTATGGCAGTTTGTCTGTTGCTCCCATGTATGACCAGAAAGGAAATATCTTTGGCATTATGGCTAATATGGAAGATATTACTGAAAAAAAACAATATGAATATAAACTTAAGGAAGCCTTCAATCAACTGGAATCAATTCATTTTAATTTGCCAATTAGTGTATGGAGTGCCACCGTAGATGAAACTGGTGACTTTGTTGATACCTATATATCAGAAGGTGTCAATGAACTATTAGCCCTTCCTCCAAATACAATAGGAAATGATTTCAAAGCATTCTTAAATTATGTCAAACCCCACTATTTGCCAGAAATAAAGGATAAGTTTGAAGAGGGCATAAAAAATCCTGGCAAAGTTGTGTCTTTTGAGTATGAAGTCATTAATGGAAGTGGTGTGACAAGATGGTTCTTATCAAGTGGGAGAGCACAGGAAGAAAACGGTACAGTCAAGGTATATGGGTCTACGATTGACATTACCAAAAACAAGAATGCAGAAAAATCTCTCATCAACGCTAAGTTACTTGCTGAAAATGCAAATCGGGCCAAAACTGAATTTCTGGCCAATGTAAGCCATGAATTACGTACTCCACTTAATGCCATAATTGGTTTCTCTCAAATATTATCTACAAACAAATCCGGGAATTTGAATGATAAAGAGCTGAAATATGTATCAAACATCTTGAAAAGTGGCAACCATTTGCTTGAACTGATAAACAAAATTCTTGATATTTCAAAATTACAAGCAGGTAAACAAGATTTGGAAATCGAATATGTAGATTTTGCTGAAATTTGTGAGGATATAAAACCATTTATTGACCCACTTATAGCCAAGAAGAATCTTTCATTTGAATGTATTTTGGATTGTACGGATACAAACATTAAGGCCGATAAAACCAAGATGCTTCAAATAATGCATAATCTTCTGGGTAATGCAATAAAATTTACTCCTGAAAATGGGAGCATTGCTATCAATGCAAGATGTATTGGTGATAACTTCCAGGTGTCTGTAAAGGATACAGGTATCGGGATACCGGAGGCATCCCATAAAGATATTTTTCATAGTTTCAAGCAAGTAGATTCATCTGCTACAAGGAAATATGAAGGTACCGGTTTAGGGCTTGCGTTGGTGAAAGAATATATAGAGATGCATGGTGGCGATATATGGGTTGAGAGTGAAGTTGGGAAGGGTAGCACTTTCACATTCGTTATTCCTCAAAATCAATCATCATAATTGAATGGCTTCATTAGTCCAAATCACCACTAATCCTAAATTCCACATCTGAATGAAAACTACTTGAATCGGGCATAAAATGCACTACTTGAAAAGCCGTTGTTTTATTTCCGTTATCAAATCAGTCCGATTCCATAAACCAGATATACAATGCAGACATTACATTACTGGGTACAATCGACAAATTGTGATTTCAATAACAGTGTATGCGGAATACTTCTATTTAATTATCCATAGTACTAAATGGACACACAATAATCATTTTGCAGGATAACTGACATGCGCAGGCGGAAAGCGACATTCCACTCATTGGAATTGATTCATCCACGTTCTCTTAAACATCTGAACAATCAACTTCAGTCACTTGTCAAAGGCCGAGTGTGGCTTAAGATATTGTTGGGAATGTTTTTGGGAATTGTTGTAGGATTGGTTTTAGGCCCATCTACCGGATTCGTCGACCCTTCGGTTGCAATGATTATTGGTGAATGGGTTGCTATTCCTGGTTATATCTTTCTTGGTTTGTTACAGATGATTGTCGTACCTCTGGTTTTTGCTTCTATTATAAGAGGATTAGCTGCTGGAGAAGATATTGAGCAATTGAAAAAAATGGGATCGAGAACGGTTGTTTTCTTTCTCGGTACAACTTCCCTGGCCATTATAATTGGTTTGGGATTAGCCCTTTTTATAAAACCAGGCCTGTTCATCGATAATAGGATTATCCAGAATACGATGGATGACAGCACAACTTCACTTTCACCGGATAATGTTTCTGGTCCGGCTTTTTCTGATATTCCCGGTCTGGTCAGTACTGTTCTCCCCACGAATCCCCTGGGAGCAATTGTAACCGGCCAGATGTTACAGGTAGTTATATTTTCAATTATTGTAGGTATTGCTTTGGTTTCTATGAAACCGGAAAGTTCCAAGCCTCTTCTGGAATTGCTTGGCTCAATTCAGGAAGTTACAATGACAGTTGTCAAATGGAGCATGTTGTTGGCTCCTTTTGCTGTTTTTGGATTGCTTACAAAATTTACCATCAATCTGGGCATAGATACATTACTGGGAATGACCGTCTACGTGGGTACGGTCCTTGCCGGACTGCTGATTATGATGGTAATTTATCTTATCATTATTTTCCTTTTATCAAAAAAGAATCCGATAAAGTTTTTGCAGTCTATCCGCGATGTTCTCCTGCTGGCCTTTTCGACTTCCAGCTCTGCTGCTGTAATGCCTCTTTCAATAAAAACAGTGGAAGAGAAACTTAATGTACGACCCTCCGTTTCCCAATTTGTTATACCTCTGGGAGCCACCATTAATATGAATGGAACCGCCCTTTATCAGAGTATTGCTGCTGTATTCCTGTCCCAGGTATTTGGCGTGGAACTTGGTATAGGGCAACTTGCAATAATCATGGTTACTGTGGTTGGAGCATCTATCGGTACCCCTGCCACCCCGGGTGTTGGTATAGTCATCCTTGCAATGGTATTGAACAGCGTAGGTATTCCTGCAAGTGGAATTGCCCTTATACTGGGTGTGGACCGTATCCTTGATATGAGCCGTACATCGGTTAATGTGACCGGTGATATTGTAGCCTGTGCAGTTGTTGATCGCTG
This sequence comes from Methanohalophilus mahii DSM 5219, assembly GCF_000025865.1. NCBI lineage: Archaea > Methanobacteriati > Methanobacteriota > Methanomicrobia > Methanosarcinales > Methanosarcinaceae > Methanohalophilus > Methanohalophilus mahii. Next base: position 1,974,326 of record NC_014002.1, read on the forward strand.
GATAGGGAAGGAAAAGTCGGTAGAGAAGGAATTCCAGGAAGCCAGAATCTGGGATAGGCAGAGACGTATAGAAGGGGAAGATGTAATTGTGAATTCACATTGAAGCATTGCACACTATCATTTGGTAGTTGGCACTGTTGCAGTTAAAACATCGTTCTCATTTATCGAACACCTTAATTCTCCTTTTAAGGATCTGAACCATCACTCGATATAATTTCTGATATCAACAGATATTACAACTCTCTTACTCCCAAGTATCTCCATAACAGTGTACCATGGCCCGCCAACCAAAGCAATAATATAAAAAGACCCCCAAAAAATGTGTATCAGAGATCTCATAAGGGAATTAATATGATCAAAAGGGATATTGTTCTGGGAAGACTGGATGAGCTGCTTCCGGAATTGAAAAAAAACTACAAAGTAAAGGAAATAGGCCTTTTTGGGTCGGTGGCGAGGAATGAATACAAAACCGGCAGCGATATTGACTTCCTTGTTGAGTTTGAAAAAGGTGCGGATCTTTTTGATCTCGCAGCTCTTGGAATTTTTCTTGAAGACGAGTTCGAGTCAAAGGTAGATATCATTTCGAAACGTGCCGTAAGGGATGAATTGAAGAGCAGGATTTTTTCAGAAGTGGTTTATGCGCATGCATGAGGTGGTTTTCATGCGTGAGTACAGATTGTTTTTAGCTGACATTGTTGAAGCGATTGATGAGATAGAAGATTTCACTTCAGGAATGGACTTCACTGAATTTCTCAACGATAGGAAAACCCAGAAGGCAGTTGTGAAGAATATCGAAATCATTGGTGAAGCCGCTAAGAATGTGCCGGATGAGATAAAGGCAAGTTATCCTGACATTCCGTGGCGGGTGATTGTCGGTATGCGGGACCGCTTAGCTCATGGTTATTTCGGCATTGATTATGTGATTGTGTGGGATGTTGTTGGCAATCGTCTGATTGGTTTAAGGGATTCTATCCGGGCAATTCTGGTTGAGATAGATTGAACGGGAAATACTTAACCCGTCCTATCGGGAATCAGGTGTTAAATTCAAAACTTTATCGCTATGCTCTACCATAATTCATTGGGATTGCACGGCTGCGATTACCCACATTGACCCATAAGTTAGCATTTGGATTATCTCTATCAAGATGGATAGCCAACAAGGAAGCCTGATCGGGTGGACTGAAAATCAATCTAACTCTACTCATCCCCGTATTTCCATTAACAACTGCAACAGCGCCATATTTATTAAAAATTATATGCTTAATTTGGTCCACCGAATTTATCATTTTCTTAACATCATCTTCAGTAAACAGCTCTTCTGGGAGTTTCGAGGGATTTTTCACTTTTGGTTTAATCCACTTTGTTATGTATGGATATTCGCCGCCGTTCAGCCATCTATAAAATCTCTTAACTGCTATCAGATAACCATATTTTGTTCAATCTGCCAAATCAGATCTCGCAACAATCCCCACAATATATTCAATATCTTCTTTTGTTGCACTATCCAATTCAAAATCGGCCCATTCAGCAACAGCATTCATTTGACTCAGGTACTTTAGGACTCTGGCCTTTGACAGACCTTCAACAAAAAGGAATTTCTCAAAACGCAGGATAAGTTTCTTGCTGTTTTCACTATATGCAGCATTTTCTATCTTTATTTCTGCCGCAGTAAGCTTTCTGTCATAGTTGTAAAGTGCCATGTATACACCTTCCACTTCTTACTAAAAAAATGTCATTTGAGCAAAGTGAAAGTGTTAGGCACTAAACTATGAAATTTATGCCCGGAGCGTGACTCGAACACGCGGCCTCCAGATGTCTCAGGAGACATGGGAGCACCCAATCGTTTACCCTATGAGTCTGGCGCCCCAACCAACTAGGCTATCCGGGCCTGGTAGCACATACAGAAGGTAAAAGTGGTATTAAAAAGTATCGATTAAAATAACGTTGCACTGCAAGAAATGTGTCTATCGACCATAAGTGTGATCAGTACTAAGGAAAGCTTACATCCCGATGCTTCATCTAAAAAATGATACTCTTACAAAATCGAATTAGATGACTAAACTTTTTCTCTGCCCGTCCAATTTGATATTACATAGTCCTCCTTTGTAATGCAAGTATTTCCCAAAATGTATATTAAGTTTTAAGTGTTATACCCAGAACAAAGCAGTAAAATTAATATATTGATATCCTATCCTTTCACGTGGTACTATGGGAACTCCAAAACATAAAGGTGAAATTTCTCTATCTATAGATGGAGAAAAGAAGATTCCTGCACTAGATGTGGCTAATGCAATCCAGAATCTTCAAAATATCATCTACAATCTTGGTGATTATTATTTTGAAAATCCTTACCGTGAAGGCGGAGATTTCCCCCAGGACGTGAAAAAATACTGCACATTACTTTTTACTGATATTGAGATGGGTAGCGTTCATGCCGACCTCCAGATAAGTAATGAGCAGACAGCTCTTGGAGAATGCGCAACAATCGGTGAAAGGTCTATAGTCGCTACCAGTGATCTTCTTGAAGCTCTTTCTAGAAAAGATATTTCAAAAGAAGAGTTGTACGATATTGTTAATGACCCTCATCGAGTTAACAAGCTACTCAGAGAATTTTATGCAATGTGGCCAGATGAAAATTCCAAACGTATATTATCGATAGGATTTCAGGGCAAGTCGCAAATACAACTAAATGGCTCACGAAAGAAGATTATAAAGAAACTTTTACACAAGCCTGTTGGAGAGTATGAGAAGGAAATTTTTGGATGGATATCCGGGATAAGTATTGGCCAGAGTAAGAAGATAACAGTTGAAAGTAACCAAGGGAAAATAAATTGCTACTTTGATCCTGAAATTAAAGATTGGGTGCAAGAGCACCTTGGGAAATTTGTAGTATTGCGTGGGACAATGAAACCAATTCATAAAGGAAATTTTGGATTGTTCATTGATAGTGAAGATTCGATAGAACAAACCTGTTACTACACTCTTGATAATATGTCTTCTCCGGATAGAATTATGAAATTAAAGGAACAAATTCCCATTGAATTTATGTTGGAAGATGAGCTTTTCATTGGTTCCAACGATGAACTGGGTCTTTTTGCTATGAATGCAAGAATGAAAGATGTCTTTAAAGAATTAGAAGAACAATTCTTCATTTTATATCAAGAATATGTCCTCACCGATGATGAATTATCCAAAACTGGCCAGCTGTTGAGGGGGAGACTGATTTCAATTGTGGGGGACTCTCGTGGCTTCATATAAAGCAAAAAAGATACAAAAAGCCTTGGCCAAAAAGGGTTTTGAAGAAAGACGTGAGGGCCATCACATAATTTATGTTTATTATCTGGATGGTAAAAAGACCGGTAATCGAACATTCATAAGCCACGGGAGCAAAATGGAATATAATAGCAATCTTTTGAGTAAATTGAGTAAACAAGTCAACTACCCCTCCCTGCCGGAAGGGGCTTGAATGTCAATTAAGCATTCGTCTGGGTGGCTGACAAGCACCCCTGAGATTTCAGGATATACCTGTAATCCCGTGTTTTGTGTTCAATATTCATTGCACCGATTAGGTCTGCATTATTCGCATAATCACATTTTTCACATCTAAAAGACAATCTGTTACGGTTATTCTTAGAGATATGATTGCATCGAATACAAGTTTGAGAAGTATAGGATGGGTCAACATAATGAGTGATTATGCCTACTTCTTTTGCTTTGTATTCAATGAATGTCTGCAATTGCCGGAAAGCCCAACTACTGTGGTTATGTCTTCTCTTTTTGGAAACTTTGGAAAGAGTGGAATCACGTATTCCTGTTAAATCTTCCAGACCTATTACCGATATACCTTTTTCAATTGCGAATTTCACAATTTCTTTTGAGATTGTATGGTTTACATCTCGCATAAGACGTTTCTCTTTACCTGAAATGTATTTCAACATTCGTTTTGCAGATAAAGTTCCCTTCGATTGTAAACGCTTTCGCATTGATTTATATTGGTTGCGAAGATTCTTAATTTCACCTCCAGCAAAAAAACTACATTTCCTATCGGTAGTGGAAGCAACAGCAAGATAGTTCATACCTACATCTATACCCATAAATGTAGAAGCATCTGTCAATTCTTTATCAGGAATTTCTTTCCCCACACAAAGATGAAAATAATAATTTCCATCCCTTTGTTTCACAACTTTGGATGCTTGGTATTTCCATGAGCCATCAAAATACTGTTTAGCGTAGTCATAATTCAAAATGGAATATGCTTTTCTTCCGTTGATAGTAGTTATTTTGACCGTGTCTTCATCAATCACAAAATCCCTTTTGTAAGAAAAGGTCATTGAGGATGGCGAAAATTCTACTTTTTGCCATTTTACCTTTTTCTGTTTTTTTAATGTTTTGTAACACCCTGCCACCTGTCTTGGAATGTTACAACTCATCTGGGATTTCAATTTTAATGTTTCACGAAGATATGGGTAAACTTCCTGCTGTAATTTCATCGCTGATATCGGTTTACCTTTATCAAAAACGATTTCAGAAGCATAGTTCATTCCATCAGAATATTTCTTCATAGTTTCCACTAAATCATTATCAGGATTTGCTATTTTCAAGATAACTGTTTTAGTGAGAAACATACAATAGTATGTTCACTTACTTATTATAAAAAATTACTTTTGTGAAATATCAGGCACATTCCTCCCCTACCTCACGGAAGGGGACTCCTGCTTTATGAGTTGAATATTATTCAAATAAAAAAAGAAGACGGGAAAACCTTCCCCATCAGTAACCTGTGGCCTGTGCAAAGGCAAACAGCAGGTTGGGATCGGAAGTGGTGCCCCTGACCTGGATTACCATGTTATCCGTATTCCAGACATAGGCATAGCGTGGTACGTCCTCCCCGCCTTCGGTCACATGCCAGATGATGCGTGTGGCGAAGTGGTCATTGAAGGAGTGCTCGGTGAACCTCTCTCCCTGTGCCATTGGATTGAATTCGTTTTTGTAGTCGTTGACCAGGGTCCGGGCGGCATCGGTGTCAGCACATTCGATGGCACTGATCTGCACTTCCACATCATCCCCGTTTTTGTAGATACCCTGACTGGCTGCATTGATCGTATCCTCACTGCCAACACCGTCCAGCACACTTCCAGAGTCCAGTTCACGTACTCCAATCATCTCAAACCCTGCCGGCACTTCGTCAAGTGACACTGCATCTGAAACAGACCCGATTTCAGGATTATCGATTTCTTCACCTGTACCGCCTGTGTCAGTACATCCCGACACTGCAAGCATGATCATTGAAATTGCCAGAAGCAATGCTACTATTCTCATTTTCATAAAAGATCCCTTTTCCAAAGCGGATGGATTGTAATCAAGATTAATATATTTAAAAGTAATCCGCAGCAAGCAGATCAAAAAAGAATAAAACACAAACCAAAAAAAGAAAAGAGAAGTAGAAGGGATTAATCCCTTCTATCATTCAAGTCTGCTTAGTTTCTCCTTACGAGGTAGGCAACTGCCAGAAGTCCGGCGATTGCGAAGACTGCTTCAAAGCCAGGTACTCCAGGTTCTTCGGGCTCTTCAGGCTCGACTGGTTCTTCAGGCTCAACAGGTTCTTCGGGCTCGACTGGTTCTTCAGGCTCGACTGGTTCCTCAGGCTCGGTTGGCTCAGTCTCGTTGTCCGTAGGTTCTTCGGGCTCGACTGGTTCTTCAGGCTCGACTGGTTCTTCGGCTTCGATGGTTCTCTCAGTGAAGAGATACCAGAGTGTTGCACCATCGTTTCCTTTGACCTTCAGTTCATCTGTGATATCAAGAACCTCGTCATCTGGGACATCGAGATCGTCTGCATTCTCCATACGAATTGTGTTGTCAGTAAGACTGATGACTTCAAGTTCACCGAATTCATCTTCTTCTTCGATTACCATTGCAGTATCGGAAATCTGGAAGACACCTTCGAGGATACAGAGACTGTCAACCTGTCCCTGGAACACTTCATCGATGTGAACCATTAAGGTAACAACATCTTCCTGGTCTTCAACATCTTGCTCATAGTACCAAGTCTTTTGTGACTGGTTTGAGGAATCGGTGTTGATAACCTTGTCATCTACAAATTCACCGTCTTTGGTGAGTTCAAGCCAGACCTTGTTACCATCAACATCGATCTGCTGTGGTGTGATTGCGTAACCTTCCTCAAGTTCGAGGGTTTCACCAGTTCTCATGGTGTAACTGCTGTCGTCATCCATGAGAATCTTGGAAAGTGTGCCAATATCATCATTTACTACGAAATATTCCTCGGCAAAAAATCCGAGTTTCATGTATTCATAGTCAGCAGAAGTTGTTGCGTTTGCTGTGAAGCCAAACTCAGTGGTCTGTTCCGGCACTGCTGTTGCATTGTAGATAAGATTGCCTTCATTAATTGTTGTTTCACCGGTCTCATTCATGATTGTCAGATTCTCAGATGCATCATTTGCATCAAGATCATACCAGAATCCGGCAAAGGACTGGGCATCCCATGTATTATTGTCATCTACGACTTCCCCACGAATTTCATATGTACCAGGCTCTGTGTATTCTACAAACAGATACCAGAGTGTTGCACCATCGTTTCCTTTGACCTTCAGTTCATCTGTGATATCAAGAACCTCGTCATCTGGGACATCGAGATCGTCTGCATTCTCCATACGAATTGTGTTGTCAGTAAGACTGATGACTTCAAGTTCACCGAATTCATCTTCTTTTTCGATTACCATTGCAGTATCGGAAATCTGGAAGACACCTTCGAGGATACAGAGACTGTCAACCTGTCCCTGGAACACTTCATCGATGTGAACCATTAAGGTAACAACATCTTCCTGGTCTTCAACATCTTGCTCGTAGTACCAAGTCTTTTGTGACTGGTTTGAGGAATCGGTGTTGATAACCTTGTCTTCTACAAATTCACCGTCTTTGGTGAGTTCAAGCCAGACCTTGTTACCGTCAACATCAATCTGCTGTGGTGTGATTGCGTAACCTTCCTCAAGTTCGAGGGTTTCACCAGTTCTCATGGTGTAACTGCTGTCGTCATCCATGAGAATCTTGGAAAGTGTGCCAATATCATCATTTACTACGAAATATTCCTCGGCAAAAAGTCCGAGTTTCATGTATTCATAGTCAGCAGAAGTTGTTGCGTTTGCTGTGAAGCCAAACTCAGTGGTCTGTTCCGGCACTGCTGTTGCATTGTAGATAAGATTGCCTTCATTAATTGTTGTTTCACCGGTCTCATTCATGATTGTCAGATTCTCAGATGAATCACCTTCATCAAGATCATACCAGAATCCGGCAAAGGATTGGGCATCCCATGTATTATTGTCACCTACGACTTCACCCCTGACCTCAACAGTATGACCTGCTGCGCTTGCCACGCCAGCAAATACTGTCAAGACCATAAGGGCAGCCATTAAAGTTGCTAATAGTCTTTTCATTAATTTTCCTCCGTTAGTTAATTTGTAGATATATGGTCAAGGTAAAGAGTGATTGGTAAACAATAAAACGTACATATGTACGTTAAATCAGCCTTTCATCGGTGGGCATTACGTCCATTGACGAAAGGTAACTCATCACCCTCTTAATCCCGTCATATTGGTTTGCAACCCTCTAATAAGAAAATTGCTTATTAAATCTTTTGTGGTCTCGGGGATCAAAAAACGCCTTTTTTACTGGTAAATATCGATGTATTTAACGGCATATGCCGAACAAATCTTGTCCGAATTAATAAAGGGACCGTTGAAAATACAACTGGTACTTGGCATATTGTCGACTTCAAACTTTATTGGTCGCAGTTCAACCGGGAATTGCCCTGAAAGGATCTCACCAAAATGGTCGATTTATTCGACAAAATGTATATGTGATTTCCTTGTTTATAGCGGTTTGTAACGGCAGTTCTAATTATACGGCACGTACATATAAATAAAACTACATTAATACATTTGGTATATGGAGCATTAATTTCACAACGGCTCAAATTCCAGTAGAATGAAAAATTAATATACATAAATTTATGAGGGGTACTACCCGACCTACATTAAGAAGGCGATGCTAAATGTTTGATGGCGCAGAGAATATTTCCACTGAAGACGAAGGAAACAGGGTCAAGACCGGCATTCCCGGCTTTGACGAATTGTGCGGGGGAGGCCTTGTACGTGACAGGAGTTATCTGGTATCCGGTACCTCAGGTGCCGGCAAATCCATATTCTCAACCCAGTACATCTACAACGGGATCACCCAGTACGGGGAAAACGGCATCATCGTGGCCACAGAGGAGCGCCCCGAACAGATCCGTGAGAACATGATGCGTTTTGGCTGGGACCTGCAGGCCCTGGAGGAAGAGAACAAACTCGCAATAATCGATGCCTGTTCGACAAAGATCGGAATTCCTTCCCAGGAAAAATACGTGGACGTGCGCCCCTTCGACATTCGTTCAATGATGGACCAGATCATCTCCACACAGGAAGAGATCGATGCAAAGAGAGCCCTGATAGACTCCACAACATCCATCAGTTTCTACCTGAACGAAGCCGCCCGGATACGTATCGAATTGCTCAAACTCAGCACCACCCTTGAAATAATCGGCCTGACCTCCCTGATGACCTGTGAGATCATCGATGAGAACCAGCCCTCAAGGTTTGGTGTGGAAAACTTCGTCACCGATGGTACATTCTCCCTCTACTACGACATGCACGACAACGTCCGCAGCCGCAGTATCGAGATCTACAAGATGCGGGGCTCAGACCACAGTAAAAAGGTCCACCCCTACGAAGTCACAAAAGAAGGTTTTGTGATCCATCCTCACGAAGAAGTCTACACCCACTTCTAAACCCCCTTTCTTCCTTTTATGCAAATTCAGTAACTCTTCCTGAAACCCTTCCTGAACAGCAAAGCCTTGACAATCTCCACAAAGACCATTGTCACACCTGCAAAACCCAGGGGCAACAGCCAGTCCTGCAAAGCAAGCGGCACAAGGTCAAATATAGCAGCAAGGAAAGGCACATACATAACCACAAGTGTCAGGAGCAGGGTGCTCAATATCCCCGCAAAGATCAGCCTGTTATTGAAAAAACCCGTCTCCAGCACCGACAGGTCCAGGGAGCGAAAAGCAAAGGGTATGAACAGTATCATGCTGACCACCGTGGCAAACGCGATCGTGCGGGCCCGCTCCAGGTCAGCCAGCGGATCTGCAACCAGAAAGGAAGCAAAACATGCAAGCCCCATAACACCGGCCACCAGGCCCACCAGCACAAGCTTTTTGCCTGCCAGGATTCCTTCACCCACAGGCCTGGGTTTGCGTTTCATCACTTCCTCCCGGGCAGGATCCAGCCCCAGGGCAATCGAGGGCATGATCTCCCCGAACATATTGATAAACAGGATCTGCAGGGCAAGCAGGGGTACCAGTTCATAACCCAGCAGGGAAATACCCAGCATGATCAAAATAATCTCATTGAAGTTGCGTGAGACCAGGTAACTTGTAAACTTCTCGATATTATCATATATCGTCCTGCCCCTTTTCACAGCTTCCACAATTGTCGCAAAATTATCATCCTGCAGCACCATGTCACTGGACTGGCGGGCCACATCCGTACCCTTAAGCCCCATAGCAATACCAATATCAGCCTTTTTAAGAGCAGGCGCATCATTAACGCCGTCTCCCGTCATGGCAACCACATGCCCCTCTGCCTGCAGGGCTTTAACGATCCTCAATTTCTGCTGAGGCATCACCCTGGCATACACATGGACATGTTCTGCAATCTCTGCAAAAGCAGCGTCATCCAGCTCCTCCAGTTCTTCTCCTGTGATCGCCCCGTCAGCCAGGATCCCATCCGGATCCTCAACACCATCAGGCTGCCTGGAAGGAATCCCCAGCTGCCTTGAGATCGCCAGGGCAGTCTTTACATTGTCCCCGGTGATCATTACAACCTTGATACCTGCCTCATGACACAGACCGATCGCCTCGGTCACACCTTCCCTTACAGGGTCTGCCATTGCCATAAGCCCCAGGAAAGTCAGGTTCTTTTCCAGAGATTCCTCATTCCAGTCCTCACCGACATCCTTGCAGGCAATCGCGATAACCCGGTAGGCCTGGGAAGCAAGCCCTGTATTTTCCTTCAGGATTGCACTTTTCGCATCCGCGTCAAGTTCTGTCTTTCTGCCATTTTTGAAGACATGGTCGCAGCGATCCAGCACGACCTCCACAGCCCCCTTTGTAAAGGAACGTAAATTCTCCCCCCTCCTGTAGAGCGTGGTCATCATCTTCCTGTCAGAATTGAACATGATCTCATGTATTCTCTCATAATCCCCTGAGAGGGACTCTTTACTCATACCGGCCTTTGAAGCCGCCGCCAGCAGGGCAAGTTCGGTGGGATCTCCCACAATATCCTCTTTACTCCCAGGATCCAGGGAAGCATTATTACACAGGGCAGCCCCCCTCAAAAGGACTTGCAGGGTTGAATCCTGCAGGTCGAATTCTTCCCGGGCATGCAGAAAAACACCCTCAGCTGTGTAACCCGAACCCGTCACTTCAAATGAGCTGTCAGCGGTCCATATCTTTTCAACCGTCATTTCGTTTTTGGTCAGGGTACCGGTCTTATCCGTACAGATAACCGAAGTCGAGCCCAGCGTCTCAACTGCCAGCATCTTCCTTATAATGGCATTCTTGGCCGCCATGCGCCGCATACCATAAGCCAGGGTAATCGTCAGGGTCAGGGGTAATCCTTCAGGCACCGCTGCCACGGCCAGGGCCAGGGCAATGATCAGCATCTCCTCAATGGGCGCCCCGGCGGATATACCAAGGGCAAGAGCCAGCCCCGATGCAAATAAAGCAACAATTGCCAGTTTCCTGGAAAATGCAGATATCTCCCTTTGCAGCGGTGTGTCCTGTGCCTGCGGCTGTATAAGGGAAGCGATACCTCCTAATTCCGTATCCATACCGGTAGCTGTCACCCGTGCCCTGCATTTACCCCGGACAATCTGGGTACCGGCATAGAGGGGTTCATTCTTATTCTTACTTACAGGAACACTTTCCCCGGTAAGGGCGGATTCATCCACCTTGAGTTGTTGTGTCTCAAAAATACAGGCATCCGCAGCCACCCTGTCCCCGGCTTCCAGAACCAGGATATCTCCGACAACCACCTCTCTTGTGGGGATCTGGCGCAAGGTGCCACTGCGCAGAACCGTAGTCTTTGGCCGAACAATCCCCTTGAGAGATTCCATGGCTTTTTCTGCCCGGTATTCCTGCACAAATCCCAGCAGGATAACAAACATGATCAGACCTAAAATTACCCAGAAATTCACCACTTCATCAATATACAGGGAGATCAGGGCTGCTGCTGCAAGTACCCAGATAATCACATTCTTCAGCTGGGAGAGCAATACCTTCAGGGGAGTGAACTTCTCTTTCTCTTCCAGCTCATTATACCCCTCTGTCCGAAGTTTTTCAGAAGCCTCTGAATCATCAAGTCCTGCAGAATCAGTTTGGTCTTCAGGCAATTGCCGACATCTTTCCTCTGAGATTTTCATGACACCCGTTCCCCGATTTGTTTTTAGGACATGCTGCTAAATATTTATTGCAGTCACAAACTTCCAGGCAAAGCTCAGCCTGAAGCAGAATTCTTATGCTCCTTATCCTTCTGTATGGCAAATTTAAGCACAATGGGCGAAACAAACAGTGAGACTGCAACCATAAGGACCACAGCTGAAAAAATCTCATCCCCGATTATTCCCATCTCCCTGCCAATGGAAATCACCACAAGTTCAACACCTGCCCTGGGCATAACCCCGGAGCCGAATATGAAACTTTCATGGGAATCAAAACCAATAGCTTTGGCACCCACAAAACCCCCTACGAATTTACTCAGTAACGCTAAGACCACAACCAGAATGGTGAAAGAGCCAAGGGTACTCAATGCCCCCACATCCACTGACATGCCAATATGTGCAAAGAAGATAGGTACAAGAATACCATATGCCAATCCGGAAACCTTACTCTGGACATCCTCTATCTTAGCAATCGGTATATTGGAAAGCAGGACCCCTCCGATAAATGCCCCGATTACAGCATCCAGACCCAGGATATCTGCAAAGTAGGCAGAGAAAAGGGCAACCAGCACCACAGCAGCAAATATCGATTCTTTAGCATGCATTTTCTGTACGTAACCAAAGAGATACGGAAATACCTTATAGCCAAGTATTACCATTACAGCAATGAAGAACACAAGCTTACCTGCAAGCATCAAAAACTGCAAAATCGAAGGGAATTCACTGTACTTTCCCATTGTGACAACTACAGACAGAAGGAAAATACCTATTATGTCATCAAAAATAGCTGAGGTCAGCATCATGGAGCCGGGTTTGCTGGAAAGATAACCCATATCAAGCAATGTCTTGACCACAACTCCTATACTGGTAGGACTGAAAGCCACGGCCAGAAAGAGGCTTTCCACAAAACCAAAACCAAAAAACCTGCCCAGTGCAAAACCGGCAATAAAAGCAGCAGCTATCTGGAAAAGGGTGGCCACAATTGCCTTTTTTGAGGATGCTTTCAAATCCTCAATATGCACTTCCTTATAACCGGCAGTAAACAGCAGAAAAATTGCCCCCAGCTCCGCCACAGAAGCAATCGTCTCGGTTTCCTGCACAATAACCAGACCAAGTAATAAACCCGCAAGGACTTCCCCGAGTATACCCGGCATCCCGACTCGTTCAGAGACCTCGGACAACAATCTGGCAGATAGCAAAATAATGAGGATCTGGAATAAAAACTCCATCTGTTAGCCCCTTAAACTGTAGATTGCCTTTATAACATCCGGTTTGCATATTATGCCCGCCAGTTTATCGTTATCAACCACACAGAAACGCTCCACCTTGTGTTTTATCATTATTTCTGCTACTTCACATAGATCCATCTCAGGTGGTATGGTGACAGGATGAGGGATCATAATTCCCCTGGCAGATTCACTAAGGGATTTCACTGCCATAAGATGGGTATGATCAAGCCTGGGAGCGCGATGGGTAAGTAATAACTGCAGGATAATATTCTGATCAATTATACCCAGAAAATTACCATTTTTCTCCACCACAGGATACGTATGGAACTGGTTTTCATTAAATACTTCAAGTACCCTTTCCACAGAGTCGTCTCCCTTTATGGTAACAGGCCGGGTCTTCATTATATCTTTCACAAAGATTCGGCTGCATTTCTCATCAAGGTCTGAATATACTTCTTCTTTAGATAAACGCCCCTTATCAGGTTCCCTTTCAGAAAACACACCAATCCCAATGACAATATATTCCTTTTTCTACAAAGGCATTATCCCATATCAATTCCCATTCAGGACCGTAACATTCAGGGCTATGCCACTTCTGTCAATATATTCATTGATCCTTTTCATTGAATGGGGAATCATACCCCCGCTTGTTATTATCATACACCTTTTGCCGCACAGAGCCATCAGGATGGTGCGATCGATAACCCCGGTTGATATATCGACACATAGCGAATTTTTCTCAGCCATAAGTTTGCTCTTTTTACCCATGGCACCCACAATATCAATATTCTCTTTTTCCAGGAAATCATCAAAATCAGCCGGATCGAACCTATCCATATCGTAGATCAGGATACCCCCGGCTTTTATACCATGCCTGGTAAGTTCCACGATCGCCCAGTTACCTTCATGGATATGCAGAACACGGGCATTGACCGCTTCATAGGGACAATGCAGCGCATATTCGCCATGCAGTACACCCAGGTTCAATATGTCGCCTTCCCGGGTTTCCGGAGGCACTTCCACCCACATCAATTCCGGTGGCTTGAGGGTCTCCACAATTTCCGGCACAGTCCTGGGCTGCCTGTTGCCATGGGCAAGGCCGCGTCTTTCGATTTCTTTATAGATATCAAAGGTCACCGGCCGTTTCAGGTTGGCCTGTCGCAGCAGTTCATCATCCTGGAATACCTCATCCGGAGTGCCTTCCCCGATAACCTCCCCGTCAACCATGAAAAAAACATAATCCGCCCAGCTGTAGGCCAGATCAACATCATGGGTGGAAATGATCAGACTGGTACCCATATGATTGAGTTCATGGAGGACATCCAGAAGTTCATCAGCACCTACCGGATCCAGGCTTGCCAATGGCTCATCCAGTATGATAGCCTGGGGATCCATAGCCACAATCCCGGCTATGGCAACCCTCTTTTTCTGGCCGCCACTCAAATGATGTGGAGGTTTATCCTTAAGTCCACTCAGGCCGAAATATTCAAGCGTACCGTTTACCTTCTTTTCAATTTCTGCCTTGCTGTAGCCAAGATTGACCGGCCCAAACGCCACATCCTGATAGACAGTGGGTGCAAATACCTGATCATCGGAATTCTGGAAAACAATACCAACGTTCTTTCTTATTTCCCTCAGGGAAGCCTGGTTGTAAACCAGTTCCCTGCCATCATAAAATATCTTACCTTCAGCAGGCTTGAGGGTACCGTTGAGTAACAAAAATAAGGTAGATTTACCCGAGCCGTTTTTTCCTACAAAAGCAATCCTTTTGCCCTTCTTTAACTTTATGTCTACACCTTTAACAGCTGCAGTCCCGTCAGGATAGGAATATTTCAGTCCGCGTGTTTCAAGTATTACCATAAACTAGCCTCCAGTATACCATTAGAAACATACCATACCCCCACGATTGCAACCATGTAAATCAGACTCAATGCAACTTCTGAAAAATTCACAGGTCTTTTTTCTTCAAAAATCATCATTTTCCCGTCATAACAGCGGGAATTCATTGCCACAAACGTTTTTTCTCCCTGCTCCCAGGACCTCAAAAAAAGAGTCGAACAGAGCATGGCCATGGAGTGCAGGGATGTCCTCAGATCATGGTAACCCAGCCTTACTGTCTGGGCATGCTTGATACACCAGGCGACATCCAGAAACACAAAGATGTACCTGTACATCATCATTGACAGTTCGATGAAAGAATCAGGAAGGCGTGTCTTTTTCAGAACTGAGAAAAGCTCCACCATGGGAGTTGTCAGCGCCAGGAAGAACAGACAGGACATTCCTCCCAGGGTCCTGGAAAATACGAGGAAAGCCATTGACAATCCACCGGTATTCACACCCAGATGATAGCCCAGCACATTGAAACCAAAAAGTTCAGGACCACTGCCAAAAAAGAAGGCAATGATGATTACACTTAGCACAACGAAAAATGCAGGTCCCATCAGGAGCTTCAGGTAGAATCTCGGAGGGACCCTGCCAAAAATAAGCGTTGCCAGCGACATACAGATGGCTATAGAAAAAGGCACAAGAGGATATTCAGAAGATATACCCATAAGAATTCCAAAGCCAACCACCCCTATTTTCAGCCAGTTATTAGTATAACGCAGGGGGCTGAGCAGTGCATAATCATCAAGCATCTTGGTCATAATAAAGATTTCCGTATGTGAATTGTAGTGCGCAAAATTGATTTTTAGGTATTAATATATGTCGTCAAAAAAAAGGAAAGGAGGTAAAAGGTAAATCAGTCAGAGCGACCTTTACCCTTATAGTAACCAAAGAAGTATCCTATAATAACTGCACCAATAGCTGCCTGCAGTGCAAACAAAAGGCTTTCGGTTTCCCCACCTGGAGGCTCGAATCCCATGTTATCGACCCAGGGCTCATAACCACCCGTTACATCAGTGATTACGCCTTCGGCAGCACCGTCTGCACCCCCGAACTCAGAACCCGGGTTTGCAGCCATCCCGTAGAAGAAGGATGCCACAAAGAGTACAGCGATCACAGCAAATATGATCTCACCCTTACCAATCTTCATGCGGGAGTCCCCCTTATCTTGTTAATCGTCTCCTGTGAGACTACTTTCAGCTCCACAAGGGCATCCCCTTTGACCTGAATAATATATTTGAAGATTAATGCCGTCAGAGCCCCTTCCATAATAGCCAGTGGCACCTGAGTGGTAGCAAATACTGCTGCAAAGGCCTGGAAGGACCCCAAAAATCCGCCGGCTTGCGACGGGAATGCCAGGGCAAGTTGCGCCGATGTTAATACATAGGTAGCCCAATCCGCAAAAGCGGCTGCAATGAAGACAACTACATAGAAATTAAGATTGGCTTTCATACCTGCTTTATATATGGCATATGCAATTACAGGTCCTACGATACCCATCGAAGCCACATTTGCACCCAGGGTTGTCAATCCGCCATGTGCCAGGAATAGGGCCTGATACAACAGTACGATCACACCCATTACCGCTGTGACTGCGGGGCCAAACAGTATGGCGGCCATTCCTGTTCCCGTGGGATGCGACGAACTACCCGTTACAGAGGGTAATTTCAGGGAAGACAGGACAAATATGAACGCACCTGCCACCGCCAGTAACGGCAGGAGATCACGTCTTTCAGAGACAAGTTTGTTGAGACGGTACATACCAAACATTATAACCGGAATAGAGAATACAAACCACAATTGCCACCATGGGGATGGCAGAAATCCTTCGAATATATGCATACTATATCACTCCTGATTGCAACATTTCACAAGTAAACTTAACTAAACAACATGTTAGTTGATAGATTCCATAGAGAATTTATTGTATAAATATCTTGTTGTTTAATAAACCAAACTTGATTATAATACAAAACAAAGGCCTACCAGTTGGTTAAATTTTTTAAACAATGAAAATAAAACAAAATTGCTGGATTATTATCTGACAACCAGCAGACAGTGAAGAGCCGATTGTGCCACCGGAGGATTGTCAACTGTGCCCTCAATTATACTTTCCTCAGGATAACCCAGTTGTTCACAGACGTATATCCTGGCCTGCACTCCCATCTCTTCCAGGATTTTAGCAACTTCCACGGACCCGAAAGTGTCTGCAGGAAGCAGGAGGACATTCTTCCCCAGTTTGATTTCAGCAACAAAAGCCTCTCTTGCAGGATGGGGATTCCTGCCATGAGCCGTTATCACCGCCAGCCCGTTCATACTAGTTTTCGTCCTGGCACAGGCAACCTGCATCGAGGATATACCTGGAATTATGCTGTCCACTTCCCCGGCAAACTTGCCCAAACCCGAAAACATGGGATCCCCGGTGGAAAGCACTACCGCATCTTCGCCCAGCAGATGCAGGTTCTTGTAATCCTTTATCTTCTTTGCCTCTCCCATTATATAGGGACCAGCGAGCTCAAGGGACCGGGGAGAACCATAAACTTCAGCTGCATTTTCGATTGCCTCGATTGCCTGTTCTGTGAGCATTCCGGGCCCCACTCCCACCCCCACAACTATCATTTTTTTTCCCCGCTATCCATAAGCACAGTACCGTCACGCTCAACGATCACAATACGGGCACCCTTTGCCTTTTCCACGGTTTTTTCAAAGGCCCTGCGCAGGTGCTGTCCTTCAGGTTCCATCTCCACCATTTCGGCAACCGTAGCAAAACCCGTGCCCTCAAGTACATCCGGGTCACCCCATTTGATGATAAGCCCGGGCAGACCACAGATAATGACATCTCCTGTGGCAGCCTCGAGTGCTTCGGAAATACGGCTGCCTGCAAGTACAACCGTGTAATCGGGAAACAGCATTGTGGAATAACGAATACCTATACGGCCGGTTGTAAGGACAACTTTATCGGAACACCGGATCAGATCTCCTTTCATTTCGCCTAGATGGTCATTCCAGGGTTCTACAAAACCCGTGGTACCCAGAATGGAAATGCCTTCCTCCACACCGATGGTGGAATTTAGGGTCTGACGGGCAATTTCCTCTCCTCTGGGCAGGGATATTTCCACTTCCGCACCCTTAAGACCCAGTTGTTCAACAGCTTCAAAAACAGCCAGCTTTATCTGTTCCATGGGTTTGGGATTGATGGCAGGGTAGCCTTTTTTAGCCTGCAGGCCTCCACGTGTTACCGTGCCTATACCCTCACCAGCATTAATTATAATTGAATCTGCTTCACGGGCATTCCCTACAAACTCAAGCCCCCGGGTAATATCGGACTCATGGTCATTATTGACCTTGGTCACCATCGCATAACCCCTGTCCGTTTCCTTTACATCAATATATGCACGCAGACCCACAGGAGTAGGGATGGAAACGGTCTTGACCTGCTCTTGCAGGGAAAGCACAGCTGCTTTGGCCGCCGCAGCCGCGGTTGTCCCTGTGGTATAGCCTCTCTTGAGAACTGAACCGTCACTTAAAACTACGAGCCTTCCGTTCTTTATACCCTCCACGAGTTCCTCACGTGGCATGGCCGCCTTTTCAAGCCACTCATCGGGAATTTTGGATTTATTCACAGGATCGATCATTGTCATTTACTCCGTCTGTAAAGTTATAAAATTAGCGTCACACACCTGTACGTTTGAACAGCTTATCCAGTTCTGCTTTGCCCAGGGTTATCATTGTGGGTCTGCCGTGGGGACATGTATAGGGATTCTCGGTCTTTTCAAGCTGGTCCAGCAGGTTTTGCATCTGTTCCATATTACAGGGCGCTCCTGCCTTAATGGCACTCCTGCAGGCCATTGTCTTGCATAACATGTCTTCCATACCCTTCTTCTCCTTTACCCTTCCCTGCTCAAAGAGATCAGCCAGTAAATCATGCACAACTGAAGGGTCCTCTATCTTCCCCATCACAGTGGGAACGGTTGTTATCACATAGGTCTGTGTACCGAATTCTGACAGGGAAAATCCCAGGTTTTCCAGATAGGGTATGTATTCTTCCAGTAACACTTTTTCCCTTGTGGTCAGATCAACTGTCACAGGAGAGATCAGTTCCTGCCAGTCGTGTTTTACTCTCCTGGATAGCTGTTCATACATTATCCGTTCATGTGCAGCATGCTGGTCTATCAAGAGAAGTCCCTCATCGGTCTCAGCCACTATATAGAGGTCATTGACCTGCCCCAGGATACGTGCATCTGACACCCCCGATCCCACCCTTTCAGGGTGGGCTTTTTCTTCTGCAAAGGCCCTTTCTGAGCTTTTGAGCCTGCGCTGGGTATCTCTTGGAGGGGCACTGTAATTTGGGGTATTCTCCCTTATAACAGGAGATTCAGAAGATATGGGTTCCTTTGAATTTGGTTTTTCAGGAGATGCCAGGGATGACTGCATGGTCGTGGTGCGGGACGGTTTTACCTCGGGTACCAGTTTTTCCTGTTTCAGGGCCTGCTCAACAGCCGCAGTGATACCATCCATTATTTCATTTTCCCTGCTCAGCCTTACATAGCGCTTTGCCGGATGGACATTGACATCCACCTCCTCCAGATTGATCCTCACATTAAGTACCGCGGCAGGATAGCGACCTTTGGGCAGCATGGTATAGTATCCAAGCCTCACGGCATTACTGATAGCAGGAGACGATATATTCCTTCCATTAACGAAAAAATAATTCATCTCCCGATTGCTGCGATAATATCCCGGTTTCGAAATATATCCCCAGAGGGATAGCAGGTCATCCTTGTATTCCAGAGGTATCAGCTGTCTTGCAACATCTGCTCCCAGCACCTGTACCATCCTGTCGAATAGCTCACCTTTGCCGCAACGCAGCACCACCTTGCCTTCATTTAGCAAAGTAAAGGCAACCCCGGGGTTACCAAGCGCCTGGCGGGTCACGGTATCAGTTATATGGGAAAGTTCGGTCCTTTTGCTCTTGAGATACTTGCGCCGGGCCGGTGTATTATAGAATAGGTCCTGTACCTCTACACGTGTGCCCACCGAAGATCCGGTCTCTGTTGCCTCCCCAACCAGACCTCCTTCCACCCCAATTCTTACAGCCGAAAGGCAATCCGCGGTTCTGCTGATAAGTTCTACTCTGGAAACCGCCGCAATAGAGGAGAGTGCTTCTCCCCTGAAACCCAGGGTAATTATCCTGTGCAGGTCATCCTTGCTTTCGATCTTGCTTGTGGAATGCTTGGTAAAGGCCAGCGGGGCTTCCTCCCGCCCTATCCCGCTGCCGTCATCTATCACGGTGATGCTTTTTGATCCAGCCCCCTCTATTTCCACTCGAATATCCGATGCTCCTGCATCCAGGGAATTATCTATCAACTCCTTGACAACGGAGGCAGGTCTTTCTATAACCTCTCCTGCAGCGATCTGGTTGATTGTGGCCTCATCAAGTAAATGGATATGCTCCGGCTTTTCCATAATCAACTCTCCTTCAGTTTTTGCTGTATAGCATGCAGTCTGTTCAGGGCTTCCATTGGAGTGAGGTTATTGAGATCCAGGTCCCTTATTTCCTCTGCAACCGGATCAAAATCTTTCTCATCACCTTTTTCCGGATCTACCAGCAAAAGCTGGGTATATTTGGCACCACTCCTGCGTTTTCTGGAACCTTCACTTTCCCTGCTGATCACACTCTCACTTTCAATATCTTCCAGGATCGACTGCGCCCTTTTGGTCACCTTATGAGGAACACCTGCAAGCCTGGCCACATGGATACCGTAACTTTTGTCAGTTGCACCGGGCACGATCTTGCGCAAAAATACCAGATCATCCCCGTCCTCCTTGACCGCTATATGATAATTCTTAACCCTCTTGAGCGATTCGGCAATTTCGGTCAGCTGGTGATAATGGGTAGCAAAAAGGGAACGTACTCCCTGGCGACCCTTGTTATGGATATACTCCACAACGGCCTTGGCTATACTGTAACCATCATAGGTACTGGTCCCCCTGCCGATCTCATCCAGAAGCACCAGGCTTTTCGCAGTGGAATTATTCAGGATATTGGCAAGTTCCACCATCTCCACCATGAAGGTACTCTGCCCGCTTGCCAGGTCATCAAAGGCCCCCACCCGGGTGAATATCCTGTCCACTATACCCACCGATGCATGGGAAGCGGGTACAAAGGATCCCGCCTGGGCCATTATGACTATCAGGGCAACCTGTCTCATATAGGTGGATTTACCAGCCATATTGGGGCCCGTGATCAGAAGGAACTGCTCATCAGAACAATCCATTTCCACGTCATTGGGAATGAATCCTCCATCTACCGAATTTTCCACAACAGGATGCCTGCCTTGGCGTATCAGTATCCTGCAGTCATCGGTAATGGAAGGACGCACATAATTATTGTTCACCGCAACCTCTGCAAGGGAAGCCAACACGTCCAGCTCTCCCAGCAGGACTGCCATCTCCTGCAACTGTTTCGAATGATTTGCTACCACCGATATAACTTCATTGAACAGTTCATATTCCAGTGCCACCCTTTTCTCATCTGCAGACAGGATTTTGCCTTCCCAGTCCTTGAGCTGTGGGGTGTAGAAACGCTCGGCATTGGTCATTGTCTGTTTGCGGATGTAATCATCAGGCACCTGGGAAATATTGGGCTTGGTAACCTCCAGATAATAACCTATCACCTTGTTGTAGCCTACCTTGAGGGATTTGATCCCGGTCCTGTCCCTCTCCTTCTGCTGGAATGAGGCAATCCAGGATTTGGCATTACTGGAAATTTCCTTCAGTTCATCCAGTTCCTCACTATAGCCGGGTTTGATCAGCCCGCCCTCCCGCACGGACAGAGGAGGCTCCTCCACGATAGCCCGCTCGATCAGGTCAGTGAGAGTATCTATTTCCCTGAAATCCTTCATTCCCTGCACTATCCGGGCAAGCATTGCCTTATGTTCCCCCTCCAGGGTTTCTAGCAGCGATGGTATCGCCTGGAGGGATTTTTTGAGGGCTACAAGGTCCCTGGCATTGGAGTTGCCATAAACCACCCTGCCCACAAGTCTCTCCACATCCTTTACATAGGAAAGATGGGAGCGCACATCAAATCTCAACAGGGTGTTATCGGACAATTCTTCCACGGCATCCAGCCGCTTATTTATATGGGAGACATTAAGCAGGGGTTTGAGGATCCATTTCTGAAGCAGACGGCTGCCCATTGGCGTTTTGGTCTCATCCAGTACCTGGAGAATAGTTGTATCCCTTCCCTCTCCCCTGACATTTTTCACAACCTCCAGATTACGCAGCGTAATTGAATCCAGTATCATGAATTCGGAGGAGGAATAGGTATGGAGGAACTGAACATGATTTAATTCACGCATCTGGGTTTCCAGGGCATATTCCAGGGCACAGCTGGCTGCCATTTTTGCAAAGGGAAGCCCGGCACAACCCATACCTTCCAGGGTGGAGACACCCAGATGCTCGCATAGATGTCTGTCCGCATAGGCCGGGTCCGTGGAAGCAGCATCAAATTCAGTTGTGGAGAGTTTCAACTCTGCCAACCTGCTTTGTAATTCCTCATTTTCCATTAATTGGGGAAGGACAATACATTCTGCAGGCCGCATTCGTGCCACCTCTCCCGCAATCCCGTCAAAGGGAGGTTGATCGTTGATCTGGGTAGTCAGGAATTCTCCTGTGGATACATCCAAAAAAGCCACGCCAAAATCCTTATCCCTGCCGGCAATCGCCATCAGGTAGTTGTTTGATGGATCAGAAAGCATGGAGGAATCGATAACTGTCCCGGGGGTGACCACACGCACCACTCCCCGTTTGACAACCCCTTTCGCGTTTTTGGGGTCTTCAAGCTGTTCACATACCGCGACCTTGTAGCCTTTCCTGACCAGTCTGGGCAGGTAATTATCCACCGCATGATAGGGAATTCCAGCCAGGGGCATTTTTTCCCCGTCCTTTCCCTTACCCCGGGTGGTGAGAGTTATGTCAAGTTCCTGTGCGATGGTCTTTGCATCCTCCCCGAAGGATTCATAGAAATCCCCCATACGGAAGAATATCAGGGAATCGGGATGTTGCTCCTTGGCAGCATAATACTGTTGCATCGCAGGTGTAATCTTGCTCATTGGTAATCTATCCGGCAAATGTGTAATTCTTGGTCTATTACACTATAAGCCTCTTTTTCATAAGGTTTATTGACAGCAGGAAAACCAGCAGGGTTGCTCCAAGCATCCAGGCAATGTTCAACAGCAGGGAAGCCTCTATTATACCGCTCATCAGTGACCTGACAACAATCACTATATGTGCCAGCGGCAGGATTGCCAGAGCGATGGTTTGTACCGTCTCCGGGAGCAGGGATAGCGGGAAAAAGGTACCGCTGAACAGGAACATGGGTGTAATCAGCAGGATAGAAGGGTAGGTCAGGGAATTGATATTGGGAGTGATTGCCGTAAAGCACATGGCAATACAGGAAAACATCAATCCTGCAAGAAAGGCAAAAGGGATTACCAGCAGGGAATGCGGATAGACAGCCAGACCAAAAATTGTCAGGATGGGCAGGATGATACTGGCATTGATCACACCCCGCGTTGCTCCCCAGAGCAGTTCCCCGGCTATGACTTCATCTATGTTCAGGGGAGTTGCAATAATGGCATCAAAGGTTTTCTGGTAATACATTCGCACATAGGAGCCAAAGGTACATTCATAAAACCCGGCAAACATCATGGAAACCGATATCAGTGCGGGGGCAATGAACTTTGTATAGGGTACACCTTCGATTTCATTGATATAATTGCCCAGTCCAAATCCCAGGGCAAACAGGTACAGGATGGGTTCCACAAGGGGTGGGAGGAAGTTCACTGTCAAAGTGGTCATGAACACATCCCTGTTGCGCATCCAGACTTTCAGGACACGCGGGGTAATATCCGGCAGGGCAAAATACGACATCATTCCCGCAACTTCCTCCCTGTAAGTTTAAGGAACACATCCTCCAGTGTTGCAGCCCTGGCGGTAATCTTACCCAGCCTGCATTCATTAAAAAGATGCTCAGTAATGCCGTGAGGATCATTGGTATATATCTGGACCATATCCCCTGCCTGTTCATACCATGCATTGCTGCCCTCAAGACAGGCTATTACTTCAGGGGTATTTTCAGCTTCTACTATATCCGTACCGATATACTCCTTTATAATCGATGACGGACTGCCTTCCACAAGAATATTGCCATAATCCATTATAACCAGCCTGTCACACAGCTGGGCGGCCTCTTCCAGATAGTGGGTAGTCATTACAATGGTAACTCCCTGTCTTTTTAGACTGCGCAGTTTTTCCCACATCACATGCCTGGACTGGGGGTCCAGGCCCACTGTGGGTTCATCCAGGATCAGTAACCGGGGTTCATTCACAAGCGCCCTGGCAAGAATAAGGCGCCGTTTCATACCACCGGAGAGAAGATCGGTCATAGTATCCCTTTTTTCATTGAGCTGCACAAAATCCAGCAATTCATTAATCGTTTTTTCAGCTTTTCTTTTGGGTATATCAAAATATCGGGAATAGACATAGAGATTCTTGTAAACGGAAAAATCGATGTCCAGATTGTTTTCCTGAGGTACAACTCCCATTAAATTTTTAATTTTACGCTGGTCACGTGTTACATCCATATCGAAAACTTTGAGACTGCCTCTGGTGGGAGGAGATACACATTGTATTATACGCATTGCAGTAGTCTTGCCGGCTCCGTTGGGTCCCAGAAAACCGAACAGTTCACCTTTGTTTACCTCAAAGCTTACATCATCAACAGCCACAAATTTTCCGAATGTTTTGTGTAAATTTCTTGCAACAATTACAGGTTCAATAGGCCATCACCACATCATCCATGATCAACTGAAATAAGATTTATTAATATTTCATTTTTTCCAGAAAGCAGAAGTTAGCATTACCATCACTGTAAATACTTCCAATCTGCCAATCCACATATTCAACACAAGCAGTAATTTACCCAAAAAAGGTAACAAGTTATAATTTGCCATCGGTCCAAAAAGATTGAAAGCCGGTCCAATATTACCCAGCGTTGCTATGGATGCACTCAGTGAACTGAACACATCCATTCCCATCATCGAAAGCAAACCCGAACTTATGAAAAAAAGGATAAAATAAATTATAACAAACGATATAATAGATTGCATTACATCATCAGGTACTGCTTTTCCATTGAAACGAATAATACGCACAGCTTTGGGGTGAATTGCCTTGAAAAGCTCCCTGTTTGCATACCTTAAAAGAAGAAGGGTACGCACTATCTTAATTCCGCCCCCGGTTGAGCCGGCACATCCGCCAAAAAACATCACTATAAATAAAAGCATCCTGCCTGAATCTGCCCATTGGTTAAAATCAACAGTTGCATACCCGGTAGTTGTTAAAATAGATAGTACCTGAAATACAGAATACCTGAAAGACGTATCCAGACCATAGATATGGTCTTTGAAAAGAAGAAGGGTAAGACTTAAAGTTGCAATTGCAACAATCAATGTATAAAATTTGAATTCGTCATCTCTTACAAGACTGTTTTTATCCACATAGAACATTCTGTAATGCAGTGCAAAATTTGCACCTGCAACGAACATAAAGAAACAAATTATACCTTCCACAACCGGACTATTAAAAGCAGCTATACTATCTGCGTAAGGTGAAAAACCACCACATGCCATGGTAGTAAAAGTATGAGTTACAGCATCATACAGGTTTAGACCAGCAAGATAGAGTGCTACACATTCCACAACTGAAATAGCTACATATACCATCCAGAGGATTTTTGCGGTCTCTCTAATGCGAGGACGTAATTTGTCCTCCTGGGGGCCGGGCACTTCAGCCCTGAACATTTGCCGGCCTGCAATACCCAATTTGGGCAGTATGGCTATAAACAGCATAATTATACCCATTCCACCAAGCCACTGGGTCATAGACCTCCAGAATAAAAGGCCTCTACTATGGCTCTCAATATCCACCATCACCGTAGCTCCGGTTGTAGTAAAGCCGGACATGGATTCAAAAAAAGCATTGATCGGGGTCATTCCTTCAAGAATAAAGGGTATTGCACCGAACATTGCTGCTGCCAGCCATCCAAAGGCAACGATCATGAAGCCTTCCTTAAGGTCCCAGTCTTCTTTTGAAGGCTCTATCCTGAAAGCAAATATAGTGCCTGCCATCGTTGTTATCGTAAAAGCTATAGCGAATGTCTGAGGGGATTCACCATAATACATACCTACAAAAAGGGGTATGAGCATCAATAATCCAAGAAGCCATAGTAAAGTACCCAGAACACCTATCACAATTTTGAATTTCATGCAAACACCTTACTTGGACAATTTTTCTACCTCTAAAAACACAGAAGATATAGAAAATAAAAGGATATGATTCTTCTTTTACTTTGTAATTTCGAGGGAACAATAGTTGAGTTCTTATTAATAACCATATTTACAAGTCAATCTTCCGGAACCTTCACATCTTTGAAAACTTATCATTTATTTGTAACTTTTATAATACTTTTATTTATTTGTCCATAAAATCAACATACAAAATAAATCCACAGATCTACCATTACATATTACTCATATTAATCTTTGTTAATTTAACATCCTCCCTATGTGGGTTGGAATTTTATAAAGGATTAATATAAAGAAAATAGAATTATTTAATATTTGAAAAAAGAACTAATGTATGGTGGGACCGCGGAGATTTGAACTCCAGTCGCAAGACCCCCAGCCTTGCAGGATGGACCAGGCTACCCTACGGTCCCACGGGGATTGGTCCTAATAGGAACTTTCCCTATATCACTTTTTCTGCCGGGCCGCCCATTCGGTATAGGCTTTTGTGATCTGGGCACCTTCCATGAAAACACATCCATGCAACTGGGCATAAGTTTTTGCGTCTTCTTTTGAAAGGGCTTTGCCGTTGGTATCATCCAGCATTTCACAGACTACCATGACAGGGGTTATACCGGCCATCTCTGCAAGAGCAACCGAAAGCTCGGTCTGGCCCCGGCGGTTTTCCACAAGCCCTTCAGCTGCCCGTAGCAATGCAACATGCCCCGGAGCCCGGAACTCGTCTCCAAATACAACGGCTTCACCGTTCCTACCTTTTTCAGAGATTTCAGCCAGTTTGTTGATGGTCAGGGCCCGGTCGTTATCCGGGATACCGGTACGGGTGTTCCTGTGATTGACCCAGATGGAAAATGAGGAACGACTATCATATGCCAGATCACCGGCCTGCTCCACGGTATTACCAATTGCAGGCCATCTGCCTGCCCCTTCTGCCAGCAAATCTGCCATGAAAGGCAGACCCAACGTCGTACAGACCTCATCGGCCAGGGCAGTACAGATCAGCCCCCCCCCATCGCGACGCATCCAGCGCACATCATCAGGAGTAATAGCTGAGGCCGCAATAACAAAATCCGTCTCGCCTTCCCGGCTGTCCGAATCAAATATAAATACCATTTCTCCCCGCTCAACTGCCTCAACACCCTTTTTCACTTCGGGATCTGAAATTTTTAAATTGTCCATACTAAATGCCTCCAATCAATAATCAACGGTAACCTCAACCTCATCTCCGTCCTTCAAATCAAGCTCATCACGCAATTTAACAGGGGAGATTATCTCCAGCAGATCAGCCGGATAATGGGTCCTGTCGGGAACCACAACTGCTGCCTCAAACCCCTCAACTTTCACACAGAAACAATGACATGCACCGAAAGTACGCTCCCCATTTGTGAAACCGGAGATCGGGATCACAGCACTTTCTGCAAGCTTATCCCTGAACTTCAGGCTAAGGTCATCAAGATGCACATTGAGAGTTCCGGGGTAAGGAGCAAAACCGAGTTTGTCCCCGAATTGCCTCTGATAGCCTTCCTGGCCGATATAGTAGTGACCTTCACCAAGCCCGCTTACAATAGACCCCCGCAGCTGAATCGACTTTTTTTCAACGGTTTCGGTGAATATATGCCTGTAATCCTCGTATTCCTTTTTCAGCAATTGCCGACCCTTTTCCAACAGCGCCACTTCCTGTCCACCAGGCACAATACGCCTCTCAATATAACCTTCATCTTCCAGGGATTTGAGAATCCTAGCCGAAGTCTTGGAGCTGGTCGCCATGTATTCGGCAAACTCAGCTGAGGATAGTTTAACCGGATTATTCAGCCCGCCCAGAAGGCCCAGTTCTTTCAGTGCTGGAATTAGATGCATGCGAAATACTCCATCTCAAAATTGAGACGTATCTCATATCTGGCTGATCGTTAATAAATGTTCGGCTTGCAACAGAGTAAATTATAACCAGCGGGAAACACATGAGAAATTAGGGAGAGGAATGTCCGGAGGTTAGCCATGAAAAAATACAACCCATATGAGAACAGGCCCTCTCATGCAGGCTGGAGAAGAGACCTGTACGATATAATCTTCGGGGCAGATACACCTCCTGGAAAGGCCTTCGATATAGCACTTATATTTGCTATCCTGGGAAGTGTTGTCATTGTAATGCTGGACAGCGTGCATTCCATAGCATCTGTTCACCACCATAGCCTCTACATGCTGGAATGGGATTTCACCATTCTGTTCACCATCGAATATATCCTGCGACTTATTTGTGTCAGGGACAAAAAAAGATATGCGACCAGCTTTTTTGGTGTGATAGATTTACTGGCAGTACTGCCTACCTACCTGACAGTAATCCTGCCCGGCGGTCAATATCTCCTTGTTATACGTATACTGAGACTGTTGCGGATATTCAGGGTACTTAAACTCGTGCAGTACCTCTCTGAAGCCGATCTGCTGATAAGGGCACTGCGGGAGAGTCAGCGCAAAATCATAGTTTTCCTGTTCACGGTTTTGAATCTGGTCGTGATTCTGGGTTCTGTTATGTATGTGGTTGAAAGTTCCAATCCCCAGTTCACCAGTATTCCCCAGAGTATTTTCTGGGCAATCGTTACCATAACAACGGTAGGTTATGGGGATATTGTACCCACAACATTTCTGGGAAAGACCATCGCTTCACTGGTAATGATAATCGGTTATTCTATCATCGCTATACCTACAGGGATAATCACACAATCGATAATCCGGGTTTCCAGTGAGGATGATAAAACAAAAATCGTAAAACAGACGAAAGGAAATATGTTTTCAAAAAAATGTCCGGGTTGTGCCTTTCAGGGACATGATCTGGATGCTGACTACTGTAAACGTTGCGGGGAAAGACTTGAGGAGGAATAAAATGGAACATGGAGAAAATAATGGACATTCGCATCATGCAATGATGCTGGAAGATTTTAAGAAACGTTTTTTCGTATCACTGGTTCTTACAATACCAATCCTATTTTTGTCACCGATAATCAGACAGGCATTGGAAAGTATAGGAGTGAGCCTACCGACAATTGAAGGTGCCTCTTATCTGCTTTTTGCCTTTTCCACACTGATCTTCTTCTATGGTGGCAAACCCTTCCTCACAGGGCTGGTCAGTGAACTCAGATCCCGCCAGCCCGGCATGATGACATTGATTGCCGTTGCCATCAGCGTGGCCTACATATACAGCAGCCTGGTGGTATTCGGGCTGGCAGGCAAGTTCTTTTTCTGGGAACTGGCAACCCTTATCGACATCATGCTCCTGGGCCACTGGATCGAGATGAGATCTGTAATGGGAGCCTCCATGGCTCTTGAGGAACTGGCAAAACTCATGCCCTCAAAAGCTCACCGTCTGGGAAAAGATGGTGAGGTAGAGGATGTAGCCCTCAGGGATTTGCAAAAGGGGGACAGATTACTGGTCAAACCCGGAGAAAAGATCCCCGCAGACGGTAGTATCGTGAAGGGACAATCCTCGGTCAATGAAGCAATGCTTTCCGGGGAAACCACTCCGGTATCCAAAGAAAAGGATGATGAGGTTATCGGTGGTTCCATCAACGGGGAAGGCTCCCTGGAGATCATAATCGAAAAAACCGGTTCCGATTCCTTCCTCTCCCAGGTAATTGAACTTGTAAAACAGGCCCGGGAAAGTCGCTCCCGTGCACAGGACCTGGCCAACCGGGCTGCCCTGTGGCTGACCATCATAGCCTTAAGTGCAGGTGCGATAACATTGTTTGCCTGGGCTAACCTGGCTGGTTACGATTTTGCCTTTTCCCTGGAAAGAGCGGTTACCGTAATGGTAATCACATGTCCCCATGCCCTTGGCCTGGCAATTCCCCTTGTGATTGCAGTATCCTCTGCATTGGCTGCCAACAACGGGCTGCTTATCAAGGACAGGGCAGCGTTTGAAAAGGCACATGAGGTAGATGCGGTGGTTTTTGACAAGACCGGCACCCTGACTGAAGGAAAGTTCGGGGTCACCGATATAATTGCCTTTGAGAATGTATCAGAAGAAGAAATCCTGAAACTGGCTGCTTCGGTAGAAGCCGAATCGGAACATTCCATAGCCCGGGGTATTGTGGAATCGGCAAAGGAAAAATATCCTATTGAGAATTTTAACAGTATCCCGGGTAAGGGCGCCTTTGCTACAGTTAAAGGTAAGCAAATCACAGTTGCAAGTGGATCCTATATAGCTGACCAGAGGTTAGAACCTGACGCAGCTGAAACCGAGGGGTTAACAGCTCAGGGTAAAACTGTTGTTTTCGTGGTTGAGGAGGATAGGCTAATTGGTGCCATAGCCCTTGCAGACATTATACGTCCTGAATCAAAACAGGCTATTGCAACCCTTAAAGAGCGGGGCATACGTTGTATGATGCTTACAGGGGATAATGATAATGTAGCCCGCTGGGTAGCGGAAAACATAGGCCTTGACGAATACTTTGCCGAAGTGCTCCCACAGGAAAAAGAAGGGAAGATCAAGGAAATCCAGGAGCGCAGACTGCGTGTAGCAATGACAGGTGATGGTGTGAATGATGCACCAGCCCTGGCCCGCGCAGACCTGGGTGTGGCCATAGGGGCAGGAACGGATGTGGCTGTGGAAACAGCGGATATTGTGCTGGTACGCAGCAATCCCCTTGATATAATAACTGTCCTGGACCTCTCGGCAAAAACCTACGGGAAGATGAAGCAGAACCTGTTCTGGGCCACAGGTTACAATGCCATTGCCATCCCCCTTGCAGCAGGGGTGCTGGCCGGACAGGGAATCCTGCTGTCCCCGGCTGTAGGGGCGGTACTTATGTCGCTGAGTACGGTTATAGTTGCAGTCAACGCAAAATTCCTCACCCTTGAATGAGACAAAAAGCAATGTCGAAGATTATTTGTACTGCAAACAGTATCTCCCTTGTATCCTTAATTAAAGAGCAGGTGTCATTATGGAAATTAACGGAGTAGAAATCGAAGATACTTTTGCAGAAGCATTCCCGATAAAGATCGGAAGAGTACTGATCACAGCCGTGAACGAAAAATGGGCAAGGGTAGCTGCACAGGAAGCTACAGGTTTTGGTACCTCTGTCATCATGTGTCCCGCAGAAGGCGGTATCGAAAGGGTTGCCAGTCCGGATGAAACCCCCGACGGAAGACCTGGTGTGTACATCCAGATCTGCACCTTCGGCTACAAGTCCCTGGAAGAACAGCTCCTGGAAAGACTGGGTCAGTGCGTATTGACCGCTCCCACAACAGCAATGTTCAATGGTCTTCCGGATGCTGAAAAACAGTTTGACACCGGTTTCAAGCTCAAATTCTTCGCAGATGGTACCGAATCCGAAACCGAAGTCGGTGGCAGGAAGGCATATAAGATCCCAATGATGGAAGGCGACTTCATCACCGAGCACTCCATGGGTGGAGTAAAAGGTGTGGCAGGCGGCAATTTCTTCATTTTCGGAGACTGCCAGATGAGTGCCCTCAATGCTGCAGAAGCAGCAGTTGAAGCCATAGAGAAGGTAGAAGGCTCCATTACACCATTCCCCGGTGGTATCGTGGCCAGCGGCTCCAAACCAGGTGCCAACAAGTACACTTTCCTCAAAGCAACAGCAAACGAAAAGTTCTGCCCCTCCATCAGGGACCAGATTGAGGATACCCAGATCCCAGAAGGTGTGGGAGCAGTTTACGAGATCGTTATCAATGGTGTCAGCGAGGAAGCAATCTCCAGCGCAATGTCAGCCGGTATAAAGGCATCCGTAAAAGTTCCGGGTATCAAGAAGATTTCTGCAGGCAACTACGGCGGAAACCTTGGCCCCTACAAATTCAATCTTCATGACCTCGTATGATACGGGTTCCTCTTTTTTCTTTTTTCGGATTCGGTAATGATGCTTGAAAATGAACCCTCTGAGCGTATCGATTCGCGTGCATTGAAATCTTGGTTTGTAAGCGGACTCTTGATAGGTATTATCCTCTTTTCAATTCCAGCAGCATACATTTTTCTGATAGGTCCTGCGTGGGATTTGCCACGAGAGTGGGGCTGGATAGGCATAGCACTGGTGACAGTATTCACATTATGGTCGGCAATAATTGCACCCCAACTCAGGATACGTTTCTGGCGCTATGAAATAAGAGAAAATGAAGTCGACATTCAGAATGGAATTTTCATTATCAGAAGAACTCTTATTCCCATGGTCAGGATTCAGCATGTTGATACTGAACATGGTCCTGTGATGAGATTTTTCGGGCTGGCAACATTAAGGATCTCTACAGCTGCTACAGACCACTACATTCCCGCTTTATCAAGGGAAAAAGCTGCAGAGCTCATGGGAGAAATAGCAGCTCTTGCAAGAGTAAGTGATGAAGATGTCTGAATATAAACGCCAGCATCCATTCATGATTATTCTGGAGACGGTCAAAAGCATAATATATGCAATACCACCAGTGTTCTTCTTTGCATTATCAACAAGGAATGAATTGAGTAGTGTGGATATTCCTTTTCTGGCTGCTATTGCTTTGATCGCAACCCTTACCTATTCTACAGCAAAATGGTATCTTTTCACCTATCAGTATGAAAACGGCTACCTGCACATAAGAAAGGGATTGTTGTTTAAAAAGGAAAGATCAATCAAGAGGGAAAGAGTCCAGACAGTTAATGTAATCACAAATTTTATACAAAAACTCCTGGGGATCACAAGTTTACATGTCAAAACAGCCGGCAGTACAGAAGCAGAACTGTCCCTCACTGCTATAACCCTGCAGGAAAGCCAGAACATAAAGACCTATTTAGAAAACCATGCAACAGACAGGTCCAGCAAAAATCATACAGAGGAATCAGAAACCAGGAACGCCAATGTAAATACTTACAATGTCCCACTATGGAACCTGCTTCTGGCAGGAGCCACTTCAGGAAGGTTCATGTTGCTTTTTTCTCTTATAGCAGCTGCATTATCCCAGCTTTATCCATATATTCCTGAAAGATATCTAGGGCTTGTTCTTGAGCAGGTAATTTCCCAGAACAATGTCAATATCAGTCTACTTCTGATACTAATATTTGGATTATTGCTGCTTTCGTGGATCATATCAACCCTGGTCTTTGCAATCCAATACGCCAATTTCACCCTACAACGCCAGGAAGATGACATCCGGATATCTTACGGCCTTATTGAACAAAAGGAATACAACCTGAATATGAAACGAATTCAGGCCCTGTCTGTAAAGAAGAGTTTGTTGCGACAGCCTTTCAGCCTGTGTTCCATCTATGCAGAGGTTGCCGGAGGCAGCTCTGAAAAACAGGATTATGTGACTACATTATATCCCCTGCTGCATGCAAGACAACTGTCAAAATTCATGGACAATATGTTCCCCGAATACAGTATCCCTGAAGATATGCATCCCCTGCCATTAAGATCAAGGAAACGCTACATTATACGTTTAGTAGTTCCGGTTCTTGTGATTGTTTTATTGCTCCAGCTGGTTCCCTACGGATGGGTATCCTTGCTGGTCCTGCCCCCTGCCTTCTTATTGGGACTTTCCCGTTACAATACAGGAGGAACTGCTATTCTGGAAGAACAATTAACGCTCAGATTCCGGAATATCCATCGCTATCAGGTATTCGTATTGAGGGACCATATCCAGACTATGCAGATAAGTTCCAACCCTTTCCAGCGCATGAGTGACCTGGACACAATCAGGATTTCCGTATTGTCATCAAGAGGCGGAAACCGGTTTACAATCGCTGATGTTGACAGAGAGGAAAGTGGGAAAATCTGGAACTGGTTTTCCCGCAACTAAGTTTTCTATGTTTCTTAAAGGCCCAGCAGGGATAATCCAGACGATAGGGAATTGCGTATCAATTCCAGCGGATCCACTCCTGTGACCTGTATCATAACCCAGGCTCCCAGGAATGTACCGACCACACTTCCGATATTTGCCAGGGCTGCCACCAGAACTACTTTGAAAAACTTATTCTTACGTGCCTCTGCAAAGGATTCTGTATTCATCATAGCTTTGAAATCGTCGGTCGTGGGATGGCGCTGTTTTGCCTCCACAAGACCTGCAAACCAGCCGGCTGCCATCATTGGATTCAAGGAAGTCAGCCAAGCCACACCAAAGGATGTTGCTATCGAATAGGGATGTCCCCCGGCAATGGTTGCTCCCAGGGCACTCAGGGTACCGTTTATGATAAACCACCAGCCAAAGGCGATCAACAGGAGTTTAATGGAAGTCCCTGAAAGGATCAGTAAAAGAAAGGTAGCAAGTGCCAGGGCTACGATCGCGATACCGAAGACTTTCATCAAACTAAAACGCTTTTTGGGAAGGGTTACCAGCGATGATAACGGAGGTATTGTTTTGGGGTTGGAGAGATATTTCTCGATACCACTCCTGTGACCCGCACCCACAACAGCCACTATGTTCTTGCCGCCACCTGCAGCCGTTCTTACCAGACTGCCTGCAATGTAGGCATCCCTCTCATCAATCAGTACTTCTGCAGCACTGGGGGATGTATGACGTAATTCCTCGATCAGGACTGTAACTGTATCCTGTTCGGTGATATTATCTATATCGATATCATCTCCGCCTCCAATTCCCAAGGCCGCGGCTATAAGGGTTCCTACCATTTTTGTTTTTTCTATCAAACCCATTTTTCCCCAGAAACGCTGGAGGGTTACCTGGATATCCCGGTCCACAAGGGCAACATCAGCCCCTATTTCCTCTGCTGCTTCAATCGCAGCTAACATTTCAGCGCCTGGCTGTACACCCATATCCTTCCCTATCCTTTTCTGGACATGGGCAAGCAGCATATGGACAAGGAAAAAATAGACCTTGCCCTCTGCAAGCAGCTCCTTAACAGATATATCCGAGGTTTGGGTCTTACCCTTAAGGGCATCATAGCGACCCTTGCACAGTTCAACCGCAACGACATCAGGTTGCTGGTTGTGAATTGTCTCCTTTACTTCACGGATACTTTTTTCCGAAACATGGGCCGTTCCCACCAGGCTTATCCTGGAAGGAGCAGGAGCCACATTTTCAGAAGTGGAATCTGTTGAAAAATCGTGTTGCCGAACTTCTGAAGAGCTGGTGGCGCTTTCATAGTTATAGCTCATGGTGTCCTGCCGGGAGTCGGTAATATACGGGT
Organism: Methanohalophilus mahii DSM 5219; assembly: GCF_000025865.1. Lineage (NCBI taxonomy): Archaea > Methanobacteriati > Methanobacteriota > Methanomicrobia > Methanosarcinales > Methanosarcinaceae > Methanohalophilus > Methanohalophilus mahii. The sequence goes on from NC_014002.1 coordinate 2,009,476, forward strand.
CACTGACCATTAAAATCCCTGTTTTACTCACTTAGAAGTGTCATTGTATGCATAAGGTCTGTTCTTGAAAGGATACCGATGATCTCTCCATCTTCCATTACCACAAGGCGGCCCACGTTATTATTGTTCAGGACCTTGAAGGCTTCCGCTGCATTATCGCCAGGTGAGATCGTAACCACATCCCTTGTCATCACATCGGAAACTAGGGTACTTATCCTGTCCAGTTGCGTTACCTTATGTACGTCCGTAAACGTAACAATGCCTTTTAAAACATTGTGCTGGATTACGGGATAACCCATGTGTTTATGGTCAAACATGAATTGTACGAGCTCTTCCAGGTTCATCTCAGGAGAAACTGAAATAACATCACTGCTCATCACATCCTTTACCTTGACATTTTCAAGGGTACGGGTAACAGCAGTGGAACGTTCTTCTCCAGAGGCTCCCATATAAACAAATACCGCAATCAACAAAAGCCAGGGATTCCAGGGATTGGAAAGAATACCCAAAAGTGCCAGCAGAAAAGCAAAAAATTTACCGACATTCGCTGCGTTACGGGTTGCCTGTATATAATTCATATGGCGGGCAAAAAATGCACGCAAGATCCGGCCACCATCCATGGGGAAGGCAGGAATCAAGTTGAATGCCCCCAACACAATATTGATGGAAGCAAGGATATACACAAGACGATAAGGTATAGTGGTAGAATAACCTGCAACCATCATATCTATCACTAAATTTAATCCAAACAGGATACCTCCAATCAAAAAACTTACAAATGGTCCTGCAAAAGCCATTTTTGCTTCCTGGGCGGGTTCACGGGGCATCTCTTCCATGGAAGATACACCGCCTATCAAGAAAAGAGTGATGTTATTTATCTCAACCCCATATTTTTTTGCAAAATATGAATGGCCCAGCTCATGCAAGAGTACACATGTAAAAAGCAGAATCGTTAGCATGAGGGACAGGCCGTAACCTAATATGGCAGGCTGGACATCTGCAAACCCAACGGGTTCAGGTACACTTGAAAAAACAAATGCAAAGAGAAACAGTACAATAAGAAAAGAAATATGAATCAATATGGGAATACCCATTAAAGTACCGATTTTGAAAGAAGTTTTCATAACTGAACCTTTTAAAGTTCCTATTATTTAGTTATTTAGTTCCACTGACATACTCCCACACCTAAAGTCCATGGGTTATGTGGTTGACTGATTTCAAGTCATTGCCACTTCAGGGGTATCAGTACTCCCTTCCAGTACATTACTTTCACAACGCTTGGTTTTAAAATATATACCCTGTCGACCTATTAGAAAATAGTCACGGATTCGATGGGCACACGCCTTTACAAGTTTCAAGGCTAGGTGCCATCGATCATCCCCTCAACCGTGATACAAAACACCCTTTTATTTTTTTATTTTAAGACCTGTTTACAACAGTATCTAAATTCGCAAGAAACATATCTATAATCTCATTATCCAGATGAGGCATTATAACCAATCTTAATGCCTGCGGATTTCTCGTAAGAGAAACGCGCCACCCAAAATCCTCGTAAAGTCTGCTTTGGATTTCAGTTGGTGACTCCACATCCAGTGCCACGATATTCATCACCGGTTCTATCACCGGCTGGATTCCTATATTCCTGGCTCCTGCAACAAGCCTGTCAGTCATATCCATACATCGTTGTACGATGGTACCATAACCTTTTCTTCCAAGATGACGCATGACTGCGTAGGTGGATACCACAGCTGCTCCGCTACGGGTACCTGTCAGGGAATACTGACTGCTTATAGTAAGATAAGGTGTCTTTACCGCCAGATTATCAAGATCAAGACTGTGGCGGAAAAGCAATCCTCCTGAAGGAATGGTACTTAGACCCATTTTGTGAGGATCTATTGTGACAGAAGATACACCTGCAATTTCAAAATCAAATTTATATTTATTTTTAAGGAAAGGCAGTACAAAGCCGCCGAAAGCCGCATCTACGTGGAAAGGTAAACCATTTTCAATAGCTATGTCAGAAAGGGTTTCAAGAGGATCTACCTGTCCAAACTCGGTAGTACCGGCTATACCTACCAATCCTACCGTATTGGTATCTATAAGGGAATTAACTGCATCCGTATCCACCTGCAAATTATCAGAAAGAGTCGCTCTGCGTATATCTATACCTGAAAGGTCACCAACCTTATCAAAGGAAAAATGAGCTGAATCAGGAACAACAATGTTAGGATGTATAATAGATCTATTACGATTACGCATAGCTCTTACGGCCTGAATATTTGATTCAGTGCCTCCTGTACTGATATAACCACAGGCATAAGGAAGATGTAACATGGCACCCAGCATCTCCATGACCTGTTCTTCCAGTTCAAATGTTCCCTGAAAAAGACCTGGGTCTCCCATATTAGCCTCGATGAAAGTGCAATGGGCATGCTATGCTATTTCATGTGGATAGGTACACATGGAACTCAAAACTTTCCTGTAATCACTATCCCTGTTTTTCTGTTGAGATAATTCCTTTAGAACTGAATCTCTTGCGATACCATTGCTATACATGGGAATCTTTTTCCTAGAAGAGCTTTTTAATTATAATCGTTTTGAGTTATATTTCATTTTCAGATTTACTTTGCAATTGCGGGAATTCCTGGAGGGGGACCCCATGGTTTCTATTGGAAACAGAGTTTAGTTTGAAAAAAGGGATTTTTGTAAAACAAAGTTTTATATACTAAAACCTCTCTACTTACACTGCTATATTTTTTCAGCATATTAAAATATGTATTTCATATTTTTTCCTTCACTCCAGTTGAAATCATAGGGTCTCTCTCCTTTATAAACTTTCCAAGCGAAACGAAGGGGTCTACCTTTTTTTGTTCCTTTACACATTCTTAAACTAAGTATAGATATTGTTATAAATTTTAATAGTGCAGTTGAAATAAAGGGGTCTTTACC